>CAZYHC010000018.1:0-86863 GCA_964646625.1 uncultured Anaerolineales bacterium
TCCAGGAGATGGAGAGGACCGGGGCCAGCGAAGAGGAGATCATCGCCTTTGGCACCGGGGCGCTCCGGCGGGCGGTGATGGAGGGCGATATGTGGGATGGCTCGGTCATGGCCGGCCAGTCTTCCGGCCTGACCCACGACATCGTACCCGTCAAGGTGCTCCTCGAACGCATGGTGGCCGAGGCTGAGGAAATCATCCAACGTCTGGGTCAGCTCGACGGCAGAGGACACTGCTAAAATGAGCACAAATGAGGGATAAATAAAACATAAAAAATCACAAAGGAGACCGATAAATGATCGATTTCAGCCTGACCGATGAGATGAAGGAGATGCAGGAAAGGGCGCGCCGCTTCACCCAGGCGGAGATTGAACCCATCGCCGCCGAGTGCGACCGCCAGGGGGATACCCCCATGTCTGTGGTGGAACGGGCTATGGAGGCCGGTTTGATGAACCTGACCGTGCCCAAAGAGTACGGCGGTGGGGGCTACGGCGCGCTGGTCAACTGCATCGTGGGCGAAGAACTGGCTTATGGTTGCGCAGGCATTACCATTACCCTGATGGCCAATGCGTTGGCGCTCACCCCGCTCATCCTGTTTGCCACTCCAGAGCAGAAAGAGGAATTTCTAAGGCCCATGTGCGCCGAGCCCAAGCTGGCTGCTTTCTGCCTTACCGAGCCGGAGGCTGGCAGCGACGCCGCTTCCATCAAGGCCACCGCCCTGGCCGACGGTGACGATTACGTTATCAACGGGGTGAAGCGTTTCATCACCAACGGGGGTATCGCCGACCTGTACACCGTTTTCGCCCTGACCGACCCGGAAAAAGGGGCGCGCGGAGCTTCGGCCATCATCGTTCCCGCCAACCTGCCGGGCGTCAGCGTCACCAAGACGGAAGATAAGCTGGGACAACGGGCCTCCAACACGGCGGAGATCACCTTCAAAGACGTGCGAGTGCCCCGGAAAAATTTGCTGTATAAAGAAGGACGGGGGTTTCGCGTGGCCCTGACCACCCTGGATTACGCCAGGGCAGGCATCGGCGCGCTGGGCACGGGCATCGCCCGTAAAGCCCTGGACCTTTCGGTGGCCCGCGCCAAAGAGCGGGTGCAGTTTGGTGCTCCTATTATCGATCAGCAGGCCATCCAGTTCATGCTGGCTGACATGGCTATCAAGGTCGAGGCCGCCCGGCTGCTGACCTGGAAAGCGGCCTGGATGGCCGATCAGGATCAGAAGTTGAGCCTGATCTCGGCTATGGCCAAGTGCTACGCCGCCGATATCGCCATGGAGGTGACCACCGACGCCGTGCAAATCTTCGGCGGCTACGGCTATATGCACGATTACCCCGTAGAAAAATTGATGCGTGACGCCAAACTGCTCCAGATTTACGAGGGCACGAACCAGATACAACGCCTGGTCATCGCCCGTAATTTGCAGTGATTCAGTATGGATTCTTGAGAGTCTCAGGTGGTGAGAGATGACTGACAGGGTTATCAGTGACTCTGAGCTGATCTTCCTTGAGGAAGTATCTCAACTCGCTCAGGAGCTTCTGACCAGATATGAGGAGATGCAAAAGCTCTCCCAGGATTTGCGTGAGTTGGAGAGAAAGTATGGTTTTTCATCCCGCGAATTTCACGAGAGATGGGAAGCGGGCAGCCTGAGCGACAACAGCGACTTTTTCGATTGGAACGCTTTCTACAATATGTATGGTTCCGCCAGGGATCAAGCCAATCAATTGATGGAGAAACTTTATGGCCGTCTCGCCGACCGACTATCTGGAAGAGATCAAGAGGAAGGTACAACAGTGGTCGCTGACAAGGTCGTTTGAGATTCGCCTGATATCTCAATATATTGACTAAGGAGGAAATTTCGTGACAAAAACCGCTTTTGTCTTTCCCGGCCAGGGTTCGCAGTATGTAGGCATGGGCCGTGACCTGTATGACGCTTACGACCAGGCCCGCGCCGTCTTCGAAGAGGCTGACGCCGTGCTGGGCTTTGCGTTATCGGAACTATGTTTTGAGGGGCCGCAGGATGTTCTGACCGATACCATCAACGCTCAGCCGGCCATCCTGACGGTGGGCATTGCCTGTCTGCGGGCCCTGGAGGCCGCGGCCGAGGCGGCCGGCGCGAGTTTGCCCTCCCCTGTTTTTACGGCGGGCCACAGTCTGGGTGAGTACAGCGCCTTTGTAGCTGCGGGGGCACTGACCTTCGCCGATGCCGTGCGCCTGACGAGGGAACGTGGCCGCCTGATGAAAGAGGCCGGCGACCGGGCGCCCGGTAGCATGGCCGCCGTCCTTAACCTGGAGGCCGCTGTCCTGGAAGAGATTTGCCGGGCAGCCTCCCAGGAAACGGGCGGCGTGGTGCAGGTAGCTAACTACAACTCGCCGGATCAGATTGCTATCTCTGGCGATAAACCGACCCTGGAGAAGGCTATGGCTCTGGCCCAGGAACGAGGGGCGCGCCGGGTTATCCCCCTGCCGGTCAGTGCTGCTTTTCACTCGCCGCTGATAGAGCCTATCGTGGACGAATTTCGCCAGGTGGTGGAAAAGGTGTCCTTGCAGGAAGCCGCCATACCGGTGGTGGCCAACGCCAGGGCCAGACCGCTGACCAGGGTGGAAGACATCAAACAGGAAATGGTCGCCCAACTCACTGCGGCGGTACGTTGGACCGAGTCGGTGCAGTACATGATCGGTCAGGGGGTTACCCGGTTCGTGGAGATCGGGCCCAAGGATGTGTTGACCGGCCTCATTCGCCGCACGGACAAAAGCGTGGAGAGGGCTAACGTGGGGGACGTGGGGGGGGTGGAGGCTTTTCTGGAGAGCTGAGAGCGGCGCCATAAAATTCGCCTCCCTGCTTACAGAGAGGCGAGTATGAGGTTGAGCTTAGTTGGGGGGGTAAGATTGTACCGGAAACGGTTTGCTTAGAGTTTCAGGCTGTACTCGTAGAGAAGCCAGGTGTCGTCCTGCTTGGTAAGTTTCAGGTAGACGCTCCCCTCTTCTCCATCTTCAGTAGTGAAGGAACCGCTAAGTTCGGCGGTGTTACCGCTGGTCGAACGCTGGTTGAAGGTCCAGCTTTGCACGGTTACACCCCCTTCCTCGAACTGAGCCTTGAAGTCAGCTATCGTCCCGATGTTGTCTTGCAACTCTGGGACCATCAGGTCATAAGCAGCCTGGTAATTGCCGTCACGCAGAGCGGCCATAAAGTTGTCGCCGGCCTGGGTTGGTGCTCCAGTGAATATGAAGCCCATCCCCACAGCTCCGACGACGATGACTACGCAAATACAGACCAGGACAATCACAACTATGGCAAGGATCCACCATTTTCTTTGCATTAGATTCCTCCTTCTCTAAAATTTAATGGCTGGTCTCCTGATACGTACTACGATTATTTTAACATAGTTTGGGAGAAAGATCAACAGACTCAGGGTGACTGGCAACCTTTGACTTTTTGTGCTATAATATCCCTTAGCAAAACGGGGAGGGAAAAATGCACCTGACGGATAAAGTAGCCGTGGTCACCGGTAGCTCCAGAGGCATCGGGCGGGCCATTGCTCTCAAGCTGGCTGGCCTGGGAGCCAGGGTGGTGGTCAACTACAACCACAGTGCCGAAGCTGCCGAACAGGTGGTAGAAGAGATAAAAGCCGCCGGCGGCGAGGCGGTAGCCATCCAGGCCGATGTCAGCCAGTTTGACGAAGCCCAGACCCTGGTCAAAGCTGCCCTAGATGCTTACGGCCACCTGGATATCCTGGTCAACAACGCCGGGATCAACCGCGATACCTTGCTCATGCGCATGAAAGAGGAAGATTGGGACCTCGTCCTGGACACCAACCTCAAGGGCGCGTTTAACTGTACCAGGGCCGTTCAGCGTACCATGATGAAACAACGCTACGGTCGCATCGTCAACATCAGCTCGGTGGTAGGGCTGACTGGCAATCCCGGGCAGGCCAACTACGCCGCCGCCAAGGCCGGTCTGGTGGGCTTCGCCAAAGCGGTAGCCAAGGAAGTGGGGTCCAGGGGGATCACCGTGAACGTTGTGGCGCCCGGCTTTATCGAGACCGACATGACGGCCGATTTGCCCCAGGAATTCAAGGATAAAGCCCTGGAGCTGACTCCTCTGGGGCGGTTCGGTATTCCTGAGGATGTGGCTGGCGCAGTGGCTTTTCTCGTCTCCGAGGAGGCCGCGTTCATCACCGGCCAGGTGTTGAGCGTAGATGGGGGCATGGTGATGCATTAGGCCAGCTTGGAGAAGGCGCACAGGAGATACAGGTACGAGCATGGAAGAAAAATTGGGAAAAGTTACCATCGCTCCGGAGGTGCTGATCACCATCGCTCGGCTGACCGCTCTTTCCACGCCGGGGGTGGCCAGGATGGGCGGCACCTGGGCTGGCAATGTAACCCGCTTTTTGGGCCGCAAAATCTCCGGCCAGGGAGTCAAGATGGAGGTTGAGGACGATTCGGTAGCCGTCGATCTGTACATCATCGTCCAGACCGATGTGAATATGCTCAACCTGGGCCGCGGCATCCAGACCGAGGTGGCGCGGGCCATCAATGATATGGTCGGTATGCACGTCAAAGAGGTCAATATTCACATCCAGGATGTGGAACCCCCTCTTTAGTTTATATCGGGCAGGGAGAGATCGTGAAAGTAAGACGCCGAGCCAGAGTGGTTGCTTTGCAAGCCCTGTTCGAGATCGATAGCGTGGATCACGATCCGGAGTCGGTCTTGCAGCAGCGCCTTGCAGATAATCTCCTCCCCTCCAAGGGAAGCCAGTTTGCCAGCCAATTGGTACAGGGGGTTATGGCCCATCGGTCTGAGTTAGATCGGCTGATCAGTAAAAAAGCTCCGGAATGGCCTATCGAGCAGATGGCCATTATTGACAGGAACATTCTGCGTATGGCTATCTTCGAGATGGCCATCGATCGCGGCACGCCGGCCAAGGTAGCCATTAACGAAGCTATCGATTTAGCCAAAATGTTTGGCAGCGACAGCTCTCATCGGTTCGTGAACGGTGTTTTAGGGGCTATCGTCAGCGAACAGCCAGAACTTCTCAAGCCTGCCCAGAAAGCTAAGACTCCACTCATCTGGAGACAGGGCCAGGGCTAAAAAATAAAAAAAGAGGATGCGAACATGAACTTTTTAGGTATGGGGCCTGCTGAACTGATCCTTATTTTCATTATCGCCTTGATCGTTTTTGGTCCGGGTAAACTCCCCGAGTTGGGCCAGGCCATAGGCAAGAGCGTCAAAGACTTCAGGAAGATGTCACAGGAGTTTACGCGACAGATGAATCTGGAATCAATGGCCGCTGAACTGGAGGAACAGAGCAAGGCAAAATCGGCGGAGAAAACAAAAACAAAGCCCCCCGCACGGAAAGAGCCAGACGCTCAGGATGCCCCTGAGAGTGCGGCTGAAGAGCCAGGAACAGCAGACACGGAGGCTCCCGCCCAGGCAGCGCCAGACGCTCAGGAGGCCCCCGAGAGTGCGGCTGAGGAGCCAGGAACAGCAGACACGGAGGATCCCGCCCAGGAGGAGCCAGACGCTCAGGATGCCCCCCAAAATATGGCTGAGGGAGCGTAAATCCACCAATGGCTTTAGAAGAAGGCATGACCATCTTTGAGCACCTGGATGAACTGCGTTCGCGCATTATCAAGGCGTTTCTGGCTCTGATTGTGGCCACTTTGTTCAGCCTGGTTTTCACCAAACCTTTCCTGGCCTTCCTGATCTCCCCCATGGGGGATAGACAGCCGATAGCTCTGAAACCGACTGAGACCATCATCGTCTATTTCAAGGTAGCCCTGGTCTTGGGAGCGGCCTTAGCCATGCCGGTTATCATTTATCAGATTATCCGCTTCCTCGTTCCCGGCCTGACGAAGACGGAAAGACGATACCTGTACATCGTTATCCCTTTCGCCACCCTTCTCTTCGTCACAGGGGTAGCGTTTTCTATTTTCATTACACTACCCTTTTCCATAAGATATCTACAAGGCTTTCTCAGCGATATCATCCAGCCCACCTATTCCATTGAGTATTACATTTCTTTTGTGACCGCCATGCTTTTCTGGACGGGGGTTATCTTCGAGACGCCGCTGATAGTGGCCTTTCTGGCCAGGTTAGGGGTCATCACCCCCCACATGCTGACCAGCAACCGCAAGTATGCCCTTGTCGTTATAGCCGTCATTGCGGCGGTTATTACCCCTACCCCGGACCCTTTCAACATGATGTTGGTCATGGCTCCGCTGGTGATCTTGTATGAAGTCGGTATTTTGCTAGCCAGGGTCACTTATCAAGCACGACAGCCTGCCGGGTAGCTGCAAGCTCACACGGATTTTGGTCACGGATTCTCCGTGTAATCCGTGACATCCGTGAAAGAAATCCGTGTCAGCTTCGTGCAAAAAGTAAGAGCGAGATGATTGCATCTCGCTCTTATTTGTTCGATGGCCCGTTTCACGCTCATTCCTGCCCGGCGGAGACGGTGCTGGTGTGGTTTTTCATTATGGCGGGCAGGTAAGCGTCCCAGCCAATGGTGGGCGTGGCCCAGGGGGTGAAGACCAGGTTAAACGTCTGGGCGTACACGTCGGGGCTCATCTGCGCGGTGGCGGTGATGAGCACTATATCCACCGTGTCCGTCTCGTTCGTGGTGTAGGCCAATTCAATGTATTTGCATTCGTTGGTGGAATTGGCGTCGAGTTGGATGGTGTTGACGGTCGGCACCGACCCGCCTGTGGTCTGCTCCCTGGTATAGACCTCGTAGCCCCAACTCTCTGAGGAGTTGTAAGTCAGGGTGTAGACGTGGGGGATGTCGTCGTAGTTGCAGAGCAGTTGGGTCTTGGTGAAGCGCTCGCCGGGCACGACTACCTCGCCGGCGTGAGGACTGGGAAAGCCCACCAGCGGCTTCTCGCCAGGACCCCAGTAGGCAAAGATGCGCTCCTGGAAAGGCCCGGCGCAGATGTCGCCCAGGCAGATCAGGTATTCGAAAGTGCACCCCCAGCAGGACGTGCCCCCGAAGTCGAAGAAGTAGTCTATCTGCACCTCCGGCCCCTTGAAAGGGTAGGTCAATTGGGGCCAGGTGTAGTCTGCCTGACTCCACCACACTTCCCAGTGGGCGTTTTCGCCCGACGGGTATCTGGCTTCTACTTGGGACACCAGATCGCCCCTGTATTCCAGCGGGACGGTGTACCTTTTATCGAGGGGAAAATCGCGGAAATAGAGAGCCGCCGTAGGGCTGTAGGCCCCTGTGCGCACGATCTGGCCGGTATGGGTCGGGGGTGGGTGAGGGACCTTGATGCCCAGGTAGCCGTGTTCCTGGAGGGTCGGGGAGTAGGGTATCCCTCCTCCCGGCAGTGGAGTATAGGCCCCCTCGGTGTAAAGCCATTCCGTGATGTGCATGTCCGGCACCACCCCTGCCTGAGAGCTGACCGTCGTGGTTGGGGGCTGCATGCGTTGCTTGCTCCGTTTTACTACATCGCCCTCCTCGTCTTCGTCTATCAAGGCGTGGCCGCCCGCCGACTCGCAACCTAGCAAGGCCGCCAGGGCTACAATCTGAAGGCATAGAAAGGCGATGCTGAGTACTACGAACCATTTGCTTTTCACTTGTACTCCTCCTTAATTCTTAGGCTAATAAGGCAGGCTTATATCTGTTGTTCTACTCGATAGCATCACTCCTTTCCCTTTTACTTCTTTTCAGGCGGCGGTAGAGCATTATGCCGCCCATGCCGAAAATGAGCACCACGGCCACAAGCTGGGCGGTGGATACCCCCAAAGTGGTGTGGCTGCCCAGGCGGATCATTTCCAGGAAAAAGCGCCCCACAGGGTAGAGGATGAGATACAGACAGGAAAGCTCCCCTTCCAACAATTTCTCACCATGACGGCGGGCCAGATAAAACAAAAATATAAAAACCAGCAGATTCCACAGGGATTCGTACAGGAAGGTGGGGTGGAAATATTCGAAGGACTCGTAGCCGGGCAGGCGGTGTTCCGGCTCGATGTAGATGCCCCAGGAGGGGTCGGTCGGGGCCCCGTATAGCTCCTGGTTGAAGAAGTTGCCCCAGCGCCCGATGGCCTGACTGACGGGCAGGCCCAGGGCCAGCAGGTCGGTGGCGTACAGGAAGCGCCTTTTGACCAGGCGGGTGTAGAGGTACAGGCCCAGCGCCCCGCCCAGCACGCCGCCGTAAATGCCCAGGCCGCCTTTGTGGAGGGCCAGGATTTCCCAGGGGTGAGTAAGGTAGTAGTGGGTGTCGATGGGGTCAGAGGGCATCACGGTGAAGACGTGATAAAGCCGCGCCCCCAGCATCCCGAAAGGCAGGCAGAAGGCCAGCCCTTGCCAGGCGTACATGGGATAATCGCCGCGCCGCTTTAGCTCCAGGTAGATGACGTAAGTGCCAGCCAGCATCCCGGCTGCGATCAGCAGCCCATACCAGCGTATGCTATAGGGGCCTATTTCGAAGGCGATTGGGCTCATGGAAACGTGTCGTCCTTGTCGTGCTCAATCTGGGGGTGTTTCGGCTCCGAAAGGATTTTGCAATTCTGATTATACACTCAAATGGCCTGATTGTCCAGTAATGCGCAGGGGCCTGGCCCTTTGGAAGTGCCAGGCCCCTGCGGATAGGCCCTTATTTGCTCGATGGCCTGTTTCGTTCACTGCCCGGCGGAGACGGTGCTGGTGTGGTTTTTCATTATAGCGGGCAGGTAAGCGTCCCAGCCAATGGTGGGCGTGACCCAGGGGGTGAAGACCAGGTTCCAGGTCGTGGCGTACACGTCACTGCTCATCTGCGAAGTGGCGGTGATGAGCACCGTATCCACCGTGTCCGTCGCCGTGGTGCTGCTGACCAGCTCAACCACTTTGCATTCTCCCCACGGTCCTGGCGCGGGGCCGATTTGGATGGTGTTCGACATGGTATAGCTCCAGTTCTCGGAGGAGCTATACTCCAGGTCGTAGGTATGGGTGATGGCATCATAGTTGCACAGCACGTGGGTCTTGGTGAAGGGCACGCCGGGCGTGACCACCTGGGCGTAGGTAGGGTGCACCACTATCGGCGGGGAGGGCGGGAAATCCACCAGTGCTCCCTGACCCATATCCGAGATGCGCTCCCGGAAAGGCCCGGCGCAGATGTCGCCAATGCACAGCAGGTATTCCAGGTAGTGTCCCCAGGGCGATGCGCCACAGAGGTCCAGGTTGTAGCTTATTTCCGTCTCTGGATTTTCGAAAGGCACGGTCGGGCTGGGCCAGTTGTAGCCTGTTTGGCTCCACCACACCTCCCAGTGAGCGTTCGGGCCGGATGGGTATCTGGATTCTACTTGAGAGGCCAAACCGGGTCTGGATTCCAACGGGATGGTGTAATGCTTCGTGTCGCCAGCAGGGTAGGTCTTATAATAGAAGTACGCTGTAGGGCTGAGCACCTGGGTGGTGCAGGTCGGGTATATGTGGGGCACCTTGATGCCCAGGTAGCCATGTTCCTCAAGAGCAGGGACGGCGGGTGCATCCTGGGCCGAAACCGAGGTGTAGCCATCGGGAGTATAGATCCCCGTGCTGTAAATCCATTCATGGACCTGCAAATCCCCCGCACCTGCGGCGCCTACTTCCGCCACCGTGGACGATGACAGGCTCCTGCTCCGGTGTATTGTGTCGCCTGCGTATTCGTCCCCCAGGCCGCACGCCTTCGATATGCAGCCAGCGACGACCAGCTCCAGGCATAGAACCAGAATACCAAGTACTGTAAGCCATTTGCTTTGCATTATCTTTTCCATGTTTTCCTCCTTATGCTTTGATAAGAATAGGCTGTGAAAGGCAAAGCCTGTCAGTGGTCTGGCCGTTGATTGTCCAGGGGTCATCACCTCCTTCATGCGCTCATGCGCGATGCGTCTCCTGAAGAATTATGAAACGAATTAATGAATTATGGAACAGGACGAGCACACCTATGCGGGTCACGGGTGGCTTCACCGCTCACCGGCAGGAGAAGGTTCGTGAAATCCGTGACCAAAATCGGCGTCAGCTTTGCTTTTTCTCCAGCGGCGGTAGAGCGTTACGCCGCCCATGCCGAAAATGAGCACCACGGCCACAAGCTGGGCAGTGGATATCCCGAAAGTGGTGTGGCTGCCCAGGCGGATCATTTCCAGGAAAAAGCGTCCCAGAGGGTAGAGGATGAGATACAGGCAGGAAAGCTCCCCTTCCAACAACCGCTCCCCGTGGCGGCGAGCCAGGTAAAACAAGAGGCCGAAGGTCAGCAGATTCCACAGGGATTCGTACAGAAAGGCGGGGTGAAAATACTCAAAGGACTCGTAGCCGGGCAAACGGTTCTCAGGGGCGATGTAGATGCCCCAGGGCGGTTCGGTCGGGGCCCCGTATAGTTCCTGGTTGAAGAAGTTGCCCCAGCGCCCGATGGCCTGCCCGATGGGCAGGCCCAGGGCCAGCAGATCGGTGGCGTACAGGAAGCGCCTTTTGACCAGGCGGGTGTAGAGATACAGGCCCAGCGCCCCGCCCAGCACGCCGCCGTAAATGCCCATCCCGCCTTCCCAGAAGGCCAGGATTTTCCAGGGGTGAGTGAGGTAGTAGTGCGTATCAAGGGGGCTAGAGGGCATCACGGTGAAGACGTGGTAAAGCCGCGCCCCCAATAGCCCCGAGGGCAAACAGAAGCTTATCGCCCGCCAGGGGTGGGCCGGGTCGTCGCCATGCCGCTTAAGCTCCAGGGAGACGACGCCCATGCCAGCCAGGGTGCCTGCCAGAATCAGTAAAGAGTACCAGCGTATGCCAAGTAGACCAAACCGAAAGGCAAATGGATCCATCAAGATCACCATCCTGGCGACGGTCAACTGCATCAGGGAGAGGATGTTTCAGCATTAATTATACTCCCTGTTGACCAAAAAGGCAAGGTAGGTTATAATGAGCACAAGCGAATAGGTGAGGGTAAAATCGTGAACGTCCTGGTAGTCAATTCTGACAAGGGTTTTCTGCAAGCCATTCAGCCTCTTCTGGAAAGAGATGGCTATGTGGCCCATGTAGCTCAAGACATAGCCTCTGCTCTCCAATTAATGGAAACCAATCGGCCGGATCTGATTATCATGGAAAGGGACTGTTTGGAACTGGAGGGGCGGGCCTTCTTTGCCAAGCTACGACAGCAGGATGAAGCGCCCGTCATCTTTCTTACTTCCTCGACGACGACGACCAGGGGCTATGGCAATATTGTGCCTCAGATCTCCCAATACGATTTGGAACGTATCGAAGCGATCATGGCCCATGTCAGAAAATCCCTGTCCAACCGGGTAGATGAGGTCATCCGCGTAGGAGAGTTGGTTATCGATACGGCCAAGAAACGGGTCATCTTTCGTCATCGACAGGTCACTCTGCCCCCTATTCAGTTTCGTTTGTTGACCTGTCTGGCGCTCAACCTGGGCCGGGTGGTGGGCTATCGGGAGCTTTTTCGAGAGGTGTGGGATTATGACGGCCGAGAGGATGAGGCCCGCGAACTGTTAAAGGTACACATCCGCCAGATTCGTCTCAAATTGGGCCTCGACGTTCAGAAAGCGGAGTACCTGCAAACCGTGCGTGGTTTTGGATACATGCTGGTCGAGCACGAAAACCCGGAGTAGCTCGCCTTTACGGTCTTTTTTCGGCGTGTTTGTTGGTAATGGATTTGAACACTTTTGTGGCATTGTGCCATAAAAAGTTTCATTTTGATTGAACATTTAGCTTGAAGGAGGTACGCATCATGGCTTTGGATATCGTCATCGTGGGCGATGCGTTGGTGGAGATCATGCGCAAAGGGGTAGACCAGCCCTTAGACCAGGCCGGCGAGTTTCTGGGCCCCTATCCCAGCGGCGCCTCTTCCATCTTCGCCGATGCCGCGGCCAGATTGGGGGCTAAAGTGGGCTTCGTCGGGGCGGTGGGAGACGACGACTTCGGCCTCTGCCTGCGTAACCGCATGACCCAGGATGGCATTGACCTCACCCATCTCAAAATAGCGCCCGACCGCATGACCGGGGTGGCCTTCGTGACCTATTTCGCCGATGGCAGCCGCAAGTTCATCTACAACGTGCGCGAAGGCGCGCCCTCTCTGCTGGCCGAGTCCCAGGTACACCCCGAATACCTGGCAGGGGTTAAGTTTTTGCACGTCATGGGCTTTGTGCTGTCCATCAATGAGAGCTGCCGCCGCGCCTGCTATAAGGCGGTGGAACTGGTGAAGCAGGCTGGCGGCCAGGTCAGCCTGGACCCGAACCTGCGCCCCGAAGTGCTCACCATCGATAAGGTGCGGGAAGTCTGCCGCCCCGTGGTGGAAGCGGCCGAAATCGTCTTCCCCAGTGGGGAAGAGGCCACTATGCTGGCCGGAGTGGACGACATCGAAGAGGCGGTGCAGAAGCTGCTGCGCCAGGGACCAAAAATTGTGGCCCTGAAGCAGGGAGAAAAGGGTTCGACCGTCTTCACCGAAAAGGGAAGGATCGAGGCCCCGCCCTTCAAGGTGACGGAAGTGGACCCCACCGGGGCAGGCGATTGCTACGACGCGGCCTTTGTCGTCGGGCTTCTGGAGGGCTGGCCCCTGCCGCGGGCGGCTCGCTTCGCCAATGCCGTCGGCGCGCTGGCCACCACCCGTCAGGGGCCGATGGAAGGCACTTTCAGCCGCCAGGAAGTGTTCGATTTCATGGCCGAACAGGAGGGATAGGGCAGGGCTTTGATGCTTACGCTGAGAGAATTGGTGGCGCGCATAATTGCACTGCGCCAAGAGAAACGTGCCGAACTGACGCTTTTGGCGGCCTGCCCCAACTCGGCCGCTGTTTTGGAGGCGGCGGTGAAAGTGGCGGCCCAGAATAACACCCCCATGCTGTTCGCCGCCACGCTCAATCAGGTCGATAGGGACGGGGGCTACACCGGTTGGACGCCGGCAGGGTTCGTGCGCGAGATGAACATTTATGGTGAAAAATATCGGTGTCGGGCCCCGCTCTATCCCTGTCTGGATCACGGCGGCCCCTGGCTGAAGGACAGGCACACCTTAGAGCGTCTGTCGCTGGAAGAGACGATGGATGAGGTCAGGAGAACGCTGACCGCCTGCATAGAAGCCGGCTACAGTTTGCTGCACATAGATACCACGGTGGACCGCACCTTGCCACGAGACCAGCCCGTTCCCATCGATTTGGTGGTGAAGCGTACCATTGAGTTGATTACCCATTGCGAGAGGGAGCGGCGGGGTCTGGGTTTGCCCCCTGTTTCTTACGAGGTGGGCACCGAAGAGGTTCACGGCGGGTTGGTTGACCTCGATAATTTCAGAAAATTTATTCGAGACCTGCACGCTCAACTGGCGGAGCGCGACTTGCTGGCGGTGTGGCCCTGCTTTATCGTGGGCAAGGTGGGGACTGATCTGCATACCACTTACTTTGACCCGGAGGCGGCCAGGGTGCTGTACGAGTTCGTTGCTCCGCTTGGTTCTCTGGTGAAGGGACACTACACCGATTGGGTGTCTAACCCCGAAGCTTATCCCGAAAACGGCGTGGGGGGCGCAAACGTGGGGCCGGAGTTTACCAGCGAGGAATACCTGGCCCTGGCGGAACTGGCCGGGCGCGAAGCGGACATGTTGCGGGGCCGCCCTGGGGGAACTCCAGCGGGGATTATGGAAGCCCTGAAAGCGGCGGTTCTGGAGTCCAATCGCTGGCAAAAATGGCTACAACCCGAAGAGGAGGGGCTGGCCTTCGAGGAATTGACCCCCGAAAGAAGGTCGTGGCTACTGCGTACCGGGGCACGATACATCTGGACCGACGAGCGGGTCCAGGGAGCCAGGCAAAAGCTGTACGATAATCTCTCCCCAGTTATGAGCGATCCACACCAGTTTGTGGTCGACCGGATTGCCCGCTCAATGGACCGTTACATCACCACGTTCCATTTGTTTGATTCGCTCACCCTGCTCGCCGGGAAACAGTAGCATGGCGGAATCCTAAACGAGCGATAAAAAGGGGCAGCCAAGCGTTTTGGCCGCCCCTCGAACGTTACATCAAGTCCAGGGTGATTTTCAGAGCTCGATCTATCTGGTGCATGGTCTGAGATTCTAGCCTGCCCAGATAGCGCACAAAACGGTGTTTGGTCACCGCTCGTATCTGTCCGGTTAATACTACTGAGTTCTTGGTCAAGCCTCCTTCTGGTGCGGCGACTTGCACATCACTAGGGTATAGCCGAGGGACATGGGCTGCATCGGTGAAGGGACAGATGACGACCACCGGGCTGTAGCGGTTGATAGCCTCACGGGACACGATCACCACGGGGCGGGTTCCGGCCTGCTCTGAGCCTTCGATGGGGTCAAGGCGCACATAGTATACATCGCCTCTTTTCATCGGTCGCCCTCGGTTATCTGAAGAGCCTCCCAATCGCTGGACTCGAATTCCCTGGCGATCTGGAGGTTCAAGGCCTGATACCTTTCATCGTGCTCCATCTGAGCGAACTGCTCGTCAATCCATTCTTCCTCGAATCGGTCGAGATACTCCTCCACAGCTTGCACGATAAGCGCGTTTTGACTTTTGGCCGCTCCTCGATGGACGGCCTTTTTTATTTGCTCTCGTAAATCACGGGGGAGATCCAGAGAGGTACGCACTCGCCCGGCCCGGCTGGTTGTGTCAGACTCCATACTCCACCTCCCGGTTCTTTGCTCGAAATTATACCATATGCTGTCTTAAAATGCAAGCATTAAGTGATGGCAAAAACATGATGGTGACGTCAGTCGCAACAGAGGTGGCGTTATCCTACCCCAAAGTATCGGCCACCTCCTTGAGTTGTGCCATGATGGGTATATTCTGTGGGCACTTATCTTCGCATTCGCTGCACTCCTGGCACTCGCTGGCCGGCAGACCTGGGGTGTAATGGCCTGGCGTGCCCAGCAAAGCGTAGAGTTCCCTGGCCGACTTCTTCAAGCCGTAGATCCGGTAGTAGTTCATGTATTCAAGGTTGGCCGGGATATTAACGTCGTGGGGGCAGGGCATGCAGTAGCCGCAGCCGGTGCAGTACAGATCGGCCAGCCCCTTGAACCGATCCAGGGCCTCCCGGATACGCTGCCTTTCCTCGACGGTGAGGGGTTCTTCCCGGCTGGCGGTAACCACGTTCTCCTCCACCATCTGAATGGTACCCATGCCGGACAGGACGACATCCACCCCCGGGTGGGAGAAGACAAAGCGCAGGGCCAACTCTGGCGTGTTTTTCACCCCTGCCGGCATCAGCCTGCGTATCTCTTCGGAAGGGACACCCAACCGACCACCGGCCACTGGCCCCATGATGGCTACCCCCAAACCCTTGTGGTGAGCGAAGGTAATAGCCTCCTCGTTGGCCCGGTCGAGGAGGTTGTATTGCACCAGCATGGTCTCGAAGTTACCGCTATCGATCAGTTTGAAGAGCTTGTCGGGCGTGTCGTGGAAGGAGAAGCTGAGGTGGCGGATCAGTCCTTCTTCTTTGGCTTTCCTGGCCTCCTCCAGTGGGCCGCCGGGGACGTTGATGTAGTTCTCGTAGGTGGCCCATCGTATGCCCCACAGGTGGTAAAAATCCACGTACTCGACGTCAAGCCTACGCAGACTCTCTTCCAGCTTTCTGCGCCAGTTTGCCCCCGAGGCGTCCGTAACCCGGTTCTTGGTGGAGACGTAAATCCTGTCTCGCCAGCCCTTGATGGCCTTGCCCACCACGCTCTCGCTCTCGTCCTGGCAGTATAGGGGCGCGGTATCGACATAATTAACCCCCAGTTCCAGCGCACGCCGGATGACGGGGATGGCTTTCTCCTCGTCCACGTGCCTGCCATCCCTGGTCATGGGCAGGCGCATTGCCCCAAAACCAAGAGCGGAGACTTCCACGCCCGTTCTGCCAAATTTGCGGTATCTCATTTTTAGTCTCTCTTGAACTTGCTGTAATCTGGCTCCCGGTAGCTGGAACGGCCCAGGCCCTCGATGTCGAGCAGCGCCCTGACCTTCAGGGGCAGGCCGAAGAGATTGATGAACCCCTGGGCGTCTTTCTGCTCGTACACGTCGTCCTGGCCGAAGGTGGCGAAATCCTCGCGATAGAGGGTATAGGGAGACTTGCGGCCCACCGGGACACAACTGCCCTTGTAGAGTTTGAGCCGAACCGTGCCCGTTACCCGTTCCTGGGTCTTGGCCACAAAGGCGTCCAGGCTCTCCCGCAGAGGAGTAAACCACTGGCCGTAATAGACCAACTCCGCGTAGCGTGGGGCGATGACCTCTTTGTAATGCAAGGTCTCCCGATCCAGGGTCAGGCTTTCCAGTTCGCGGTGGGCGGTATAGAGGATCGTTCCGCCCGGCGTCTCGTAGACGCCGCGGGACTTCATGCCCACCAGGCGATTCTCCACCAGATCGGCTCGCCCTACGCCATAGGCCCCACCCAGGTCGTTGAGTTTGGTCACCAGTTCCACCGGCCCGTAGGCTACGCCGTCGATGCGCTTAGGCACACCCTCTTTAAAATCGATCTCCAGGTAAAGGGGTTCGTCGGGGGCCTTTTCTGGAGCCACGGTCAGGACAAACATATCCTCTTCCGGTTCGCTCCAGGGGTCCTCCAGGATACCCCCTTCGTGGCTGAGGTGCCAGATGTTGCGGTCACGGCTGTAGATGGATCGCTCGGTAGCGGTTACGGGCACGTTGTGGGCGGCGGCGTATTTCAGGGCATCCTCGCGGGAGCGGATTTCCCACTCGCGCCAGGGGGCCACCACTTTCAGCCTGGGGTTCAGGGCTTTATAGGTCAGCTCGAAGCGCACCTGGTCGTTGCCTTTGCCCGTGCAGCCGTGAGCCACGGCGTCCGCTCCTTCCTGCTCGGCGACCTCCACCTGGTATTTGGCGATGATCGGCCGGGCGAAGGAGGTGCCCAGCAGATACTTGCGCTCGTAGATCGCCCCGGCCATCATGGTCGGGAAGGCATATTCGGTCAGAAATTCTTCCCGCAGGTCCTTGATAAAAATTTTGCTGGCTCCGCTGGCCAGGGCTTTCCCCTCCAGACCCTCCAGCTCCTCTCCCTGGCCCAGATCGGCCGTGCAGGCGACGACCTCACAGCCGTAGTTCTCTATCAGCCAGGGGATGATCACCGAGGTATCCAGCCCCCCGGAATAAGCCAATACTACTTTTTTGACTTCACCTTTCATGATATCATCCTCCCTAAATCAAATTTGACAAAAACGGACGAGCCCAAAAACATAGAGACATACTCGTCCACCGTGTACAAAGAAGCCAAGAACGGGCTATCCTCTCAATCTTGATCAAAGCTGAAACAAGGTTTGCTCCCATCGGATGAGGTGGATGAGGAGCTTTTTTTGATCACCTTTAGCACCGGTTTCCCATCCTTCATGCTGGCTTCAGTAGCCATTTGTAATTTCAACTCAGCCAGTTCTGGATCGTCCTCCGGCAGAATGGCGATGTGGGCTCCATCGGGGATATGCTCTACCATTTCTGGATGCTCAAAAAGATATTCGAGAAACTCAAAACTTAAATCTATGTTCTTACTAACTATAATCTCATCGCGTTCATTGATCATGTCGCCTCATCTCCTTTTCATATCGTTCACGATACATTTTCCAGTTGGCTTTAATCCTGTTTAGCGTCTTCCCGAACGGGTCAGGTATATCCCCACAAAAATGACGACGGCCCCCACAATCTGCAGGAGGAAAATGTGCTCTCCCAGGGTGAGCCAGGCGGTGATAAGACCGACGACGGGCACCAGATTGGAGTAGACGGCGGTGCGCGCTCCGCCCACCTTGCCCACCCCCATATTCCAGATGATATAAGCCAGGGCGATACCCATGCTGCCGGAAAAGGCCAGCCCCAGCCAGCCTTTCCAGGAAACGATAGCCCAATCCTGGGCCAGCAGGGCCGGGATAGAACACAGGTCCAGAAAGAAGGTGCCAGAGAGCATGGCCATGGTCGTCACCTTCAGGGGGGAATAACGCTTCATGAGGGGCTTGCCCAGCACGGTGTATGCCGACCAGCACACCGCGCCCCCCAGGACGAGCAGGTCGCCCAACATCGTTCCTCCGACCAGGCTCAACTCCTGGCCGGAACAAAGGACGATGGCCGCGATGCCCCCAAAGCACAGGAAAATGCCCAGCCAGGCCCATTTCCCCAGCCGCTCCAGGCCCAAAACCGTCCCCATGATGGACACAAAGATGGGCGTGGTAGCCAGGATCAACGAGGAGTTTCCGGCCGTGGTCAGGTTGATGCCGGTGATGAAGAATAGTTGATAGAAGGTATTGCCGACGATCCCCAGCCCTGTCAGCCGCCACCAATCCTCCCTGGCAAAGCCGACGTCTCCCTCGATGAGCTTGAGCACGCTGAGGGTCAAGACCGAGGCCAGGGTAAAACGTAAGGAGTCGAAGGCCAAAGGCGACATCTCCGCCAGCGAGATCTTGACCACGGAGAAATTGACCCCCCAGATAAAGGCCATGCCCAACAGTACCAGGTCAATGAGGCTAAAAGTGGCCCTGGGCAGTTCGGTTTTAGAGACAGCTTGTGTTTGTTCCATGATGTATAGGGTTCAGGTCGTTTCCAGGCGCTTAGTCTGATACAACTCTTCCAGGTATCTCTTGCCTGCGAGCACCGCCTCCAAGCTGTTCTGCTGTTCCACCTCTATCACCTTGAGCACCCCGTCCCGCAGATAGGGGCCGATCATGGCAAAGTCCATGTTGTCGGGGGTAGGCGCCTGGTGGTCGTAGTAGGGGTCGGCCATGCCGTGCAGGTGCGTTCCCAGGAGCACGTGGCCGTAGCGCCTCAGCCAATCCTCGTGCCGACACAACCCCATGCTTTCCTGCATCTGGCCGTGCCCGCAGTCGTGCCAGTAGCCGAGGTTATCTGCCCCCACTTCGTCCAGAACCAGGGCTAACTCGTCGAGGCCGGGCAGGCCGTAGTAATGATAGCGGTTCTCCAGGCCAAACTTGACGGTTGGATACAAGGGACAAACCTCCTTTAGACTGCGGATCAACTGGGCCAGATAAGGCTCGACGGTGGCGTCACGCTGACGGCGGAGGTCGTCCATCCGTTCCCGCACCAGGCGAGGACTGGCTCCATTCCGGGCCTCCCACAGCAGGTGGCGGTAATCTTCGTTCCTGGCCTGGGCATGGTAGCCGCCGTGTACCACGATGGCCTTGGCCCCCAGCTTTTGGGCTGCCTGGGCCGTAGTCTTCAGGTGTTCAACGCTGAGTTTTCTCACCTCTTCGTCCAGGTCAGCCAGGTGATTGCCGTAGTGATCGTCAGGGGTCAGGGGAACGGTATGCTCGGAGCAGACGTTGTGTAAGCTGGTAATGCGCAGCCCATAGCCACGCAGGTAGTTTTTAACTTCCTCGACGTTCAGGGGATGCACCCTGTGATTAAGCTCGAAGGCAAAGACCTCACGGGCCCGTAAAGTTCTCAACACGTCTTCCAGGGGTAGTTCAGGAAACCAGGCTGTGGATAAAGCGATCAATTGTGCACCTCTCTGATGACGGCTATTTCGTCGCAATTGTTGGGGAACTTGATGCAGTCGATGCAATCGACCCAAATCTTGCGCGGCAGTTCGTCCTTGTCGATGAGCTTGAAGCCCATCTTCTCGAAGAAGCCCGGCACGTAGGTCAGGGCGAACACGAGGGGCAATCCGATCTCCCTGGCTTCGTCCAGCAGATGGTTCACCATTAAACGGCCCAGGCCGTCATTCCGTCGCTCCTTAACTACGGCCAGCGACCTGATCTCTGCCAGGTCTTCCCACAGGACGTGCAAGGCCCCACACCCCACGATTTGACCCTCTTCCTCCAACACCACAAAATCGCGAATGTTCTGATAGATCTGGTTTTGGGATTTGGGCAGCATCTCACCCCGGCGGGCGTAAAGATTGACCAGGTTGAATATCTCCAGACAGTCTTGCACTCTGGCTTTGCGAATGATGATGTGATCGCAATCCGACAATCTACAGAGCTCCTTTCTTCTCTCGTTTCACCAATCCGTGAAATCCGTGATCCTAATCTGTGTCAGCCTTTCCTCCGATTTTGCTGAAAGCAGTTTCCAATCTCTCTACAAACAGGTCAATGTATTCCATCTCTACGATGAGGGGCGGCACTATCCGGACCACGTTCTCGCCGGCCGGAGCGACGACGATCCCCTCTTCGTAGCCCGCGGCCACCACATCGGCGGCGGGCACCCTGGTCTGAAGGCCCCACATCAGGCCCCGCCCTCGTATCTCTTCGATAGGCGCGCCCTGGGTCTGGAGGGCTTCCAGTCTGGAGCGCAGGTGTTCCCCTTTGTCCCGCACGGCGGCCAGGAAGCCCTGGTCGTTGATGCGGTTGAAAACCACCTGGGCCACCTGACAGATAAGCGCGTTGGCGGCGAAGGTGCTGCCGTGGTCGCCCGGCCCCATCACGGCGGCCACCCTGTCGGTGACCAGGACAACCCCGATGGGCAGCCCCCCACCCAACGGCTTAGCCAGGGCCATGATATCTGGCTCAACCTGGTAATACTGGTAGGCCCATAGGTAGCCCGTCCGCCCCAGGCCACATTGTATTTCGTCGAAGATGAGCAGGGCGTCGTTCTCGTCGCAGAACCGGCGCAAGGCCTGCAAGAAATCCTGTTGAGCTGGATTTACTCCGCCTTCGCCCTGGATAGGCTCGACGATCACCGCACAGGTGGTTTGGTCGATGGCCTGCCGGGCCGAAGCCACGTCGTTGAAGTCGGCGAAGACCACCCCCGGCAGGAGGGGCTCGAAAGGCTGGCGATACTTCTGGCGCGAGGTAGTAGACAACGCCCCAAAGGTGCGACCGTGAAAGGAGCCGCTGAAGGCCACAATTTTGTGCTTGCCTTCGCCGAATCCAGTGAGGGCCCACTTGCGGGCGAACTTGAGGGCGCCTTCGATGGCTTCCGTGCCGGAGTTGCAGAAGAAAACCCGGTCGGCAAAAGAATTCTCCACCAGCAACCGGGCCAGATGGGCGTGCGGGATGGTGTGATACAGGTTGGAGACGTGCATCAGCTTACGGCTCTGCTCCTCGATGGCCGCCAGCACTGCGCTATCGCCGTAGCCCAGAGCGTTGACGGCAATGCCGGCCACGAAGTCCAGGTACTCCTTTCCCTCGGTGTCGTACAGGTAAACCCCTTCGCCCCTTTCCAGGACGAAATCGGGGCGCTTGTAGGTCTGGAGCACGTATTTCTTCTCTAGATCGATGATCTCCTGCGCGATGGTCATGATCCTTTTCCTCCTCTTCAGGTGCCTGGCACTTCCAAAGTGCCAGGCACCTTCACTTTGATTATAAGTTTCACTACATTACATCCTCACCACCGTGCCCGATCCCTGCCGCAGGCCGTCCAGGTCGGTGATGCGTACCTCCCGCACCCCGCCGGCCACCGCCTCCAGCGCGGAACGCACCTTGGGCACCATGCCCCCGTAGATTTTGCCCTCTTCGACCAGGGTTTCGACCTGGTTCACGGTCAGCCGGGGCACCAGTTGGCCGTCGATAAGCACGCCGGGCACGTTGCTGACGAAAACCAGCGCCGCGGCGCCCAGAGCCACCGCTACGGCCAGGGCCGCGTGGTCGGCGTTAACGTTGTAGGTGCGGCCATCCAGCCCCAGGGAGATGGGAGACACGACGGGCACCACCCCCTGCTCGATCAGGGTATTCAGCCCCCCAGGATGCACCTCCACGATGCGCCCTACCCAGCCCAGGTCTCCGGCGGGGTGGGTCATCCTCTCCACGCGGATGAGGCCCCAATCGACCCCGCTGAGGCCCACCGCCGGCACGTCGGCGGCCACCAGCCGGGCCACCAGCCGTTTGTTGACCAGGCCGGAGAGAACCATCTCCGCCACTTTCAGCGACTCGTCGTCGGTGACGCGCAAACCCTCCACGAAACGGGGCACCAGTCCCAAACACTCCTGGAGGTGGGCGATCTCCTTGCCCCCGCCGTGCACGATGACCGGGACGGTCTCCACCAGGTGCCTGGCACTTCCAAAGTGCCAGGCACCTTTGATGGTTTCTACGAAACCAGACAGAAAATCGGGATCGTCTGCCTCGTTGCCGCCGATTTTGATAACAGTAGTGCTCACTCTATCCTCCATCCTTCAGGCATCTCCCCGCTGCGAAGCGTCGAAGATGGTCAACCCCACCAGCCTGTCACCTCTGTACCTGAGCAACACCCCATCGTCTCTCATTAATCTCAGACTTTTAGCCCCATCCCCTCGTCCAGCCCGAACATCACGTTCATGTTCTGCACCGCCTGGCCGGAGGCGCCTTTGATCAGGTTATCGATGGCCGAGACGACGATGTAATGCCTATCCTCTACCTGGGTCAGAGAGATAACACAGCGGTTGGTGCCCACCACGTATTTCAGATTAGCCAGCCTGCCGCCGGGCAGTACGTGGACGAAAGGCTCGTCCTGGTAGGTGCGATTGTAGAGGTTCAACAGGTCGTCGAGGCTGTGGCCCGCCTTGAGCTTTACATAAATAGTAGACACGATGCCCTGGTTGAGGGGCATGAGGTGCGGGGCGAAGGTGACGTGGTAGGGGCCACCCCCGGCCCGGTTCAACTCCTGCTCCATCTCGCTGATGTGGCGGTGGCTGTGGCCGATGTTGTAGGGCGAAACGTTCTCGTTGGCTTCCACGAAATGGGTGGTCAGCTTCAGGCCGCGCCCGGCCCCGGAGACGCCCGACTTGGCATCCACGATGATCCGTCTTTCGGCTAACAGATCGTTTTTCGCCAGGGGGTAAAGGGCCAGGATCACGCTGGTAGGATAGCAGCCCGGGTTGGCTACCAGACGAGCCTCTTTGATTTCGCTCCGGTAAATTTCCGGCAGGCCGTAGATGGCCTCTTTCAGCAACTCCCTGGCCGTGTGGGGGGTGTTGTACCAGTATTCGTAAGCGTCGGGATCGGTCAGGCGAAAGTCGGCGCTGAGGTCGATGGTCCGCACTCCGGCGGCGCAAACCTGGGCCACCTTATCCATCGAGGCGGCGTGAGGCAGGCACAGAAAAGCCAGGTTTGCATCTGTCAGAGGAGCTTCGGCGGCGGGAACCAGGGTGATATCGTCGTAGGGACAGGCGAAAACGTCGGAGAGCCTTTGTCCGGCGTAGCTTTCGGAAGTGGCGAACACGATGCGGCTCTGCGGATGGTTGAGCAGGATCTTGATCAGTTCGTAGCCTGTATACCCTGTGGCTCCAAAGATACCGATGTTTAACATAGTTTCTACCAACCTCCTATTCTTATCCTCTACAGGTGCCTGGCACTTCCGAAGTGCCAGGCACCTGGCGTCCTTATTTCAGGAGTGATCTCTTCAACTCCTCCACCGCCTGTTGCGGCGTTTCGACCACCTTGAGGAGAGCAAAGTCCCGTTCTTTGATGTAAGCCTCCTGGGCCAGCACGTCCATGATCTTGTGCCAGTGTTCTCCCAGCAAAAGGAAGGGCTTGGGAGGAATAACCCCCACCTGGAGCAGGGTCCAGGTCAGGCTCACCTCGGTCAGGGTGCCGATGCCGCCCTTGAGGGCGATACGCCCATCGCAGGCGGTGGTCAGGCGTTCCAGCCTGGGGACCATGGTCGGCATCCTGATTTCCTCGTCCAGCCAGGGGTTGGCCCGCCGGTTGAAGACGTCCACCGTGACGCCGATGACCCGCCCGCCCTCCTCCTTCACCCCCCGGCTGACGGCCTCCATCGTGCCGTAGTAGCCGCCGTTCATGACGGTGAAACCGGCCTGGGCCAAAAGTCGTCCCAGCAGGTGGGCCTCCTCGTAGCCGGGGCTACCTTCCGGCGACTGTGAGCTGCCAAAAACGCTGATGATCTTTTCGCGCATGTCGCGTGGTTTACCTCCAGTCCATCCTCCTCTACAGGCTTTTCAACACGCTCTCCAGAACCCCAATAGCCTTGCGGTATTCGGCCAGGCTGATGTGTTCGTGGGGGGTATGATCCAGGGACGAATCGCCAGGCCCATAGGCCACGATGGGACAGCCCCAGACAGGCCCCACCACGTTCATGTCCGAGGTGCCGGTCTTGACCTTGAAGGCAGGTCGTCCGCCTGCCTGGCGGATGGCGGCCAGAAAGGCCCGGCTCAGGGCAGTGTTCTTCTCGGCGCGGAAAGGCGCTTCGTAGGCGTAGAAAGAAAGCTCCGCCTCCTGGCCGGCCATCTCCGCGATCGTCTCTCTCAAGAGTTCGACGTTCAGGTTCGGCGGCAGGCGCAGCCCGATGGTGGCCTCCACGCGCTCGGTCAGGCCATCGCTTTCGGAATTGATGCGGCGCAACGAAGGATCGAGGGTCAGGAACATTTTTCCCTTATCGCGGTTATACTCCGCGGCGAAGTCCCTCACACGCTCCCAGAAAGCGGCCGCTTCTTCACAAACGCCGTTGATCCGGCCGGCGCTGTGGCCCACCTCCTGTGCCAGGCGGTAGTCGATCAGCAGCCGTCCCTTGTAGCCCAGGGTGATGCGATCCCAACCGCCTGGCTCGCCGACGATCACGTAGTCGGGGGCGAACCGCTCCAGGATATGCCGCGCCCCTTTGGAGGTGGCCGCTTCTTCTTCCACCGCCCCGACCACCACCAGGCGCTTATCCGGCAGGGGCCCTATCCTGGTCATAGCCGAGATGAAGGCCGCCAGCGGCCCTTTGGCGTCCACCGCCCCCCGGCCATATAGGGCGTCATCCTCCAGGCGCACCGGGATGAAGCCCGGCACGGTGTCTATGTGTCCCAGGAGCATTATCTCCCGCCCTCCGCGCCCCAGTTCCCCCACGGCGTTGCCGGCCTCGTCCCGGTAAGCCCGAAAGCCCCGCTCCTGCATCTGTGCTACCAGGTAGGCCGCCACTTCATCCTCGGCCGTAGAGGGGCTATATATTTCCAACATCTGACGCAAAAGCTCTAAGTCACCCGCCAAGTTCAAGCCCACTTTCCGGCCGTCCCTCTCATCCATGTTGACGCATTTTTGCAACCGCCGATGAACGTCGATAAACGCCGAATGAGGCTGGCTGTTAATTTCTCAGCGGCCTCAGCGGTGCAAAGCTAATCCGTGAAATCCGTGACCCGAATCCGTGTCAGCTCAATACTTCGGCGATTCCCTTCACCACCGTATCCAGGTCATCCCACTCGATGACCAGGGGCGGCAGGAGGCGCAGCACCGTCTTGCCCGCTGGCAAAGCCAAAATGCCCCGCTCCATGAGGGCCGCCAGGTAGGGATAGACCCTCTCTTTCAGTTCGATGCCGACCATCAGGCCCAGGCCCCGTATTTCGCGTATCTTGTCGGATTCGATTGCCCGTAATTTCTTGAACAGGTACTCGCCCTTTTCCGCCGTCTGAGCGGGCAGGTCGTGCTCCTCGATGTAGCGGATGGCGGCCAGGGAAGCGGCACAGGCCAGGGCATTGCCGCCGAAGGTGGAGCCGTGCAGCCCGGACTCGACGTTATTCACTTTGTGGCCCAGCAGGACGGCCCCCATCGGCACCCCGCCGCCGATGGCCTTGCCCAGGCACATGATGTCGGGCACCAGGCCGTAATGCTCGCAGGCGAACAGCTTACCCGTGCGCCCGAACCCGGTCTGCACCTCGTCTACGATGAGCAGGACATCGCGCTGGTCGCAAAGGGCGCGCAATCCGTGGAAATACTCGGCGCTCCCTGGACGTACCCCGCCTTCGCCCTGCACGATCTCGATCAGGATGGCGGCGGTATCCTGGTCTACGGCCTGGGCCATGCGCGCCAGGTTGTCGTAGGGCGCGTGGCGGAAACCAGGCACCAGCGGCTCAAAAGGTTCTCGATACTTTTTCTCCCAGGTGGCAGACAGCGCCCCCAGGGTGCGGCCGTGAAAGCCGCGCATGGCGGCCACGATGCCGGGGCGGCCGGTGGATAGCCGCGCGAATTTAATGGCCCCCTCCACCGCCTCCGTCCCGGAGTTGCACAAGAAAGTGCGGTCCAAACCTTCCGGGGCGATCTGGGCCAGCTTTTGCAGCAGGCGTGCCCGCTGGTCGTTGTAAAAGATTTCGGGGCAGGTGATGAGTTTCCCGGCCTGCTCTCGGATGGCCGCCACCACGTAAGGGTTGGCGTGCCCCACCACGGCCACCCCGTGACCGCTCACACAATCGATGTATTCACGTCCCTGGTCGTCCCAAAGCCGCGCCCCTTCCCCCCGCACGATGACCACCTCGCGCTTGGGGTAGACGCCGCTGCTGTGACGCTTCTCCAGTTCGATCACAGTTCCTCTCCCTCCAGCACTGCCAGGTGCCTGGCACTTTCATTTCATTCCAAAGTGCCTGAATGCTTGTCTGATTGGCTCAATCTTGTCCTGCGGGCATGGATTAGCTCTCTTGGTTTCATCTAACCTGTTTGGTGCTTTTCTTGGTTCAAGTCCGCACATCTCTTTTACGTGAGCAATCCAGCAAGTTGTTGGAGTAAATCCGAAGTTCACTCTTACCCATGCTTGAATCTGTTTATATGTTGCCATATCAATGCCTCCTTTCAAAGTCCATCCAGAACGGGGAGAGCGTGAGCGCAACGTGAATGGTACAGGCTCTACAGCTTGCGCCTTTTTGTCTGGTGTAGGTGCAGGCTGCCCAGCCCCTAAGGGCATCCCCACAGAACAGCCCACAATGGCAGGAGAAGCAGCCTGTCTACCGTCAGCTTTGATTTTGGGATCTACTGACTTTGGAAGTGCCAGGCACCTGATCTCAACGTATAACTGTCCCCTGCCCCTCCAGCGCGGCCCGGATGGGCGAATCAATGCGTCCATCGGCAAAGATCACCTGCCTCACCCCTTCGGCCAGGGCCTCGACCGCGCCCATGACCTTTTTCTTCATGCGTCCCTGGGCAAAGTCCATGTACTCTTGGGCCTCGTCCCTTTCGATTAGAGGGATGAGGCTATCTTCGTCGGGAAAGTTCCGCAGGAGGCCCGGCACGTTGGAGAGGATGATAAGCTGTTCTGCGCCCAGCGCCGCCGCCACCACCGCCGCGGCCCGGTCGCCGTCCACGTTGATGGCCTGGCCCTCGTAGCTGATGGCCGGCGGGGTGAGGACCGGCAGATAACCGTTATCCAGAAGCAGATGGAGCAGGCTCACGTTAGCCCGCTCCACCTTGCCGGTATAGTCATCGCGGAGGACGCGCTTCTTGCCCTTCTCGACGATCTTGATGACGGCCTTGCGCTGGCCTTCTAGGAGGCGTCCGTCCAGGCCGGAAAGGCCCACGGCGTTGACCCCCAGCCCCTGCAAACGTTCCACCAGGCTTTTGTTGATCTTGCCGCAGTAGACCATCTCGAAGATAGCCAGCGTTTCCCGGTCGGTGTAGCGGCTGACGTAGCCAGAAACCGAGGTCACGAAGCGGGGCGGATGGTCCAGCCTCTCGGCCAGCAGGTTGGTTTCGTGGGAACCGCCGTGCATCAGCACCATCTTACGTCCCCCTTTGACCAGCTCCGCCACGTCCAGGCACACGGCCTCCAGGTCTATCCCTTCGCTCCCGCCAACTTTCACCACGATCATGCCCTACTCCTCATTCAAGCCACAGAGGGCACGGAGAACATGGAGAAAGAGAGTTTTTCCCTCTGTGAACTCTGTGTCCTCTGTGGCTAAAAAACATGGTTCTCAAATCTCCACCACCAAGAGCACAAAGCAACAACGAACGTTCGCTGTTTGTGTCCTCAGTGCTCTTGTTGGTTATACCGGATGCAGGCCGGGGAACTCCAGGCCCGTCGTTTCCGGCCAGCCGCATACGACGTTCATGGCCTGGACTGCCGTGCCGGCCGCTCCTTTCATCAGGTTGTCCAGGGCGGAGATGACTACCACCCGTCCGCTCTCCTCGTCCAACTCAAAGCCCACGTCGCAGTAATTGCTCCCGGCCAGGATTTTGGGTTCGGGGTAGCGGTACACGCCCCGCTTTTCCTTGACGATGCGCACAAAAGGCTCATCTCGATAGGTCTGGCGATAGGCTCGCCACAGGTCTTTTTCGGCCAGGCTATCGTCTTTGAGAAAGACGTGGGCCGTAGCCAAAACGCCCCGCACCAGTTCGATGGCCGTGGCCGAAAGGTGCACCGCCGGGATACCCAACTCCTGCACCGCCTCCGCCGTGTGACGATGGCCGGTAGGGGCAAAGGAGCGCACCGTATGGCTGCGTTCCGGGTGATGGGTAGCCAGGCTGGCTTTATTGCCCCCTTCGGAAGAGCCGACCTTGACCTCTACTATGGCCTCGCCATCGATCAGACCCTCTTTGCACAGGGGCCAGAGAGCCAGGATGGTGGCCGTGGCGTTACAGCCCACTCCGCTGACGTAAGATGCTCCTCTCAACTCCTCACGGTGCAATTCCGGCAGGCCGTAGACAAACCGTTCCAGCCACTGTGGGGCGGGATGCTGGCGGCCGTACCATTTAGCGTACAGGGCCGGGTCGCGCAGCCGGAAATCGGCGCTCAAGTCCACGATGCGGGGTGCAAGTGAGGCCAATTCCTCGATGCGTTCCATGGCCCGGCCATGAGGCAGCGCCAGGAAAAGCAGATCGCACTCCGAGAGCTCGGCCAGGGGGCTGAACTTGAGCCCGGTCCGGCCTCGCAGGTTAGGGTGGACGCCGTAGACGTAGCTCCCGGCGAAAGTTTCTGAGGTCACCTGCCCGACCTCGATCTCTGGATGTCCCAGCAGCAACCGCAAAAGCTCCCCACCCACGTAGCCGGAGCCGCCCACGATAGAAGCCTTAATCATTTAATCTATCCTCTGAATCTGTCTAAGGTGCCTGGCACTTCTGAAGTGCCAGGCACCTTTCTAACTGCGGCCCACTTCTATTAGATAATCGACGATCTTGCCGGGGATATCTACGCCCGTAGGCTTGATACTGTTGCGGAATTCCATAGTATAGTTGACCTCGTTGACCAGGAATCCGCGCTCCTCATCTTCCAGGATATCGATAGCCAGCACTCCACCACCGCACGCTTTGGCCGCCGCCACCGAGAGACGATTGAGCTCCGGGGTGATGGGACAGTTGAGAGCCCGTCCCCCTCTGGCCGTATTGGTGATCCAGTGCTCCGAGAGGCGGTAGATGGCACAGATGGTCTCGTCGCCGACCACGAAGCTGCGGATGTCTCGCTGGGGTTTATCGATGTATTCCTGGATGTAGAATATAGAGTGATGATAGGTGCCCAGGACTTGCTTGTGTTCCAGGACCGCTTCGGCGGCCTCAGGGTCGTTGATCTTGGACAGCAGTCGTCCCCAGGAGCCAATGGCCGGTTTGAGCACCACCGGATAGCCCATCTGCTCGATGGCTTGCAAGGCTGACTGCGGGGTGAAGGCCACCTTGGTGTGGGGCACAGGCACTCCGGCCCGGATCAGAGCGCTGGTGGTCAGCAGCTTGTTGCCGCAGGTGTCGGCCACAGGATAGGCGTTGACCACCTTGACCCCCCAGTCGTCCAGAACGCGCAGGGCGTATAAGGCCCGTGAGTGGTTGATACATCGCTCCAGGACGACGTCGTACTCGGTCATGCCGTTGTGATGCATATCCAGGATCAACTCCCGGTCGTCAATGAGTTCGTAGGGAAGCCCTCTTTTTTTCATGGCCTCGAACAGTAATTTTTCCTCTACGCGGACACGGGAGTATAGGATGCCTATTTTCATAATATTTACTATTCTTTCCTCTCTTCTTTCCTATTTTTATTCACCCCAATCTTCTTCCTCCTCCGGCGCCAGGTCCAGCTCTGGGGGATCGACGCTGATAACTTCCAGCTCAGCGCCACATTCGGGACACTCGATGATCTCTCCCTTGATGGTACCTTCCTCCAACTCGATCTCTGCCGCGCATTCGGGGCATTCTGTCAACATTTTGGTTTACCTCCTTCTATATTATTTATAATATGTAATCCGTATGCGGTGGTCCCCCTCTTTCGTGTTGATGACTTTTCTCTACCGCAGAGCACGCAGAGTTCGCAGAGATTTATCAATTTTCTCAGCGTTCTCGGCGGTCTCTGCGGTAAAATGGCAAGTCGGGTTTGCCTCAACGCAATTGGGGGAGATTACCTTCGTATGCTTCTTTAGAGAAATTCTCCAGGATTTTCTTGTAGATGGCAATCAGTTCTTCAACGCTGGACAGGGACACCCACTCATGGGGGGCGTGGATGTTATCACCAGCCGGCCCGAGGACCACCACAGGCAGGCCCAACTCGGCGCCAAAATAGTTTTCATCTGCCACCGAGGGCCCATAATTATACTCGACGTGGCCGAATTGTTCACGAACGATGTCCGCAATCAGCCGCACAAAGGGCTGGTTGACGGGCGTCACGTACGGCATCAGATAGGGGGTGCGGCGCTCAGGCACACTCACCGTGATGGGCATAGCCGGGTCACGTTCCAGGGCGCCCTCCTGGTACAACTTCTCGATCAGATCCTCCACCTCCCGCCGGGCGCTCTCAGGGGTCTCTGGGGGCACCAGGTGCCGGTCGAGCCTCAGCTCAGCCAGTTCGGGAATGGAAAGACCGCCTGCCTCGGAGACGAAACGCCGAATCGTAACGCTGGACTGGCCCAGTTGTGGATGTTCCGCCAGGGGTAACCGCTCCAGTGCCAGGGCCACGATCGCGCCTCTCAGCAGGGCACTGACGCCGAGTTCCTGATGCGCGGCATGTGCGGCCCGCCCGCGTACCTGTACGTCCAGGTCAATACGCCCCCGGCGTCCCAACGTCGGCATCGGGGGCCCAAGGTGCTGGGACTTTGAGGTGCTCGATTCAGGCACCAGGGCGGCGACGACGTCTTCCACCCACGGCGATTGGATGAGCCTGTAAGCTCCTTCGGAAATGTTCTCTTCGTCCGCAAAAAAAGCCAGCTTGAGTTTGTAACCCTCAGGCGTGAAATCCTGCACAGCCTGTAAGATGATACACAGTCCGGCCTTCATGTCGCTGGCGCCAAGTCCGTAAAGCCTGTCTCCTTCCACTCGGGGCATCCACGGGTCGGTATCTCCCCACCCTTTGGCCGACGGCACAGTGTCCATGTGCCCATAGAGCAAAAGGGCACCCTCTCCCTGACCCTTTTCCGCCAGGACGTTGAATCGGTGCGGACCGATGTGTTGCCTTTGCACTGCGAAGCCGAGGTCTTTCAAGAGTGCCTCTATAAACTCCGCGATTTCCCTCTCGCCAGGGCGGTCGGGGTCGGGATGGTCTGAGGGAAAGACCGAGTTGATGGATACCAGTTTGGCAAGCAGTGCCTGGGTTTGCATTTTGCACCTCGTTTTGCCCCTCAACGTAAGGGTCTATGGTTGAGCCTCCCGCAGTTCCGAACGGCGGGCAGGTGTACGATGGGATATTATACCACTCTCAGGCTTCTCTGTCCACATGACCATTAACCCAGTGGTGCAAGATGGCGTCCACGTCGCTCAGAGCCAGGGGCTTCTCGTCGGCCACCGCCTTGATGTGGGCGGTGACGGCCTTCAACTCCGCATCGCTGAGGGTCAGCCCCAGTTGCTCGGCCCGGTTTTTGACCGCGTTCCAGCCCGTCAAACGGTGGGCGATGCTGATGTAACGGGTCATGCCAAAGTCCTGGGGATTCAGAATCTCATAGGTTTCCGGGTTATTGAGCACGGCTTTGGCGTGGACGCCAGCCTTGTGGGTAAAGGCCGTGATGCCAGTGACGTAATTGTTGAAGGGAATAGCCACGCCCACTATGTCGGCTACCAGGTTTTCCAGCTCGCGCAGCGTCTCCAGCCTGTACTTTTTAACCGATTCCCGGTTGGTGGCGTACATGCGGGCGATGAACCCCCCCAAAGAGGTGATGCCGTTGCGTTCGCCAATGCCTAGAACGCTGGTATCCACGTGGGTGGCTCCCGCCTCCAGGGCGCTGAAGCTGTTGGCAATGGCGCAGCCGCTATCGTTGTGGCCGTGAAATTCTATATCGGCCTTGACCTCACGGCGCAACTTGCTCACCAGATCGTACACCTGGCGGGGGGTGGCTACCCCCACCGTGTCGGCGATGCCTACCCGGTCGATGCCAATGGCATCCACCTCCTTGTAGATAGCCATCAGGTCCTCTTCCTGGCTGCGAAAAGAGTCTTCGCTGCTGAAGCGTACTTCAAGGCCCTGGCTTTTGATGTAGAAGACCACTTCAAGGGCCGCTTCGATGATCTCAGGAATGCTTTTGCCGTGACTGAATTGGCGTAACATGGAGGAGGTGCCGAACAGGACATCTATCCCGTCCGCGCCAGTATCTACCGCCCGCTTGGCATCCTCCATCTTACAACGGGTGTGGGTCACCACGCGGGTCTTGAGGCCCAGGGAGGCAATGCGCTTGGCATCGAGGAAACTTTGAGGCGAGGCCGAGGGCGAGGTCAATTCAATGTACTCTACCCCGAACTCGTCCAGGGCCAGGGCAATCTCTACTTTTTCGTCGGGAGTGAAGTTGGCCCCTACAAACTGTTCCCCCTCTCGCAGGGTGGACTCGATGATGTTGAAGCGGTCGACAGGCATTTTTTTCTTTCCTCCTTCAATTTTTATTTTTTGTAGCCAACCAGCCGCCGTTAAAAAAATAAAGCCAGCTCTCCGTCACGTCGTGGTCTGGAGAGCTAGCTGCTTTAATCCGCTCAGATTTTTCAGCCCATACAAGCCTATCCAGACCCAGGGTCCGGCTTCCTGAAGCACTTGTTAGGCTTGGTACCACTGAAAACCTGCCACAGATGGGATGTTCTCACCTTCTGCTCATCCTCGCTAAGAGTTGACCCTAGTATACCACGAAATGCGCCCCGTGTCAATAGCCACTGTTTCCAATTTCCAAAAAATCCTTTTGCAATAAAGGGCTTTTCGCGTATAATATAATTATTATGGAGCGGAGACTTAAGTCCCTTTTACGGAGAGAGGGAAAGGGAGAAGCAGTGCAGGTGTTTAGTTTGCCTGAGCGGTACGGGGAAAGGATAATTTTGCTGTTCGTAGTGCTTTTGGGGATGGCGCTCACCTGCTATCGGCTGGCTGAGCCACCCTGGAATGGAGAGCAGCGTGATTATATGTTTGCGGAGTATGCTCACAACGCTCGTAATCATCTGCGGTTTGGTTATGGGGAAACCAAGCTGGGACTGGTTCTCGATTACGGCTGGCTTAAACCCGCAGACGGGTTCCACTACCGGGTTGATCACCCCTTTCTGTTTCCTTTTTTAGTTTCGCTCAGCTATTTGTTTTTTGGCGTGCACGAATGGAGCGCCAGGCTGCCCAATGTGTTGATGTCTGTGGTAGAGGTAGTTATCATTTACCTTCTGGGACGTGTTCTCTTCGGGAGAAGAAGAGAAGCGCTTTTGGCGGCCTTTTTGGCGGCCCTTTTCCCTGTGCGCTGCTTTTATGGGCTTTTGACCACCCCCACCAACTTTGCTGCGTTTTTTGGTTTGTTAACTCTTTTGTTCTATCAATTATGGATTTTGAGAAGCAGTAGAGTCTATTACGTAGCTATGTATGTAAGCTTTATCGCGGGAGCCTTTTCCGATTGGGAGGCTTATTTTGCAGTGCCCGTCATTTTAGCGCATTACTTCCTGTGGGGCTCCGGTCGGAGCAGGAATTGGCGGTTTATCGTCACTTTTGGGCTGCTCCCTTTTCTGACCTTTGGCCTGCACGTAGGGTGGATGTGCTTGCTGGCGGGCTGGCCCTATCTTCAGGATTTCTTTACCATAGTATTCTTAAATCGCTTGTCTTCGATAGGAAACGTTGAAGAGGCTTTCACTACGACAGAGTTCTACCAGGTAGGCTATAGGCGGTCCGTGAGCTTCTTTTCCTTACCGGTTATGGTGATGTCCTTTATGTGGCTGGTCGTTTTCCTGGTGAAAGTGCTATGGCCGCTCGTGCTTCGGCTGGCTGCCAGGAGTGGGGTGTTAAGAACTGAGTCTGGAACCATTCCAATCAGCAATTATCGCCGCCAGGAGACTTTGCTTTTTGCTCTTCTGTTGTTGCCTTTAAGTCATAACCTGATTTTTCGAAATTTGGTGTTCATCCATGATTATATTATTTATAATCTCATCCCATTTTTTGCCCTTTCTGCCGCCTTATTTCCTGCGTTAGTGGCTCGTTCGGTTTCTCTTCGGGTGCGCAGGGTGGTGGTTATTTGTGTTATGGTGATAATGATTTGTGTGTTTGCTTTTGAAGCTATTAGCTCTTTTGCTCAACTTAATCGCTCCGTACAACCTGTACTCATAGAGAGAGCGAAATACCTGGCGGGTAAAGAGATCAACCGTATTGTGCCCAAAGAGGCCAGGGTGATGCTCTCTTTTAAACCTCCCTTGATGCTGATGTTTTACGCCGACCGCCCCTGGGCAAGAGTAACAGACCTGCAAACCTTCCAATCCCTCCTGAAAGCATATCAGTCTTTTACCCATTACGTCTTTGATTCTATGACCCCTTGCAGTGAAGAATTAAGCAGATACCTGGTAGAGAATTATCCTGCTACTAACGTCTACCACTTCACCATCTTTGACTTACGGCAACATGGCTCGACGGTACTGGCCGGAGAAGAGGACATTTCGCACAGGGTGGCAGCCAATTTTGCCGACCGAATACTCTTTCTGGGTTACAACGTGGATGAAAACATTCAGCACAACGAGCGAGAGATCGGGTGGTGGGAGAGATACTTGAACCCTACCCCTGAGCTTTTGCCCGAATATAGAACCACCTTTCACCTCACCTATTTCTGGCAGTGTTTGGCGGAGGTGGAGGAAGATTACGCTATCCAGGTTGTTTTGGAGGGGTATTATGGTAAGCTGTACCTGGTGGATCATCTTCACCAGCCGGTCAACGGGAGCTATCCCACCTCGTTGTGGCGAAAGGGAGCGGTGATCAAGGAAGAATACGAGCTGGAAATTCCTCACGGGTACCCGCCGCTACAGTACACTTTGTGGCTTGGGGTGCAGAGAGGGGATGGGGAAAGGCTGAGAGTTTCGGCCCCGGCTGAAGTTAAGGGGGAGCGGGTGAAAGTGGGGGTGATTTCCGTGGAGCCTGTTACTCCTCCCCCTTCCCTGCCGGATGCTCCTGCCCCAATACAAAAAGGAAGCGAGGCCGACGTCGATGGAGAAATCCTGTTTTCAGGCTACGACTTGGAACCCCCTCTACCTTCAGCAGGAGATAAGTTAAAGCTGACCACCTATTGGCGCTGTCTGCACCCCCCGGCTGAAGATTATCGGGCCTTTTTGTTCCTGAGGAGTGGGGATTATGAATACTCTCGTTTCCTGCCTTTGGGGTTGACCAGGTTGTGGCAGCCAGATCGTTTCTACCAGAGCGTAACGGAAATACCTCTACATCCTTACCTGTTGCCCGGTACGTACTCGCTGGAGTTGAGGCTGGAAAAGAAAGGGAGCTTTAAAACCAGGCTAAAGCTGGCCGAAATCGACGTTCCAGGCCCCAGGAGGCACGTTATCGCCCAGGTTGGGGCCGCTAATTATTCCGATAAAGATGCTCCCTGGGATGCTCCCTTGATGGAAAGTGCGGAGCCATTCTCGCTGCCTTTCACGCTCAGTGGGGGGCAGGAGGTAGAGGTGGTAGTCGGCTGGCCGGAAAGCCTTTCCGGAGCTAAAACCAGGGTGGACGTTTACCTTAAAAACGAGTTCTGGCGTAAATATTTAAAAACGTGGATCGTCAGTAAGGATAAATATAGCTTTACGAAGCTAAGGCTCCCGGCTCACCTGATCAATGCTGGTGAAAATATTATAGAGTTACACCCTGCGCCACCCCCGGTCAGGATAAGATACTCCGGTTGGCGGGCAGTGGTGGATTGGCTCTTCCCGGATTTGCTTCAGGATCCGCTGCTGCACGATGATTATGAAGATTGGGCCCGCCCGGATTTTATACAGGCGCACGCTGTTGAGTGGAGGGACTCCTGGAATGATTATTACGACCTGGCGCAGGTGTATTACCAGAATAAAATGTTCAAGGAGGCGGCGGCCCTTTGGGAAGAGGCTTTGAGCAAAGAGTTGGCAGCGGAGCATCGTATCGACGTGAACCTGGGAGATAAGGTGCAGGTTATGGCCGCCAATTTCATTCCCCAGGGGGAGGGTCGGGTGCAAATAGAGATATATTTCCGCTGTCTGGAGGAGATGGACCAGGACTATACGTTATGGCTTCACGCCAAACCGGCGGAAACAGAACAGCCTCATTTTACATTCGATCACCTGTTGCCCACCGCGCTCTGGGAGAGAGGGATGGTATATAGAGACACTTATCTTGCCCAGTTACCGCCGGGGCGTTATCAATTCACTGGTGGCCTATGGCGTTGGCAAAATGAAGAGCGGTTGTGGAGAATGGACGAACCTGAGCGCCATGAAGTTGACTTAGGTCACGTGGAAGTTAGATAATGACGATACACTCCGCGGCCAACTCCGCAAGCGTTGGCAATTTCACCAGACTGTGCTAAAATACGGCGAAGGGAACGAGAAAAGTTCAAGCCGAAGTCAGGAGGAAAAATGACCTATACAATAACCGTCTCTTCAGAAACCTATGAATTGTTGGAGAGACGTGCTAGCAAGGAAGGACGCTCTCCAGATCAGATAGCTGATATGCTATTAAAGCAGCATCTTTGGGATATCCCTTCTTCTAATTTACAGGAGCTATGGCAAAATAGTATAGACCGCCTCTTGCGAGAAATGGCGGGATTAAGAGAGAATGAGCCTTTAGACATTCCCTCTGCTCAGGAAATCCGCGAGGAAATCAGCAAACATATTCCTCCTGATGTGAAGCTCTCCGACGAAATCGTTGCTATGCGTGAGGAATAGTAGATGAAACATTTTTTCCTCGACGCCAGTGCTCTGATTAAACGCTACCATCCTGAAGTTGGGACGCAAATTGTCAACCAACTGGTGGATAAACTCTTATCCGTATCCCCAGACAGGCTTATCATTTCACAATTAGGAATAGCCGAGGTTGTCTCAGTCTTGAACCGCAAACGAAATGCAGGGCAGATAACAGATTCTTTTTTCAAACGCGCCGCCTCATCAGTGCTCTCAGAAAGTAAAACTATGTTTGTGGAATTTATCGGACCGGATGTTATCCCGCGCTCTATACCTCTTATCTCGCAGCACAACCTCAACGCTTCCGATGCCCTCTACCTCCGGCAAATCCTTGACTGGCAGGCCCAACACGGGCCAACAGGCAATCAAATTGCTCTGGTAGCTGCCGACCAACGCCTCCTCCGCGCCGCAGACCGAGAAAGCATAGCCTGCCTTGACCCCGAAGCAGCCGACCTTACGGCGGTGGAAACGCTGCTGAACGGCCAGTAACCCCCAGCGAACCGCCAAACCCTCCGTGCTAGCGGAGGAGTGGCTTACTTGTTGACAGAGGTGTAAAGCCTCTGATATGATATAATGAGGCTGCCTGAGAGCAGAACGTGGAGGGTTTGAATGGCTGAGCCGTTGCAAATGGCTTGTGCTATCTGATTGATAAAGAACTAGAAGAGTTGCAGAGTGCCCGTTAAATCCGTGCAAAGAAAGAATTTTGGTTTTACTCTGATCAAACGCGACCCACATAGTCAGGCCCGTGTGGGGGAATATCATACCCCTCACGGCGTCGTTCCCACCCCTGTTTTCGCCCCGGTGGGCACCCAGGCCACGGTGAAGTCTCTCTCGCCCCGCGAGCTGAAGGAACTGGAGGCCCCGTTGGTCCTGGCTAACACCTATCACCTTTATCTGCGGCCCGGCCCCGAGGTGATCGCCTCGCTGGGCGGGCTGCATCGTTTCATGGCCTGGGATGGCCCCCTCCTGACCGATAGCGGTGGGTTCCAGGTTTTCAGCCTGGAGCATCTGCGCCGCTTTGACGACGAAGGGGTGGTGTTCCGTTCCCACATCGACGGGTCCGAGCACCTTTTCAGCCCGGAAAGGGTCGTCGAGATTCAGGAAAAGCTGGGAGCCGACATCATCATGTGTCTGGACGAGTGCGCTCCGCCTCTGGATTACGGGTACAACGTGCGTGCCCTGGCGCGCACCCACTTATGGGCGGAACGTTGTCGGGCCGCTCAGCGTCGTGAGGATCAGGCCCTCTTCGGCATCGTGCAAGGCGGCATCTTCGCCGACCTGCGCCAACGGAGCGCCCGGTTCCTGACCGGCCTGGACTTCCCTGGCTACGCCATCGGCGGCCTGTCGGTGGGCGAACCCAAAGAGGCGATGCACGCCATGCTGGAGGAAACCGTCCCTCTCCTGCCGGAGGATAGCCCCCGCTATTTGATGGGCGTGGGCTCGCCGGAGGACATGTTTGAGTGCGTGGCCCGCGGCATAGATGTGTTCGATTGCGTGCTGCCCACCCGCATCGCTCGCAACGGAGCGCTCCTGACCCGTAGCGGTCGGCTCAACATCCGCAACGCCCGCTACGCTGACGATCCGGCCCCTGTCGAGGAGGGTTGTGCTTGCTATACCTGCCGTACTTTCTCCCGCGCTTACCTGCGCCACCTGATCCGGGCCAGGGAACTGCTGGGCTATCGCCTGACCACCGTGCACAACGTGCATTTCCTGCTGAATTTGATGCGAGAGATACGCCAGTCTATCCTGGACGGCACCTTTGCCCCCTTCAAGGAAGAGTTTCTAGCCGGTTACCGGATCGTCGAGCACGAGGTCCGGCAGCGAGATAGAAAGGCCCGCCTGCGTAGCCTGGGCCGAATTTGACCCATTGAAGTTAACCCATTAAGGAGGAGGTGCCTGGCGCTTCCCAAAGTGCCAGACACCTGTAAGGAGAGCGAAAAAACCTATGGATGTCATTCAAGCGCTGGTTCTGGGCCTGGTGCAGGGCGCCACCGAGTTCATTCCCGTCAGCAGTTCGGGCCATCTGGTGCTGGTGCCCTGGCTTATGGGCTGGCAGAAACCCGATCTGGTTTTCGACACCACCCTGCACCTGGGCACCATCGTGGCGGTAGTGGCCTTTTTCTGGCGTGATCTGATCGGGCTGGCCTGGGCCTGGCTGCGCAGCCTGTTTATGCGCGACAGGGCGATGTTAGAAGAGGGAGCGGTGTCCCTGCCCTCCTATTTCGTGCAGGCCAAGCTGGCCTGGCTGATCATCGTGGGCACCGTACCCGCCGCTACGATGGGCATCGTTCTGGGGGACTTTTTTGAATCCCTCTTCGGCTCGCCCCTGCGGGTAGCCATCCTGCTGCTGGTCACGGGCCTGATCCTGGCCGTCGGCGAGCGGTTAGGGCATCGTCATCGGGAGATAGACCACCTGTTCCTGTTCGATGCTACGCTCATCGGCCTCGCGCAGGGCTGCGCCATCGCTCCGGGCATCTCCCGTTCGGGAGCGACCATCGCCATGGGCTTGCTGCTGGGCCTCAAGCGGGACTCGTCTGCCCGCTACAGTTTTCTGCTGGCTACGCCCATCGTCGTCGGGACCGGGCTGCTGCAACTCCTGGAATTGTTCTCCGAGGGAGTGACCATCTCTCAGCTCGGAATTCTGGCCCTCGGCTTTCTGGCGGCGGCCCTCAGCGGTTACTTTTGCATCAAGGTTCTGCTCTCCTACCTGGCGCGCAGAACTTTATATCCCTTCGCCCTGTATTGTTGGCTGGCCGGGGGAATATGTTTGCTCATCGCTTTGCTCAGAGGATAGGCTATATTGGCCTGATAGCGGTATTCCTGCTGGCTTTCGGCTGTCGGGAACAGGTCGTGCCACCCGATCCGGTCCACGTCAGGATAGCAGGCTCTACGGCCATGCAACCCTTGCTGGAGAGCCTGACCAAAGCCTATAGCCAGCATCATCCGCACGTGTCCTTTGCCGTGGAGGGCAGCAGTTCGAGGCTGGGCCTGGAGATGGCCCAGCAGGGGCAGGTGGATATCGGCGCTTCCTCCTGGTTTCCAGAGGGAGACGCGAGTGGGCGCAGGGGCGAAGAGGAGCGAGCGATAAGGGGTAAAAAGCTACAGGCTATCACCATTGCTCTGGACGGTCTGGCCGTCGTCGTCCACCCCGATAACCCGGTCGAGGGGCTGACCGGGCAGGAAATTAGAGACATCTTCTATGGCCGTATCCTGGATTGGTTGGAGGTTGGGGGTACGGTGGGGGACATCCTGGTCGTCAGCCGCGAGGATGGTGCGGGCAGCCGGGCTGCTTTCGAGGCCGTAATTATGGACGACGGCCAGTGGCCGGTGACGCTCGCCGCAGTGGTCATGCCCGGCAGCCAGGAGGTGGTCGAATACGTGAGCAGCCATCCCCACGCCATAGGCTACGTCTCGATGGGCTATCTGGGGGAGGCGGTCAAGGCCCTGGAGATCGATGGGACCGCGCCCACGCCGCAGACGGTCGGCGCTCAGGAATACCCCCTGGTGCGGCCCCTGCTGCTCCTGACCGCGGAGCAGCCTTCGAAGGAGGTCCGGGCCTTCATCGACTTCATTTTAAGTCCGGCCGGGCAGGCTATTGTGGGGGAAAGGTACGGGCGGGTATCGAGCTAATATAGAATAAATGGATTGCCTCTCTTCTCCTGCCCTACGGTAGTCTGCGGACCGTGGCCGGGATAGACTATGGTATCTTCGGGCAGGGTGAAGATTTTGTTTTTGATGCTTTCCATCAGGGTGTAAAAGTCTCCGCCGGGCAGGTCGGTGCGCCCGATGCCCATGTTAAACAGGGTATCGCCGCTGAAGAGGATCCCCTCTTCCTCGTTATAGAGGGAGATGCCGCCCGGCGAGTGGCCGGGGGTGTGCAACACCTTCAGCTTTACCTGCCCCAGGGTGATAACGTGGCCCTCATCCACCAGCACGTTGGCGGGGGGGCTGTTTGCTACCCGCAAGCCGAATAGGCTGGCCCCACCGCCTGCCTCCAGGATGGGCGCTTCGGCCCGATGAGCGACCAGCGGCGCGCCGGTGGCTTTCATCAATTCGCCGTTGCCCAGGGTGTGGTCGAAGTGGCAGTGGGTGTTGATTATGTACTTTATTATAAGATTGGCTTCCTCGACCTCGGCCAGAATGGGTTGCGGGTCGCCGCCGGGGTCGATAACTGCTCCTTCTCTGGTTTCCTGGCAGCCTACCAGGTAACAACTGGTTTGAACTGGCCCAACCACCAGTCTCTTGACGATCAAAGTGGCCTCCTTTTTCTGGCAGCAGGCGGATAGGCAGGGCCGTACCTCATTTTTTGCTATCCGCTGTTCTACAAGTGTCTGGGTTATTATACTGTTTTGGCCTCTTTTGTCAACGAGGGCTTGCCGGTTCATTGCGGAAAAGGGGCGATGATGTTATAATAAGTACATGAAGACACTCTGTCAGCTCATATGATGAAAGGAGAAAGTTGAGATGTCGAAGCAAGTGAGGATTTGGATTCCTGTGGCTCTGATGGTAGTGGTTCTGCTCTTCGTTTCTTCCCTGAATCCGGGCCGCGCCAGCCCCCTGAACGACGACCCGCAGGCCACCATCGCCGCCGCCGAAGCCACGCAGGCCGCCGCTGAGGCTACACAGGCTGCGGCCTTTGCCACCATTGCCGCCGTCGTGGCCGGCGAGGAGGAGGCTGCTCCGCCCCCTGCCGAGGCTGAGGAAGAAGCCGTACCCGCTCCACCACTGGTTATGGAGGGCATCATTCCCTTCGTTTCCGCTGAAGACCCGGCGGCCCTCAACCCGGTCTGGACGTGGCTGCCAGGCGAGCATCCCGACAACGCCTATTCGCTCAAGATAGAGCCTGGCGCGCTGACGCTCATGGCCGGGGATAACACCTTGCTGTTCAAGGAAGCGGAAGTGGAAGAGGAGCAATTCTTAGGCCCTCGCCTGGCACTGCCCGTCTCCGGTGATTTCGAGGTCCAGGTCAAGCTGCGTCACGAAGAGGGTGGGGGCGGTCAAAATGCCTGCCTGGGAGTAAGGTCTTTTGAGGAGGGCGGGGCCGCGCTGGCGATGTGTCGCACAGGACGCTCAGGCGGATACGACAGCTATGGAGAGTACAAGAGCTGGGAAGGAATCCGGATCTGGGGCCGCAAGGAGGGAGAGGAGGAGGGAGATTGGTTCGCACAGGAAAGCTATAGCGATCCCGACCTTTACCTCAAGATGGCGCGGCTGGAGAACCTGGTTTCTTTCTACTATAGTTGGGACGGCGACGAATGGCGGCCCATCGAGGAGGAGTACGTCTTCCGCCTGCCGTCCGAGGTCAGCCTCTTTCTGGTGGTATATTCGGATCGCAGCGAGGGCTTCATAGCCCGCTTCTGGGATTTCAGCCTGTCGCCCTTATGAGACGCCGTGGAACAGGTGCCTGGCACTTTGGAAGTGCCAGGCACCTGAAACTCTGCTAGTTCATAGCCATGAAAAAAATTTCAACCGTATGCGCTCGTGACTGCTACGATACCTGCGCCTTGATAGTCACGCTCGGAGAATCAGAGCAGATTTTGTCCATCAAAGGCGATCCGAGAAATCCAGTAACGCAAGGCTTTACCTGTCCGCGGGGTGCCAAGGATCGTGAAAGGCTCTATAAGAATCGAGTTGAGGCCCCTTTCCTTCGTATAGAAAGCCATTTCGAGCGGACCGATTGGGAGCAAGGTCTGAGTGTAGTGTCGCAGAAACTCGGCGAGGTTCTGGAAAAGCGTGGCCCAGAGGCCGTATTGTACCTGGATTACGCTGGAAATTCGGGGTTATTGACGGAGGTATTTCCACGAAGATTGTGGAACGCTATTGGTGCTACCCAGACGGATCGCGCTTTATGCAGCAACTCGGGTCACACCGCGCTGGCTTTGCACTATGGGGAGAGCTACGGCATAACGCCTATCGAGCTTCTTTCCATGAACCTGGTCGTATTCTGGGGCTTTAACGCCGCCGTGAGTTCACCTCACGTATGGTCACTTGCCAGGCAAGCTCGCAAGTCACAGGGAACTCAAATGGTGGTCATCGACCCCAGGGAAAGCCGCACGGCAAAAAACGCCGACCTTTGGATCCAACCCAGGCCGGGAAGTGACGTGGCCCTGGCCTATGGGATAATTAACCACTTGATTCAAAATGATTACGTAGACCTGGACTTTATTGAAGAATGGACTCGCGGCTTTGAGCAGTTGAAGGTGGAAGCCAGTAAGTGGACTCCGGACAGGGTAGAGCTAATTACGGGAGTGGGGTGGGAACACGTCGAGCGGCTGGGAGAAGCCTATGGCCGTTTGAAACCCAGCGCAACCATGATTGGCATTGGGTTGCAAAAGTGCGACCAGGGCGCCGATCAGGTGCGGGCTGTATCGTTCATTCCCGCGCTGTGCGGCCTGCACAGAGGTTTTTTCTACAGCAACGGCGATGCTTTTTCGATTAATGCCTCGCTGATTCCTGGAGAAGAACTGACAAACAAGAGCCCCAAAATTGTGGAACAGGTTGCCCTTGCCGATCTCGTCAAGGGTGGTGAGTTCCAATTTATCTACGTCAGTGGCATGAACCCTGCCTTGACTCTCCCAAATCAGAACGCCTTCAGAGAGGGCCTGTCGAGGGAAGACGTCTTTGTGGTGGTGCACGACACCCATTGGACGAAAACAGCACGGTATGCAGACGTCGTGCTGCCCGCCTCTACCTATCTCGAAAAAGACGACCTGGTCATTCCTTGGGGCCATAACTATGTCCAATATTCAAAAAGAGCCGTTCGCCCGCTCACTGACAGTCGAAGCGAGATTTGGATAATGCAAGAGATTGCCAAGCGATTGGGTTTGACGGAGGACTGGCTCTATGAAGATGCCTGGGAAGCCGTCGAGGTGGCGCTTGAGAATGCCTTTGAGGAAGGTGATTTTGAATCTCTAAGAGCGGGAGCAATGCTCAAACTCCAGAGAAAGCCGGGGGATAACTATTCCACTCCGTCGGGCAAGATCGAGTTTTATTCTTCTAAAGCTGCGGAAATTGGCCTGAATCCTTTCCCCATACAGGCTCCGTCACGCCTCGAGAAGGGAAATTTCATCTTGCTAACCAGCGCCACTCCCAAATTCACCAGTACGCAGTTTCAGGAAGTTTATGGTGCCATCCCTGCCATCGTGGTCGTGAACCCTCAAGACGCCAGGCGACTGGGTATTGAAAACGGAGATGTCGTGATACTCTCGAATGATCGCGGAAAAGTGAAAGTGAAAGCTGCTATCTCTAACACAGTCCTTGAGGGAGTATTGTGGTCACCACGGCAATCGGAGGGATTAGCGGGAGAGCCACAGAATGGTCTGATGAGTAGCACCCCGCAGAAGATTGGCAGCGGGCCGCGGTTTAATTCGACCACTGTAACTGTCCAGGTTGCCTTTTGAGAAAAGTTGATGTAAAATATGAGCCGTTCTCCGAGCCTCACGGCCTAAAGACAACGGTGTCCAGGGCTTGTGGCCGTTAAGGTGTCGGTGGAAACGCTGATGCCCCCCGTGTTTGGAAAGGAGAGCGTTCGCTTGCGGCGTTTTCCTTATAGGGGGGAACGCCGATAATTTTTGCGAAGGGGGTGAAAATGTCAGATTTGGCAGAGAGGGTAAAAGCCTCTCTGGAGGAAGGGACTCTGCCCTGCGCAGTAGCTCACGGCCTGGCCGCGGAGTTCGACGTGTCTCCCGCCCGGGTAGGCGAGCTGGCGAACGAACTGGACGTCAAGATAGCACGCTGCCAGTTGGGGCTGTTCGGTTATGGCCCCAAATCTGAGGGTAAGCACAAGATCGTCCAGCCCGCCCCAGAGGTGGACGACGAACTGGCCCGCAGGCTGAAGGAAGAAGTAGATGAAAATCGTCTCTCTTGTGCCACCGCCTGGGCCATCGCTGATGACCTCAAAATCAAACGTCTCGACGTTTCCAACGCCGCCGAAGCGCTGGGCCTGCGCATGGTGCAATGTCAGTTAGGATGTTTCTAACAGGTGCCTGGCACTTCCAAAGTGCCAGGCACCTGTTGCAATTTTCTCCGACCTGCCGGTTCTAAAGGCTTTTCGCCCATGAGCGGCAGGCGTCAGGGTGTGGTGGGAAACAGCCACGCCTCCCGTGTTTGGAAAGGAGAAGAGCGTTTTGTTCGCCTCAAAGCTTCGTCAAAGCCTCCTCAGTAATGGGTGCAGTGGGTCGAGAGGGTTTTGCCTCTTTCCGTCGCGGGTCGGGGACGGAAAGGAGGTGAGGCCCTGCAAATTTTTGTTGCCGCAAACTTACCCACGTCTATAAACCACTAAACTACTGAGGAAGGAGTTTTTTTATGTTTGACAAAAGAAGAATCGCAAGCTTGTTCATTCTGCTTGCGCTGCTGTTGACCCTGGTTCCGCTGGTCGGCGCCGCTGAACCAGGCAAGCTGATCGTGGCTACCACCACCAGCACGGCCGACTCCGGCCTGTTGGATTTCATCCTGCCTGACTTCGAGGCTATCTATAACGTCAAGGTGGACGTTATCGCTGTGGGTACCGGCCAGGCGCTGGAACTGGGCAGAAACGGGGACGCCGACGTTGTTTTTGTGCACGCCCGTGAGAGTGAGGACCAGTTCGTGGAAGAGGGTCATGGCCTCAATCGCCAAGACGTGATGTATAACGACTTCATCATCCTCGGCCCGGCGGACGACCCGGCCGGCCTCAAGGACCTGACCGATGCCGCCGAAGCCTTAGCCAAACTGGCCGAGACCGAGACCACTTTCATCTCGCGCGGCGACGACTCCGGCACGCACAAGAAAGAAAAAGCTATCTGGGAGAAGGCCGGCCTCGAGCCTGCCGGCGACTGGTACGTTTCTGCCGGGCAGGGCATGGGGGCCGTCCTGACCATGGCCGACGAGATGCAGGCTTACACCCTGGCCGACCGGGGCACTTACCTGTCCCGCACCCTGGAAGGCATCGGCCTGGTGGTGCTGGTGGAAGGCGACCCCATCCTGTTCAACCCCTACGGGGTCATCGCCGTCAATCCTGAGTTGCACGAAAACGTCAGCTACGAGCTGGCTATGGCCTTCATCGACTGGCTGACCTCTGTACAGGTGCAATACAAGATCGGCCAGTTCCGCGTGGCCGACAAAGTGCTTTTTACCCCCAACTCCGTGCCCTGGCAGGAGGCCCAAAGGCTGGCCGGGAGGGAATAGAACGGAACCCAGCATTGGGAAATAAGGTGCCTGGCACTTTGGGAAGTGCCAGGCACCTGTTTGTTACATGCGGGTTTCTGACGGTTAGTTTCTCAGCCCCCAATCTCGGACATGGTGCGTCCCTGGGGAGCGATGTGTTCGTCCAGGTGGTGCCGCTCCGGTTTGGCGTGGATGGCCTGGAGCAATAGAGCACGTATTTCGTCCAGGCCGGCTCCTTCTCTGAGAGGGGTGCGCAGGTCCAACTCGTAGTCGGAGAGGAGACAGGGACGCAGGCGCCCATCGGCGGTGAGACGTAGACGATTGCAGCGATAACAGAAATGCTGGCTGATCGGATCGATGAACCCGATCGTGCCCAGAGCGTCCGGCAGACGGTAGTACCTGGCCGGACCACAGCCGGACTTGAGCTTGAAAGGTTTCAATTGGGCCAGTTCTTTCTCGATCCAGCCGCGCATCTCGCCGCCAGAGATGTAACCGTCTCCCGACCAGACGGTGCTCTTTCCTATAGGCATCATCTCGATGAAACGCACGTGCCAGTCTCTGGTCAGCGTCAGGCGGGCGAAATCCAGGACTTCGTCGTCGTTGAGGCCGCGCACCACTACGGTGTTGGTCTTGATGGGCAACAGGCCGACTTCCCTGGCGGCGGCCAGGCCGTCCAGCACAGCCGAGAGGCTATTCCGGCGCGTTATGTGGCGGAAACGTTCGGGACGTAGGGTGTCCAGGCTGACGTTGACTCGCTTCAGACCGGCCTGGGCCAGATCGTGGGCGTATTGGGCCAGCAGCGTGCCATTGGTAGTCATGGCTAGGTCGTCGATGCCGGGGATACTGGCCAGCATCTCGACCAGCTCGACGATGCCCAGGCGAACCAGTGGTTCGCCGCCCGTGAGACGCACTTTGTGGATGCCCAGGCTCACTGCCGCCCGCACGACGAGCACGATTTCCTCGTAGCTCAGAATGTCCTCGTGTGAGCGCATCTGCACCCCTTCGGGGGGCATACAATACATACAGCGCAGGTTACAACGGTCTGTAACCGAGACGCGCAGATAATTGATCGGCCTATCGTAAGTGTCTGTATAGGGCATGGTTGTATATCCTCATCCTCTTTGTGGTTTTACAAAGGGCTTCCAGGTGCCTGGCACTTCCGAAGTGCCAGGCACCTTATGGTCGTTGACAGATACACACAGGTAGTATATAATAAAAATGTGTACGAAAGGAGGTGCCTATGGCAAGCTTGCTCCAGGAAAAATCCGAGAAAGAAAAGAAAGAGCGCATTAACGTGGTCATGCCTGCCTCGTTGATGGCCGAGCTGCGTCGTCTCATCCCGCCACGACAGCGCAGCCGCTTTATCGCCAGGGCGACGGCCGACCGCCTGCTTCAACTCAAGCAGCGCAAGGCCCTGGAAGAAGCCGCAGGAGCCTGGACAGATGAGAACCATCCGGAGTTACAGACCCCGGAAGATGTCCAAAACTGGCTGAGAGAAATTCGCGCTTCCACGAATGAGCGGATACAAAGGCTGTTCGATGAATGAGTATCTTTTGGACTCGGATGTTCTGATCTGGCAATTGCGCAGACGACCAGAAACGGTGGCCCTGCTGAATGAGCTATCCAGGACCGGCTTTATCGCCTGTTCAGCGATATCTGTTGTGGAAATACAGGCCGGGGTCAGGCCCGGCGAGGAGGAGAAGACAGATACGTTCCTCACCTCTTTAAGGGTTTATAATCTCGATTTCGAGATCGCCAGTCTGGCCGGGAGATATCTCAGGGACTACAAAAGCAAAGGCATTACCCTTGACTTCGCCGACGCCGTCATCGCCGCCACGGCCGTCACCCACGAACTGACGCTGGTAACGTACAACGTCAGGCACTACCCCATGCCCGCAGTGCGGCTTTATCCTGCTCAGTAAACCATCTCTCCGCGCACGAAGGCCGCCGTCCGGGGGTCGGTGGGGTTGGCGAAGAAACGCTGACACTCGTCCACCTCCACGATCCGGCCTTCCAGGAGCAGGGCAGCCCGGTGGGCCAGCCGCTTAGCCTGAAAGACGTTGTGAGTGACCAGCACGATGGTCGTCCCCTTCTCTCGATTAAGATCGGATACGATGTCCTCGATCAGGCCCACGTTGTAAGGGTCCAGGTTGGCGGTAGGCTCGTCCAGCAGGAGCACCTGCGGTTCGATGACCAACGCCCTGGCCAAAGCCACCCGTTGGGCCTCGCCCCCCGATAATTGACGCGCCCCTGTCCTGGCCAGTTCAGCCAGCCCCACTCTCTCCAGGGCTTCTGTCACTTTTTCATCTACGTTCTTCTTGCCCCGTATCTTGAGACCATAGGCCACGTTGTTGTGGACAGTAGTGCTTAGCAGGACGGGCCGTTGAAAAACGGTCGTCACCTGGCGACGTAAGGCCAACCCGACCGTGCCGTCAGGCGCCCCCCTCGATCTGTTAAAAGGCGAAAGGGTGGTTACCCGCCGCCTCACCGACAGCGGCGCTTTAGCCTGCCCCTCGGTTGAATAGCCATTAAAATGAATCTTACCCCTGGTAGGCATTTCCAGAAAGTTCAACAGGCGCAGCAGGGTGCTCTTGCCGGCCCCGCTGGGGCCGATGATGCCCAGCACTTCGCCAGGTACGATCTCTAAGTGGGGAATGTTCAAAATCTCCCGCTCACCATACATTTTAATTACGTCTTCCAGGCGATAGACAGGCTCAGGCATTTTCGTCCCTTCCCTGCAAACGCAGCATGAGCACGTTGGCGATGAAAGATAGGGTCAGAAGCACGATGCCCAGGGCCATAGCCAGATCGAAGTTGCCCTTGCGCGTTTCCAAAACGATAGCCGTGGTCAGAACGCGGGTGGAGCCCTGGATGTTGCCCCCGACCATCATCACCGAGCCTACCTCGGAGATGATGCTGCCAAAGCCGGCGATGATAGACACCACCACGCCCACACGGGCTTCTATCAAAACGGCCAGCGTAGCCTGCCATTTGGTGGCGCCCAGGGATAGCACCTGTTGACGCAGATTGGGATCGACGCCCATCACGGCGGCCATAGTGAACCCGGCCACCAAGGGGAAGGAAATTATGACCTGGGAAACGATCATCGCTTTGGGGGTGAAGAGCCAGCCCAGAACGCCAAAAGGGCCGCTGCGAGATAGCATCAAATAGACGAACAGTCCGACCACGACGGGCGGGAATCCCATCCCGGTGTAAAGAAGAGCGATCACCAACCGCCGTCCCAGGAAGCGGGAAAGCCCCATCCAGCTACCCAGCGGAATGCCCACGAAGGTGCTGAAGGCCAGCGAGATGCCCGTCACCTGAAGGGAAAGACGGACAATACGCATCAGTTCGGGGTCACGGGTGAAGATCAAATGGATGGCTTGTAGCAGGCCGCGGTATATCTCGTCGATGGCAAACCTCCTTGTTTCCACCAAAGGCTATCATCCACTTTCACTTTGGCTTTCACTTTGGAAGGAATGGCGCATGGCCCCGCGTCGCTTCATGTCCTCTTCCAGTTTGGGGCTCATGCTGGCCCCAAAACGATACTGGAAAGGCCACATGGTCTTGGGCGAAAAAAGGCCGATGCGGTCGCCGTCCGCCAACTCCCGATCCAGATCCGAGAGAAGGCCGGGCATATCGGTCAACTGGCTGTTAACGAAGGTCATGCCTTTTTCGGCTACAGGCATGCCCAGTTGAGCCAGCAGATGGCCCATTTTTGCTCCCACAGGCAGCCTGACGTTAAGCTGGGCGTGGGCTACCTGGGCCGCCTCCCCGCCGTATCTCTTCAGAGAGCCGTACAGCCAAACCTCTACCTCGATGAATTGATCGTCCATGATCTACTCCTGGAAAGTATAAACCCTTCCTGGAAAGGAAGGGCAGGCTCTAGTCTCCTTTCCAAGCACGGGGGGCACCGACGTTTCCATCGATACCTTAGCGGCCCTGCACCATGGGCAAATGCGCCTTTAGGTGGCATGGCTCGGAGAACTAAGCTATATTATACACCTGCCGGGGCAAAAGGGCAAGTGTCATATTTCGATTTGTCTGCTCAGATTGTAGAGTTCGAGGTCCAGGGTTCTGGGTTCGGCCAAAGCCTCGGCCAGCGGGATAAGCTCCAGACTGTTGCCCACCAGACTCACCATTTGACCGTAATGGCCCTCCCGCAGGGCGGTGACGGCTGCCGCGCCCATGCGGGTAGCCAGCAGGCGGTCGAAGGCCGTGGGAGCGCCACCCCGTTGCACGTGACCCAGCACCGTGACCCGCACCCCGAAACCTAAGCTTTCCCAATTCTCTTGAAGGTACTGGGCCAAGGCCTGAGTACCTGGTTTGTAGCCCTCGGCGACCACCACGATGCAGTGCGCTTTGCCTATGACGTAGTCGTCTCGCAGGGTCTGGGCCACCTCTTCCAGAGGGGTGTCTACTTCGGGAATAAGGATCAGTTCCGCCCCCCCGGCCAGGCCGCCCATCAGGGCCAGGTAGCCGCACTCGCGGCCCATGACCTCGACGAGGAAAGCCCGATGATGGGACGAGGCCGTATCTCTGATCTTATCGATGGCGTCCAGGATGGTATTGAGGGCGGTGTCCACCCCGATGCATATATCCGTTCTGTTGATGTCGTTGTCGATGGTGGCGGGCACGCCGGCCACCGGGAACCCTTTCTGGTGAAGGGCCAGGGCCCCGTTCAGGGAGCCGTTGCCCCCGATGACTACCAGCCCTTCGATCCCGTGACGATTGAGGTTACGCAAAGCCTCCAGTTGTCCTTTTTCGGTTTTAAACTCGGCCGAGCGCGTGGTGCCCAGGATGGTGCCCCCTTTACCGGAGATGCCTCCCACCGAGCGGGCCGTGAAGGGCACGATCTCGCCGTCTATCAGGCCCGCGTAGCCGCGTTCGATGGCCATCACTTCCAGGCCGTGGCCTATGGCCTTTCTGGTCAGGGCCCGGATGCATGGGTTCAGACCGGGGCCATCGCCTCCGCTGGTCAACATGCCGATGCGTTTCATGAGACGACTATCCTCCTATCGATAGGGGCCTGGCACAGCGAATGTTCGTTGTTGAAGTGCCAGGCCCCTTAAACAACCCTCATTCGATCACGTCGGCCACCTGTCCGCCGCTGATCTCTACCAGGCGGTCGAAGGTGACGGGGAAGATGGCGTGTGGAGAACCTGCGGCGGCGTAGACCGTTTGAAACCTCCCCAGGGAACTGTCGATGATAGTGGTCATCTCCACCTTATGTCCCACCGGCGGCACCCCGCCGATGGCGAAGCCGGTTTCGTCCCGCACCCGTTCGGCGTCGGCGATTGTCACCCGGCGGGCCTTGAGCAGGGTTTTGAGCTTTGTCGAGTCAGCCCGTTTATCGCCCGCCACCAGCACCAGGGTAGGCTGGTCGTCGGCCAGGAAGACCAGCGATTTAACGATGCTGCCCAGTTCCGTGCCGAGGGCGTCGGCGGCCATCTGGGCGGTGCGGGTGCTTTTGTCCAGCTCGACAACCTCGATTTCCTGTCCCAGCTCTCTCAAATGTTGCCGAACCCGCTCGACAGATTTCGATCTCTTTCGGGCCAATTTCGAACCTCCGTTGTTTATATTTTATCTCCCTATCAGCCGCAGGATACCCCCTATCGCCAGCAGGCCCATCCCCAGTCCTCCGCACACCGTCCCCATCAGGAGAACTGTTCCCGGTTGGGAGGCCAGGTAGCCCAGGTAGTCGTCGGGCCTGCCCGCGTAGAAGGTGCGAACGGTGAGCAGGTCGTTGCCTTCCCACCTTCCCTCCACGGCCAGGGCCTGGCCGGGCAGGTAGCCGACGTGTCGGCGCTCTCTCCCGCTGATTTCTAGGTCTTGTTCCTCGAACCGTTGGGCCTTCAGGAAAGAGGTCTGGAAGGGAATTTGCACCGTCAACTGTGTGCCGTCCTCCAACAGCATCTCTACTCTTTGAGGAGGTGGCTTTTCTATCTGCCAGGAAGAGGAATGTCCAGCGGGAGTCCCGTCCTTATCGCTGTCGCTCTTCTGGCGATATTCAATGTAGTAGAGGGTCAGGCCGTATGGCCCGGCAGGGGTATCAGGGAGAAGTTGAGCCACCACCAGCACCGAGGTGCCCGGCGAGAGGGCGCGCAACTCCGCGGGCTCTGGCCGGGGCAGGGATTGTACTTCTCTGGACCGCTTCCAACTGTAGGGAACGCCGAACACCGCCATCGGACACCCTGCCAGGCAGGCCAGCGCCCCCATCAACAGGAAAAAGATAGACGATCCAGAGTGACGATGCCGACGACCAAATAGCCGTCCCAATAGAATAACAAGTTGCGAGATAAAGGGCAAGTTTGACATTCAGTACACTAAGGGCATTTATTTGTCGTTGGCGATCTCGGATGCGCTCTCATCCTCGGTTTCCGGCTCGGCTTCCGGCGGGGCGGCGTCTGCCGTCGGTGCTTCTTTCTTCTCAGGAGGCAAGGGCTTTTCCGCGGTCTCCTTCGTTTCCTCTATGGTCTGAACTTCCAGGTAGGTCAGGGTCCAGACACAGGAGGTAAAGGCCGAGTATAGCCCGTTCAGGAAGATAGAGGGCACTATCAAAACGGCCAGACCCACCAGCCCCCCCACAATGAAAGCCGTCGCCCTGGATTGGGTCAGGGTATAGAGCAGAATGCCCGGCAGGCCGCCGATCATGACCGCCAGCACGAGCAGCACCATGAAGACGGGGATCATGAGCAGCCCCCAGCCCAGACCCACCCCAAACATCAGCAGCCACATGACCACCACGTTGCTCAGGTTGCGCCGCACCGTCCAGAAGCCTTCGCGAATGGCATCGAAGACCCCCCTTTTCTCCAAAACACACTGGCGGTAGGCGAATTGGACCAGGAGGCTGAGCGCCGCACCCAGCACGATGAGTACCAGGATGACCAGCAACGTCAGACCGATGGCCGCCACCACGCCCAGGGTGCGCACTATGGGTTTTTCCACCAGCAGGAGCAGTAAAGGCGACAGCCCGGAGACGAGCAGGAGCACGGCCAGGATAGCCATAGGGATACTTGTAGCCAGGTCGATGAGAAGCAGCCGCCAGGCGGAACGTGACCAGCCCAGGCGGAAGCCGCTGCGCACGCTGGTGGTCTCGGTCTCCTCGATTTCCTTGACCATGCCGATGAGGGCCACCTGAGCGACGTAGCGCGCTACGGTGAGGGCTATGACCAGGATCAGCCCCACGACCACTACCACCAACACGATGGTGGCAAGCGTCCCTGCTGAGATGTGCGGCAGGGCGTCAAGGGTAGGGACGCTAAATCCATCTCTGCCGCCCCCGCTGCCGCGACAGCTATAGAGGTTAAAACCACCCCCGCCACCAGCCAGGGCCAGCAGGATGCCGAACAACCACAAGGCCCGATAGCGCCAGGTGACGTTGAAAGCCCGCTTCAAGGTTTCAAAGTGATCCATGTTCTCTCCTTTTGCCAGATTCTTCTACAATAGGGGCGGATTTCTCACTCGTATATACGAGCTTTCGAGCTCTCAGGTTGCTCCGACTTACAGCACGCATTATACTCGACAATTCATAATCACGCAAGGGGGGCGTTCAGAAATTTTGGCCACTGCTCGTAGCCCTCGTCCCCGAGGGCGGCCCAAACAGGCTGTTTGGCCCTGAGTCGCCCCCGAGACGGGGGCTCGGAGCTTTTCTGAATAAACCCGCTCTCCTGCCTGAAATCCTGGACAGACCCTCACCGGTCATTGCATTTTCGGGCTTTTTGGTGTATACTGATGTCAGGCTTGAGGCGTATCCCAATGCCGTTAATTTGAGGGTCAAGGTGCTGAAAACGACAGCCTGACCGCCTCCCAAAATCCAGATAGATAGCCATAGCAAAAGTGCCTCCTGGTCAATGGACGACCCGTGGGGCAACTGGCAAGCTTGGACACCTCTCTGAGCGATGGGGATGTGGTCAGTATTTTTTTGCCCGCCTTCGGCGGGTGAATGTTGATTACAGGTTATTTTCGATGGCAAGGGCGCGCAGACACCAAGTAGGGACTTGGAAAGAGGGGAAAGGAGGGGATGCGTTGCGCTATAGAAAACTCTTAACCCTGTGACGCACCGCCCCAGACGAGGTAACGTGATAAGGGTTAGCAACCCCGAAAGGTGGCGCTTGTGATGGCGGTGCGTAGAGTCAGTCATTTTAAAGGAGGAGCAAAAATGGACACTGATAAGATCGATACTTTATTGGAAAGGTACAAAGAGGGGCGCATAAGCCGACGCGATTTCCTGCGCGGGCTGGTGGGGGCCGCTGGGGCGGCGGGCGCCGCCTCGATCCTGGGCGCTTATACTCCCCCGACCCTTAGGCCATCCCGGATGCCGCTATCGTCCAGGCCGGCCGTCGAGCCAAAGGTGCTCATCTACACCGGGGGGCAAGACATCCCCACCATCGACCCTTCCGACCGCGGCGATTACTCCATCAACTGCATGACGCGCGCCCTCTACGACTCGTTCTTCTGGCAGGAGGGCTGGCCCCCCCGCTTGACCCCCAACCTCTGCACCAGCTATGAGGCTTCGGAGGATGCACGGGAGTGGGTCTTCCACCTCACCGATAAGGCGGTCTTCCACGATGGCACGCCCGTCACCGCCGAGGCGGTCAAGTTCACCCTCGATCGCACTTTGAGGTTCGCCAAGCAGCGCGCCAACGCGCTCCTGCCCATCATGGATGAGAACAGCGTGCAGATCGTGGATGACCACACGGTGCGCATCGTGCTCACCAGTCCCTCTGCCGAGCTCCCCTGGCTCTTGACGTATGGGAATATGGTGGTCCCCATCATGAACCCCAAGGTGGTCATGGACCACGAAAAGGGTGGCGACGAGGGAGCGGAGTGGCTCATCGACCACGAGGCCGGTTCGGGCCCCTTCGTCATCAAGCGCTGGGAACCGGGCACGGTCTACGAGCTCGAGGCCGTACCGGACTACTGGCGGGGGTGGCCAGAGGGAGGTCGCCTGGCGGGGGTCATCTGGAGGATCATCCGCGAGTCGTCGGGGCGGCGGATGGCGCTCCTGGCCGGAGAGGCGGATGTGGCCGATACCGTCGCTGTGGACGACATCCCTTTGATCGAGGACAACCCGGGGACTCACGTTGAAGCCCATCCCGGCTACCTGGCCGGTTACATCAAGTTGAACAACCAGCGGGAACCCTTCTCCGATGTCAACTTCCGCAAGTTCCTGGCCCACGCCTACGATTATGAGGGTTTGATCACCCTGCGGGGAGGCCCTCAATACGGCCCGCTGATGATCGGCTGCCTGCCGGAGGGTGTGCCCGGCCACGACCCCAACGTCCAACCCCTCTATCGCCACGACCTGGAGAAAGCCAGGGAATACCTGGACAAGACTGCCTGGAAGGACGGCGGCCTGGAGCTGGACTTCGTCTACGTGACCGGGTTGGAATTCGAGGAGCAGATGGGCCTGGTGCTCCTGGAGCAGTTGGCCAAGTTCAACATCAAGCTTAACATGGTGGCCAAGGTCTGGCCGGACATGGTGGCCATGTCCGCGCACCCGGACATGGGGGCGGACACCATCTGCGTCTTCGTCGATCAGGGGCCGGTGGCCTCTCAGTGGTTCAGGTTCCAATGGTACTCCCCCTTCTGGGATCGAGAGGAAGGGGGTAGCTTCCAATCGGCCAGCTTCTACAAGAACTCTGAGGTGGATGCCCTGGTGGAGAAGGTCGAGGTCACGGTTGACGAGGCAGAGCGCATGGAGATGGTCAGGGAACTACAGAGGATGATTATGGAAGATATCCCCGAAATCCCTCTGTTCACCATGACCAACATCCTGGGCTTCGGCGACCGGGTTAAGGGCTACGGGTATACCGGCTACATCGCCCTCGACTTCTGGCCTTTGCGGATAGAGGAGGAAGCCTAGAACTTCGGCGCGAGGGAGGACTTTCCCTCCCTCGCCCCTCACCTCTGCCTATTACTACCTAGAATATCATATCTAGGAGAAAAAAAATGAATTCAGATAAGAATACCCCCAGACTTTTAGGAGCAGCGTTTTTATTTGTTTTTGTTGCCAGCATACTCAGTAATTCCCTGCTCAGCTCAGCAATTGGATCCGGTAGTATATCCGATAACCTTGTTAATATTTCAAATAACCTTACGCTGATGCGGATCAGCATTCTGGTTGAACTATTTACCAGCGTTGGAATAGTAGTCCTGGCGGCCCTGCTTTTTGTAGTCTTTCAAGAACAGAACAAGAAAATAGCTCTGGTGGCCCTGGGATGGTGGTTGGCAGAAGCAATAACTCTTGCCGTAAGCAAAATAGGCGCTTTCGCTCTAATACCTTTAAGCCTGGAATATGCAGAAGCAGGAGCTCCAGCTTCCTCCTACTTTCAAACGTTAGGTGATTTCTTTTATTATGGTGTTGATAGACAGGGATGGGCTATACATATGTTGTTTTTTTGCTTGGGCGGGATACTGTGGTATTACCTGTTTTATAGATCAAAGTATATTCCACGGGTTTTATCTGTCTGGGGCCTTGTAGGAGTCTGTCTGGTATCAATAGATGTCCTGTTAGTGCTTTTTGATCGTAGTCTCGATCTCGGAATGATAATACTCGCTCCATACGTATTGTTTGAAGCATTAATCGGGCCATGGCTTATGGTCAAGGGCATCAGACCATACAAGATAGAATCGTAAAGCATCATTTCGCGACGCCCGTTTCCTGTAGTAAGGGAGCAGAGAGCCATGCAACTGCGCTATTATCTGATCCGGCGCCTGGTCTTGATCGTCCCGGTGCTGATCGGACTGTCGATTATAACTTTCGTCATCTCCCACGCGGTGCCCGGAGACCCTGTCCGGCTGGCGGCCGGGCCGCAAGCCAGTAAACAGGGGCTCGAAGCTTTGACCGTAGAGTTCGGCCTGGATAAACCCCTGCACATCCAATACCTCAACTACATGAAAGGCTTGCTCAGGGGCGATCTGGGTCGTTCCATGCTCGACCATCACCTGGTGCGCACCGACCTGCTACGCTATTTCCCTGCCACCCTGGAACTGGTCATCGTGTCCACCATCCTGGCTATCGTCATCGGCGTGCCCGCAGGGGTGGCGGCGGCTGTCTTTCGCGATAAATGGCCGGATCAGACCTCCAGGATATTATCCATCTCTTCCATCAGCATGCCCAATTTCTGGCTGGCTATCATGCTCCAGTTGATTCTGGTTCAGCATCTGGGCATTCTGCCCCTCAGCGGACGCTTCGACCCCCGCACTCCCTTCCCGCCCCATAACACCGGCCTGCTCCTGGTCGATGCCTTGCTGGCTGGCGACCTGACCGGCTTCGGGCTGGCTTTGAAGCACATGATCCTGCCCGCCTTCTGTCAGTCTTTGTTCCTCATGGCTACCCTGACCAGGATGGTGAGGTCCGACGTGCTGGAGGTGATGCACAAGGATTTCGTGATGATGGCGCGGGCCAGCGGCTTGCCGGAGCGGATCATCCTGTTCAAGTACGTGCTCAAGAACGCGTTGATCGCCACCGTGACCATGATCGGGTTCTTCATGGGCTGGGCGCTGAGCGGCTCGGTGATGATAGAGACCGTCTTCGACTGGCCGGGCATAGGTCTGTACGCCATGAAATCGGCCATGAGCCTGGACTTCCAACCTATCATGGGCATCACCCTCTTCGTCGGCCTGGTGTTCACGCTCATCAATCTGCTCGTCGATGTCTCGTATGGCATCCTTGACCCACGCATTCGCTATGGATGAGGAGCGGACGATAGATATGGCAGAGACAGGGGTGGAAACCGCAGAGGCCCTCAGGCCCGGAAGCTGGCTGGCGAGATGGCGGGAGGAGAATCGGGGCCGCCTCGATGAATGGCAGCGGGCCCTGTATCGCTTCCGCCAGAGTCACCTATCTATCATAGGTCTGTTGATCATCATCTTCCTGGTGCTCGTAGCCCTCAGCGGCCCCTACTGGGTGCCTTATCCAGAGGATGCCGTGGGGGCGATACACCCTGTGGAGCGATTGCAGCCCCCCGGCCCTGCTCATCTCTTCGGCACCGATGAGGTGGGGCGCGACGTCTTCACCCGCGTCGTGCTGGGCACCCGCATTTCCCTTCAGGTCGGGGCCATGATTCTGGTGGTCGCCATCAGCATCGGGGTGACGTTGGGGAGCATCGCCGGCTACTTCGGAGGGTGGGTCAACGAGTTCATCATGCGCGGCACGGATATCATGCTCACCATCCCCGGCATCTTCCTGGCCCTCAGCATCTCGGCCGCGCTGGGGCCCAGCGTCATGCATGCCATGCTGGCCCTGTCCATCACCTGGTGGCCCGGCTACTGCCGCTTGATTCAGGGACTGGTGCTCTCGGCCAAAGAGGACGACTACGTCCAGGCCGCCCTCTCTATGGGCGCCAGCCGGCCGCGCATCATTTTCAGGCACATTCTGCCCAACTGTATCTCGCCCATCATCGTCAAAGCCTCCATGGACTTCGGCTTCGCCGTGCTGAACCTGGCCATGCTGGGCTTCATCGGGGTGGGGGCGCAGCAGCCCGTGCCGGAGTGGGGAGCGATGGTCTCCTTTGGCCGCCGCTATCTACCCTACGCCTGGTGGTATTCCACTTTCCCGGGGATAGCTATGTTCCTGACGGTGTTCGGCTTTAATCTCCTGGGCGATGGCCTGCGGGACGTGTTCGATCCCAGGGCCCGTCGCTAGCACTCCGCCACACAGATTTTGCTAGCTTGTAGTAACGACATTAGTCGTTGTTGAAGCGGAAGAACAGCGAACGTTCGTTGTTGAAGTGGCCACTACGAACTCATCGTAATCACTGCGAAGGGGACGTTTAAGGAAATATCTCAGATGGGGAACGACTTGCTGCTGGAAATCAAGGACCTGCGTTTGAATTTCACCACTTACGACGGAGTCTCCAAAGTGCTGGCCGGGGTCAACCTCAAGATGCAGCGGGGGGACGTGCTGGGGCTGGTGGGGGAGACGGGCTGCGGCAAGACCATGACCGCGCTCAGCATTCCGCGCCTTATCCCTTGCCCTCCTGGTCAACTGGTGGGCGGTCAGGTGTTGTTCCAGGGAGAGGACGTCCTGAAGAAGACGGAGGAAGAGGTGCGGGAGCTGAGAGCCAGGCAGGTGGCTATGGTTTTCCAGGACCCCACCACCAACCTTAATCCTATCTTCACCGTCAGCGAGCAGATGACGGACGTCATTCTCTGTCGCTACGGGAACTTTGGGGGCCTGGGGCTCAACCCCCTTAAGAATCTGAGCCCCGCAGTCAGGCGACAGCGAAGATCGGCCCGGCAAAAGGCGGTAGAGATGCTGTACAGGGTGGGCATCTCCGACGCCGAGCAGAGGATAGATGACTATCCTCACCAGTTCAGCGGGGGTATGAGACAACGGGTCCTGATCGCCATGGCCCTCTGCGGCAGCCCCACCCTGCTCATCGCCGACGAGCCGACCACGGCCCTGGATGTCTCCATTCAGGCCCAGATACTGCGCCTCATCCAGGACCTGGTCAAAGAGATGCACCTCTCCGTCCTCTTGATCACCCACAACCTGGGAGTGGTGGCTAAGATGTGCCAGCGGGTGGCCGTGATGTACGCCGGGGTAGTGGTGGAGTGTGCCCAGGTGCGGGGCATCTTCAAGGAGCCGAAACACCCTTACACTGTCGGTCTGTTGCGGGCCATTCCCACCCATGGCACGAAGCGAGGAGAGATCCAGGAGATCCCAGGCTCGATCCCCAACTTCATCGATCCGCCGCCAGGGTGTCGATTTCATCCTCGGTGCGAGCACGCCATGCCCCGTTGCGCTCAGGAGCCGCCGCCCGTGCCCACAGAGATCGCCCCAGGCCACGAGGTGAGTTGTTTCCTCTACCCTTGATGTACTCTTGATGGAATACTCTTGATGAAAGGGACATGGCTGAAACTCTGCTACAGATCAGGCAACTGAAGAAATACTTTCCTTTGCGGGGCGGGCTCCTTCATCGCCGCATAGGGCAGATCAAGGCGGTGGATGGCGTTGATCTGGACATTCAGGTCGGGGAGTCCTTCGGGCTGGTGGGCGAGTCCGGCTCAGGCAAGACCACCGTGGGCAAGACGGTGTTGCGTCTCATCGAGCCCACCAGTGGTCAAATCATGTTTGAGGGACAGGACCTTTGCCAGTTGCCGGAAGCGGAGATGCGCCGCCGTCGGGCCGACATCCAGATGATCTTCCAGGACCCGTATTCTTCCCTCAATCCCAGGATGACGGTCAAGAAGATCGTGGGTGAACCCCTCATCATCCATGGCCGCGCCAGGGGCCGCGCCCTGGAGGGGCAGGTGCGCGCCCTGGTGAGATTGGTGGGCTTGATGGACGATCACCTCTACCGCTATCCCCACGAGTTCAGCGGCGGACAGCGCCAGCGGATCGGCATCGCCCGTGCCCTGGCCCTGGCGCCGAAGATGTTGATCCTGGACGAGCCCACCTCGGCCCTCGACGTCTCGGTCCAGGCCCAGGTGCTCAATTTGCTCCTGGAGTTGCAGGAGCGTTTGGGCTTAACCTACCTTTTCATCTCCCATGACCTGGGGGTGATCCGCTACATTTGCGACCGGGTGGCCCTCATGTATCTGGGGCGGATCGTGGAGGTGGCCGCAGTGGAAACCATCTTCCAGCAACCGCTGCACCCCTACACCCGCGCTCTGCTTTCGGCCATGCCCGAGCCCGATCCTGACTACGTGGGCGAGGAGATCATCCTCCAGGGGGAAGTGTCCACCCTGGGGGGCACGGGGAAAGGGTGCCGTTTTGAGCCGCGTTGTCCGGCCGATAAAACGGCCCTTTGTGCCCAGGAGGAACCGCACTTGAGAGACCTCGGGGGCGGCCATTTGCTGGCCTGCCACCGCTATGACTAAAGTAACCTGAGATGTGGTAGAATAAAATCAGGCTGAAAGGGAAAGGAAGGTAACATAATGCCTCTATCTCGTCCTGTCAAGGTATCATAGTGCCTCACTAGTTAGCATCGGCCTCGCGCCGAACCTGACGTAAGGCTTGTTCACACAGACGCTCACTGATCCAAAAGGTTGGATCGGCTCGGATCGTCTCAATTAACAATTCAAACTCGGCAAGAGTCAGCAAACTATGACGGAATCCATCGAGCAGCACCCCAATGGTGCCCTTCAGGGGCAGGTGGGCAGTCCGTGCTGTACGGCGGGCGTGGGCATTGTCGATAAGCACCCAATCCACCTCCTCACGCTGGGCCAGGGCGATAGCCTCGGCTTCCCCGGCGTCAATGCCTGCTGCTAACAACGGACTGTCTGCGGGCAAGGCCACCGGTACAATCACGATGTGACCCTGGTTGATCAGTAACTGCACCGCCGACGCATCGGGAGCACCCAGCCGCAGGCCCTCGGTCACCACCTCGCGGTAGATGGTGGGTGGGATCATCACTGATCCGTACAAACTTAACAGGAGCCCGAGGCGGCCCAGCTTAGCAAGGGCGATTAATGGGCCAGCGTTGCTCACCACAGTGGTCACGCTAGCTCCTCCGCCAGTGTCTCCTCATCACAGGTGGCACGGAGGCCATGGGCTACCGCGTACTGGGTCATCTCCCTTAGCGAGACACCCGCGATGCGGGCCGCTTTCCACAGGGAAATGCTGCCCTTCTTGAACAAAGCCAGGGCTTGCTCCATCTTCACCTCACGTAGGCCAAGCTGGAGCAAGTCAACGACATGATCCTGGTAGGGTTGTAGTTCTTGGAATAGGTCTTCGGGGATTTCTACGACTAGTTTTTGCATGATCATCACCGTCCTTATCATCAGCCTTCGTCTACATGATAGCACAGTAGCAGACAAAAAGCAAGGGTCAGGGCAGGTTAGCTGAAGGGCCAAACCTGACTGATGATTTTTGACGATTGAATTGTCGGCCCGCTTTTGCACCGCTGAGCCCGCTGAGAACGCCGAGAAAACTCAAGGAACCTCAGCGAATTCTGCGTGCTCTGCGGTGAGAAAAGACATCAACACGAAAGGGGGAGACCACCGAATTGTCAAAGACCATTAACGTGGTTCGACAGTAAGAGAGGGACATAAAATATACTTTCGCTCGACAAGGAGGAGCTATGATGAGAATCGGAATTGATGTCGGTGGAACCAACACCGACGCGGTCTTGATGGAGGGCATGAAGGTTGTCGGGTGGGTCAAGACGCCCACTACGCCCGACGTGACCAGCGGCATCACCACCGCTCTGAGAAACCTGCTGGAGCAAACCAGGGCCGACACGGCGGCCATCAGCGGGGTGATGATCGGCACCACGCACTTCACCAATGCCGTGGTGGAGCGCAAGCGATTGATGCAGACGGCGGCTATCCGCCTGGGGCTGCCGGCCACCGCCTCCTTGCCCCCTATGGCCGACTGGCCCCCTGATCTCAGGGAGGCCATCGGCCACCACAAATACCTGGTGCACGGTGGGCACGAGTTCGATGGCCGTCTCCTCTCCCCTATTGACGAAGGGGAGATCCGGGAGGTGGCTGAGGATATCTGGGAGAAAGGGATCAGGGCCGTAGCCATCTCCTCGGTCTTCTCGCCGGTCAATCCAGAACACGAGGAGCAGGCAGCCCAGATCGTCAAGGAAGAGATACCTGGCGTTTCCATTTCCCTCTCCCACGAGATCGGGCGCATCAGCCTTTTGGAACGGGAGAACGCCGCTATCGTGAACGCCTGCCTGGGGGACCTGGCCCAGGCCATAATGAACGCCTTCAAGAAGGCCCTGGCGGAGATGAACATCCAGGCCCCCTTCTACCTGAGCCAGAACGACGGGACGCTGATGACCGCCGACTTCGCTGAGAAATATCCCGTTCTCACCTTCGCTTCGGGGCCGACCAACAGCATGAGGGGGGCGGCCTTCCTGTCGGGGGCGCAGGAGGCCATGGTCGTTGATCTGGGGGGCACGACCTCCGATGTGGGCATGTTGATCCGCGGCTTCCCCCGTCAGGCATCGGTGGCGGTCGAGATCGCCGGGGTGCGCACCAATTTCAGGATGCCGGACACCTATTCCTTCGGGTTGGGGGGAGGCAGCATCGTGGCCACCGATCCCCTCAAGATCGGGCCCCAGAGTGTGGGCTACGAGCTGGTAACCAGGGGCCTCGTCTTCGGCGGATCGACCCTGACCACGACGGATATCGCCGTGGCCGGCGGCCTGGCCGATATCGGGGATAAGGAAGCGCTGAAGTCCCTGGACAGGAGCCTGGTGCAGGAGGCCCTGGATGAAATCCAGTCCATGGTGGATGCGGCTGTGGACAGGATGAAGACCAGCGCCGAGCCCATCCCCGTGATCCTGGTCGGCGGGGGGACCATCCTGGTCTCCAGAGCTGTGCAGGGGGCCTCGGAGATGATCAAGCCCGATCACTACCCTGTAGCCAATGCCATCGGGGCGGCCATCGCCCAGGTGGGGGGCGAGACGGATCGGGTCTTCTCTCTGGATAAACTCTCTCGGGATGAGGCCCTGGCTCAGGCCAAAGAGGAAGCCATCGATAAGGCCGTCACCGCCGGAGCCGATGAGCAGACGATCAGCGTGGTGGACGTGGAAGAGGTGCCCCTGACCTATCTGCCCAGCAACGCGGTCAGGATCAGGGTGAAGGCCATAGGTGACCTGGCTGCGGGATAGCCAGGTGGAAAGCAAATGCAGAAAGGAGCAAAGAGACCATGAGAACCCTGGACGTACAAAACGTTGAAGACCTGGCTCTGGGAGCGGCCGTTTTGGGCACCGGCGGGGGCGGCGACCCTTACATCGGCAAGCTGATGGGCATCCAGGCCATCCGCGAGCATGGCCCCATAACCCTGCTCTCCCTGGACGAAATCAAGGATGACGACCTGATCGTCCCTGCGGCCATGATGGGGGCGCCCACCGTCATCGTGGAGAAGTTGCCCAGGGGCGATGAGATCATCGAGGTCTTTCGCGCCCTGGAGAGCTATCTGGGCCGCCCGATTTCGGCCACCATGTCCATCGAGGCCGGGGGGCTGAACTCCACCATCCCCCTGACCGTGGCCGCCCGCCTGGGCCTGCCTATGGTGGACTGCGACGGCATGGGGCGGGCCTTCCCTGAGATCCCCATGGTGACCCATACCTTGTACGGCATTTCGGCCACTCCCTTCGCCATGGCCGACGAGAAGGGCAACAGCGCCATCCTGAACACCATCGACAACCACTGGACGGAGACCCTGTCGCGCAGCATCACCATCGACATGGGCTGCACCTCCCTGATCGCCTGCTACGCGGCCACGGGGAAGCAATTGAAAGAGTGCTCGGTGCCCGGAACCATCACTCTGGCCGAACAGATCGGGCGCACCATTCGGGAGGCGCGGGCGGCCAATAGGGACGTGGTGACTTCAGTCAGGGAGGTCACGGGAGGGTTTGAGGTTTTCAGGGGCAAAGTCGTGGACGTTCAACGCCGCACGGTGGCCGGTTTTGCCAGGGGCGAAGCGACCTTCGAGGGCACCGACGAGTACGCCGCCCAGACCCTTAAGCTCAATTTCCAGAACGAGAACCTGGTGGCTATCTTAGACGGCCAGATCATGGTCTCCGTGCCAGACTTGATCACCGTGCTGGATGCGGAGACCGGCGAGCCCATCACCACCGAGGGGCTGCGCTATGGTTTCCGGGTGCTCGTCTTGGGCATACCCTGCTCACCCAAATGGCGGACGCCGGAGGGGCTGGCCCTGGTGGGGCCGCGCTACTTCGGTTACGACATCGACTACGTGCCCGTCGAGGAGAGATACGGTAAGGAGAGAAAGTAGAATAGATTGCGATGAGGAGGTTGGAGCGATGGACGTTCTGGAAGCCATCAGACAGAGGAGAAGCGTCAGGGAATTCACCGCGCAGCCCATTGAGAAGGATATCCTGACCCGGATCCTGGACGCCGCCCGCTGGGCCCCGACAGGTGGCAATCAGCAAAGGTGGAGATTCGTAGTCGTCACCGATCCCACGGTGAAGGAGCTGATCAGACAGGTCTCGCCGGGCATCTTCGCCATGCCCGCGGCCTTCGTGGTGATCTGCATGGAAAAAGATCCGGAGGCCAGCGCCTGGGATGAATGGATGTATGCGGCTGACTGCGCCATGGCGGCCCAAAACATGATGTTAGCCGCCTTCGCCCTGGGCATCGGGAGTTGCCCCGCCGTCTCTTTCGCCAAGGAGGCTGTGGGGGAGATATTGGAGGTCCCCGAGGGGGTCGAGCCCGAGCTCATCGTCACCCTGGGCTATTTCGAGGAACTCCCCCAGGCGCCGCCCAGGCGGCCGCTGAAGGAGATCTCCTTCGCCGATGAGTACGGAAAGGAGTGGCTGTCGTGAGCCAACGCATGGTGCTAAGCGAGGAGGACCTCTTCGAAGTACTGGCCTTCCTGATAACCAGTGCCAGGGGTTGCATTGATGAACCGGAAACTTATGGGACCTTCCGCCTGATCGATGCGGCCAGCAGGCTGATCGGTTTCGTTCTCGACAGCGGGCAGGCAGAAGACGAGGAGTTTCTACGTCAATTAAAGGACGAGATCGACGGGAAGAAGCTGTTGTTGATGACCGACGAAGAGAGGTATTTTCAGTTTCTGAGGGACGTGGCTCGAAAGATAGCTCAGCAGTTGAAGAAAAGAGCGGTCGCCAGGGGCTGATCACAGCGTAAAAGGAGAAACATGGCAAGCTATAAACTGACCACTGTACAGGAGGTTGAAGATTTCATCCGGGGTTTGGCCCTGTTGGGAACCGGAGGAGGGGGGAGGCCAGAGACCGGTCGGGCGTTGCTGCTGGAGCACGTGGAAAGCGGGACCGCCTTGGGGTGGACGGGCCTGGGCGACATCCCCGATGATACCTGGACTTGCGGTGCTTTCGGGATGGGCTCCATCGCCCCTCGTCCTGCCGACTTTGTGGAGAAGGAGGTTGGGCCGGAGTACGGCCAGGAGAGGGTGCCTTACCCCTTGGTCAACGCTATCAAGGAACTGGAAGAATACGCCGGCGTCAAAGTGGGCGCCATAGTGCCCTTTGAGCTCGGCGCTTTCAACACCCCTGCCCCGCTGGATGCGGCTGTCAGGCTGGGTATCCCCCTGGTGGACGGCGACGCGGCCGGGCGGGCTATCCCTGAGGTGGCCCAGGCCCTGCCCGCTCTCCATGGCAGGGGATTCTGCCCTGCTGCTATCGCTGACACCTGGGGCAACGTGCTGATCGTGAAGCAGGTCAGCAGCACCGCTGTGGCCGAGACGTTGGGCAAGATGATCAGCGTGGTCACTAAAGGGCCTGACATCCACGCCGTCTGTGGTTTTGCCGCCTTCCTCAACCGGGCTGGCGAGGTGAAGGACCTGCTGGTCCCCAATTCGCTGACTCAGACCTTGTTCGTGGGACGCGCCATCCGCGAAGCGCGAGAGCGGGGCCAGGATCCCGTGCAGGCAGCCGCGGAAGCTGTGGGCGGATGGCTGTTGTTCAAGGGGGAGGTAAGCGGCAAGGAGTGGGAAAGCCGCGAAGGTTACATGTACGGCACGACCACCATCAGGGGGTGCGGCCAGTTCGCCGGCCAGACTTTCAAGATATGGTTCAAGAACGAGAACCACGTCACCTGGAAGGACGACAGGGTGTTTGTCACCAGCCCTGACCTGATCATGGTGGCGGCCCTGGAGAGCGGCGAGCCGATCATTAACACTTATCTCCAGGCAGGCGACCGGGTGGCAGTGCTGGGTAAGGCCGGGGAAGCGTATCGTACTGAGTTGGGTTTGCGCGCCCTGGGGCCACGTCACTTCGGTTTTGAGCTGGAGTATGTGCCCCTCGAACAGTTGGTGAGTTGACGGCCCACAGGAATGCTTGACGAAAAGAGCGAAGTACGTTAAAATATGCAGGGCGATTACAATTAAGCGGGGAGGAGAGGGTAAGCATGGTAAGCATGGATGGGAAAGCGAAGGGCAAAAGCAACCCTGCCACTGAGGAGTTTGTGTCTTTGGAGGGGGAGAAGGCCACGGACGTTTCGGCCGGGACGGTGAGGATGATCCAGAGTGCTGCGGAGAAGATCACCTCCGACGAGATCGATCTTGAACAATCGGCGGCTCAATCCCTGGTGGCTGATAGAGTTACCCTGGATCGCTCCGCGGCGCAGTTCATCGAAGCCAGAGAGGTAAAGATGACTCGGGGCGGAGCCATAGCCGTCAGAGCCCGGAGGGTCGAGATAGATAAGGGTGGCGCGGCCATTGTAGTCGCTGAAGGGGCGGAGATGAAAGAATCGGCCGCGCTGGCGGTGATCGGTCAGGAGATCGAAGCCGAAGGGGCCAACACGGTTTTCCTGCTGGGCCGTAACGTTAAAGGTGATATCCACACCGTTTTCGACAATCGTTCGGCCTTTATATTGGGCTTGACTTTAGGGGCAGTGATGGGCCTCTTGTCGCTGTTGAAAGCCCTCCTGGCCGACCGGGACTGAAATTTATTTAGCAGGTCTGATTCGCCGGGCGGTGGGAACCATCCACAGGCCCATTGAATAAGAACTACTATCGATTATTACTTTAAGGAGAGTGTACAGGTTATGGAACAACAGATTGAGCTTAGAGTGGAGAAGAGGACCATTCTCGGTAAAAAAGTGAAACAATTACGAGCCGGAGGGATCACTCCTGCCGTTCTGTATGGCCGTGAAGTGGGTTCGATTCCAATTCAGGTGGAGGAACGGGAGCTAAATCGCATGCTGGCCCGGGCCGGCACCAACCGTCTGATCGCGCTTACAATCGGAGAGGATGAAGAGTCACACACGGCGCTGGCTCGCGAGATTCAACTGGACGTCGTCACCCACGGTATCCGCCACGTCGATTTTTACCAGGTGATCATGGGCGAGAAGGTGAAGGCTGAGGTGGGGTTGACCTTTGTGGGTGAACCGTTGCTGGTGACCCGCGGGATGGGCACGATGGTGCGAGGTATGGACGCGGTCGAAATCGAGTGTCTGCCCGGCGACCTCATTCATTCCATCGAGGTTAACCTGACCGATCTGGTTGAGGTTGGTGATGCTATTCAGGTCAAGGACCTCAAAGTGCCCTCTAACGTGGAAATCGTAACTGATGGCGAAGAAGTGGTAGCCCAGGTTTTGCACTTGCGAGCGGTAGCCGTCGTGGAAGAAGAGGTAGTTGAGGCAGAGGTCAGCGTCGAAGGTGAAGAAGAGGAAGCCGAGGAAGTTCAGTAGCCTGGTGCTGAGACTTGAGGCGGTGGCCGGAAACGGGCGGAAAAAGAAGCGGAGGGGCGAGTGCCTCCCCAGGCCTCGCCCCTCGCCTTACCCTCCCCAAGGCAAGGCTTGCACCGCACTTTAATGATAACATATTACGCTTTTATAGGGGTTAAGCTTCAGTTGAGGATTGGTTGAGAATTGGTTAATGTTCTCAATACCTCTGGTTTCTCAACGAGTCGGTTTTTGCGTAGAACAATGTAAGACAGGGATGGCTTGTCGTCGTCATCCCAGATTAGAGGTGGTGAAGCTGTGAAGGCCAAAGAAGGAAGAATGCGCTTGTTGCGCAGTATCTTCGGCGATGATATGGAAGAGGTGGAGCTACAAGGAATACTTGAGATGGCCCAGGTAAAAACCTATCCCCCTGCTACTGTCCTCTGCCAGGAAGGCTCTCTGGAGCATACTTTTTACATCATCGAAGCAGGCCAGGTTGAGGTGTTGAAGAACATAGGCGACGGGGAGCAAGTCTTTTTACTGCACCGGGGAGTGGGCGAGTTCTTCGGGGAGATGGCCCTGATCGAGAAGGCCTCTCGTTCGGCCACGGTCAAAACTGTGGAGGAGAGCCGCCTGTTAGAGATTTCCGCTGAGGATTTCTTCTACTTGCTCAGGCACAACCCCTCCGTGGCCTATACCATGGTCAGTCAACTTAGCTCCCGTCTGCGAGAGTCGGACCAAACCCTGATCGCTGATCTACGGATCAAAAACGAGGAACTGGCCAGGGCCTACCGCGAGCTCAAGGAGGCCCAGGCCCGCCTGGTGGAGAAGGAAAGGATGGAGCGCGATCTGGAGATCGCCAGGGAGGTGCAACTTAGCCTGCTGCCCACCAGCTTCCCTCACCTGGCTGGTTTCACTTTTGCCGCCAGGAACAGGCCGGCCCGTGAGGTCGGCGGCGATTTCTACGATGTGGTGAGGGTCGATGACCATCACGTCGGTCTGATCGCCGCCGATGTGTCCGGCAAGAGCGTGCCCGCCGCCCTGTTCATGACCATGACCAGAAGCCTGTTTCTGGCTCAGGCCAGGCAACATCACTCTCCGCGTCAGGTGTTGCTCAACGTCCACGATCTGTTGCTGGAAGTTTCTACCTCTGAGATGTTCGTCACGGCCTTCTATGCCGTGGTGGACATCCCGTTCAGAACTATGTTCTACGTCCGGGCCGGCCACGAACAGCCTATCCTGTACAACGACAAAACGGGAAAACAGCGGTTGTTCCAGAGCCAGGGTCGGTTTATGGGCTGCATAGAGGGACTGGAATTGGAGGAAAAGTTTATCCAATTGGGGACAGGAGATGTCCTGGTGCTGTACAGCGATGGTATAACCGATGCCCTCAATGAGAGGGGCGAATTTTATGGCCTGGAGCGGCTGACCGACACCGTGACCTGCTATGGTGACTGCTCGGCCGAAGAGTTATGCGATCGCATTCTCCAGGAAGTGACTCAATTCCAGGGGAAAGCGGTCCAGTTCGACGACATAACCCTGTTGGTCATGAAATTAGAAGAATAAAAAGTGAGGTGATGTTCATGACTCATGAGACGGAGCCGATTGAGCCACAGGAACGAGAAACACGAGGCAGGAAGAGAGGCGAAGCCAGGCTTTTTGTCCCCCGTCCCTGGCTGCTGGTGATAGCTATTCTGGCGGTGCTCAGTGTGATTGGCATGGTGGTCCTGATCGCGATCATCGTGTGGCGGGCCGTTTCTCCGTCCATCGCCATTATTCCCTCGCCGCGGGCAACCCAGACTGCTGTGGGGACTACCACCCAGGTCACGGCCACTCTGGCTGGACCTCAGGATACCCCGGCTATAGCCACACCCCAGGGCACTTATACCGTCACTCCGGGCGCCCCGCCGGCTACGTCTCCGCCTTTGACCGTCATCCCTCCCACTGCTACCCCATCGCCTACCGCTACCCCAGCGCCCACCGCCACTCCTGGCCCCGCTCCACCCCCGCCAGATAAGATCGCCGTGGGGGGGTATGTGAAAGTGGTCGATACCGGCGAGGATGGCCTCAATCTGCGAGAAGCCCCCGGCGTGGAACAGGCCTGGCTACACACCGCTTTAGAAGGAAGCGTCATGAAAGTGACGGACGGTCCTCGTCAGGCCAATGGCTACAACTGGTGGCAGTTAGAGTACGAGGAGGGAAAGGTTGGCTGGGGAGCAGACGGGTGGTTGCAACCGGTCACCGCTCCCGAATCCCCCTGAGTTTATTCCTGGGTGCTTAAACGAGGTAGAGGTAGAGGTAAAGGAGACACAGCATGGATGACCGTGGCGCAGATCGTTGGATCGAGATTGTGGTCCGGGTGGGTAACTTCTATGTAATCCGTAAGGGGAGGAGATACTGGTGGGGGCGGGAGTTTGGGACTACGGGCGACCCGCAACAGGGAAATGAGCAACTGGTCTTTACTCCTTTGACTCATGAGATTCTTCGGAAGATGGATGCGTTGACCGATAAGTACCCGGCACTTTTTAGCGAAGTTTATACCCTGCTGGATCATTTGCCCGTCTATGTGTGGAATGCTCTCGCCAGCGAGGCGAACGAGGAAGGACAGAGCCAATGACCTAGCTCATTACGGTTGGTCTGAAGCTGGCTGTGGTCAGGGGGTTATTGCCTGGGTGACCGACACCAGGCGGCCAAGGATCCACGCCCCGTCTGCCCGGTCGGGCCAAAAGATGTTGTCCCAGCCTTCATCGTAGCCGATGATGCCCACCGCAGTGCCATCTTCCAGGAAGGTCAGGATGTCGTGTTCCAGGCCGGGGCCGGTCCTGACGTTCGCTCCTCCGTATTTGGAGTTGCTTACCACGCCCAGCGTGGCCGTGGACGGGATGGTGGCCGTGGTATAGACCGTAGGGGACAGGGGCGGCGCTGAGGTCACGGTGGCCGTGGGAGAAAGCTCTGTCGTAGGAGTGAGCGTCTGCGTTGGTGAGGGCCTTGGCGTAGGGGTGTCCGGCGCTTCCGCCACAGGTATTTTCTCGGTAGGCGAAACGGCGATTGTGGCCACCGGGGTGAGGGTTAATGTTTTGGTGGCGGTGGCCGGAACTGGAATCGCCGTGGAGGTAGGCCTGTCGGTGGTGAGCGCTTCGGTCGGGGTAGCCGTGCCCTTAACCTGAGCTTCGGCTGTGGCCGTAGCGGTGAGCGCTTTTCGTGGCGTGATCGTCGGCGATAGTTTTGCTGTAGGGGTTATAGTTATAGTTGGTCCTGGCCGCGCCGTCACGGTCAGGGTAGCCATCGAGATGGGCATCGGCGTGGTGGTGACCACCTCTTCGGTGGCGGGGGACGAGGTTACAGTAGAAGCAGGAGAGACAGGAGAAGTAGAGGTCGGGGCCAGACTGGCCGTCGCGCTGGCGGTCTCCTGCGGCGTGGCCTCAGCCGGTGTACCAGGCGATATAAACGACAGCCCGCCCGGCCCCGCAAACCTGAAACGCCAGAAAAGGAGGGCGCAGGCCAGCAGGATGAGCCCCAAGATCATTACCACGGCCCTGTGCAAAGTTCTGGGCGAGACTCGCAAATGTCTGGCCGGCCGTTCGGCGGCCAGTTCGTCGTAGATGGCCTGCCACTGGGGAGCTTCTGGCCTGGGGCCGGCGGGAGCGTCCTGGGGGAGAGGCTGGGGAGCGATATCTTTAACGCTGAGGAGCGTAACCGAGATGTTATCCTGTCCCCCTCTTTTGTTGGCCAGCTGGATGAGTTGTTTGGCCGCGGCCTCTGGCCCTCTGCTCGTCACGATATCGACTATGTCCTGGTCAGAAAGGTGGCGGGTCAGGCCGTCGGTGCAGAGCACGACCACGTGCCCGACCGCCAGCCGCCGACTGAAGACGTCCACTGACACCTCGCCGTCCGTTCCCAGGCGACGCAGGATTTGATGACGCTCAGGATGTTGCCGGGCTTGTTCCGCGCTGATGGCCCCTTCGTCTACCAGTCTGGTGGCTGCGCTGTGATCGCGGGTGAGGGGTTCGATGTGTCCCGCCCGCACCAGGTAAGCCCGGCTGTTGCCCGCGTTGGCCACCAGCAATTGATCGCCACGCACCAGGGCCGCCACCAGGGTGGTGCCCATTCTGACCAGGCCCAAACGCTGCCGGGCGTGCTCGAAAATATCGAGATTGGCCACGGAGATCGCCCCCGCCAGGCGCTGGATCAGGTCAGGCTCGTCGGACTGGTAATACTCGTAAAGGACGCTGCGCACCGCGTAACGGCTGGCGGCCTGGCCCACTGTCCGGCCGCCCGCTCCGTCGGCCACTACGTAGAGCCGCCCGCTGGTAGCCAGTTCCGCCCCCACAGGCTCGAAACGGTCCACGGCGTCCTCGTTATAGGGACGGCGGCGCCCCATATCGCTCATCTGGCAGGACTCAATGACTAATTCCATTCTCTCTCTTTTCTCACCTTTTCCTCAGCCAACGCCTCACTCAGATAAGTTGTCAGGAACTACGGCCATCTGACCAAATTATACCACATCCCTTTTCCCTCTACAAATCGTGGTCGTAACCTGGGTGCGTCCATAAATTTTGGCCACTGCTCATCGCCCTCGTCCCAGGGGTGGTGACTTGTGTGGAGTACGGGGTATTGACAAATTGGGAAAGCATGGTACAATAACTTTGCCAGTAACGGGATAGCCGGACGATGCCCTCTGGCACTGGCGCAAGGAGGCGCGTCCTCTCTCGCTCCCCACCGCCGTCTGTCTCCTGGAGGGCGAGAGATAAAAAGCATTGAAGTGGCCCTGACCGAGGTTCTGAAGCTGCGATAGCATATTTTATAATAAGATGCAAGGAGGATGCATGAGAAAAGAGGATTTAGCCCAGCGCGGTGGAAAGCCGGTCAACACCGAGCCTTTTCCCACCTGGCCCAGCTTTGAGGAGGAGACGATCCAGGCCGCCATGGAGCCGCTGCGCACGGGCAAGGTGAATTACTGGACTGGCCCCAAGGGCATGGAGTTTGAGAAGAAATTCGCCGAGTGGTGTGGTGCCAGGTTCGGCATCTCCACTAGCAACGGCACGAGCGCGCTGCACGTGGCTCTGGCGGGCCTCGACATCGGCCCGGGCGATGAGGTGATTGTGACCTCGTATTCCTTCATCGCCTCTTCCTTCTGCGTGTGCCAGGCGGGGGCCATCCCCGTCTTCGCCGACGTGCAGCGGGAGACGCATACGCTGGACCCGGCCGACGTCGAGCGGGTGATAACGGAGCGGACGCGCGCTATCCTGCCGGTCCACCTGTACGGCAACGTGGCCGATATGGATGGGATCATGGCCGTGGCCGAGAAGCACAACCTTTACGTCGTGGAGGACTGCGCCCAGGCGCACGGCGCTACCTATAGGGGGAAGATGGTGGGCACTATCGGGCACGTCGGGGCCTTCAGCTTTTGCCAGAGCAAGACCTTCACCACCGGCGGCGAGGGCGGCATGGTCATCACCGACGACGAGGACGTGGCCTGGCAGTGCCGCTCCTTCCGCGATCACGGCTACGACGTGCAGGAACGATTGCGCCTGCTCGAACTGGAGGCCAAGCTCCCTTACATTCACAACGTGGTGGGCTGGAACTACCGCATGACCGAGATGCAATCGGTCATCGGCCTGCGCGAGCTGGAGCGCCTCGACCATTGGAACCTGAAAAACCGGCGCCGTAACGGGGAGATGCTGAACCAGGCCTTCGCCCAGATCCCGGAGATACTGTACCTCCCTCCCCACAACGATGGGGTGGTGGAGAACGGTTTCTGGGTCTACCCGGTGGTGCTCGACATCGACAAACTGGATTGCACCATCCGCCAGTTTGTGGACGCCGTGGTGGCCGAGGGCGTTCCGGCCGGGCCGGTGATGTGGCCGCAGTGTTACAAGGAAAAAGCCTTCCGTGAGCATCGGGGCCAGGGCAGGCTGAACTACCCCTTCGGCGACCCCAACGCCGATCCCAGGAGCGTGCAGTACGATCAGGTGTTCTGCCCCAACGCGGCCTGGCTGGAGGACCGCACCTTTGTGCTCTACACCCTCCATCCGGTCTATACCGAGAAGCACATTGCGCTGGTCATCGAAGCGGTCAGGAAGGTGATCGACGCCTACCGCAAGTAGATGAGGAGGGATTTACCATGAGGCTCTTAACCGTTCCTGATCACGACTACCAGCGGCGTATCCAGCGTGTTCAGGAGGAATTGGCCCGGGACGATCTGGACCTGCTGGTGGCCTACGCCTGCGAATGCGAATCGGCCAGCACCCGCTACCTGGCGGATTTCTGGCCTTTCTTCGACTTCGCGGGCGTTTTGGTGCCCAGGGAGGGTGAGCCGGTGCTGCTGACCGGCGGCCCCGAGTCCCTGGAGTTCGCCAGGTCCTTCTCCCGCATCAAGAACATCCGCGTGCATCCCGCTTTCGTGGAGACCTCGGCTCCAGATTGGGTGCCCCAGGTCGAAGGGGAGAACTTCAGCCAGATTCTACCTGACGTGCTGGCCGGTCGGTCGCCTGAGCGGATCGGGGTGGCTAACTGGAATATTTTCCCTCACGTGATCTTCGAGGATCTGCGGGCCGCCGCCCCCCAGGCGGAGTTCGTGCCCGCCGACGAATTGCTGCTGCGGGTGCGGACCATCAAATCCGAGGCCGAGATTCCGGTCATCGAGGAAGCCTATCGCATCACCGAGCAGGCCTTGATCGAGGCCTTTGAGTTCGCCCAGGTCGGGGTAGCCGAGTGGGCGATCGCAGCCAGGGCCCGCTCCGTCATGTACTCGCTGGGTGCTGAGAGCACCTCCTATCCCGTCTGGGTCTGCTCCGGGCCAAATACCCGGCAAAGCCTGTGTCGTTCCACTGGCCGCAAGCTCCAGGCAGGCGATCTGGTACAGCTCACCTTCGGGGCCAAATACATGGGCTACTGCGGCAACATGTGCCGCCCCTTCGCCCTGGGCACACCCCCCGCACCAGCCCACAAGCTGATGTCCGTAGCACTGGAGGCGGTGCACTATGCGCTGGAGACCATCAGGCCTGGAGTACGGTCGTCGGACGTCTTCAAGGGATATCACGCCATTTTAGCCAGGTACGGGTACAAGGAGTTCACTTTGTACGGCCCGGCCCACGGGACGGGCACGTCCGAGGTGGAGGGCCTCTGGCTGGCGGAGAAGAGCGACTTCCTCATCCAACCCAACATGGTGTTCAACGTGGACATCTGGCTGTCGGATGGGGAGTATGGGCTCCGCTACGAGGACGGCATCGTGGTGACGGAGACGGGCATCCGCGAACTGACCTCCTACCGGCGCGAGATCATCACTAAATAGCAGCAATCTGCCTGGAACTCGATTTCCAGGCCGCAGGCTTCGTGTCCCGGGTTACCGAAATAATTTGTCAAAAACCATTAGCGCACTTGGGCTATCAGCCTGGAGATTTGATCTCCAGGCCGTGGGCTGGAATGGTAGCCCAATTATTTATTTAAAAATCGTGAGTGCACTTCAGCTATCAGCCTGGCAATTTGATTGCTAGATTGGGTCGGATAAGCTAAACAAGGAAAGGGGTAAAAGAATGAAAACACCACTGTCTATCCTGCTCGTTCTCGTCGTGAGCCTGGCCCTCTCTCTCACGGGAGGCATGGCAGTCCATTCAAAAGGCCAGAACGTCGAATTAGCGGCCCGGTCCGGTGATATGATGATGATAGTAAGGGCTGTAGCTATACAAGGAGACTACGCCTACGTCGCCGATCTCGGCTATGCAGGAAGTGGCCTGCGCATCGTGGACATCTCCGACCCGGCGACTCCCATCGAGGTCGGCTTCTCCAAATCGCAGGGGGCCGCCTATGACGTGGCGGTGGCGGGAGATTATGCCTACCTCGCCGCGGGGAGGGGCGGCCTGCGCGTCGTGGACGTCTCCGACCCGGCGGCTCCCACCGAGGTCGGCTTCCACTACACGCCGGGGCTATTAGCCAGGGGCTTGGCGGTGGCGGGGGACTACGCCTACGTTGTCGAATCTCCTGTGTGGAAGGACGACCAATCCATGGGGGAAGGCAGCCTGCGCATCATCAACGTCTCCGATCCGGCGACTCCCACTGAGGTCGGCCTCTACAAAATGCCGGGGTATGCCTGGCACGTGGACGTGGCGGTGGCGGGAGACTACGCCTACGTCGCCGCTGATAGGTACGGCCTGCGCATCGTGGACGTCTCCGACCCGGCGGCCCCCACCGAGGTCGGCTCCTACGCCGCGTCGGGGAGCGTGGCGGCGGCAGGGGATTACGTCTACGTCGCCATTGGGAGCAGCCTGCGTATCGTCAACGTCTCCGACCCGGTGACCCCCACCGAGGAAGGCTTCTACGACAGGCTGGGGTCGGCCAGGGACGTGGCGGTGGCGGGGGACTACGCCTACATCGCCGATTACGGTGGGGGCCTGCGCATCATCGACGTCTCCGACCCGGCGGCCCCCACCTGGGTCGGCTCCTACGGCACGCCGGGGCAGGCCTGGGGCGTGGCGGTGGCGGGGGACTACGCCTGCGTCGCCGCTGAATACAGCCTGCGCATCTTCAACGTCTCCAACCCGGCGGCCCCCGTCGAGGTCGGTTTCTACGACACGCCGGTGGGGACCGAGGACGTGCCGGTGTTGGGGGGCGCAGCACAGGACCAGAACGTCGAATTAGTGGGCCAGCTCGGCGGCGTGGTAAAGGCTGTAGCCCTGCAAGGGAACTATGCCTATGTCGGCGCCGGTCCACGCCTGGTCATCCTGGATGTCTCCGACCCGGCGGCTCCCACCGAGGCAGGCTTCTGCATCACGCCGGGGGAGGCCCAGAGCGTGGCGGTGGCCGGGGACTACGCCTACGTCGCTGCGGGGGACGGCGGCCTGCGCCTCGTCAACGTCTCCGACCCGGCGATCCCCAACGAGGTCGGCTTCTACGACATGCCGGGGTATGCCCGGGACGTGGCGGTGGCGGGGGACTACGCCTACGTCGCCGATTTGGAGAACGTCCTGCACATCATCGACGTCTCCGACCCGGCGGCCCCCACCGAAGAAGGCTTCTACGAAACGGTGTGGTGGGCCCTTCAGGTGGCGGCGGCGGGGGACTACGCCTACGTCGCCGCCGGGATGGCGGGCCTGCGCATCATCAACGTCTCTGACCCGGCGGCCCCTTTCGAGGAAGGCTTCTACGACACGCCGGGGGAGGCCTGGGGCGTGGCCGTGGCAGGGGACTACGCCTACCTCGCCGATCAGCTCGGCCTGCGCATCATCAACGTTTCCGACCCGGCGGCCCCCAGCGAGGAAGGCTTCTACAACACGCCGGGGGCGGGCTTTGACGTAGCGGTGGCCGGGGACTACGCCTACCTCGCCGATGGGATGGCGGGCCTGCGCATCGTCAACGTCTCCGACCCGGCGGCCCCCGCCGAGGTCGGCTTCTACAACACGCCGGGGTCGGCCTGGGGCGTGGCGGTGGCCGGGGACTACGCCTACGTCGCCGCTGAGGAGGGCGGCTTGCGCATCGTCAACGTCTCCGATCCGACGGCCCCCACCGAGGTCAGCTTCTACACCACGCCGAGGGAAGCATATCAGGTGGCGGTGGTGGGGGACTACGCCTACGTCCCCGCTGAGCCTGAGAGCGGCCTGCGCATCATCAACGTCTCCGACCCGGCGGCCCCGACTGAGGAAGGTTTCTACGTCACGCCGTGGTGGGCCAAGGCCATGGTGGTGATGGGGGACTACGCCTACGTCGCCGCGGGGGAGGGCGGCCTGCGCATCGTCAACGTCTCCGACCCGACGGCCCCTATCGAGGAAAGCTTCTATGAGACGTATGCCTTGGATGTGGCGGTGGCGGGGGACTACGCCTACGTCGCCGCTGCTGGGAGGGGCCTGCGCATCGTGGACGTCTCCGACCAGGCGGCCCCCACCGAGGTCGGCTTCTACGAAGCGCCGGGGGCGGCCCAGGGCGTGGCGGTGGCGGGGGACTACGCTTACGTCTGCGATGTCGCCCATGCAGGGAGTGGCCTGCACGTCGTGGACGTCTCCGACCCGGCGGCCCCCACCGAGGTCGGCTTCTACGAAGCGCCTGGGAATGACGTGGCGGTGGCGGGGGACTACGCCTACGTTGTCGCTGGGATGGAGGGCCTGCGCATCATCAACGTCTCCGACCCGGCGGCCCCTATCGAGGAAGGCTTCTATGAGACGTTGGGGTATGCCTATGGCGTGGCGGTGGCGGGGGACTACGCCTACGTCGCCGCTGGGGGTGGCGGCCTGCGCATCGTCAACGTCTCCGACCCGGCGGCCCCCACCGAGGTCGGCTTCTGCGACACGCCGGGGTGGCCCAAGAACGTGGCAGTGGCGGGGGACTACGCCTACGTCACCGCTGAGGGGCACGGCCTGCGCATCATCAACGTCTCCGACCCGGCCGCCCCCACCGAGGAAGGTTTCTACACGGGGGGCGCCTCGGGCATGGCGGTGGCGGGAGACTACGCCTACGTCTCCGCTAAGAAGTACGGCCTGCGCCTCATCAACGTCTCCGACCCGGCGGTCCCGACTGAGGAAGGCTTCTACGGCACGCCGGGGGAGGTCGGGCGCATGGTGGTGGTGGGGGACTACGCCTACGTCGCCGCTGGGGAGGGCGGCCTGCGCATCCTCGACGTCTCCGACCCGGCCGCCCCCATCGAGGTCGGCTTCTACGGCACGCTGGAGTCGGCCTGGGACGTGACGGTGGCGGGGGACTATGCCTACGTCACCGATTTTATCGGTTATTCTGGAGAGATTCGGCTCACCGCACTGCGCATCGTGGACGTCTCCGACCCGGCGGCTCCCACCGAGGTCGGCTTCTACGACACGGGGGGGAGCGTGGCGGTGGTGGGGGACTACGTCTACCTCGCCACGGGGAGCATCCTGCTCATCCTCAACGTCTCCGACCCCGCGACCCCAATCGAAGAAGGCTTCTACGACACATCGCCAGGGTCGGCCAGGGACGTGGCAGTGGCGAGGGATTATGCCTACGTCACCGAAGATAGTGTGTTTATTCACGCTCTCCATACTGGCGCGGGGAAGTACGGCCTGCGCATCGTCAACGTCTCCGACCCCGTAGCCCCCACCGGGGAGAGCTTCTACCGCACGCCGGAGACTCCCTGGGACATGGTGATGGCGGGGGACTACGCCTACATCGCCGCTATGGGCGGTGGCCTGCGCATCATCAACATCTCCGACCCGAAGGCTCCCATCGAGGTCGGCTTCTACGACACGCCGGGGCGGGCCAGGGACGTGGAGGTGGCGGGGGACTACGTCTACGTCGCCGCTGAGGGTGGGGGGCTGCTCATTCTGAAGCCCTCCCTGCCCTGACTCTGCTACTGCACTCACCGCCGATGAACGCCGATGAACGCCGATGAACGCGGATAAATGTGATGCTTTCAGCTTGGTTTCACAGCGGGAGGTGAAAAGATGATAACGGCGCGTGAGGTCTGCGCGGCCCTGGAAACAATCGCTCCGCTGTCCACCGGCAACCCGGAGGACGAGTTGGGCTTCCTCTACGGCGACCCGGAGCGCCCCATCCGGGGGGTTACTACCTGTTGGGCCCCTACTCTGGCCCTGCTGGAACGCAGCGCCGCAGAGGGGCGAGATTTGCTCATCTGCCACGAGCCTCTGTTCTTCCCCCTCTGCCAGGGCGATTTAGAAGGGAGTGGTGCTTCCTGGATAGAGGAAAAGCCCGTGGAGGAGAAGACGATCAACCGCAGGAGGGGCGAGGTGCTGGAAGGCAGCGGTATGGTGGTCTACCGCGCTCATTCTAACTGGGATAATGCCCCCGGCTTGGGCGTAGTAGACCAGTTCGCCGCCCTGATGGGCTTCCGGCGGGAAATCTACCGCGGTCGCTATGCCCGCATCTACGAAATTGAACCTGTCAGCCTGGAAGAGTTGGCACTCCAGGCGAAGCGAAAGCTCAATCTCTCCCACATTCGCGTGCTGGGGGACCCGACCCGGCCGGTGAGCCGCCCCGGCGTGCTCATCGGGGGTCTGGGGCAGCTTTTCACCAGCCCGGAGGAGATTGCCGAGCACGGGGCCGACGTGGGCCTCTTCGGGGAGATGCTGGATTATACCTTCCGCTGCGCGCTGGAACTGGGCCTCTGCGCCATTGAAACCTCCCACCGGGCCATGGAAAACCCGGGGATGAGGGCCATGGCCGCCTGGCTGAAGGAGCGTTTCCCCGGCCTGCCGGTGGAATTCGTGGATTCAGGAGAGGTCATTTGGTTTACTTGAGGGGAACTATCGCCTCAACGCCATGCTCCTTCCCTATGGTACAGATTTGGTCGTAGGTTTTCTTCAATAGCGGGATTCCCCTTCGCAGGCACTCTTCTTCCTTTTCAAATTCTTTCTGCCCCGCAAAATAGACCCGCTCAGCGCCTGCGGCGGGTGGGCAATTCCTGAGCCCTCTAAGCAGGTGGTCCATGTCGCGCCGGAATTCCTGCGGAGCGCGGAAGGTGTCAATCCTTATGGCCCCGAAAAAATGACTGACTCGGGCGGAAGATGTCGCCGTATCGTAGAGGGCCGTTCCAAAAGGAGCACCGCAGAGCACCGAGCACAGAATATCGACCATGACGGCCAGGCCATAGCCCTTGTGCCCCCCGCTTTCTTCGCCCGCCCCTCCCAGCGGTAAAATGCCGCCGCCCACGCGGTGGGACATGTCGTCGAGAATGGGGCGGGCATCTTGGGCCGGCTGGCCGGTTTTGTCCACCGCCCACCCCAGGGGGAGTTCTTTTCCCAGGCGCTCGTACATCTCGATTTTTCCCCTGGTGACGACGGTGGTAGACATGTCCAGCACAAAAGCCCGCTCCTCGTCGGCCGGCGCGGCAAAGGCCAGGGGATTGGTGCCATACATGACCTGACGCCCGAAGGTGGGCACGCCCAACGCCGCCGTGTTGGTCATGGCGAGGCCCAGCATGTCTTGGTCCAGGGCCATCATCGCGTAATAGCCCGCGATCCCAAAATGGTTCGAATCCCGGACACACCCAAAGGCTGCCCCGTTGGTCTTGGCTTTGTCGATCACGCTTTCCATCGCCCTGACGCTCACGGGAGCGCCCATCGCCCCGTGGGCGTGTATTACGATCGAGGACGGCGTGTCCACCAGCACCTCGACGGGCGCGTCCGAGAGCATCAGGCCAGTCTTGAGCCCGTTCACGTATCTCCATAGGCGCCCTACGCCGTGGGAGGGGATGCCCCGCGCATCGGCGGCCACCAGCACCGCCGCCGCCATCCTGGCGTCGTGTTCCGAGAGATTGAGGCTTTGGAAAACCTGCTGACAAAAGGTTTCCAGAGACTCCCGTCTGATTCTAACGTACTCTGTCTCCATAGGCGACTCCTCTGGAGTGGTCTCTTGCTACTACACGCCCCCGAAGGCAGAAATGCCGCCATCGACGGCCACTGTTGTTCCGTGCATAAACGCGGCCACGTCTGAGAGCAACGTGAGAGCCGGGCCAATCAGGTCTTCAGGCTGTCCGAAGCGTCCCAGGGGAGTATGGGCGATGATTCTCTGCCCCCGCTCGGTCAGTTCACCGCTTTGCTCGTCAAGCAGCAGGAATTTGTTTTGTTCGGTCAGAAAGAAGCCTGGCATGAGAGCATTGACGCGGATGTGAGGCGAGTACTCCTGGGAGATGTGTACCGCCAGCCATTGCGTAAAGTTGACGATGGCCGCTTTTGCCGCCGAGTAGGCCACGCTTCTGGTCAGAGGGCGCTCGGCCCCAAAGGAGGATATGTTGAGGATGCACCCGTTGTCCTGTTCCACCATGTAGCGCCCGAACACCTGGCAGGCCAGGAAGGAACCCATGAAATTGAGATCGAACACCCAACGTATGGCCTCTTCGGGCAGGTCGAAGAAGGACAGGTGTTCGCTGGTGGTCGCTTCCTTCTTGGCCCCGCCCGCGCCATTGATGAGAATATCGATGTGTCCAAAGGTCTCTATGGTTCGTTGCGCCAGGGTCTCCAGAGATTGCCTGTCCAGCACGTCCGCCTGTAGGGCGAGGGCCTGCCCCCCTTTGGCCGCGATCTGGTCAGCGACCTTCTGGGCCCTGGCCATGCGGGTGTGTCCTACCACCACCACGGCTGCCCCTTGCCGACCAAGCGCCAGCGCCAGCGCGCTGCACAGCACCCCACTGCCCCCGATGACTACTGCCACTTTCCCGCTGAAATCGAAAACTCTATCCAGGTTCATAGGGCCTGACCTCCCTGTCAATCCATCAAGTAGCCGCCGTTGACATCCAGGATCACACCCGTGATAAAGCCCGCGCCGTCGGAGGCCAGAAACGCCACCGCTTCGGCCACCTCTTGAGGTTGACCCAGCCTCTTTAGGGGGATGGCCTCCACGATCTGCCGCCGCTTTTCCTCCGGCCACTCGCGGCTCATCTCGGTTTCGATGGCGTGCGGAGCCACGGCGTTCACGTTGATCCCGTAAGGCGCCAGCTCCCGCGCCAGAGATTTGGTGAAGGTATTGATCGCCCCCTTGGAGGTCCCGTAGGATGGGGCGGAGGCAATGTCTCCCATCTTGCCCACCACGGAGGAGATGTTTACGATCTTCCCTCCCCCTTGTTTGATCATGAGGGGCACCACCTCCTGGGTGCAGTGGAACGTCCCCCCCAGGTTGACGCTGAGCACCTTCTCCCACTCTTGCGCGCTGTGCTCGATGAAGCTCCCTCGCCGGATGATCCCGGCGTTGTTCACCAGGATATCGATCCGACCGAAATCGGAGACCGTTTCGCCGACCAGCCGTTGTACGGCCTGGCGTTGGGAGATGTCGGCCTGGACAGCCCTGGCCTTACGGCCCAATCCTTCGATCTCTTGCGCTACCCGTTGGGCCCCTGCCAGGTCGATATCGGTAACCACCACGTCGGCCCCTTCCTGGGCCAGCTTAAGGGCGATGGCTGCCCCTATGCCCCGGGCCGCGCCGGTGACCAGGGCCACTTTACCCGCGAATTTCATGTTTCTCGATCCTCCTTACTATTCCTTAACTGCCCCAGCGGTCAGGCCCTCGACCAGATAATTCTGGAGCACCAGGTACAGGATAATGGGGGGCAATGCCCCCACCACGGAGCCGGCCATCAACTGGGGCCAGATGATGCGAAACTGGGTGACCAAACGGCTGAGCCCGAGCGTGACCGTAGCCATGTTCTCGCCGCTGGTCAGGACCAGCACCCAGAGCAGGTCCCCCCAGGCCAGCAGGAAAGCAAAGATCATGGTCGCTACCATGCCCGGAGCGATCACGGGCAGGATCACCCTGAAATAGGCGCCGAGCCAGGTGCAGCCGTCTACCAGGGCGGCCTGGTCCAACTCCTCGGGCACAGTGTCTATGAAGCCCTTGAGCATCCAGGTGCTAAACGGCAAAGTGATGGTGGTAAAGGCTATGATCAGGCCCGGGTAGGTGTTATAAAGGCCCAGCTTAGCCAGCATCTTAAAGTATGGCCCTACCAGCAGCACTCCTGGAAGCATCTGGCTGGCCAGAATGATCCCGATCAACAGGGCACGTCCCCGGAAAATGAACCGCGAGAAGCCGTAACCGGCCAGCGACCCGATGAACGTGGATAGCAAAGCGGTGCCCAGGGATATAGTGGTACTGTTCAGGAAATAGCGAGGAAATTTCGTCCACAGGAGCACCTGGGTATAGGCCTCCATTGTTGGCTGTCGAGGCCAAAAGGTGGGGGGAATGGCGTAAGCCTCCTTATCCACCTTGAAAGAGGTGAACACCATCCAGACGAAGGGAATGAGGTTATATACACAGACCAGGGCCAGGAACAGGTAAGCGATTACGGCGCTGCGTTGCAATTTCCCCTTCATCACACCCTCCGCACGATCATCCGCACGTATGGGAAGCTGATGATCAGCATGATGACGGCCATCACTACGGCCATAGCCGAGGCATATTCGAAGTTAAAATATTTGAAATACTGCTTATAGACGTATAGAGACAGGATCTCGGTGACGTGGCCGGGCCCCCCCAGGGTCATATTGTACACCAGGCCAAAGCGTCTGAATTGCCAGATGGTGTCCAGGGCCACCGCAATGATGATCATCCTGCTGAGAAGAGGGAGGGTGACGTGCCGAAATTCTTGAAGCGTGGTAGCCCCGTCCAATTTGGCGGCCTCATAAAGCTCCCGCGGGATGGCCTGCAATCCTGCCAGCAGAATGAGCATCACAAATGGATAACCACGCCACACGTCCGCAAAGATCACGCTGGGCAGGGCCAACTTGGGTAGGGCCAGCCATTCAATGTAGGTCCTGGTCAGCCCATTCTGGATCAGCAGGTGGTTGATGATTCCCGAGGTGGGGTTGTACATAAAGCGCCAGATAAGGCCCGAGATCACGTCCGGCACGGTCCAGGGCAGGATGGCGATCACCCTGAAGAGGCGGTTGGCTTTGATCTGGGCATTGAGGGCCAGGGCCACGGCCAAACCCACGATGAGGTGGAGCACCACCGTGCTGGCCACGAAGCGGAAGGTGATCAATAGGGAGTTCCAGAACAGCTCGTCTCTGGCCAGCTTCACGTAGTTTGCCAGGGTAAAGGTCTTGACCTCAGACCAGAGGGGGGTAAAACTGTTCACCACGGCGATGGTGGTGGGGAACCCGAGGACGAGTAGCAACATAAGAACGCAGGGCAGGATGAAGGCGTACCCCTGGAGTTCCTGGCGGGATGGGCCCTTGAACGCCAGGGAGCGAGGGCGAGGTTTTTTCATGTCAGTCACTCAGCATCCATTAGGCAGGGCGGAGGGCCACCCGTGGGTGACCCTCCGTCCAATCACTCAAATTAGAAGGCTGGGCAGGTGTCGCCAGCTTCGCGATAGACGCTCAAGATCTCGTTGATCTGGTTGTAGGCGTCTTCCAGGGCCTCTTCCGGCGACTTGGCCTCCGTGAAGCCCTCCTGAGCGACGGTGTTGACCGCTTCGATGATCTGCGGCCACTCCTTCAACTGGGGGACAAACTTGGCGTGTGCCAGTTCCCCGGCGATTATACGGGCGAACTTGTCGTTGAGGAGTTCGTCGTAGCCCTCCACTCCCTGATCCTCAAGTCCTCCAGAGACGTCCCGTCGAGAGGAGAGGACGCGGGCATCCGTGAACCACTTCTCCTCCATGGGCTTGCTGGTAATGAACTTCAGCAGCTTCCAGGCCTCTTCGGGATGCTCGGTGTTGCGATTGACCATCCAGGCGCTTATCCAGGCGGTGGTGGTGAATTCGGTCTCCAGGTCCGCCTTCACCGGCACCGGAGCTGCTTCCAGGACCTCCATGGCCCCCAGGTCCGGGTTGTTGGTGTCCACGATGGGCGGCGTCCAGCCTGAGCCTATCAGCATGGCGATCTGTTCGTTAGCCATCTGCTCTCTCACCGTTCCGGGGTTCTGGGCCGTGACGCCGGGCGGGATCACCCCGTGCACGGTGTTCAGCTCCACGAAGAACTTGAAGGCTTCCTTCGCTCCAGCGCTGTTGAGGGCCGCGCACTTGTTGTCGGGGGTCAGGTAGTCCCCGCCGTGGCTGAAGAGGATAGGCGTGAAGCGCAACTCAAACCCAGGATCGATCGCCCCCATCGTCCCAAACCCCCAGGTATCAATTTGACCATCGCCGTCCCGGTCGCGGGTGAGCTTTTTGGCATAATCCACGAACTCATCCCAGGTGGCGGGAGGGGTGTTGGGATCCAGGCCCGCCTCCTCGAAGAGGTTCTTGTTGTAGAACAGGACCATCGACATGAAGTCCCCTGGCAGGGCGTAATATGTGCCCTCATCCTGCATCAACTCCAGGGTCTGAGGGAACCAGGGGGTCAGGAAGTCCCCGCCATAAACGCCTTCCTCGGCCTCGATGAAGGGGGTGATGTCGTAGAGATACCCCTTCTCGATGAAAGACTTCAGCGAGTAGCCGTGCAGGTGGAAGACATCCGGGCCCATGCCGGCCTCGATCTCGGTGGTGTATTTGGTCTCCTTATCGGCGTAGGAGACGTAGTCTAACTCGATGTCGATGTCGGGGTTCTCCGCCTTGAAGGTCTCGAACGCTTCTATGAGCGCTGCCTCCCAGTGCGGTTCGGTCAGGTGCCAGTCGGAGAACAGCAGGGTGACAGGTTCCTGCGCCAGCGCCGGCCCACTTCCCGCTACGGCCACGCTCAGTATCACCAAGACCGCTATCAAGGGCAACAACTTTCGAAATCTCATTTTTATCCTCCTTTGGATTTTCATTTGTTAAGGGTTTCGGTGTCTACAGGAGTAACAAACTGAACCGCCATTTTGTTCGATATGCATCATCCTCCTTTCTGGCCTGAGCTGGTCCGTGGCTGTGTGGCGCGGCCGAGTTCGATCGATTTTTTGCGTCGTGCTAGAAACTGTAGTTTCACTCTGGCTACATTATAACAGACTCCTGGCTACCTGTCAAGAGAAAATTCGACCGCGCGGCCTCCAGAAATTTTGGCCACCGCTCTATGCCCTCGTCCCCGAGGGCGGTCCAAACGAGCTGTTTCGCCCCTAAGTCACCCCCCAGACGAGGGCATAGAATCACAGAAGTGAAGAGCCAACCCTTATTCGGAAAGAAAAAAGCCGGGGCACGTACCCCGGCCTCCTCTTTTCCGCGTTCTCCTTATCTTCCGCGCCTCCGCGTTTCCGTGTTACACAGGACGGAACTCTCCTTCCACCACGTCCTCGTCTGCGCCGCCTCCGCCTTCGCCACTCGGAGGAGGTGGCGGCGGTGCCCCGGTCGCGGCCTGGGCCTGCTGTTGTTCGTACATCTGCTGGGACATGGCGTAGCTGGCCTGCTGAAGTTCTTCCATGGCATTGCGGATGCGGGACACGTCGTCCCCCTGCATAACCCGCTTTACCTCGGCGATCTTGCCCTCAAGGGCTGTCCGGTCGGCGTCCGGGATCTTGTCGCCCATTTCGCGCAACATCTTCTCCATCTGATAGACCATAGAATCGGCCCGGTTGCGGGTTTCGACCAACTCCTTGCGTTGCTGGTCCTCCGCGGCGTGGTGGCGACTCTCCTCCACCAGGCGATCCACCTCTTCTTTGGAGAGGTTGGTGGAGGCGGTGATGGTGATCTTCTGCTCGCGGCCGGTAGCCTTGTCCTGGG
>CAZYHC010000019.1:0-65901 GCA_964646625.1 uncultured Anaerolineales bacterium
TCTGAGATGAGCACCGTGCCGTCCGCCCCCCAGATGACCAGGATTGCGGTCGGGACGCCTGCCTGGACGGGCAGGATGGTCACCGACATCTCCTGTCCGGCCATGGCCCTCAGCACGTAACGGTCAACTGCGCCCCCGGCCAGACGGCCTGTTACCTGGGCCGAGGTGCCGCCCGGCGCAAACTGGATGCGCTTTGTTGCGGGCTGCGGGACGGCTGTAGGGGTGGGAATCTGTGGCCCGGAGGTATCCTGGGCGCAGTTGAGGGCCATGGTGTACAACCGCTGGTCAGGCGTCAGCCTTGCCCAGCACTCCCCGAACACCTCGTCCTGGGAGCACAGGGTATCCTGTGATGGCCCCCAGGTAACGTTCAGGAAGCATAACCCGTTGTCCTTGTGGAAGCCGGTGGCTGTGCCATTGGGGCCATCGGCCGCATATTGCATGTCCTCGCTCCACCCCCGGGCCGTGAGCACGCTCTTCGCCACGTCAGCGACGGCTGGCCCGCTCTCGAAGTTCTGACCGCTGCCGGTGGCCGTCGCCTGGCAGCCGGTGCCCGATTTCCCGCTGAGGATGTCGGTGAACGGCCCTTCGGCGGTCTTCACTTCAACGCCGAGCGCCTGGGCCAGGGCGTTGGCAAGACCGCTGCACTCGGCAGATGGCAGAGGTTGAAAGTCGGCCGTTACCTGTGCAGGGGTGGCAGGTGACGTGGGGGTGGCAGTGGCCGGGGGCGCCGTGGGGGTGGGCGTGGCCTCCTCTGCTACGGTGATGGCAAGCTGGGCCGGGTCGCTTTGAACGTTGTCCACGTTGTAAGCCCGCACCTCAACTGTGTGGCTACCGGCTGTATCAGGTATCCATAACTGGTTGCTCGTGTACGATGTGCTTGGCGGGCTGACGGGCTGGCTGTTGACAAGTTGGCCGTCCACCCACAGCTCTACGCGGGCGACACCCTTAGCGTCGGTGGCCGTTGCCTGCACAGTAACTTCTTGTCCGACCGCAATGTTATCGGTAGCCTGTATAGAGGCGATGGCCACGGTGGGCTTGCCTGGCTTGCTGGCACAGCCCGAGCCACAGACCAGAGAAACGACGAGCAGGGTCAAAACCAACCGTACCAGGGGGAGTGTACGCAAAATTTTGTCTTTCATCATTTTCCTCCCGGGGTGTAGGATTAATAAATAGGGGAAGCTGTACCTTGCGCAGATCGCACATCGGCAGGTAAGCTGGGGACATATCCCTACGGCCGATGAGCGTCTTATCGTAATTGTATCATAATTAGAGCCGTTTCGTCAAACGGTCTATTGTGAGCGTTCCGACCAAATATATGACCTAGCCCGGCCATAAAATTAAAGCCACAGAGGACACGAAGAACGCAGAGAAAGAAATTCCTTCCTCTGTGCACTCCGTGCTCTCTGTGGCTAAATCGCTGATGGGCACCGTGTGTGTAATCTCAGGCCTCACCACACAGCCGCAAAAGTCGCTCCCAGCGCCGATCCACCTCGGCCTGGAGTTCGCCGATGATGTGCTCGTTTTGGGGCTGGAAGAGGTGGCGGAAGCGTCCCTGGCGTTCGAGCCAGCTAGCGATGGGCAGCTTTTCCTTGGGCTTGTAGTTCAGCTTCCACTCCCCGTGCTCCACCTCGAACAGGGGCCAGAAACAGGTGTCCACTGCCAGCTTGCTGAGTTCGATGGCATCAGCGGTGTCGTGTCGCCAGCCCCGGTTGCAGGAGGCAATCACGTTCAGGAAGGCCGGGCCGTCGGCGGCCACCCCTTTGCGGGCTTTTTGCATCAGGTCTCTCCAGCGGTGGGGCGAAGCCTGGGCCACGTAAGGGACGTTGTGGGCCGCGGCAATGGCCGTCAGGTCCTTGTGAAACTGTCTCTTGCCGGGGATGACCGAACCGGCTGGGGAGGTGGTGGTGTGTGCCCCGTAGGGGGTAGCTCCTGAGCGCTGGATGCCGGTATTCATGTAGGCCTGGTTGTCGTAGCAGACGTACATCACCTTGTGACCCCGCTCCAGCATCCCGGAGAGGGACTGCAGGCCGATGTCATAGGTGCCGCCATCGCCGCCTATGGCGATGAACTTGAGGTCCCGCTCCTCGATTTTGCCCTGTCTGACCAGCGAACGATAGGCGGCCTCAATGCCCGCGGCCGTGGCCGCCGAGTTCTCAAAGGCGTTGTGCATCCAGGGCACACGCCAGGCGGTGGAGGGGTAATAGGTGGTGCTTACCTCCACGCAGCCGGTGGCGTTGGTGAGAACCACCGGCTCATCGATCGCCAATAGAATCTGGCGCAGGACAATGGGGGCGCCGCACCCGGCACACAGCCGGTGTCCTGGGGCCAGCCGATCCTCCTTTTTGGATAACTCTTTCAAATTGAGTTTAGTAGCCATTATATATACTCCTCTCTATTCGCGCACGCCCAGGTAAGTGACCAGGTTCTCCACTTTCCCTGTGTCGGCGATTTTCAGCAGGTCGCGGAAGACGCTTTCAATCTGGGAAGGCACGATATCCCGTCCCCCCAGGCCGAAAATGTAATCGACCACCGGCATCTGGCCGTCGTATATCTTGAGGGCAGCACATAGTTCCAGGAACAGGGGGCCGCAATCGTGCATCGCTCCGAAAGAGATGGAGCGGTCCATCACGCCGACGACTTTGACGTGCCGCAGGGCCTCGACCAATTCCTGGGCCAGGAAAGGACGGAAAACGCGTGGTTTCAGCATCCCGACCTTGAGTCCCTGCGCTCGCAGGTTATCGACCACCGACCTGGTCGTGCCCGCCGCGGAAGACAGAATAACCACGGCCACCTCGGCGTCGTCCAATTTGTAGGCCTCGAACAGGCCATACTGACGGCCAAACTGCTGACCAAACTCCTCGCCCACCTGGAGAATAACGTCCTTAGCGTGGGACATACCATCAACCTGCTGGCGCTTGTGCTCGAAGTAGTAGTCGTAGAAGTCAAAGGGGCCGTAAGTGGCGGGATTATCGATGTCCAGCATAGTGGGCAGTTGGGGGGTGTAGGTGCCTATGAAGTCTTGCACCGTATCGTCATCGTGGATTTCCACCCGTTCCAGGCCGTGGCTGGTGATGAACCCGTCGTGCATGACCATCACCGGCAAAAGGATGTCGGGATGTTCGGCAATGCGGATAGCCTGGATGATGTTGTCGTAGGATTCCTGGGGGTTTTCGGAGAAGAGCTGGAGCCAGCCTGCATCTCGTGCTCCCATACTGTCAGAATGGTCGCAGTGAATGTTGATGGGCCCTGAGAGGGCACGGTTGACCACCAGCATGACGATGGGCAGCCGGGTGGAGGCGGCGATATAGACGATCTCCCACATCAGGGCCAACCCGTTGGCCGAAGTGGCGGTCATCACCCGCGCGCCGGCGGCCGAGGCCCCCACACAGGCGCTCATGGCGCTGTGCTCGCTCTCTACGGTGACGAACTCGGTGTCCACCTTCCCGTCGGCTACAAACTGGGAAAAGGTCTGTACGGTGGAGGTCTGCGGAGTGATGGGGTAGGCCGCCACCACATCAGGATTAATCTGGCGCATGGCCTCGGCCACCGCCGAGTTGCCATCCAAAGCCATGAACTCGCTCATAATATGTATTCCTCCTCAAGGTAGGGAATTATCTCTCGAATTTCCATTCTTCGATCATCTCAATGCAATCAACCGGACATTCTTTGGCACAGACGCCACAGCCCTTGCAATGATCCAGGTCGAAGCCAACCATCTTTTCATTTTCTACCAGGATGCTCGAATCCGGGCAATAAACCCAGCAGATCAAGCAATTAGTGCACTTTTCCACATCCCTGATGGGGCGGAAGGCTCGCCAGGTGCCGGTTTTATACTCGACAGTGTTCCCGGCCTCCAGGATCACCCCCCCGATAGGGATGTCTTTCCATCCAGTACCGTTGCTCACGATTTTACCTCCTGCAATTTTAGATGAAATTTTTACCCTTCCTGCACCTCTTCGGCGGCCCGCTTGATGGCCTCCACGTTAGCCTCCACGATTTCGGCCCTCAGCTTCTTGCCGAACCGGTGCCGGGTCTGTTCGATGATTTCATCGAGGCTGAACAGGCCCGTGACCTGGGCGAAGGCGCCCAGCATCGGGGTGTTGGTGATATCCCGGCCCAGCACGTCAATGGCGATCTGGCTGGCGTTCACGGTGCAAACCCGGCCGGTAGCGAAACCCAGAGTCTGGCGTACCTCGGCTGGGGTCTGGCTGGTATTGACCAACAAAACGCCCCCCTCTTTGAGACCTTCGGCCACATCGACTGTCCCCAGCAGGGTGGGATCCAGGACCAGGACAATGTCCGGGGCCTCGATCTGGCAATGCAGATCGATAGGTTCTGGGCTAAGGCGCGTGTAGGCGCGAATAGGAGAGCCCATCCGTTCCGGCCCGTAGTCGGGAAAAGCCTGGAAATACTGGCCCGTCCCCAACGCTGTATCGGCCAAAAGTTTGCCGGCGGTGACCACTCCCTGTCCGCCCCGCCCATGCCAGCGGATTTCGGTACACTTGCTCATTATTGTAACCCTCCTCTAGAGAATTGTAAAACGCAAAAATAGGGTTAGATTGTCCCCAGGACGGATCTAACCCACCAACCATACTCAGGCGCAAACTCTTCACTGAAGAAAAACATGCTCACTGAAGCCCCACCTTGGACATCGCTAATGTATTTTAGCAGAAATCGAGCCGGTTGTCAAAAGTAGGGCCCTGAGCCTGCCACGCCTCTTTTTTTGATCAGTCTCTCGACCTCGGTCTTGCACTTGAGACACAAGGTAGCATCAGGCAGAGCTTCCAGACGAGCCGGATCTATGGCCTCGCCACACCTTTCGCAAGTACCATACATACCGACCTCCACCAGACGGAGAGCGCGTGTAATAGATTCCAACTTGCGCTCCAAACTCTGAACCAGAGCCAGATTCTTCTCTCGTTCGTAGATGTCAGGATCGCCTTCATCGGCGCTGGCGTCTACCTCGTACTTCAGGTACTCTCGCATCCGTTCGAGCTTGCGCCAGGTCTCTTCACGTTCTCTCTCCAGTCTCTCCCGCTCTCGATCGGGCAATTTGCTTCTGGCTCTCATCATGTATCACCCCCTCGCAGATTGCCAGGGTGAATTTCCCTCACCCTGTAGGTCTAGAAACAATACCGGGCATGCCAGGTCCGGCAAGCCCGGTATTATACAACAAGTAACCCATTTCTGCAAATTAGCCGTATTCACTCAGCGTTGGAATTTGGGGAATGATGCATCTATCCTTTGCAGCTAAGCGAGACAAGTGGTATACTATTATTAGCGATTTCCAATTCCAAACCGGGGCTGTCTCTCGAGGCCCTTAGAAAGCAGGAAGAAAAATGAATAGAAGACTAATTGTTCTGGTTCTGGTGATGAGTTCTCTCCTGGCCTGGTTTATGTTGGTGCCCTGCGGCAGCCAGGCCCAGGGAGATATAAAGGTCGTGGTCAACGAGGCCCAGGCCGCTTTTCCCGGCTCGTTGACCTTCCATCTGGAAGCCAAAAGCGCCGCGCCGATTACCAAAATCGAACTGGAATACGCTTCGGAGCGGACGAGCTGCGGGCTTGTCTCCAGCAAAGCCCTGCCGGAGTTCACCTCCGAAGCCCAGGTGACCACCAGTTGGACCTGGGAGCTGAAAAAAACGGGGCCCATCCCGCCCGGCGCCCGCATCTGGTGGCGCTGGATCGTGGCGGACGAGGCCGGGGCCCGCCGCGAGACGCCCCGTTCCTGGGTCGTCTTCGAGGATTCCCGATATGAGTGGCGTACCCTGACGGAGAACAAAGTGACCCTCCTGTGGCACGAGGGCGACCAGGCCTTTGGAGAAGAACTGATGAACATCGTTCAGACCGCCCTGGAACGTCTGGCCTCCGATACCGGCGCGCATCTGGAAAGCGAGGTGAAGATATACGTCTACTCTGAGGCCAGGGAGCTACGTGGGGCGGTGCTCTTCGCCCAGGAGTGGACGGGCGGGATGGCCATCCCTGATTTCGGCATTATCCTGCTGACTGCTTCGCCGGAAGGGGACGCGGATTGGATTCATCGGGTGACACCCCACGAGTTGGCCCACCTGGTCACCCACCAGATGACTTTCAACTGTGCAGGCGACATACCCAGGTGGCTCGACGAAGGGCTGGCCATGTACGCCGAGGGAAGCCAGTCCCCCACCAATCAAAGGCTGCTGGAGCAGGCCATCGCCGAGGACGACCTCATCTCTTTGAGAACGCTGAACAGCACTTTCTCGGCTCACAGCCAGGAGGCCCACCTGTCATACGCTCAGAGCTACAGCGTGGTGGCGTTCCTCATCGACGAATACGGCCGGGACAAGATGCAGGAATTATTGGAAGTGTTCAGGCAGGGCAGCGGCTACGACGAGGCTCTGGAGGAGGTGTATGGCTTTGACACCGACGGCCTGGAGGAGGCGTGGCGGGCCAGGGTGGGAGCCAAACCGCGCGCCCGTCCCACGGAGGCAGCGCCCACCGCCCTCCCTACCCCGCTGCCCACCATCGCTCCCTGGGAGGCGGAACCCACCGCCCTGCCCACCGTCCCGGGCCCGACGGCCACGATCCGGGCCACCCCTACGCCGTTCCCTTCCCCTACTCCTACCCCTGTCGTCATGCCTACGCCCACCCCCGAAGGCTTTTATAATAACCAGACCCTCGGTTTTTCCATCGAGTACCCGCCGGATTGGCGGTTGGAACGGGTAGAAGGCGCCTCTACCGTCAGAATAATCTCCGTCCGGGAGGAGGTTGCCGTGTGGGTAGGCTCGGATGCTCTCCCCGAGGCCACGTCGCTGGAAGAATACGCCAGCCTTTATCGCCTGGACTTCGAACAAGGCTGGGATCAGGTCGAGATTCTGGGCCACGGCCCGATCGCCCTGCGGGATTCAACCCCAGCCCGCGAACTCTTGCTAACGGCCATAGCGCAAAACCCTGTTAAGCTCAGGGGCGTGTTCGCCGTGTGGGGGGGGCGGGGCTACTTTGCGCTGGCGTTGGGAAGCCCTGAAGATTTCGACAGTTATGCCGAGGTCATCGAGGAAATCCTGCTGAGCTTACACCTGGAGGAGCCCAAACCGTTCGGCATCTCGCGTGGCCACGCTCTGTTTCTGGCTGGCGAGGAGCCGCTTACCCTGGACCCGGCTACCACCCTGAAGGGCATAGACGAGTTCATCGGCCACGTCTTCAACGGGCTGGTGACCATCAACATCGAGCTTCAGATCGTGCCCGACCTGGCCGAACGATGGGACATCAGCGAGGATGGTCGGACCTACACCTTTTACCTCAGACCGGGAGTGCGCTTCCACGACGGCCGGGAACTGACCGCCGAGGATGTCAAATATTCCTGGGAACGGGCCGCCGCCCCGGCTACCGGTTCGATAACGGCTGAGAGCTACCTGACCGATATCGTTGGCGTCCGGGAAAAGCTGGACGGGAAGGCCGATGAGATCGCCGGAGTCAAAGTAATCGACCCCTACACCCTTCAGGTGACCATCGACGCTCCCAAGGTCTACTTTTTGGCCAAACTGGCTACGCCGGTGGCTATGGTGGTGGACCGAAACAACGTGGAATCGGGCCCCGATTGGGACCGACACCCCAACGGCACAGGGCCCTTCCGCCTGAAGGAATGGGAGCAGGGGGAGTTGCTGATCCTTGAGCGCCACGAGCAATATCATCAGGGGAGGGCCGAACTGGAACACCTTGTCTACCTGCTTTACGCCGGGGTGCCCATCCGCATGTACGAAAACGGAGAGAGCGATATCGCCGAAGTGTATCTCTCCGACATCGAGCGCGTGCTGGACCCCAATAACCCTCTGAACGCCGAACTGTTGACCTCCTCGGAATCCTGCACCATGAGCGCCGTATACGACGTTACCCTCGCCCCCTTCGACGACGTGAACGTCCGCCGGGCCTTCAACCACGCCATCGATAAGGAGCGGCTCATCGAGGTGGCCTTCAAGGATTTTGTCCGCGAGGCCAATAGCGTCTTCCCGCCGGGCTATCCCGGCTATTCCGGCGAGTTTGACATCTTCCCTTATGATCCGGCCCGGGCTGAAGGACTGATCGCCGCCTCAAAATACGGTTCGGTGGATCATTTCCCGCCCGTGGTCCTCACTACTGCCGGCGCGGGAGGCGGCCTGTCGCCAGCCGTGGCCGAGATGTTGCGGATGTGGCGCGAGAATCTGGGCGTAGAGGTGCAGGTAGAACAGATGGACCCCGAGACCTACATCGATGAGGTGCACGACCGCCACGGGCAGATAACCTTCATCGGTTGGTGTGCCGAGTACCCCGACCCGGAGAATTTCCTGGACGTTCTCTTCCACAGCAAAAGCAAAGAGAACCTGGGCCACTACCATAATCCCCAGGTTGACGAATTGCTGGAGAAGGGACGGGTGGAAAGAGATATCCAGGCCCGGCTGGCCCTCTATCGCCAGGCGGAAGAGACCATCGTGTCTGAGGCCGCCTCGCTGCTTATCTACCATCCTGACAAATATGTGCTGGTCAAGCCTTACGTGCATGGCTTCGTCCTGCTCCCCATAGGCATCCCTTTCAACAAAGAGATCTTCGTGGAAGCCCGTTGATATTACAGTTTCCAAATCAAGGGACGCCGCAGATCGTTACGTCCGTTCAACCTGGGTGGAGATTATGTGACAGTTAGTGAAAGTGAGAGGTGAGAAGCCATGGATAAGAAAGAGATATTACGGAACGCCAAGGATCATTGTTTTTTTATTGGATTAAACGACAGTGGAGCAGAGCTATGTAAAGCCAATGCTCCTTATGGTATCGCTGGCATTCATTACATTCAACTTCAACTTGGTATAAGTCCAAACGCTACTTTTATTTCCACCCCAGATATGACCATTAGCCGAAACGTTAGTCGTTGGAAAAGCGGATTCGGTTATGGAGGGAAGATAAGCTGGGGAGCAGGAGATAAAGAATTTGTCATTCTTGACGTGAAACCTAATGCCTGTGGAATGCTGGTGGGGGGCTTGGAGGCCCTACCTGACATTGAGGTTTTAATTAACACATTGCACAAAATGGAAAAAGATACAATAAAAATTGATGATATTGAAGTGATGTGGGATTTTTACAAAAGTAACCATTTTATAGATTTATTTGAAGTAAGATCTATTGCAAAAACTGATATTGATTTACCCCCGTATGCTTTTATCATACATGGCTCTGCTGGTGAATTTAAGGGAGACAATAAATCAGGCTTCGGTCTATATTTTGACAGTAGCAAACAATTAAATGAGATGGCTGAACATATTCAAACACCTTTTGGGGATTTTCACGTTCTTACTGGTAGTAATGCTGCAAAATACTTTGAAAAATATCAATATATTGAAAATTTTTCAAAGAGAAAAAGGAAACTGGCGGCGGAGCTGTTATTTGGAAAATTTATGGAAATTTCTAATGAGAACCATCAAGGACTTATAAATATGAACGAAATAGTGTTGGGCTGTCATCACTTGAAAAAGGCTTCTCTCTTTCCGCTCGCTTTAAGAGGCGACTTACCCGCATATCTAGTACGAGGTAAACCAAACCTCAGTTCCGAGATCATCGAATTACTTGGGTTCGAAAAAAGAGCCAAAAGACTGGGAGTTTATGACCGACTCTTAAACGCCAACATTTTCCCTCACGGTGGAGGATACGTTTTTCCAGATATTTTAAGTGTCAATAAAGTAATAGAAATTGATGCGCAAAGATACTTTGAAGTTGAAATGCAGAACGACAGGGGTAGAAAAATTATAGCTGAAGTTAGTGAGTTGCCTTTTGAATACAGAGGACGAACAGTTGTGCTGCGTGCTTTAGAGATTGGATTAATAGAGATTATCGCTAAGTTTATCCCACAATACGTCTTTAAAATATAGCAGGGGGTATGATATGTTCAACAGGAGGTTAACGTCCGAAGAAAGGCGATTGCTTCAGGAGCTTGAAGCCTTTGTTAAGGAAAAACACGCCAGCCTGGAAGGCCACGACTATACCCACGTCCTGCAGGTGACCCGGTTTGCCATAGAGATAGCCAACAACATCGAGGAGGAAGTGGATCCCATAGTGCTCATCTGCGGCGCTTTGTTGCACGACATCGGGCGGACGATATCCGATGGGATGCACGGCCTGGTTGGCGGTTCGATGGCCGAAGAGCTTCTGGAATCGCTACCTCTTAGCGAGGAGCAAATAGGTAGGATAACCAAAGTGATCGTGCGGCACACCGTGACCTCCCATGTGCCCCCCGAGAGCGTGGAGGAGAAGATAATCTACGATGCCGATGGCTTGGATCGGCTAGGGGCGATGGGGCTGCTTCGTGGTTTCGTGGGGAAGAAGGGGGGCATGGTGGAGGTATTGGAGAGGTACATGGCCAAGAGAGTCAAGTGCTACGATAAGCTTTTCTTCCCCATCAGCCGGAGGATAGGCAAGGATTTGGATACCGAGATGAGGGAGTTGATCTCCCTTTTCACCCAGCGATTGAACGAGAGGAAGCAGGGGGTGGAGGAATTAGCGCTACCGTAGCGCGGGGTAATTTTTTTGAAGCATAGATTTCGTCAAGAACGACCTGGCGGTGTAGGAGGTACACAGCGATTGGAAGAAGATGAGAATAGAAGTGAAGCGCCGTAGTCTATATAAGCTTATAGGGTGTCTTGGGGTAGCCCTGGTATTGGGGCTTCTGATTTGCGGCGCTCTCTACGTCGGTGTGCCTGACCTGCGACGGCGCATCGATTATCTGCCCCGTCGGCTGGAGACCTGGTGGCGGAAGCTACAACCTCACCCCCAATACCTGCCCACGCCGGCCCCGACTCCCATCATTGTTCCAGGAACGTCCCAGCCCATCGACTCACGCCCTACAATTACAGGGCCTTCACCGATCAGGACGGCTACGGCCACTCTCATCCCGACGAGACGGCCCATGCCCCCCTCCGAACGGACCCCGACCACGACGGCCACTCCTCCGCCCACCGAAGTGATCACGTTTACGGTGGGTCCGATCCCATCTCCGGTCCCGTCCACGCCGACCACGACGGCCACCCCTCCGCCTGCCGTAGCGATCACGTTTACGGCGGTGCCAATCGCCACCGCGGTCGTGGACGTGCTTCCCCAGACCGTCCTTCTGGAAGGTTTTCGCCACGAGTGGCAGAAATGGAACAATTGTGGTCCGGCCACGCTGGCTATGGCCCTCAGCTATTATGGGCGACCTGAGACCCAGATGGAGGCGGCGGCTTTCCTCAAGCCCAACTACGACGACAAGAACGTCAGCCCCACGGAGATGGCCGCTTACGTTCGCTCCCTTGGTCTGGAGGCGGTGGTGCGTCACGGCGGCGACGTGGAACGACTCAAACGCCTGCTAAACGGTGGCTTTCCGGTCGTGGTGGAGAACTGGTTTATCCCTGAACCTGGAGATGAGATGGGCCACTACCGCCTCTTGATCGGCTACGATGACCTGGCCGGCCATTTTATCACCCAGGACTCCTACAATGGGCCAAACGTGACCATCTCTTACCAGGCTTTGGAAGAGGTGTGGCGCGTCTTCAACTGGGTCTATCTGGTCGTCTATCGCCCTGAGCAGGCTGAGGATTTGAGGGCCATCATGGGGGCGGACCTGGACGACGTCACCATGTATCAGCGTGCCCTGGAGAGAGCCCAGGCCGCCCTTGACGACGATGCCTTTGCCTGGTTCAACGTGGGCACCAACCAGACAGGTCTGGGCCATTATGACGAAGCGGCCGCCGCCTACGACCGGGCACGGGTATTGGGTCTGCCCTGGCGGATGCTTTGGTATCAGTTCGGCCCTTTCGAGGCCTACTATGCGGCAGGCCGCTACCAGGACGTGCTCGATCTGGCCCGCGCCAATCTGGGCACCTCAAAGGATTTGGAGGAATCGTACTATTATCGCGGCCTGGCCCTGGAGGCCCTGGGCCGCATCGAGGAGGCGCGTCAGGCCTACCAGACGGCTTTGCACTACAATCCCAATTTCAGGCGGGCGGCCGAGGCTCTGGCGGCGCTGGATTAATTACCAATTTCGTGTAGGAGGTACACATCGATTGGAAGAAAATGAAAATAGCGGTGAAGTGCTGTACCTATATGAGCTTACAGCGTGTTTTGGGATAGCTCTGGTGTTTTTGCTCCTGATGTGCTGCGCGCTCTACGTCGGCCTGCCCGACCTGCGACGGCGCATCGATTATCTGCCCCATCGGCTGGAGACCTGGCGACGGAAGCTCCAACCTCATCTCCAATACGCGTCCACGCCAGCCCCAACTCCCACCACTGCGCCAGGCACGCCCCAGGTCATTGCCCCCAACCCTGCCACTACGGAGGGGCCTTCACCGACCAGGATGGCTACGGCCACTTTCATCCCGACGAGACAGCCGACGACGGCCACCCCTCCGCCCCCCGTAGCGATCACCTTTACGGTGATTCCAGTCCCAACCTTCGTCGTGGACACGCTTCCCCAGGCCGTCCTCCTGAAAGGTTTTCGCCACGAGTGGCAAAAATGGAGCAACTGCGGCCCGGCCACGTTGGCTATGGCCCTCAGCTACTACGGGCGACCTGAGACCCAGATGGAAGCGGCCGCTTTCCTCAAGCCCAACTACGACGACAAGAACGTCACCCCCACGGAGATAGTCACCTACACTCGCTCCCTTGGTCTGGAGGCGGTGGTGCGTTACGGCGGCGACGTGGAACGACTCAAACGCCTGCTCAATGGCGGCTTTCCGGTCGTGGTGGAAAACTGGTTTATCCCCAGGCCTGAATATGAGATAGGCCACTACCGCCTCTTGATCGGCTATGATGATAGGGCCAGCCATTTTATCACCTACGACTCCTACAATGGGCCAGACGTGACTATCTCTTACCAGGACTTGGAAAAGGTGTGGCGCGTCTTCAACTGGGTCTATCTGATCGTCTATCGTCCTGAGCAGGCTGAGGATTTGAGGGCCATCATTGGGGCGGATCTGGACGACGTCACCATGTATCAACGTGCTCTGGAGAGAGCTCAGGCCGCCCCTGACGACGATGCCTTTGCCTGGTTCGACGCAGGCACCAACCTGACAGGTCTGGGCCGCTATCACGAAGCGGCCGCCGCTTACGACCGGGCACGGGCGTTAGGTTTGCCCTGGCGGATGCTTTGGTACCAGTTCGGCCCTTTCGAGGCCTACTATGCGGCAGGCCGCTACCAGGACGTGCTCGATCTGGCCCGCGCCAATCTGGGCACCTCAAAGGATTTGGAGGAATCGTACTATTATCGCGGCCTGGCCCTGGAGGCCCTGGGCCGCATCGAGGAGGCGCGTCAGGCCTACCAGACGGCTTTGCACTACAATCCCAATTTCAGGCGGGCGGCCGAGGCTCTGGCGGCGCTGGGTTAATCTCGATTTATCTTTGGGAGCGGGAGATGGAAACAGGAGTAAGCCGCAGAGGGCCACACCTGGCCCGTTCGGTGGGCATCGTCATGGCCGGTTTTGTGGTCAGCAAGATCGTGGGCCTGGGGCGGGAGATGGTGGTGGCCGGCACTTTCGGCACGGGCCCGGAGTTGGACGCCTATTACGCCGCCTTCGGCGTCCCCGATCTCCTGTTCACCCTCATCGCCGGCGGAGCGTTGGCTTCCGCTTTCATCCCCGTTTTCAGCGGTTATCTGGCCCGGCGGGACACGGCGGGGGCCTGGCGGTTGGCCAGCGCCGTGACCAACCTGGTGTTTCTGGTGGTGGCCGTTATAGCCGTGCTTATGGCCTGGGCGACTCCCGCCCTGGTGTCCGGCCTGATCGCCCCTGGCTTCTCGGCCGCGCAGCAGCAGTTGACCGTCAGATTAATATATCCCATCCTGCTGTCCACGCTTATTTTCAGCGTGAGCGGCATCGTGATGGGCATTCTCAACGCCCACCAGCACTTCCTGTTACCGGCTTTTGCGCCGGCTTTCTACAACCTGGGCATTATCCTTGGGGCTCTTTTCCTGACCCCCTGGCTGGGGGTCTATGGCCTGGCGGTGGGGGTGGTGCTGGGGGCCGGGCTGCACCTGGTGGTTCAGGTGCCGGGCCTGATCCACTATGGTGGGCGCTATACGCCCGGCTTTGCCAGTCCCGGCCTGTCCCAGGTAGTGTGGCTGATGTGGCCCCGCATGTTGGCCCTGGGAGTGGTCAAACTCAACTTCCTGATCGCCAACAATCTGGCCTCCCGGCTGGGTGAGGGTAGCGTCTCGGCCCTCAACTTCGGCTGGCTGGCGATGCAGTTGCCGGAGACCATCATCGGCACGGCGGTAGCCAAAGCGGTGTTTCCTACCCTGGCCGAACTGGACGCCCTGGAGGAGCGGGCGGCTCTACGCCGCACTCTATCGGGCGCGTTGCGGGCTATCCTGACCCTGACCATCCCCGCCGCAGCGGGCCTTATCGTGCTGGGTCGTCCTCTGGTGCGGCTTCTTTTCGAGCGGGGAGCGTTCGGCACGGCCTCCACTGAGGCCGTCTATTGGGCCTTAGCCTTTTACGCCCTGGGATTGGTGGGCCACTCTTCGCTGGAAGTGGTGGCCCGTTTCTTCTACGCCCAAAAAGACACCATCACTCCGCTGTTTGCGGCCAGGGTTGCCATGCAGGTCAACATTTTGCTTAGCCTGGCCTTGCTTGGCCCGCTGGGGCACGGGGGGCTGGCCCTGGCCAATTCTCTGGCCGTAAGCCTGGAGGTGGTCATACTCCTGGGCCTGGCCCATGTGCGAATGAAAGGGATCGAGGGAAAGCTTCTGCTGAGCACGGCCGGGCGTTCCCTTTTGGCCGCCGTGGTCATGGCTTTGGTGTTGAGGGGCTTCACGGTCTGGCAGCGCGGGGCTGGCCCCCTGGTATTGGGGCTGGGCGGGGCAGGGCTGGGGTTAGCGGTCTATCTGGGCGTGGCCCTGGCCCTGGGTTCGGAGGAGATCAGAGTAGTGATGTCTGTGGTACGCAGAAGATTAAAGCACAGTTAATCGTCATCTCTGGCCGGTTTAGTATCAACTTTGCCCTGTAAGATCATATCAGCGTCGGGGGTAAATTTGACGTGGTACATCACGAGTTTTCGAATGCGCAAGGCTATGACCTCACTCGCTGTTGAGTTTATTATACATTACCTCAACCTATTTTACAAACCGGTCGGAAAGGATAGAGACATATGAGACGAGACAAACGATACTGGTTCAATTTGCTGCGTCTTTTCCTGGCCGGGCTGCTCTCGGCCATATCGCTGATCATTGTCGGTCTGGCCTATCTCTGCGCCAGTGTTTTTGCCCATCCCATACGCATCCCGCTGGGCCTCACCCCGGCCTGGTACGACCTGCCCTACGAGGAGGTACGCTTTCTCAGCGCGGATGGTCTCTCTCTGTCCGGCTGGTATATCCCCTCCCAGAATGGGGCGGCGGTCATTTTCTGTCATGGCTGGAACGGCAATCGCAACCTGGGGTTGGGGCGGGCCGTGGGGCTGGCCCGGCACGGTTACGGAGCGCTGCTGTTCGATTTCCGCGCTCACGGCCAGAGCGAGGGGCGGGTCTGTAGTCTGGGCCCGGCCGAAGTGGACGATCTGCTGGGGGCGATAGAGTACCTTAAAACCAGGTCCGATATCGATGCGGGGCGGATCGGCGTTCTGGGGCTGTCTATGGGGGGAGCGGTGGCCATCCTGACGGCGGCCAGGAGCCAGGACCTGCGGGCTATCGTGGTGGAGGGCCCTTATGCCAGCCAGGTTTCCCGCCCCCGGCCGCGCCGCGTGAGCGACGTGCCCGACTTCCTGATGGGGTATCTGTGCAAAAAGTTCATCGAGTGGAAGGCGGGTATCTCCTACTCTGCGGCCAGGCCGGTGGACAAAGTCGGGGCGATAAGTCCACGGCCTGTTCTTTTCATCTACGGCACAGACATCGAGGGTGGACGTCAACTGTATGAAGCGGCCCGCCAGCCCAAGGAACTGTGGCACATCCCGGAAGCGCCTCACCTGGGTGGGTTTGCCGCCCGCCCGGAGGAGTACGCCGCCAAAATCTTAACCTTTTACGACCAGGCTCTGACCGCGCTACGTGATCGATAGAGGCGCCCTGCGACCACCCTGGGAAAGGGCCCTGCCTCCCGTCCAGGTGCCAGGTGCCGCCCTCTCCTGTTTACCATACTATCTAAACCTTAACGAAATCTCAACTAAACCTCTCCCCTCGCCGCCTCTGAAATGTGTTATAGTTAGGGGCAGGAACGATATCAGGCTGCTCCTGGCAAGCAGTAAGCCCTGCTATTAGGAGGTTCAGGTGGTCCCTGCACATACTGCATCGCGATCGGCGGAGTGGGTAAGATACGTTGATAAAGGTCGAATCTACCTTGACCGTGGTGAGTTCCAGAAGGCTATAGACGAATTCGATAAAGCTATCGAGATAGACCCCAGCGGCAACATTTCTAACCGGAGTGGGATGGCCTATTACCTGAGAGGAATGTGCCACGCTCGTCTCGACGATCTGAGCGCCGCAGCCAAAGATTTCAGGAGGGCGTGGCTCATCGACCAGAAGCTTATGTACTACGAAGCCATGGAAAAGGCGATGGACGAACTGGGGCGAAGAGGTCTGTCCTATCCAGAACAATAACGGCCTCCCCAGGCATGACCCGTTCGAAGAAAGCAAATGCATAAAAAACGCCTGTTCTTCAAGGACAGGCGTTTTAGCAAAGGATTTACTACGATTGGGCGACGGTTGAACTCTCTACCGTGATGGCCAGCGTGGGGGCAGGATTTAGCCCTGCAACTGGATTTTCATGGCCTCGCCCGTCTGAGCCAGCTCCAGGGCTTCCTCAAAGCGGGCCAGGGGCAGAGAGTGGGAAAGCAGAGGGGTGACGTCTACCACCCCGCCCTCCAGCAGAGCAATGGCCGGATAGAAGGTGTAGCACAGAGCATAGGTGCCCAGGATGTGCCAGTCGTTTTTGAAAACGTCGAAGGGGCTGAGGGAGATGCGAGCCTCCGGCGGGTTGACCCCGAACATGAGCATCTGGCCGGTGGGTTTGAGGTACTGGAAGGCTTTTTCCACCACCTGGGGGACGCCGGTAGCATCCACCACCACCGCGAAACCGAAAGGAGCCAGGGCGCGCAAAGCCTGGTCTTGATCCGGCCCGGCCACCACCGTAGCCCAGGCTCCCAGTTTTTGGGCCAGTTCCAGCCGCTTCTCCTTCAGATCGACGACCACCACCCGCGAGGCGCCGCTGTGCCTGAGAGTTTGCAGGAGCAAAAGGCCCATCGGCCCCGAGCCGAAGATCAGCACCTCGTCGCCGGGCCAGACCCGTAAACGCTGCATGGCGTAGACCACGCAGGAAAGAGGCTCGACAAAGGCCGCTTCTTCAAAAGTGACCTCGTCGGGGATGGGATAGACGTTGCGGACAGGCGCGGCCACGTACTGGGCGAACCCGCCGTGGCGCGTCACCCCGATGCCCTCCCAGTTCTGGCAGTGCATACCCTTTTGCAATCTACAGAAGTAACAACCGCCGCAGAAAACGTTGGGATCGACCGTCACCCGTGCTCCTACCTGGAAGGTTGTCACCTCTGCCCCTACCTCCTCCACCACCCCCGAGAACTCGTGGCCGGGGATGATAGGATAGTGGGAGAGGTAAGCACCCTCGTAGATGTGTTGATCGGTGCCACACAGCCCGCAGGCTTTGACCGCCACCAGAACCTCATGCGGGCCAATCTCAGGCACAGGTACCTCTTTGACGGAGAGTTTGTGCGGCGCTTCGATAACTACCGCCTGCATTGCCGACCTCCTCAATGTTTTATGCCCATCAACTAGCCTATGGGATCAGCATCACTTTGATGGAATCCGTTGCCTGGTGGGCCTTCTCCAGAGCAGCCTGGAACTCCGCCAGGGGGAAGGTGTGCGACACCATCGCCTGGCCGTTGATCACCCCCTCGCGCAGGTACTCGATGGCCCTGGGATAGCAGTACGGCCCCAGGTGAGCACCGTAGATGGTCAGTTCCTTCACGTCGCCTATGACCGACCAATCCACCGCCACCGGCCCGGCGTGGACGCTGAACTCTACCATAGTGCCCAGCCTGCGGAGCATCTGCAAGCCCTGCACCACCGCTGCGCCGGCGCCTGTAGCCTCGATGTAAACGTCGCAGCCGTAGCCCTCCGTCAAATCCAGGACGCGCTGGATGGCGTCCTCCTCGGCCACGTTGAGGGCCAGATCGGCGCCCAGCTTGCGGGCCACTTCCAGGCGATTGGGTTTGAGATCCAGGGCGATGAGCAGGCCGGGGCTTTTCAGCCTGGCAAACTGCAACATGCCCAGCCCGATAGGCCCCATCCCGGCGATGACTACCACGTCCCCCAGTTGGATCTGGGCCCGTTCCACGGCGTGCAGGGAGCAGGCCAGGGGCTCGATGAGGGCGGCGTGCTCGGCTTTGATCTCGGATGGCACCTTGTAGTTGATGGCGTTTTGGGGAAAGCGCATATACTCGGCCCACGACCCTTCGGCGCGATCTTTTATGAAGCCGTAGATATCGTGACGCTGGCACATCCAGTACTGTCCCCCCTTGCAGAAGCGGCAATTCCAGCAAGGCACAATCTGCTCCGAAACGGCCATGTCGCCGATAGCCAGGCCGTATTTTTCGCCGGCCCCTTCTCCCAGGGCCACCACCTGGCCCACAAACTCGTGTCCGGCGATGACCGGCGTTTGGATGTAGGCCGGTATCTCCGCCGAGCCCCACACCCGCGCCCCGTGATGGGTCTTCACGTCGCTGGCGCACACCCCCGTAGCCAGCACTTTGATCAGCACCTCGCCGGGCCCGATCTCCGGCACCGGCACTTCCTCCAGCCGATAATCCTCGGCGCCGTGCACTACCACGGCCTGCATAGTCTTTGGTATGGACATAGCAAAGTCTCCTTCAAACTCTAATAATGAACAAAAACGGTCAACGGATTTGGCAACGGATTTAGCGGATGGGGGGGCCCATCCGTTAAATCCGCTATGGAAATCCGTTGACAGCTTGCTACTCAGTTGGAGTGCTAGAAATTACTCCAGATTGGTATGCCGCCGGGCCATCGATTTTCTCACTCCCTTTGCATGATCCAGACTACCAGGCCCAGCGATACGGCCATCCATATCCATATCCACCATTCAGGAGGTGGGTGAAGGACAGACATGAGCACAAACAGGGTTTCGCTGGCATAAATGCGGGCCTGATCCACCGCCCCGGTGGGTATGATGGCTATGGCCAGAGCGATGGCCAAGAGATTAACCGCCAACGGGCTGATACAAGGGGCGAAGAAAAATATCCGTAAAAGGTTGAGGGCTATAGCCAGACCGACGCTGAGCAGAATACGAACCCCCAGCCCCATCTGGTTGGGCAGCAGACTTTTATCTCTGATGATAACTACGGCCAGAATCAGCGACAAAAGGGTGGCGCCCGTCAGGCCGATACATTCCTCCAGAAAGCGCATCCAGAGCAGGTGGATGGCAATGAAACCCACCACGCTGATGAAACAGCGGTCGAACAAATTGGTGTCCATAGGCAGGAAACCTGATTTGTTCCTCTTTTCTTCAGTTTTCACGATGGTTGTCACGATGCGCCTCCACCTCCTCTATTCTCGAACGGCCCCAAAGGTCAGGCCCGCCACGATATAACGCTGGACAAAGGCCAGGAACAGGATGGCCGGTATCAGGCAGACCACCGCCATAGCTGCCATCTCGCCCCAGTTGGTGCCCACCACGGTCACAAACTCGGCCAGGCCGGTGGTGATCGTTCGGGCCCGCACACTGGTGAGAGAAGCGGCGAACAGATACTCGTTCCAGGCAAAAATCCAGCATAGCAGGGCGGTGATGGCGATGCCCGGCTTAGCCAGGGGCACGATGATCCGCCACAGGACCCCTATCGTCGAGCAGCCGTCCACCATAGCCGCATCATCGAGGTCGTGGGGTATAGCGTCGATCATACCCTTCAGCAGCCAGATAGCGAAGGGCAGGTTGAAGACGCAGTAAGCCAGGATCAGGCCAATTTGGGTGTCGAAAAGCTGGAATTTCCCAATCCTGACCACCCTGCTATACAGCAAAAACATAGGCAACATAAAGGCAAAGGCCGGGGCCATGCGATTGGTGATGGTCCAGAAGAAGATGTTGTCGGCTCCTACAACGTGATACCTGGAAAGGGCATAGGTAGCCATCAAAGCCAGCACGATGACCAGCAGGGTATTGGCGGTAGCGACGATCAGGGAGTTGTACAGATACCGACCGTAGACATCCTCGAAAAGCGGCCGGATATAGTTCTTCCAGAAGATGGTGGTCTGATAAAGTTTGGGAGAGGCGAAAAGCTCCACCCGGCTGCGGGCCGAGATGAGAAATATCCAGTAAATAGGCCCCAGGGTAATGAGCGTCAGAATGGTCCAGACAATGTACAGGAAAGCCTGCTTCAACCCTTTTCTCAACGCGCTATATCTCATGCGCCTGCCCCCTTTCTAACCTGGGTGATGGCCGTCAGCAGGAACCAGCACAGGACAATGGTGAAATAAAGCAAAAGGATGGACATGGCTGACCCATAGCCATAGGAGACTTTGGGGAAAACCTGCCGCCAGACATAGATGCCCGCATAGTGCGTAGAGGTGCCAGGCCCGCCGCCGGTTAGCATAAAGATCTCGTCCACGATGCGCAGGGCATCCATGATTCTTATGAAAAGGGTGGTCATGATGACCGGTTGAAGCATGGGCAGTTGAACGTAGCGGAAAACCTGCCAGCGGTTGGCCCCGTCCACCACGGCGGCCTCGAAGGGTTCCTGGGGCAGAGCAGATAGACCGGCCAGGAAAGTCAGGGTGATGAAAGGTGTCCAGTGCCAGACATCCATGATCACAGTAGTAGCGAAAGCCTGGGGGCCGGGCACGGCGATGTTGTACTCAATGCCTATCTTGCGCAGATAGTAGGGCAGAGGCCCCAAGCCGGGGTTGGTCATCAGCTTCCAGGTGGCTCCGATAGCGATGGGTGCCACCGTCAGGGGCAAAGCGTGGATGGCCCGAAAGAAGCCTTTGAGCTTGAATTCGTTCATGAGCAATTGGGCCAGCACCAGCCCCAGCACCATCTCGATGGCGCAAGCGTAGACCGTAAAGACAATCCCTCGCTGCAGAGAAGCCAGAAAGTCAGCGTCGGAGACCAGTTCACGGTAATTATCAACCCCGGTCCAGATCAGACCGCCCACTTTGGCGAAGACATCCCAGTCGAAGAAACCAACATAGAGGACATAGAAAAAAGGTAAAAGGCCCGCAAAGGCCAGAACTATAAGCGTGGGGGCCAGAAGCCCCCACGCTGTTAATTGTGATCTTCTCATGGCATCAATCCATATACATCCTATCAGATCACTAGTAGCCCAGTCTCGCCAACTCCTCATCCACTGCTACTGCCATCTGATCGCAGGCATCTTCAGGCGTAAGCTCGCCAGCGATGGCCTTCCAGACGTAAGTCTCCATCACTGAGCGGACAGGAGTGTGGAAGGGGAAGGGCGGAGCGCCCTTGAACAGGTTGCCGGTGTTCCTGAACAGGGTATAATAGTGATCAACTTTGGGGTCGACCTCCAAGACCAGCGGATCGAAGAAGGTCGAGGTGCGCACCACGCGGGCCGCTGTGGCGGCAAACTCGCCCTGGAACTCCTTGAGGGTTACCCATTGCAGGAACAGGAGAGCCGCTTCCTTGTTAGTGGAGCACCAGGGTATACCCAGCGCGCCGCCGTCGTAATAGCCGATGTAGCCCTGGCCCTTGGCAGCCTCATTGATGACGCCGGGGTAAAGCGGCGGGAAAGCTACACCAACTTTGCCTACTACCGTCGAGCGCTCCGGATCGGTGGCGATCCAGGCCGCGTTCTCGCCGTAGACCCACCCCTGCGCAGCCCGACCACCGGCGAAGGTGGCCCCCACCTCGTCCCAGGTGCTGACCATGGACTCAGGCGGGGCATACTTCAACATCCCTATCCAGAAAGCCAAAGCCTGCTTGGCCCGGTCGCTGTCCATCGTACCGCCGTTGGCCGAGGTAGCCTTCCAGTTCTCCATGTTGATGCCCCAGTTGTAAACGCCCCAGGAAGGCCAGATGGTCTCCACCACCTCATAGAATGAAGCGGAGTGAGCGGAATGAGCCTGGACGGTCGTGCCCCATAGCTCCTTATCCTTGCCCCACTCGGCGAAGAACTCGGCGATCTGGGCGTATTCATCGAAGTTCACCGCGGCCCGCAGATCCCAGCCGTACTTCTCCTTGAAGGCCGCCTGGATGGCGGGGTCCTCAAACAGGTCTTTTCGGTAGAGGTAGACCTTCAGGAAGGCCTCGAAAGGCAGACCAAAGACATTGCCCTCCGCATCCTCGAAGTCGTCGATGAAGCTGGTGAAGTCGCCCATGTCCAGGCCCGGATAGAGCAGTTCGGGCTTCTCCCCCATGAGGGCGGTCAGGTTGGTCAGGAACTCCCTGTCCAGGTAGGCGAAGACGATGTCCTGCTCGACGTACACAAAGTCGTAGACCCCAGTGCCGGCTTCCATGTCCTTGATCGCTTTGTTGTACATCTCATCCCAGGAGGTGACCTCAAACTCGACCTTAATCCCGGTTAGCTCCTCAAACTTGGGACCCAGGACGCTCTGCATGTACTTCGAGGGGGGTGTGCTCTCGGAGACGCCCCTGATGGTTACGCCCGCGTAGGGCTTGCCTGCCTCGGCAAACCACTCCTCCGGCCCCTGGGCTGATACCGTTACAGGCAGAACCATGCCCAGCATGGCTACTATGACCACTGCAAAAAAGACTTTCTTTAGCATCTTTTTACCTCCTCGTAAAGTAAATTCAGTTTAGGTGATGGTCCAAAAGACCATCAGAGATCAAGTTGCACTTTTGTGCCGATCTATCTCTGGCTGTGATTAATCACCTCCCTTCCGAACTTTTGACCCCCATCACTTCTGGGGTCGAAATCGATGAAACGGCCCAATACATTGATGTAGCAAGTAGAGATAAGACAGAGGATGAGCCATACAAGTGGTCTAACTGTCATCATTATAACACCTAAAGGAGGGAGTGTCAAGACCCAATTTCTGGAGTTTGCCCCCAGGTAGCTTGCAACTGGAGGCTAACTTGCCAAAAGGCGACCTTTAAGGTATGCTTGTTGTGCTCGAAAAAACCTGAACTTACCCAGGGGAGGGACGTAAAATGTCAGGGACAGTCGTGCTCATTATCGCGGGGGCGCTTCTGATAACGGTGCTGATTTTATGGTTGTTCGGTGAGCGCTGGCGGCCTTTGCGCCCCTCGACCTGGAAGATGATGCAGGAGATGAGGCAGGAGAGTGGCTTACGGCGATTCCTAAATCTTAGTGCCCTGCATGGATATATCTATGGCCGCTGGACCAACCAGTATGTGGGCCTGGCTCTCAACTACATCTTCCCTCGCCTGGGGCCACGAACCCCAAATTGGTCCGACCACTATCACGGCAAGGTGCTTCCCCAGGAGCAAGCCGAGGCCATTATCACCCTCAACCAGGATATCCCCCTGCGCGACCTGGAACAGATCATCCCTTACCCCCTGGCTCGGCACCTGGTGCTCAAAGGGCCGCCTGAGGTGGCTGTCTATGAGTGCTGCTGCCGCCACGCTCGCGCTAACCCCTGCCAGCCCACCCAGGTGTGCATGGTCATCGGCCAACCCTTCGTGGATTTCATCCTGGAGCACAACCCCAAAAGCAGCCGCCGACTCACTCAAGCAGAAGCCCTCGAACTCCTTCGGGCCGAGCATGAACGCGGACACCTGCACTCTGCCTGGTTCAAAGACGCCATGCTGGACCGCTTCTATGCCATCTGCAACTGCTGCAAGTGCTGTTGCGGGGGCATTGAAGCGATGGTCAAATATGGCCTCCCGATGGTCACTTCCTCGGGTTACGTGGCCCAGGTGGACGCCACCCACTGCTCGGCCTGCGCCATTTGTGAGGAGGCCTGCCCTTTCAGGGCTATCCAGGTGGACGGGACCGCCGCCGTGAACTGGGAAAGCTGCATGGGGTGCGGGGTGTGCGTAGGACAGTGCCCCCATGAGGCCCTGTCGCTGGTGCGAGACGAGAGGAAAGGGACACCGCTGGACGTGCGGCTGCTGGTGCAGGAGCCAATGGAGTGCTAGAGCAATCTCGGTTGTTCCGAGTCTGGGGGATAGGGGATGTCCAGGTGTTGGTAGGCCCGGCGGGTAGCCACCCGGCCTCTGGGCGTGCGATCGATAAAACCCAGTTGCAATAGATAAGGCTCGTAAACGTCCATGATAGTATCGGCCTCTTCGGAGATGGTGGCCGCGATAGTCTCCAGCCCCACAGGCCCACCGTCGAATTTTTCGATGATGGTTTGCAGCACCCGGCGGTCGATATTATCCAGCCCCAGGCTATCCACCTCCAGCAGGGTCAAAGCGGCACGGGCCACGGAGACGGTAATACGCCCGTCGGCCCGCACCTGGGCGTAATCGCGCACCCGACGGAGCAGACGGTTAGCCACCCGGGGAGTACCCCGCGCCCGGTGGGCGATCTCTCGTATCCCTGCCTGGTCAACCTCCACCTTCAATATATTGGCCGAGCGTAGCACGATGGCTTCCATAGCCGCCTGGTCGTAGAAGTCCAGGCGGTAGACCGCCCCAAAACGAGCTCTGAGAGGCGAGGTGATAAGCGCCAGGCGAGTGGTGGCTCCAATAATGGTGAACCGAGGCAGTTTCAGGCGGATGCTGCGGGCGCTGGGCCCCTTGCCGATAATGATGTCCAGGGCGAAATCCTCCATGGCGGGATAGAGGATCTCTTCCACGGCCCGGCCCAGACGATGTACCTCGTCGATGAAAAGGACATCGCCCTTGCGGAGATTGGTGAGGATGGCGGCCAGGTCGCCGGCCCGTTCGATGGCTGGCCCGGCGGTGATCTTGATGTTCACTTCCATCTCGTTGGCGATGACGTGGGCCAGGGTGGTTTTGCCTAAGCCCGGTGGGCCATAAAGGAGAACGTGGTCCAGCGCCTCGCCCCGTGCCCGCGCGGCCTCGATCAGAATCTTGAGGTTCTCCTTGACTCTATCCTGGCCGATATATTCGGTCAGGCGCCTGGGGCGCAGGGAGGTGTCTGGTACCACCTCCTCTGCGCGCGGTTTGGGTGAAACAATGCGCTCGGTCATAATCGTCCTCCCCTGCTTGAGGACATTATACCAGAAACGAGGGAAATAGGGAAGATGACTCGGTAGTGGCGGAAAGGCAGGCCCCTCTTCAGGGGCGAGAGGCCGCCTGAGATAAGTTCAGGTTTTAGCTTGATTTTAGGCTTGAGATGTGATAAAATCGCATTATAACCGCAATTAAACTTCTCGGACGAAACAGCCATCGGCCGGCATCGGGTCTGTCAGGTTTCGTGCCGCCTGGTGGTCATTAAGACTGGGGTGGTGGATGGGGTTGGTGACAAACTAGAGGAGGTCGATTTGTTGCACACCATACTGGATGAGAGACAGACCAATCTATTGAAGGAGGAAACACGTCTTCTGGAAGAGCTACGCCTGATCCTGACCAGGTTCGAGGCGGACCCGGAGGACATGGACACGGTGCGCAGGTCTCTCCTTCAATTGGACGAGCTTTTCCTGCTGGTAGTGGTCGGCGAGTTCAATTCTGGCAAGTCGGCGGTCATCAACGCCCTGTTGGGGCAGCGTTTCCTGCCCGAAGGGGTAACTCCCACCACCAGCCAGATCAACATTCTCAAGTACGGAGCGGAACCGGGCCGGGAGTTGAAAGAGGAGTTTGTCCTGGTTCTGAGTTGTCCGGTGGAATTTTTGCGGGAGATAAACATCGTGGACACGCCCGGCACGAACGCCATCATCCGCCGCCACGAGGAGCTCACCCACGACTTCGTGCCCCGCAGCGACCTGGTGCTGTTCGTCACCTCGGTCGATCGGCCCTTCACCGAGAGCGAACGGGATTTCATGGAGCGCATCCGCCAGTGGGGCAAGAAAGTGGTGATCGTCCTCAACAAGATCGACATCGTGGAAGATGAGGAGGATGAGGATGGGGTGGGGCAGGTGGTGACCTTCATCGCCGACAACGCCCGCGCCCTGCTGGGATTCGCGCCGGAGATATTTCCCATCTCGGCCAAGCTGGCCTTGCGGGCCAAGACCAGCCACGACGGAGAGGCAAAGGACGAACTGTGGGCCGCCAGTCGCTTCGCCGACCTGGAACGCTATATCCTGGAAACCCTGGACCAGGAAAGCCGCATCCAATTGAAGCTCATGAACCCCCTGGGGATAGCGGAACGGGTGATCGACAAATACCAGAGCGCGGCCGAAGAGCGCCTCTCTCTCCTCAAGGATGACTTCGCAACTATCGATAACATCGAAGCTCAGTTGGAGGTCTATAAGCAAGACATGCAACGTGAATTCCGTTACCGGTTGAGCGACGTTGAAAACGTGCTCTACGAGATGGAGTCACGGGGTATGGCCTTCTTCGACGATAACATACGTCTGATGCGCGTCCTCGATTTGATCAACGTGGATCGCATCCGGGGCGCCTACGAACGCCGGGTAGTGGCCGATGCCCCCCGCCAGCTTGAGATCAGCGTGCAGGAGTTGATCGATTGGCTGGTAGAGAGCGATCTGCGCCAGTGGCAGGCGGTGATGACTTACCTGAACAGGCGACAGGCTGCGGAGCGCCACAAAGATAAGATCATCGGGGAGATTGGGGGCGCTTTCGAGTACAATCGCAAGGCTTTGCTGGCCTCCGTGGGGCGGGCGGCCCAGGAGGTGGTGAACAGCTACGATAAAGAGACCGAGGCCCGGGAATTGGCCGAATCGGTGCGCTTTGCGGTGGCCGAAACCGCCTTGCTCCAGGTAGGGGCGGTAGGGTTGGGCACGATATTGACCATCATTCTGACCACCACCGCGGCCGACCTGACGGGCATTATGGCCGCCGGCGCCATAGCCGCTTTGGGGCTGTTCGTCATCCCCTCCAAAAGACGCCAGGCCAAGAAGGAACTACGCCAGAAAATCGAGGATATGCGCCAGAGGTTGCTCGCGGCTCTGACCGTCCAGTTCGAAAAGGAGCTGGACCTTTCTGTCCAACGAATTGAGCAGGCGGTGGCCCCCTATACCCGCTTTATCTGGGCCGAACGAGAGAAACTGGAACGCACCCAGCGCCAGTTGGCAGAGGCGAACGAGGCTACGTGTCTTTTGAAAGGGCAGGTGGATAATCTTATAGAGTGACCAATCCGCTAATTCAGGGACTTGACATTTGTTAGTTTTTTTGGTATACTATATGCAGATAGCACATAGATGAAAACCACATTTACGGACGCGAGCTGTCCCCAAACGAACAGGAAAGGAGCGGATAGATGGCACGTCGTTTGCGATGGCGCGGGGGTAGGGGCAAGGAGCCTTGTCCGCGTCGAATACGCCGTTTCGTGGAACCGGCTCTGCTCCTGCTGTTACACATCAATGCCACCCACGGGTACGATCTGATGGAAGGGTTGCAGATGCTCGGTTTTGAGGACTATCCGGTCGATTCCAGCGCCATCTACCGCACGCTGCGGCAGTTGGAAGCGGCCGGCATGGTCACCTCGGAGTGGGATACCGATTCGACGGCCGGGCCTCCGCGGCGAGTTTATTATCTGACTGAGGCCGGCCACCACTACCTGGCCGCCTGGGTGGCAGACCTGCGAGCCACCGACCGCATCCTGCACAAATTTCTGGGGGCTTACGACGCCCACATGAATGAGGATGAAGGTGAGTATCATTAACGATTTGATCGAGACTAACGTCTTCGTGCGGGGCGCGGCGAGTGTGAAAATACGTGGATATTTTTATCAGACTGAGAGAGGTATGGGAAGGAGGTGAACGACATGCCGAGATTTGATGGAACAGGACCCCAGGGCCTTGGCCCCATGACCGGACGCGGGGGTGGCTACTGCGCGGTAGCCCTGCCCCGACCGGGAACGGCAGGCGTGCCCTATGGATACGCCGGGCTGGCCGGTGTCCCAGTGCGTATGGTCCGCCCGTATGGAGCCTATCCAGCCTATGGACGACCGCGCTTAGGGACGCGGGTTGGCCGGGGATCAGGGCGCGGTGGAGGCCAGGGCATGGCCAGGGGATGGGGCGGAAGACGCGGCCGACGGTTCTAGTCTCCTTGTTCGGAGAGGAGGATATTGTATGAAACAGTGGATGAGAGGGGGAAGCCCTTACTACCTCGCGGCTGCCTTGTTGATTACGGAGTTTCTATTGTGTTGGCTTCTAGACAAACCCTTCGTTCTCGAGGTGCTGGATTACATTGCAGGGGCAGTCTGGACGGTCGGTATTGTCTTGCTCCTGCTACCCATGTTCGTTTTGCGCGGCAAGGGTAGAGTGCCAAAGGGAAAGAGCTACGTTGAGACCGAGGTTCTCGTTGACACTGGAATCTACGCCATCGTTCGCCATCCGCAATATCTGGGCTGGCTGTTGATGTATCCTACTCTCATCCTATTCAACCCACATTGGCTACTGGCGGTTGTCGGGGTTCTGGGGATGGTGTGTTTATACCTGATCTCAAGCCAAGAAGATAAGCGTCTTGTTGAGAAGTTCGGTGAACCCTATGAACGCTATATGGAATCTGTGCCGAGGATGAATCTCTTGGCTGGGGTCATGCGTCTGCTACGGCATAGAAAGAGAGAATGAAAACGGCTGAGGAAAGGAGGTGAGTTGAATGCCCGCTGGAGATGGAACTGGACCAATGGGAATGGGATCGATGACCGGCCGGGCGGCTGGCTACTGCGCTGGCTACGGCGCTCCCGGGTTCGCGAATCCGGTTCCCGGACGTGGTTTGGGCCGGGGTCGCGGTCTCGGCTACGGTCTGGGTCGCGGTTGGCGAGGTGGGGGTCGTGGTTGGCGTCACTGGTACTACGCCACGGGCCTGCCTGGCTGGATGCGTTTCGGATACGCACCGGCCTGGGGCGCACCGCCCCCCTATGCCGCTTATGGCCCTCCCTACGCTCCGGCTATGGCCAAAGAACAGGAGGTCACGATGCTCAGGGACCAGGCCCAATACTTAAAAGAGGCCCTGGACGACATCACGAAACGCATCGAAGAGCTTGAGCGAGAGGAATAGGGTTTAACGTCGGGGCGGGTGAACGGAATCAAGAAGCTTGCCACCCGCCCCGAGCCCCCAACTTGCCTGAGCGCCTGACGCCTGGCAAGATTGGGTACGGAGTAAAAAAGCAACCCTCTGCCACATTCGACAATGCCTGGCGATGAGGGAATACATCCAACTATAGCACCATTATAACATCAATGGGGAGGAATTACAAATGAGAGTAGTGGTCACATCTAATGGCGCGGATCTGAACGCGCCAGTCAGCCCGATTTTCGGGCGGTGCCCTACCTACATCTTTGTGGATACGGAGACCATGGCCTTCGAAGCTGTGCCCAACCCGGCCATGTCTGCACCGGGCGGGGCGGGCATCCAGGCCGCCCAGTTCGTCATCGAGCAGGGCGCCCAGGCCGTTCTGACCGGCAATGTGGGCCCTAACGCCTTCGACGTCTTCCAGGCCGCCAACGTGCCCATTTACCTGGTCGGAGGAGGGACGGTAGGGGAAACGGTCGAAGCGTACAAGGCAGGACGGCTGCCATCTGCAACTAACGCCAGCGTCCAGGCTCACGCCGGGGCGGGGATGGGGATGGGTGCTGGTCGCGGGATGGGTCGAGGTCGCGGCATGGGTATGAGAGCCGTTCCCTTCACGCAGCCTGCCCCCTCACCAGCCCCTTCCGGCGGGCCCTCCCGCCAGGAGGAGATTGCCGCCCTGCGCCAGATGGCTGGCAGTCTGCGTCAGCAGTTGGCCGAGGTGATGGAACGATTGGAAAAACTGGAGAAGGGAGGGTGAACGATGCGCATTGCCATCTCTGCCGATGACAAAAACGGCCTGGAAAGTGTGGTCAGCCCTCACTTTGGGCGCTGTCCGCATTACATCCTGGTGGATGTGGAAGGGCAGGAGATCAAAGCGGTCAAGGCCGTTGATAATCCCTATTATGGGCGTCATGCGCCGGGCCAGGTGCCCACCTTCATCAACGAGCGGGGAGCGAACGTGATGTTGACTGGAGGAATGGGAGGCCGGGCCATAGCCTTCTTCGAGCGGTTCGGCATCGAGGCCGTGACCGGGGCGTCGGGCACGGTGCGTTACGCCCTGGAACGTTACCTGGGCGGCGAGTTGCGGGGCTATGAACCCTGCCACGAGAGCCAGGAACACGGTCACGGCGGGATCCCCGCCGAGGGCGAATACGAGCAGGATGAAGTGGGTCGCCTGCGTGAAGAGGCGGCTATGCTTCAACGACAGTTGGCCGACGTGACGGCCCGCCTGGACAGGTTGAGCGGTGGGGAATAATGTGATTATCACGGTGGCCAGTGGCAAAGGAGGCACCGGCAAAACGACCGTGGCCATAAATCTGGCCTTATCGCTGAGCATGGAGGCATCGGGGGATGGGCGTTTATTGTTTCTCGATTGTGATGTGGAAGAACCCAACGCCCATCTCTTTCTCAGGCCCACCATCGAGCGCCGGGAGGAGGTGGGAATCCTCGTTCCAGAGGTGGACCTGGATAAGTGCACCTACTGCGGACGCGGCGCGGAAGTTTGCGCCTACCACGCTATTGCCGTGGTGGGGCAGAAGGTGCTGATCTTCCCTGAGCTGTGTCACGGCTGCGGGAGTTGCACCCTCAACTGCCCGGAGGGGGCCATCCACGAGGTATTGAAGGTGACAGGCATCATCGAAGAGGGACGAGCTGGAGCTATCGATTTCGCTCATGGCCTCCTGAACATCGGCGAGCCCATGGCGGTGCCCGTCATTCGCCAACTGAAGAAGCGCATCGGGAAAAATGGCGTCGGGCGGACCGTCATCCTGGATGCCCCGCCGGGGACGGCCTGTCCGGTGGTGGAGAGCCTGCACGGAGCGGACTTTGCCCTGATGGTCACCGAGCCGACCCCTTTCGGTCTACACGACCTGCGGCTGGCCGTGGAGGTGGCCCGCCGTGAGTTGGGTCTGCCGGTGGGGGTGGTGATCAACCGCGTGGGGGTGGGAGATACCGGCGTGGACGAGTACTGCGCCGCCGAGGATATCCCCATCCTGATGCGCATCCCCTTCGACCGACGCATCGCTGAGGCGTACTCCGAGGGCGTGCCTGTGGTGGAAGCCCTGCCTGAGTACCGGGAGCAGTTCGTGGCCCTGTATCGCCGCATCGCCCAGGAGGTGGGCTGATGAAACAACTGGTCATTCTCAGCGGCAAAGGAGGCACCGGCAAAACTACCGTCGCCGCCGCTCTGGCCCACCTGGCTGCGCAGGAGACTTCCATCGTGCTGGCCGACGCCGACGTGGATGCCGCCAACCTGGAACTGGTGCTGGATCCGACTAAACTGGAGGGGCACGACTTCGTCGGCGGGCAGGTGGCAGTCATCGAGGCCGAGAAGTGCATCGCCTGCGGGGTATGCGCCGAGGTCTGCCGCTTCGAGGCGGTGCTCCCCGGCCACGCTTACGGCGTCGATCCTATTGCCTGCGAGGGGTGCGCCTCCTGCTTCTATCAATGTCCAGAGGAGGCCATTCGGATGGAGGAGCCGGTGGCCGGACGTTGGTTCCGCTCTGATACGCGTTTTGGGCCTCTGTTCCACGCTCACCTCTTCGCCGCCCAGGAGAACTCCGGCAAACTGGTGACCCTGGTCAAGCAAAAAGCCCGCCTGCTGGCCCTGGATATCGGGGCCGAGTTCCTTATCGTGGATGGGCCGCCGGGGATCGGCTGTCCGGTCATTGCCGCCAGTGCGGGGGCGGACCTGGCCCTGCTGGTGGTCGAGCCCACTATCGCCGGGGTTCACGACCTGGAACGGGTGCTGGCTACCACCAATCACTTCGATCTCTCGGCTCTGGTCTGCATCAACAAAGCCGACATCAACCCGGCACGGGCGGAGGAGATCGAGGCTTTCTGTAAAGATCAGGGCATCCAGGTGGCAGGACGTATCCCCTTCGACGAGGTGGTCACCGAGGCCATGGTACAGGGCCAGCCGGTGACGGCCTACCGCGATGGCGCGGTAACTGCCGCCCTGCGGACGATATGGGCGCAAACCAGGGAGGCGTTGTGAACGATGGCCTGTGTCTACGGCCCTGTTCCCTCGCGGCGATTGGGGCAATCGCTGGGGGTAGACCCCATCCCCCGCAAAACCTGTAATTATAACTGCGTCTACTGTCAGTTGGGACGCACCAAACCGCTCACCAACGAGCGGCGCGACTTCTTCCCCCCGGAGACGATCCTGGCTGAGGTGCGGGAAGCGCTGGAACGCCATACGCCGGGCGAGATTGACTACATCACTTTTGTGGGGCAGGGCGAGCCTATCCTGTGCGCCAGCCTGGGGGACTTGCTCCGGGGGGTGAAAGCGATGTCTGACATCCCGGTGGCGGTCATCACCAACGGCGCGCTGCTCTACCGTCCGCAGGTGAGGGAGGAGTTAGCCGCCGCCGAGGTGGTCATGCCCACCCTCGACGCCGCCGACCAGGCCACTTTTCGCCGCATCAACCGCCCCTGGCCCCGCTTTCGCATCGCCGAGATCGTTGAGGGAATGGCCGCCTTTCGCCGCACGTTTTCCGGCCAGTTGTGGGTGGAGGTGATGCTGGTCAAGGGGCTTAACGACGGCGAGGAGGTGTTGTTCCCCCTGCGCGATGCTCTGAGCCACGTCCGTCCCGACCGAGTGCAGATCAACGTGCCCATACGTCCCCCGGCCGAGAATTGGGTCGAAATTCCTGATGACCAAGCCATCATGCAGGCCACGGCCATTCTGGGCGAGGCGGCTGAAGTGATGGCTCCTTACGAGGGAACGTTTGACCTCTCCGGCTTTGAAACGCTGACCGAAGCGGTGCTGGCCGTCATCCGGCGCCATCCCATGCGCGAGGCCCGGCTGCTGGAAACGCTGGCCCGCTATGCGCCGGGAGAGGTGCAGGCCACCCTGGCTGCCCTGGAAAGCAGCGGGCAGGCGCGGCGATATATCTATCGGGATCAGGCTTTCTGGCAGTATGGCGAGGACACTTGTGAAACTGGAGTCCTCAATGGTAGGAGGCGAACGAGGCTACGTGTCTTTTGAAAGGGCAGGTGGATAATCTTATAGAGTGACCAATCCGCTAATTCAGGGACTTGACATTTGTTAGTTTTTTTTGGTATACTATATGCAGATAGCACATAGGTGAAAACCACATTTACGGACGCGAGCTGTCCCTAAACGAACAGGAGAGGTGTTTGGCTTCCTGGGCCCCAACGGGGCAGGCAAGAGCTTCACCACGCCCAATGAGATGTGATCGCTCTCCCCGGCCTCCGTCCTGACTGTAAGACGTTCCATCGTCGCCAGGCGATACATGCCCGCTATAAGGCGATAGTCGCCGGGCGGGAGGTCTTCGGGCAGACGCAGGCCGTAATTGTCTCTGATTGTCTGCCCGGCGGCCCAGGTGGAAGTGGGACAAAAGCCATCGACGGGGTAGCGGTCGGTCTGCCAGCGGAGGAAACCGCTGGCGTCCAGCAATTGGACGAAAACGGTGTAATCCTCGCCGGGCGGAGTGCGGGCCTGCCACAGGAGCGACAGCTTAACCACCTGGCCGGGGCGGAGAGGCTCGTCGGTGGGGTACAGGTCATAGCCGAGAAGACGAATGTCCTCGCCCACCTCCGCCTCCGCCGGGAATTGCGGCGTCTTCGGGTCGGGCAGATCGGTGGTAGAGTACAGCAGCAGGCGACAGTAATCGCTGAAAGCAACGTCTTCCACCTTGTAGGCGTGTTCGGTCCACCACCGCTCCACCGGCCGGGGCACTTCGCGCAGAGCGGGCACGCTATCCACTACCAGCCACACCCATCGGTAACGCGCTATCAACCTCTCGAATAGCTCGGCCGTTCGGGGGAATCGCATCCCCTCTTCCTTGATGAGGGCGTACCAGTCCAGGCGTGTTTTGTTGTAATTGGAGAAGAACGTGCCGTAGATGTGATTGGTAACCACCAGAACGTCTCCCGGCCGGGCGGCGTCTTGCAGGTGGTCGAGCAGGGCGTGGTAATCCGGCCCACCGCCGAGACGAGGATCGTCGTAATAACGGTGTAGAGAGAACCAGGATAGACCCGCAGGGAGCAGCAGACTGCAAACGAGGGCAGCCAGCGAGACGGTGCGACTGGCCGTCCGCCGGGTGAAATAGACCAGCCCCCAGGCCGAGAGCAGAACAAGCCCCAAAGTGCACGTCAAAACAAGCGCGTCGATCTTGACCACCCCGGCCACGGAACGCAGCCAGGCCAGGTCCAGGTCGGCAACGCGCAGGACGCCCCTTTGCACCAGCGGAGCCAGGACGGGCGAATACAGGCCGGGAAGGGCTCGCAGGTATCGTAAGTAGAGTTTGAAATCTATACTGGCGCCGAGAAGCTGAACGGCAAAGCTGAGGGCGCAGACCAGGGCAAAACCAAGTGAGAGCAGGGGGCGACGCTTACTCAGGGCGAGGTCGATGAGCGGGAGGAGCACGACCGTCAGGAAGGGAATGGTGGGGACCAGGTAGCGCGGCCCCCAGGACAGACCACCCTCCCAATCGTGCCACTGGGCGAAGAAGAGGCCAGTGGCAGCTAAGATCGAGAGGTTCAGGAGGGCCTCAGCCCGGTGGCGTTTCAGGAAGATGGGAAAGGAAAGCACGGCCAGAATCAAGACGGGCGAGTAGAGAAAATAACTCTTGTGCGGGCTGAGAAAGAGACCGTACAGCCCCAGGCTGGGGGGAATGACGACGACATCGTACCCCGTCTGCGTCCAGTTGTTAAAGCGGACGAAGTTATACAGCGGGGTGATGAGCAGCGGCCCGGCCAGGGACAGCCCGAAGACAAGAGCGTGCAGAGCATTTCTTTTCCAAACATCACGGCTGCCAGTGGAAAATGGAACTAACTCCTGCCCTGTCTCCTCTCCCCCGGTCGAAAGGCAGACGGCCAGGAAGTAGAGGGCAAAAAATGGCACCAGGACGACGTTGCTGATTTTGGTAGCCGCCAGGCCAGCGGAGATGCCCGCCCCAACCAGGTAAAGGGGAGCGTGACGCTTTTTGAAAGATAAAAGGAAATAGGCGGCCAGGAACAAGAAAAAGGCGGAAACGGGTTCACTGTAGAAGAATTTGGAGTAGGCCCAGGCCAGCGTACCCAGACCGAAGATCAGAGCAGCTATTAGCCCGGTGGTCGTGTTGTAATTCAAACGCCTGGCGTAAGCGTAAATCAGCACGCCGGTGAGGGCGGTTACGATGGGGTTGAGGAGCATTGTGGTGTGCATCAGGCCTATGTGGGGCGTTACAAGAGCAAGCCAGAACAAAGGGACAGCCAGCAGCGAGGACAGAATCCCTTTTTTGGAATAAAGTGTGCCGTCCGGCCCGAAATCTCCTTGCGCCCAGCGATCAACGGTCGTCCACCGACTCCAGATGAGGGGGTGGGTGTCGAACCCGCCGTGTTTGACCATGCTTTCGGTGACGCTCATCATCGAGCCGCCATCGCTGGAATGGACGATGCCGCTATAGCTCAATAGATACACGGAGAAAAGAAAAGACAAAAGACAAAAGATATTGGCTCCACGCCAGATTTCCGGTTCCCTCTGCGCCTTGCTCATTACACAGGTTGCCTCCCTGATTGTAACCGACGTATATTATATCACGCTTTATTGGATTTTGTAAATCTGCTCTCTTGATAGTCGGTTGCAATTAGTGTTGCCGGGTATTGCGAGGGGAATTTGCTGGCTCTTAGGGACAATTTGGCTCGTCGAGGTCGCGCTGATACCGACTACAGGATCGCACGACTTGCAAAAAAGTGAGTTTCCATTATAATGTAAAAAGTGCTCTGGGACGAGCCGGCGAGGAGCATCTGTGGCTCAGGGTAGAGCGACCCAAACACCAGAAAGACCTGGAGGTGGAAATTGTATGCTTTGATATTGGCCGGGGGGATCGGCAGCCGACTGTGGCCGCGTAGCCGACAGAATATGCCTAAACAATTGCTGGACATTGTGGCGAAGAACACCATGTTACAGGAGACTTTCGTGCGCATCAGTCCCTTGATTCCGGCTGACAATGTCTTCGTCGTGACCAACGATACTTATGCACCCATCGTCCGCGAGCAGATCCCTGTTCTGCCCAAAGCTAACGTCGTCAACGAGCCTGCGGGACACGGTACCGCGCCCTGCATCGGGCTTTCGGCTCTCTATCTCAAGCGGCTGGCTCCCGAGGGGGTGATGGTTTCCCTCCACGCCGACCATCTGATTGAGGATGCGCCGGCCTTTCGTCGGGCCCTGCAAGTGGCGGCCAAAGTGGCCGAGGAAGACTATCTGGTCACCCTGGGCATCGAGCCTGACCAACCTGATATCAGTTATGGTTATATCCAGCGTGGGCAACCGCTGACCACGGTGGACGATCATCAGGTCTACCGGGTCGAGAAGTTTACGGAGAAGCCCGATGAGGCTACGGCCCGGCAGTTCCTGGAAAGTGGACAGTATTACTGGAACAGCGGCATCTTTGTCTGGAAGATATCCGTTATCCTTCGGGAGATAGAGTTATACCTGCCCCACCTCTACGAGAAGCTGATGATCATTGATCGGGCTATCGGCACTCCGGATGAGCGTCAGATGCTTGAGGAGGTATGGAATACGGTCGAGAACGAGACCATCGATGTGGGCATCATGGAAAAGGCCAGGGAAGTGGCGGTCATTCCTATAAATATCGGCTGGAGCGACGTGGGCAGTTGGGCTACCCTGACCGACATCCTGCCCCGTGACCGGGAGGACAACGTGGTGGTGGGCGGTGAACACATCGGGGTGGACACCACCGGCTCTCTGCTCTACGGGACCAAGCGTCTCATTGCCACCGTGGGGCTCAAGGACATGATCGTGGTCGATACCGATGACGTGGTGCTGGTCTGTCCCAAGGACCGGGCCCAGGACGTGAAAGACCTGGTTACCAAGCTTAGGATGGTGAACAAGGACGAGTACCTGTGATCGGGCTGGAGGATTTCGATCCGCACGTCATCGCTGAGTACAGAATCACCGAGGAAGATTTGGAACGGGTGATCCGTTACCTCCGTCTCTTGCAGGGTAAAGATTCGCTGACGCTGCAGGATATTGCGGTTGGCGGCTATTATGGTACCAGTGCCTTCTTACATGAGGTTATAGAACTGCGCGTTTTGCTGGGCAGGGAGGCAAACTTACTGGAAAAAAGTCAGGCGGAAGCAAGCCGGTTTTTCTTTGAGAACCTTGACGCTCACGCCCAGGGTCTTGCCGCCGAATACAGCTACTTGCGTGAGAAGATCAAAACTCTGTGGGGTGAGGATGTGAGCGTTGGGGCTCTTGTGCTCTCAAATGCCACGCCAGATGATCTATATCTCTTGGTCGAATCGGCAATTCCCTTACCAGTTTTCGAGCCGACCGAGTTGGAGATCAGTTGGGCTAAGCGTTTAATAATCAGGCTACGCGAGCTTGGAAAGGAAATGTAGCGATGATCGTGAGGTACAGGTTGATCGAAAAAAAGTACGAAGATGGTAGCGGTGACCACTGGCTTCCTTGGGGGACGCTGTATGAAAATTGCAGCGGAGCTTTCGTCAATCACCAGGTCCTTTTCAAGGTTATCCCTGATGAGTATAAGGGTGTTACTCATTATTTCAGCTCACGTATCGAGGAATTAGGGATCGGTTTGGAAGATGGCGAAAGGATGTTCGGTGAACATGCGCACCGTTTCCGTCTGCGGCCCGAAACTCTGACAGTCGAGGGCCAATCCCATAGAGAAATCCGCCAACGTCTATGGGAGCGAATCTTTCAAGATAAAAAAGTCAGTGTCTTAAGGAAGGAATAATGTCTGACAAAACCATCGTGGCCTATTGTGTCAAATGTCGCCAAAAACGGGAAATGAAAGAGCCCCAGGCGGTTTATACTGAATCGGGAAGGCCCGGCACACGGGGCACCTGTCCTGTATGCCAGGCCAGCATGTTCCGCATGGGTAGAACCGAGGCTCACCAGAACGTACCCAAGCCCGCGCCCAAACCCAGGGAGGGCAAGCTGGTCATCGTGGAGTCGCCGGCCAAGGCCCGCACGGTGGGCCGTTTCCTGGGCAGAGATTACAGGGTTAAAGCTTCGATAGGACATGTGCGTGACCTGCTTCGTTCGCGGCTCTCCGTTGACGTGGACAACGATTTTAAGCCCCACTATCGGGTGCCCAACGAGAAGCGAGAGGTGGTTAAAGAGCTCCAGAAAGTGGTCGGGGAGGTGGCCGAGATTTACCTGGCTACCGACCCCGACCGTGAAGGCGAGGCTATCGCCTGGCACCTCATAGCCGCGGCCGAGATCGAAAAAGAGCGGGTCCGACGGGTGGTCTTTCACGAAATCACCGAGCAGGCCATCGCCGAGGCTTTTGCCCATTCCCGAGGCATCGATATGGACCTGGTCAACGCCCAGCAGGCTCGCCGTATCCTGGATCGTTTGGTGGGCTATAAGATCACGCCTCTTTTATGGGAAAGAGTGCGTGGCCGTCTTTCGGCCGGGCGGGTACAATCGGTGGCCGTGCGGCTCATCGTCGAGCGCGAAAGGGAGATCCAGGCCTTTGTGCCGGTGGAGTACTGGAGCATCGAGGCCGAGCTGGCCAAACAGGAAGCAGAGGGAAAACGGAAGCCTGAAAAAAGACAAAGCTTCATCGCCAAGCTGCACCGCATCCGGGGCCAGAAGGTGGACCTCAAAAACGAGGAGGACACTCACCGCATCGTCGAGGAACTGGAGACCGCTACCTACGTGGTGGTTGACGTCAAGAGAGGGACGCGGAAGCGCCACCCCTCCCCGCCTTACATCACCAGCACCATGCAGCAGGAGGCTTCCCGGCGGCTGGGCTTCACGGCCCGACGCACGATGGCCGTGGCCCAGCAGCTCTACGAAGGCATCGAGATCGGCGACCAGGGCTCGGTGGGGCTCATCACCTACATGCGTACCGATTCGGTCAACGTGGCGGAAGTAGCCCAGCAGGAAGCGCGCGCCTTCATCGCCAACCAGTACGGGAAAGAGTTCCTGCCCCCCAAGTCGCCCGTTTACAAGACCAGGGCCAAGAAGGCCCAGGAAGCTCACGAAGCCATCCGGCCCACTGCGGTGGTCCGCCAGCCAAAGGCTATCAAACAATATCTCAGCCGCGATCAGTATCGCCTCTACAACCTTATCTGGAGGCGTTTCGTAGCCAGCCAGATGGCGCCTGCTATCTTCGATACCATCTCGGTCGGTATCGAGGCCGGTCAGCCCGAGAATGGTAAGCGTCCCTATTTATTCCGGGCTTCCGGTGCCTCGCTGAAGTTCCCCGGCTTCCTGGCCGTCTACGAGGAAATCAAGGGCGAAGAGGCCCGCTCCGACGAAGGTGAGGAGAAGAGCATCCCGCCCCTGGATAAGGACGAGATCCTGGATCTGTTACGGCTCCTGCCCGAACAACATTTCACCCAGCCGCCACCACGCTACACCGAGGCCAGCCTGGTTCGCACTCTGGAAGAATACGGTATCGGCCGGCCCAGCACCTACGCGCCCATTATCTCCACCATCCAGAACCGGGGTTACGTGGAGAGGATAGACAGACGCCTGGTGCCCACCGAGATCGGGTTCATCGTCAACGATCTGCTGGTCCAGCACTTTCCTGACATTGTGGACGTAGGCTTCACGGCCAGGATGGAGGACGACCTGGACCTCATCGCCTCCGGGGAACGAGAATGGGTGCCGGTGCTCAAGGAGTTCTACGGCCCCTTCGAGCAGGCTTTCAACCTGGCCGATCAGACTATGGAAAAGCTCGATTTCGATAGCCAGCCGACGGGCGAGAATTGTGAGGAATGCGGCCATCCTATGGTCATTAAATGGGGTCGTTATGGCCGCTTCATCGCCTGTAGCAACTATCCCGCCTGCCGCAATACCAAATCCTACCTGGTCAAAATCGGGGTGAAATGCCCGGAGTGCGGCGGCGAACTGGTGGAACGCAGAACCAGGCGCCGACGCATCTTCTACGGCTGCGAAAACTACCCGCAGTGCGAATTTTCGACCTGGAACCAACCCCTGCCCCAGCCCTGCCCGGAGTGCGGCGGCCTTTTGACCGTAGCCAGCAAGCGGGAAGCCAAGTGCCTCAAGTGTGAGGAACCGTGGGAACTGGAAAAGCTGGAGAAGTTGCAGCCCATTTCTGAAATAGCTGGCTAGTTTTCGGGTTTACGCAGTTATACGCCATGCTGAGAGAAGATGAGCATTAGAGTTCAATTAGACACGTTATTCTCAAAAGAAAACTCAGGTGGTATGAGGGTTTTCCTATTTGCGAAGTTCTATGAGGAGCTTTTGAGAGAATACCTCAGTCGTAAGGGTTATGAAGTATGTTCGGGCAAGCCCAGAATCTACTGGAACAGAATTACTCTACCGAAGGAACAGGCTACTGAAAATTATGCAAGATTGATAAACTCACTGAAGCAGAAGCAAAGCAGTGGTGTCTACTGTATTCCCGATGGGCTTCTCGTTCGCTGGGGGCAATATATCGTTTGGGAAGCCAAGAACTGGGTTCAGGAGTTGTTCTATTCGCCTTTTGCCGACCGTGTCTGGAGGTTTTCTTGGTTGCTAGCGAAACAGGTTGAGTATCAAGGTCAATCGCACCCCATATCCGGCTTTTTGATATCTTGGTGGGAGAGAGAAGAGGGGGTAGATGAGACCGTAACAGAACTTAGACAATGTATCAGTCCATTAGGTTTGGATATAATTTTCACTAAGGATGTGCTGCACGAGTGCATTACTGCTCAGTATGACTGGTACTTAGAGTTGGTGAAGGAAAAGCAGAGAAACATTAGCCAGTTCTTCGGCATTCTGCTGGGAGAAGCAAATGGTGAATAGGGCGGCATGGCGTGTAACAGAGGCTCTGCGGTTCGCTTCGTTCGCCCAAATGCTTCGCACTTCACAATGTCCGGAAACGTTTACCGAAATCTGCTAGAACACGGCCAGGGAGAACGCAACTTGATAGAAGACAGACTACACAGGCTAGGCCAGACTTTGGCCGAACAGGAGTTGGACGCCTTACTGATTGCCCAGCCGCAAAATCTACGCTATCTCAGCGGCTTCAGCGGCTCGGGCGGGGTGCTTTTGCTCACAGCCGAGTTGGCTATTCTGGCCACCGGCTTCGTCTACCTTGAACAGGCTAAAGAAGAAGCCCCGGCCTTCGAGGTGGTCAAGATCGAGGAGACCTTTGCCAAACTGCTGCCTGAACTGGTGCCCAGGGTGGAGGGCCGGCGGCTCGGGTTCGAGAGCGCCCATCTGACCGTGGCCCAACATTGCAAATGGCTGGAAGCCCTGGAGGAGGCCGGCGAAGATCGTGAACTGCTGCCCACCGAGGGACTGGTGGAGAAGTTGCGGGCGGTCAAGGACGCCCACGAACTGGCCGCTATCAGGCAGGCGGTGGCGCTGGCCGACGCCGCTTTCGCCCACATCGTGGATTTCATCAAGGTGGGTATGACGGAGAAAGAGGTGGCCTGGGAGTTAGAGGTTTTTCTGCGCACCCAGGGCGCGGAAAAGGTGGCTTTCGACCTCATCGTCGGGGCCGGGCCTAACGGGGCCAAACCTCATGCCTCGGCCACGGAGCAAAGGATCAAAGCAGGCCAACCCATTGTCATCGATCTGGGAGCCTTGCTCGATGGTTACAATTCCGACCTGACCCGTACCCTTTGCCTGGGGCGGGCGGATGAGCGTTTTTGGGAAGTTTACGACCTGGTTTTGAGGGCCCAAACGGCGGCCGAGGCAGGCATAAAAGCCGGTTTGGGAGGCAAAGAGGCCGACCAGATAGCGCGCCAGATCATTGAGGAGGCCGGTTATGAGTTGGGCCATAGCCTGGGGCACGGCGTCGGGCTGGCCGTACACGAGTCACCCCGTCTTAGCCGCTTCTCAGAAGATACTTTGCAGGCGGGCATGGTGGTCACCGTGGAGCCGGGCATCTATCTGCCAGATTGGGGTGGGGTGCGCCTGGAAGATATGGTGGTGGTCGGGGAAGAGGGAGTGGAGATTTTATCCCAGGCCAGCAAAGCCCCCCTGGTAGAGGGCTAACCTCGTTCTTGCTTTTTATTGAAATTGTTGTATAATAGACAATAACTACTATCTGAGGAACACAGGGGCAGGGCAATAAGGGATTGTTGCATCCTGAGGTTGTAATTTATTGCTTTCCCTGCGCTCTATGTTCTACGAGGTCGGGAGCTCTGGTAGACATCTGAAGCAATTTGTGGTATAATTACCAGTATAGGGGGCTGGATGTAGATTCGTTTCCTTACCAATCGAGGGAATACCCTCGACTATACAGATAAGCGAGGTGTGACAAGATGAGCATGATCCCGGAAATCCTCAGGAGCGTGATCAAAGGCAAACCCATCCTCATAACTATGATCCTGTTCTTCGGGGGCTGTTTTCTCGGTTGGGTGCTGATAGGTTGGGTCATCTGGCCGGTGAAGTACGTGGGCGAGTCTTATCCCAACGAATTGGTGCAAAAGGATAGGGATGAATACCTGACCATGGTAGCTGATTCATATGCCGCCAACAGAGATCTGGCTCTGGCCAAGGCCCGTTTGGTGTACTGGAAGCCTGAGGAACGGGCCAGACTGCTGGCCGACCTGAGCGCACGCTATAGACAGGATCCAGCCCGAGCGGGGGAGGCCGAAAAGCTGGAAACGCTGCGAACCGCTCTGGAAATGGAGGCTGAGGTAACGGTCGAGCCGACGGAAGTAATGGCTCCCCCGGCTACGCTGGAAGGGGTCACTGCTACGCCGGTCATCACCAGCCGGCCCAAGTCCTCCTTGTTGGGAAGTTGGCCACTCGTGTGTGGGATCGTTGTTCTGGTGATTTTGCTCATCGCTGGCGCCGGTTTGGGCTTTTCTATGATAAGACGCCGACAGGCCGCGGAGCCAGGCCGGGCCGTAGCCCCTGAAGCTCGTCGTCCGGTCACCTACTGGGAGGCAGGCGCTCAACCCCCTTTGGGCAATTTTATCACCACCTATATGCTGGGCGATGACCATTACGATGAGTCTTTCAGCATTGAGACCCCGATGGGCGAATTTTTAGGCGAGTGTGGGGTTGGTATCTCCGAGACCATCGGGATGGGCGGCAGCCCGGAAAAAGTGACCGCCTTCGAGGTCTGGCTTTTCGACAAAAGCGACATTCGCACTGTGACTAAGGTGCTGATGAGCGAACATGCTTATCACGACGACGCCCTGCGCACCAAACTGGCCTCCAAGGGTGAGGCCGTGCTGGCCACGCCCGGCCAGGTGATCACCCTGGAAACCGCGGCCTTGCTGGTCAAGGCTGAGGTGACGGAGATGGTCTATGGCAGCGATGATCTGCCTCCTCAAAGTCACTTCGCCAAACTGGCCATCGAACTGGTGGCCACGGCCAAAGGCCCAGGAGGAGCAGAAGAGGGCAAGGCTCTTTAAACCGGGCGGTTCTGGTGAACGAGCAGGATACCGGCGGGGGGTATGGGTATCCTGCTTTTTGCATGGCTCTTTCATGCCCCTTTCATCACACCCTGACGGAAGGGTCAAACAGCTTTTGGTATTCTTCCAGGGCGTAGCGGTCGGTCATGCCGGCGATGTAATCGCAGATGACACGCTGCGCCGTGTCCTCCTGCAACCTTTGTTGGGTTGAATCTGGCAACTGGGCCGGTTCTGCCAGGTAGACCCGGAAAAGCTCCTTGATGCACCTTTTGGCTTTGGCGCTCATCCGCACCAGGCGGTAATGAAAGTAGAAATGGGCCATCAGGAAATTCTTAAGCTCGCGGTTTTTGGCCTGCATTTTGTCCGAGAAGTCCACCACGTTGAAGGGCAGGTTTCTGACCTCTTCGGCGGAACGAGGAGCCTCCTCCTCCAGACGGCGATGGGTTTCGCCGATCACGTCGGTGACCATGAAATCGATCAGAGAGCGGATGAGACAATGTCTGGCCATGTCCGATAGCCCCTGGTCATCCTGACCACACTTCTGGCCGACGATAGTCAAAGCTTCCTCCCAGAGAGCAAGCCCCTTGAAATCGCCGGGGTTCAGCAAGCCGGCTCTCAGACCATCGTCCAGGTCGTGGCTGTTGTAAGCTACCTCATCGGCGACGTTGACGATCTGGCCCTCGATAGTGGCTGCTTTTTCAGGCTCGTAGCCCCCGCTCTGACCTTTATCGTACTCGGTTTTGTGTTTGACGATGCCCTCGCGTACCTCCCAGGTCAGGTTGAGCCCCCGGAAATCGGGGTACCGATGCTCCAATTTCTCCACGATACGCAAGCTCTGATGGTTGTGGTCGAACCCGCCGTGCTCTGCCATCAACTGGTGAAGGGCGTCCTCCCCGGAGTGCCCAAAAGGGGTATGGCCCAGGTCGTGAGCCAGGGCGATGGCTTCCACCAGGTCTTCGTTGGCCCTTAGCGCCCGGGCCAGGGTGCGCCCTATCTGGGCCACCTCGATGGTGTGCGTCAGCCGGGTACGGTAATAGTCGCCCTCGTAGTTGACGAACACCTGGGTCTTGTACTCCAAACGACGAAAGGCGGTGGTATGGATGATGCGGTCCCTATCCCGTTGAAAGGCGGAGCGATAGGGGTGTTCCTGTTCGGGATGAGCGCGCCCTTGCGAGTGGCGGCTCTTCATGGCGTAGGGGGCCAGTCTCTCCCCCTCGATGTCCTCAAACTCCTCTCGACTCAAGATCATGCTTGCACCTCCTGAATTAGTCGTTAACAGACCAGGCAGTTGTACCACTTTTATTATACCATAAATTTGCAGAATAAGTGACATCTGGACAGTCTCGGCTTATAACCACAAAGAGCACTCCCCTCAGGTGCCTGGCCCTTCTGAAGGGCCAGGCACCTCTCCGTGACATCCGTGATCTTAATCTGTATGGAGCGGTTGCTATGTTGCGTGGCTTTAACAATAATGGTATAATCAGAACAAGTAGATGAGGAATGCCCTGCGGGGATCGTCGTTTGGGGATCGTTTGGTGGAGAAATATCACGATTTTGAGCTGCGGATATTTGAGAAGGAAGAAGAAGGCTACCCCGTCGAGGTCCATTACCCGGGAGAGGGCCACGCCAGGGGTATCCTGAACCTGGACCCTGGCGAGGACAAGGCGCGCCCCGCCCTCCGCTTCCTGGCTGCCGACAAAACCGACGAGGCTCTGCTCCAGAACTTCGGCGCGCTGCTTTTCGAGAGGCTGTTTGCCGGAGACGTCCGGGACGCCCTGATGCTCAGCCTGGGGAGCGTCAGACGGAAGCAGGAGGGTCTGCGGCTGCGGCTGATCGTCGAACCGCCAGAGTTAGCTGCCCTGCCCTGGGAATATCTCTACGACCCAGGGGGAAAGTTCTTCCTGGCCACTTCGGCGGAGATTCCGCTTTCCCGTTACATCCACGTGGCGGAGCAAATCCCTCCCCCGACCGAGTTGCCCCTCAAGATACTGGTGGTCATCTCCTCGCCCAGCGACCTGGAGGCCCTGGGCGTGGATGAAGAAAAGGGCTGGATCCAGCAAGCCCTCAACAAGCTGGACGAGGAAAGGAAGGTGGAGTTGGAGGTCCTGTCCTCGGCCACGCGCCAGGAAATCCGCTCCCGGTTGGAAAGCGGCGGCTACCACGTCTTTCACTTCATCGGGCACGGCGATTTCTACCGCAACCGGGGCTACCTGGCCCTGATCGACGAGACCAGCGGGCGGGCCGATTGGATGGACGAGGAGGATTTCAGAGATTTTTTCCTGGGCTACCGCACGGTGCGCCTGGTGGTGCTGAACGCCTGTCGCGGGGCGCAGACCTCCAGCCGCGAGGCCCTGGTGGGCACCGCGCCGCGGCTGGTGCAACGTGGGGTGCCGGCGGTGGTAGCCATGCGCTACGACATCGCCGACGAGACGGCCATCCTGTTCTCCAGAACTTTTTACGGTTCTCTGGCCGAAGGGCAGCCAGTCGATGTAGCCATGTCCACGACCAGAAGGGCCATCTGGCAGGACATCGGGCGCCATCGGCGGGATTTTGGTCAGCCTGTGCTGTTCATGCGCATCGAAGATGGGATCATCGCCACCTTCAAGTCCGTAACGGACGAACTGGAGGGCTTTTTGCAGACCTTCATCCCACGCTACAAAGCCCTCCTGGAGTGGAAGGGATTGCACGCCCATTTGCAGAGTTTCGAAAGACTTTTCTTTCTGGTCCGCGATAAAGTGCATGGTAAAGGGCCGGCCGCCATCCAACCTTACCTCCCATCCCTGAAAGAAGAATGGGATCGCTGCGAAAGATTCATCGAGGACGAACTGGCCTTCTTCGCCGCAGAGGTCGAGCACATAGATAAGAACTGGCTGACTAAAATGAGAGAGGCCAAGCAGAGGGTGGGTGGCGCTCTCTCGGAAGCCGGGAGGACAACGGATGCGGTCAGAGTAAATTTTCAGCTTTTGTACGAGAGCGTGAGCTATTTACACTACGACTGTTTGCAAAAATATCTCGTTCTCGCCAACGCCCAGCTTCTAAAAGCCAAAATGGACCTGGCCGAGTTGGGCCACAAACTAACCGAGACCGGCCGCCAGCTCGGCGACGGAGCAGGGCCGGAGGGCACTTCCAGGCTGATCAATTTGCGCCGGGACATCCAGACCTGTATCGAGGCTCAGGAACGCTTGATGGGATGCCTGGACCTGCACAATGAGTTCCAAAAGCTACACGATGGCTTCCTTCCTCTCTATGACACAGTGGTTCCGCACCAAAGCGCCGCTCAACTTAGCCGGGACGCTCAGCAGGCGATCCAGCAGGTGACAATGAACATATGGCGCCCTTACAACAGCAGCACCCTCGAACCCTTTATCACTGCTTATTCAGCCACTAGAGATGAGTGGATGACGGAGATATCAGTGGGTAGAAAACAGCTAGATGGTGCGCTACGTGCAGAGGATTTCAGTTTCAATTTTCTCAGGGACTCGGTTAAAGAATGGCAATATACCATATCCAGAAATCTGTTACGGACCGATCGGGAGTTAAAAACCTTAGCCGAAAAGTTGGATGACCAGTACCAGGCGTTGCGAAAGGAGTTGGAAATATGAGAGCTCAAATTTTCCTCAGTTACGGACGGGAAGATAGAGAAAAGGTAGAGAGTCTTTATCGAAAACTGTCCGAGGCAGGGTTCAAACCCTGGATGGACCCCAAAGACCTCCTCCCAGGAGAAAAATGGGACACCGCTATCCAAGAAGCTATCCAGCGCTCTGATTTCTTCCTGGTGTGCCTGTCAGCCTACTCGATAGACAAAAAAGGTTGGTTTCAGAAGGAAATTCAACTGGCTCTGGATGTATGGCAGGAAAAAGCGGATAGGGCTATCTATCTTATTCCAGTGCGGCTGGAAGATTGTGAGGTGCCGGAAGTCCTGCATACTTTCCAGTGGATAAATCTCTTTGAAGAAGATGGCTGGACACAGTTAGTAAAAGCTATAAAGGTAGGGACGGAGCGCCTGAAACCACCTACATTTGAATCTTTGCGGCAGCGCCACACCGAATTTATGGAGGAAATGGCGGCCGTGGAGGATCGTTCCACGCTGGCGCCAGAGGTCGAAGCCTTTATCCTGGAGACCCGTAAGGCCGGGACTCACATAGCCAGGAGCGAGGAGCGGGATATCCTGAAGGGCATCTTGAATTTCTGGGCGGGATTTGTTTTCGAGCAAACGGGGGAATACCCCGACACCGATTTGTACCCTTCGGAACAGCCCGTCACATACCAGCAGCAGACTATAAGGATACCCGTGACCAGCGTTGATGTAGAAAGCGGCGAGGTTTTTATACAAAGCGCTCAGGTGGCTCCACCCCCTCCTGCCAGACGGGTAGACATTTTAACGGTATTCCTGGTGGTGGTCTCGTTGCTGATTCTGACCGCATCGGTTTGGAACGCTTTGCAGAGAGCTGGCCCCCCGCCTGTGCCAGCGGTGATGATGGCCGCCGGCCCTGAAGTTGTTACCGGGCCAGCCAGACCAGGGGAAATGCTGGTTATCCTGGCCCGCTTTGAAGGCGCTGGCCCCTTTGGCCCAATCGTGGATGGAGATCAGGTACAGGCCCAGATGCAGGCTCAGGTGGACATCCAGGCCCTTGAGGCTGAGAAGTGGGAGGAGGATAACCCTGCCACCGTCCTGCTGAAGGAGGTGCAGAAGCGTCTGAGCCAGGCGGATGCCGAGGAGATCGAAAATCAGCGCTTCTGGCTCTATTCCGAGGTGATCACCACCACCAGGCGGGCGCTGGATATCGGGGAGTTAAATGGGGCCACCCTGGTCGTCTGGGGAAAGTTTGAAGGCTCGGACATAACGGTCAATTTCCAGACGGTAAAAGATAGAAGCGCGGAACTGACGGCTGAAACGCGGGCCCTGGAAAACGTGCTTCCCATCTGCTCCTTGCGCGCCGACGTGGGGCAGGGGGGGCTTGCCTACCTGACCGACGCCGTCCTGGGACAGTTGTATTATTGGGCCGGTCGTTATAACACAGCCCACAAGCTCCTGACCGCGGCCCTGCAAAATGTGCCTGAAATGGCGGTGGGCACCTGGGGCGAAGAGGACCTCTACTTCTACCTGGGGCTGGCTAATCTCGATGCGCCGACGCCTGACTATGATGCGGCTATGGCACAATACAGCCAGGCTATTGATATTTACAAAGTAAAGACTCAAGAAGGAGTGGCCTGCACCTCTCCACAGACTACCACCGTTCAGATCTGCTCCAGGCTGGGCGGGGCCTACAACAACCGGGGCCTGGCTAACGCGGCCCTGAAAAGGTATGAAGATGCCCTCGAGAGTTACACCGCAGCTCTCAGCATCGTCGTGAGCGCCGCACACCTTTACCAGGCCCATAACAACCTGGCGATAGTCTACGAGGCCAAAGGACAACAAGAACAGGCCGAAGAGGAGTATCGGGTGGCGGCTGCGGCCAACTGGCCCCAGGTGTATCAAAACTGGGGAAACTCGTACTTCCACTACGGGGATTACCAGGGAGCAGTAGCAGCCTACAGCCAGGTTATCACCCTTACCGCCCGTTTTGCTCTGACCTACATGAACCGGGGCAACGCTCACTTTAACCTGGGGAATGAGTATCGAGAAGCCGCTGAGGAGAACAAAGCCCTTGAGCACTATAGTAAAGCCCTCGAGGACTACAGTAGGGTCATCGAACTGGCTCCCGACCATGCGGAGGCTTATTACAGCAGGGGCACGGTCTATAAGCTGCTGGGCGAAAGAGAAAAGGCCATGGGCGACTTCGCACAATACCTGGACCTGGCTCCCGACGGGCCTGGTCGTCTCCAGGCCGAAGCCTACCTGCGCAAAAGGCCCCCTGGAGAGGGCATCGTCTTCGTCTCCGACCGTGATGGCTATTGGGCCATATACGAGATGAACAACGACGGCACCAACCAGGTGCGGCTCAGCGACGGCACCACCGACGATCAGCATCCGGCTACCTCGCCTGCTGGTAACCGGATCGTGTACGTCGCCAGTCCGATCGTCACCGATACCTCTGCCAGCCGGGGGAGGGCTGGCACCGACCTGTACATCATGAATCTCATAGATAATACCAGGAAGCCCTTCGCCGGAAGCTACCTTACCGACGACGGCGATCCCTCCTGGTCGCCCGACGAGAAATGGATCGTCTGCAATTCCTATCAGTGGAATAACGATGGACAATACATCCACGTCCTGAATAGCAAGAACGGGGCGCGGCAAGTCCTGCTCGAAGAGCTCACCGACGTCAGCAGCCCGGCCTGGTCGCCTGGCGGAAATAAAATTGCCTTCGCCTCTACCCGGCGTGGCAACTGGGACATTTACGTGATGGAAGTGGAAGTGGAGGAAACCAGGGGACGGGAGCAGGTCAAAGCGGGAAAGGTCTACACCCTGACCTTTAATCCGGCCGACGACTGGGCCCCGGCCTGGTCGCCCGATGGGAAGTGGCTGGCCTTCACCTCCAACAGGGACGGAAACCCCGAAATATACGTGGTGAACAGCAAGGGAGGCGAACTCAGGCGGCTGACCAATAACCCGGCCGGCGATTATCAACCGAGCTGGTCGTCCGACGGCCGCGTCGTCTTCTACTCCGACCGCGACGGCAACCGCGAGATATACGTCATGGGCGGAGAGGGGACGGACCAGACCCGTCTGACCTATAATGAATACGAAGATATAAGCCCGGTCTGGACTACAAGGTATAAATAAAGAGCAGCAAACGGCAAGATGACAAACCCTTACGTTATAGATGGCCCCCTAAGCGACGAAATATACGGACGGGAAGACGTTTTCGATTTTGTACGGGAGGCGCTGAACGCTTCCAACTCCGCCTCCAATTCCTTCTCCAATTCCATAGTGGTGCTTTTTGGTGGACGGCGTATGGGCAAAACTTCCGTCCTGCGTCAACTTCCCCGCCGCCTGCCCTCTAACTTTCATCCCGTCTACTTCGATCTGGAAGGTAAAGCTCGCCTGAGCCTGGACGAAGTGCTCTATGAACTGGCCCGCGCCGTAGTCGGCTCGCTTAACTCCTCCATACCTGAAGGGACGACCTTCGATAGCGATTTCTTCCGCCGTCGCTTCTTGCCCGGCATTTGCCGTGCTCTGGGCCAGAAACGTCTGCTCTTCCTGCTGGACGAGTTCGATGTCCCAGAAAAAGACGCGGAGGGAGAGGGAGAAGGAAACGGGGGCCCTGACCTGGCCCTGGCCACGTTCTTTCCCTACCTCCAACGCCTGAGCGCCGACGAGCCGGGGCTGGCCTTTGTCCTGGCTGTCGGTCGCCGCTCCGAGGAATTGCCCGTTAACGTGCGTTCCATCTTCCCGGCTGCTTCTTTCAAGGGGCTTTCCCTCCTGGAACGAGAGGAGGCCCTTCAGTTGATCGGCAGGGCCGGTATCTTCGAGGAGGAGGCCAGCGAACGTATCTTGTCCCTGACCGGGGGGCATCCCTATCTCACCCAGTTGGTATGTTACGAGCTTTACGAGCGTCAGGCAAACGGCGAACGTTCGTCGTGCCCGGCCACCGTAGCCGAGGTGGAGGCGGCCCTCGACCACGCCCTGGAGCGAGGCCAGGAAGGGTTGACCTGGATGTGGGAGGGCTGGCCCCCGGCGGAGCGGATCGTCCTGTCTGCCGTGGTCCACGTCACCAGCCAGGGCCAGGTGGCTACTGAGGAGCGTCTGAGGGAGGTCCTGTGGAGCCATGGCCTGCCGCGCCTGAGCCTGGAACTGACCAGCGCCCCCGGCGTGTTGGTCGGGTGGGGGATGCTCGAATCGGGTCGGGAAGAGGAAAATGGTTATCGAGTGCCCATCGAGTTGCTGGGTGACTGGATCGCTGACCGTCATCCTTTACAGGAGGTGGTGTGCCACGTCGATCTCACCAGCGGGAGGGCCAGACGGAGCCAGGCGGCCGCCCGCCGGGCCCACCTGGCCGGCGATCTTCAGGGCGCGGTCGAGAGCTATGGCCGGGCATTGGCGGCCAATCCTCACTACCTTGAGGCCCGGCTGGGTCTGGCCCAGGCCCTTTATGAACAGGGCGATCTGGCCGCAGCCGTGACTGAATACGAACGGGCCTGCGAAAAGGCGGCTGGCACCTCTAAAGCGCCGACCATCCTGGAAAGGCTGCTCCTGACCCGCATGGCCTACGGCCAGCAGTTGGAGCGAGAAGGGATGATCGACCAGGCGCAGGAACAGTACAGGCGCGTTCTGGCCGTAGCTCGTAATCCTCGCCATTGTAGTAACGACTTCAGTCGTTACTACGGCGAGGCCGGGGAACGGCTGGCCGAGCTCCTGCTGGCTCAAGGCGAAGAGCACCTGGCGGCCCGTCGTTTCGACAAAGCCCTGGCCGTCTTCCACGAGCTTTTGGAGCTAAGGCCCGAAGATGATGAACTGAAGGCCCGAATAGCGGATATCACCGCCCGCCAGGAGGCGCGGCTGTCCTGGGTGAGGCCCAGGTGGGCGGGATTTGGCCGCAGGGAGCTCGTTGGTTGGGTCATTCTGATGGTGGGCCTGCTGGCTATGGGAGGATTCTTTTACACCTTCTCGCGGCGGGCCGCGGCCGTGTTGCCCACACCCACTCATAGCCGGGCGGCTCTGGCTCCCTCGTCCTCGCCGACGGCCACCGTGTCGCAGCCCCTGACCTTTACGCCTTCCCCCTCGCCTACTCCCACGCCCACAAAGGTGGCTACCTCCACCCCTTCGCTGACCCCTACCTCTGAACCAATGGTCACCATCAAAGCCAGAACCTTGCGGGTGCGCAGCGGCCCTGGCACCGAGTACGACGTGGTAGCCAGGCTGGAAGAGGGCGATAGGGTGATGGTGCAGGGCAAAAACGAGCGCGGAGACTGGCTGAAAATCTTGCTGTCCGATGACAGGGAGGGTTGGGTAGCCACAGAGTTTGTGGAGATAACCGTCGGGGCCGAGGCTATCCCTGTGGTGGACACTCCTCCTCCCCCCACCAAACCGCCAGAATCGCCCACTCCGGCGGAAACTCCTACGGACACGCCTACATCTACCCTGACTCCCACCCCGACCAAAACGCCTACCGCGACGCCGACCCCTTTCCCCACCTATCCTGCCCCGCGTCTGCTCGAACCTGAAAACGAGCGTCACTTTTCCGGGGAGGGAGCCAGAATAGAGCTACGCTGGCAGCCGGTGGGCTCTCTGGCCGAGGACGAATGGTATGGGGTGAACCTGTGGTATGTGCACTTTGGGGAGAAAACCAGCACCGGGGCCTGGGTCAAGGAGACGCGGTGGCGCGTGCCACAGGAATTGGCCGGCCAGGCCGATGAGCCGGACCGTGCTTATCACTGGGAGGTGGTGGTGGTGCGTCAGTTCGGCGCTAACCGGGATGGCAGCAAGAAGGGGGTAGCCGTCAGTTCGCCCAGCCTGACGAGGACTTTCTACTGGCGTTGAGCGACCAATCAAACTCCCACCCTAAAAGCTGGTAGTCTCCTCCAATTGCGTTGAGGCAAACCCGACTTGCCATTTTACCGCAGAGACCGCCGAGAACGCTGAGAAAATTGATAAATCTCTGCGAACTCTGCGTGCTCTGCGGTAGAGAAAAGTCATCAACATGAAAGAGGGGGATCACCTAAAAGCTGAAGCCATCCAAATCTTGCTCTCTAGACGTTTTGGAGCGCGCCTGAGCGCGCTCAGCTATCGGCCTGGGAATTGATTTCCAGGCCATAGATGGAGGTGAGAGAAATGAACGGCGAGGCAGTCCGGCTTGATTCCAAATGGGGCCGGATTATTCTGGAAGAAGGCTACATAAGGCGCATTCAAAACGTGGAGTTCGGGTCCGGCAAGACCGTCACAGAGAGCATCACCGTGCGCGCCGGCGGCAAAGAGACGGTGCTGGCGGCCAGTGACCTCAAGTTCAATGCCGGAGGACTGACCACCTGGGGGCTGGAAGGGCTGGAAGTAACACGACGGGTGACCCTCAGCCCGCAAGAGGACGAACCCCGTGAGATCAGCTTTGCGGTGGAAATCACCTGCCGCAACCTGGACGAGGGCAAGAAAGATGTCGAGGTGGTGTGGTCCCTTAAGCCCTGGGGAATCAATGTGGCTTCTATCCGTGGTCGAGATAAGGAGTTCTGGGGCGAACATCCGGGCCGCGATCTGGAGGGTCAGGAGCTTGCCATTTCACTCGGCAATTACAGGAGCCTGTACATCACCAACGCAGGCCACATCGTCCAACCCCGGTCGGTTGCCTACGATCGCGAGCGGGGCCGTGTGGACCTGACCTATGCTTTCCCCCTGTGGCGGAAGGGAAGCGCGGAGCGAGTCTCGATCAAGGGACAGTTCTTCCTGCAAGTGGAGTCGGTTTTCAGCCGCACGGCGTTCCTCGTTTCTAACGACTCCTGGGAGGGAGGATGTGTGGCGGCCTCCTGCCTCTCGGCCAGAGAGATGGTCACCGAAAAACTACCGTCTACGGGGCTGACCTACCTGGAGCAGATCAGGCATTATCCCTACTGGCGTCACCGCTTCGCCGATATGTACACTCCTCTGTTCTGGTTCGAGGAGGTGCTGCCCGAATCGGCCATCGAGGCTCTGATGAACTTTCCCTATCACCTGGATGCCGTTTTTCTGGTGGGCGAGGTCAGGCCCGTCTCCAATCTGAAAAAGCTGCTGGCCCTCATCTGGCAGATGAAAGGTAGGGCTATCCTCCACATTTTCACCGCCGATCAAGGCTATCGGCGCCAGGTGGAAGATTTCAAAGACTTCTTGAAGCTGGACATCGGCCTCCAGGCCGGCAGGGGTCGCGACGTCACCGAAGTGGAAGTCATCCGCATCCATCCTGTCGAGAACCTGTCCGTCGATATCCGGCGGGTGTTGGAGGAAGAGTTTCTACAGTGCGATTTCGAGAGCGAACGGATCGTGGTCATCCCTCGTGGATCGCCTGTCGTGACCAAACTGGGGGCGGTAGCCGCTCCGCTGGCCAGGTATCTGGTCGTGCCTCTGTTGCCTGTGGGCGAAAGGCTGTCCAGTAAAGAGATCGATTACATCAAAGGGCTGCGGGCCAAAAAAGCTATCCTGATCGGCAAAAAAGACGAGACGCGTCGGCTCCAGGCTGCGCTGGACGAAGCCGGGCTGCGTCTGGATTACGACGAAATCTCCGGCTACGATGAGTACGAAGTCTCGCGCGAGGTGGCCTTACGCCTGCTCGGCCACCGTCTGGTGGACCGCCTGCTATGGGAGATAGAAGGGGATGGGAAGCGGGGGCCCTCTTTCTGGCCTCAAGCGCTGGAGCAGTTGGCCGAAGGCGACCCCGACTTCCTCGAAGTCAGGGAGGACTTCGAGAGACTCCAACGGCGGGTGGCTAGGGGCAAGGCGGAGGCCAGGGATATCGAGGATTTCTATGCTCCGCTGACCGACGACCGGCAATTGCTGGCTGTTCTGCTGAGAAAGCTGGCCTCCAGGGAAGTGAGCGCCGAGATAGGGGAGGGGTTCCAGGACTTCTGCCGGGATCCAGAGCGCAGGCTGACGGATATGATGGTGGTCACCGATGTCTCGCTGGACGAGATGTACCACGATTTCAACACCGCTCTCTCGGCGGCCACCTACGCCAGCGCCAGGAACGCGCTCTTGATGCTGACCCGCACCCTGGACCGGGGCCGCCTGGTGCAGATCACCGAGCTGATGGACGACCTCATCAGCGATTTTGAGCTGCGCAGCCAGCTTGATTTCGAGCGGGAGTTTGCCAAAGACCTGCTCGGTCTGGGCGAAGCTATTTATTACGTTATCCCTCAGCCCAGCCGTGAACTTTTGTACCTGGTCGAGCCGCGCAGCCTCGTCCTGGCTCCTTCTCAGGCCAATGCCGCTATCCCTTACGAGCTGATGTATGACCGGGAAAAAGCCTCTTTTCTCAGCCTGAATTATAGCTTTGGGCGGTTCTCGGCTCTTTCCGCCCAGGATACCGCCAGCCTGATGGCGGTATCCGCTGGCCGGGAGGAGATTCCGCCCGGCGAAGAGATCGCGCCGGTGATCATATCCAATCCCACCCAGGACCTGCCCAGCGCCGCAGTGGAGGGTCGTCTGGTGCGCGATCTTTTCCTGCAAGCGGGGCTGCCCCAGGAAAGGGTCAAATTTTTCGAAACCTTCAAGGCCAGGGAAAAGGTATGGGACCAGAACGCGTCCAGCGTCAACGTGGTGCACTACGCCGGCCACGGCGATTTCGACGCCATCATGCCCCTGGCCAGCCGCCTGCTGCTGGCCGATCAGGACCTGACCGCCCTGGACATCCTGTACAAGATCAAGTTTGCCCGGCTGCCCATCGTGTTCGCCAACGCCTGCATCTCGGGACGGATGGGCACCGCCCAGGGATTGCCCTACAGTTTTCTGCGGGCCGGTGCGCCTAACTACGTGGGCAGTCTGTGGCCGGTGGGAGACGTTCAGGCTTTGATCTTCTCCGTAGTGTTCTACTCCAAGCTGTTATCGGGCTACGACATCGGGGAAGCGGTGCGGGCCGGTAAGGTGGCCGGTTATACCCTGGAGAGGGAGAAAATGGCCGATTTCACCTGGGCTTCGTTCCTGATGTATGGCGATCCATCGTTTGTCCTGGTCGGGGCGGGCCAGCCCGACGCCCAACAGTGCGAAACCATGATCCGGGCCGGGCTGGATAAAGCTATCGGAGAGTTAAGGGGGCTGGGTTTTGAGAAAGCGTTTGTCGAGGAGTTAAGAGCTCGGATCGATAACATTGTGCAGGCCGTGTGCCCATAATACAGAGAGGAACAACCTCGCCCCAGACGAAGAACCAGAGGGTGCAGCAATGAGACGCTGCCCCCCCTGGTTCAAACTGCAAGGTTTTGCTTTTGCCCCTAGGTCTGCTCCCCCATTGCGCACCAGGTCCGCAGGCCGGTTTTCATCAGTATGACCGCGATGGTAACGGCGATAGAAGTCAGGATGGCGGGCAGGTTCAGGGTGGTCATAACCGTAGGGATCAGTACGGTCAGCAGTTTTTCGGCATCCTGGAGCAGTTTGGCGATCTCTTCCTTGCACACCCCATCATCGGTGCAGATCGCCCTTCTCAACTCCACCTCGAACTGCTGGAGGAAGCTTTTACCGCTCTGGACCAGCTCGCTGGTAGCCTGGCTGATGTGTCGGGTCTCCTCCTCCATTTCTACGCGGTAGCGGTCGATAGAGCGCACGTCGCGTACGGCCGTTTTTGCCAGGGTTGCCGTCCTCTGGGCGGCCTGGGTCAACTGGGCCGCCCTGGTGGGGTTGGTCTGGGCCCCCAGTGCGGCGTAAAGATCGTCCTGGGGCAGGTCCAAAAGACTTAATGCTTCGGCCACAACTTCCCTTGAAATTTTCTGGGGCTTATCGCTCATTTTGTCACGTCCCTCCTTTCGTGCTTTTGTGGTTAGATTATATCATCCTTTGAGGCTGAAGGCAACTCTATCACAAGTCGAGAAACATCTCATGGCGGGTAGCTTCGCCAGGGGGAACGACCACAAATTCTTCGTCCCAGGGCCCCTGGGCCATTTTTCTGATCAGCGCGGTGGAGCCCTCGATCTCTTCGTAACGTAGCTCGAACAGCCGAGCCACCTGGCGGGCATAAGCGCGGTAACGGTCCAGGTCGTAATTGCCGGTGTTGATCAGGGCCAGACGGGTGTAGTTATTCAGAGCCAGGCGGGCCAGCGCCAGGGCCCGTTCCTGGTCGTAACGCTCCCGCAAACGCTGATACTGGCTGTACGGGGTATCGCCGGCCTCGATCCAGCCCTTGGTCAAATAGAAGGTGCCCGGCTCACGGCGGAACTGCCGCAGGTACTCATCCCGCGAGCCCAGAAAAATGGCAATACAATCGTCCACCCTGGGCACTACCAGGTGGCAGCCAGGCGAACTAAGCCCTACCGTGCCCCTGGCGCATAGCCCATAGCCCAGCAGGATGGTATCCTCTTCCTTAACCTGGTCGATCTTTTCCTGCAAAGTGCGCTGGAGTTGTTCGGGATGGACGTGTAACCCGAAATCCAGCCTCTCATACTGCGCATCTGCGGGCAGGAAGTGGACCAGTTCTTCGAAGACGGTGGCGCAGGCGATAACTTTCATACTACTACTTTTCCGTCCACAACTGCCAACGAAAACGGATCAGCTCTCGGAAGGCGCGGGTGATGACATCGAGGCGGGCGCCCGTCTGGCTGCCCGCAGTGCGCGGCAGATGGCTGACGGGCACCTCGCGTATCCTGTACCCGCGGCGTTTGGCCCGCACCAGGAACTCGGCGCTGAAAGTGGCCCCCCTCGATTTGATGTCGATGTTGTCGATGATCTCCCGCCTGAAGAGCTTAAAAGCACAGTCGATGTCTCTAACGGTGTAGCCAAAAAGGAGGGTGACCAGCGCCGTCCAGCCCCAGCCATAGAGCAGGCGATGAAAAGGGTCGCGGCGCGGAGCACGATAGCCAGCCACAAGGTCGGCCTCCTCGACGAGCGGCAGCAGTTTGCCGATCTCGGCGACCTCGAACTGCTTGTCGGAATCGGTGAAGAATACAAAGTCGCGGGTGGCGCTGATGAACCCGTCGTAAAGAGCCGCCCCGTAACCCTTGTTGACCTGGTGTTGCACCAATCGCACCTGGGGATGGTCGGCGGCCAGCTTACGCACCACCTCTGCCGTCTTATCGCGGCTGCCGTCATCGACCACGACGACCTCGTAATCGTCGCTGAGCGGCGCCATGACTTCCAGCACTTCGCTCACCATGGGCCCGACGTTGGCCTCCTCGTTGTAGGCTGGCATCACCACCGATATAGATATATTCGGCAAACTATCTCTCCCCATCCCGCTAATCCGTCCGTCCCCCGATCAATTTTAATTTCTGGACGCGGGGCAGGCGACGTAAAACCGCCTCCCGCCGTTGAGCCTCGCCCCGCGTAGGGCATTCCTCGTAATAAGCCAGACGCACCGGCCGACGCCCACGAGTATACCGCCCCCCTCGGCCGGCGTTGTGGGCCTGCAAACGACGCTCCAGGTCTGTGGTCCAACCGGTGTAGAAGGTGCCGTCCGCGCATTCTAGGATGTATACGAACACAGTTGACCCACTCCCTTCCGTTTGCAAGGGTAATTTTACTCGATATGGTCAGGAAAGGCAAACATAAAGCCGTTTAACCTCCAGACTGTCCCGTAACGAGCTCCTGGAACACGCACATCGCGACTCCTTGCGAATACGGAGATAATCGTGTTATAATAAAGCAGAAAGCACAAAAACCGGAGAGTCAAGAGGGAAAAAGAATGGATTGGCGAGAACGGATCTCGGTAGACCCCCTGATCTGTCACGGCAAAGCTTGCATCAGGGGCACGCGTATTATGGTTTCGGTTATCCTGGATAATCTGGCTGCAGGTGTAGACCCAGAAGAAATCCTGGAGAGTTACCCCTCGCTAAGCCTGGAAGACATCCAGGCCGCCATCGCCTACGCCGCGGAACTGACACGTGAAGAGGAAGCGTAACCGAGATTACACGGTGATCAGGTCTTTAATCTGCTCAAATTTAGCCTCTCCGATGCCTGACACCTTTTTGATGTCCTCGATAGACTGGAAGGGCCCGTGAGCCTCCCGATACTCGACGATCCTTTGCGCCAGAACAGGGCCTATCCCCGGCAGTTGTTCTAACTCTGCGGCGGTGGCCGTATTGACGTTGATCTTGGCGCCGGGTTGAGGAGGCTGCACAGGTGAAGGAGTGGGAGGGGCTTCTCCGCTGGTGGGTGATGGGGGCAGGTTCTCTTCCCCTTTTTGGGGCACGTGGACCTGCTCCCCGTTCTGCAAGGGGCGGGCCAGGTTAAGGCGCGTCAGGTCGGCCTCTGCTGTGGCGCCGCCGGCGGCCTCGATAGCGTTTTTGACGATGCTTTGGGGAGCCAGGGCGTAGACGTCGGGACGAGCTACCGCCCCGCTGACGTAGACCATCAGGGGGATGGGCGTGGCAGTAAGGGTGGATGTAGGAGTGGGGGTGAACGTGGGCGGGGGCACGATCTCAATGGCCGCGGGCCGGGGCCAGCTTACGACCAGAACCAGCCCGCCCATGACCATAAGATTACAGAGAAAATTCAGCACAAAGATGAAAATGTAACCACGATTTTTCGTCAGCCAATCGTCCATCCTCACGGTCCCCCTTTGCCTGCTACATTACATTATACCGTAGAGTCTCGGTCAGCGCAAGATGAAATCCGACGCTCACGGAACGCCACACCGGCCATTTAGGCGAACGAAAGATTGAAGCTGAAGGGAAAAAGCAATGGAGACGACAATGATCGCCTTGCTCAGCGGAGAGATCGGAGCAGGCAAAACCACTATCTGTCAGCGGGTTCTGGCTTTGGCTCGTAAAAGGGGCTACCGGTGTGGCGGCTTGTTGACTCCGGCCATCTTTGACCAGGACGGGAACAAGATCGGGATAGAGGCCCTCGATCCGCTGAGCGGTCAAAGCTGGACTCTGGCCCGCGCCGACCGGCCTATGGATGGGCCACAGACAGGGCGCTATCACTTTGAGGCCAGAGCCTTACAACGATGCCTGACGGCTATCGAGCAGGGAGCAACAGAGGGCGACCTGTTGCTGATCGATGAGATCGGCCCTCTGGAGTTGGAGCAGGAAAAAGGTCTGTCTCCCGTCCTGGATATTCTGCTCCACACTCCACGAGTCCTGGTGGTGGTGCGCTCTGACCTTCTGGACCAGCTGGCCCGCAGGTGGCTGGCTTTTCCAAAATGCCAGGCCCCTCAGGTGGCGGTCTTCACCGTCACCGAGGAGAACCGGGAGGCTCTGCCGGAGCAGATCGGGGCCTGGTTGTTCAGCGGCATAAAACTCTGATCATACCCCTCTCTTCCCTCGCAGCCCTTTGTCCCTCTTCCCCCCTCAATATCACTTCCCCTTTACCTAATCTTAACTTAACCTCAACCTATTCTCAACCCAAAAATTCGGGGGATGTGCTATCATATGGTAGCATCAGGCGTGTTATACCTTTCTGTAGGGGGCATCTTCCATCGCCTGAGCCAGACCCGAAGCATCTCTACGGGGAGGAGGGTTTTAGTGAGGGAAAATTTATTAGTCATCGGCCCCAATGCCCATTTCAACGAGGAAATTAGTCTGTGGCTTCAGACCAAAGGCTATACGGCTAATTCCGCCACCACCGAAGCAGAAGGGCTACGCAAGTTGCACGCCGATATTCCTATCCTGTTTCTCATCGACGTGAGCGGGACCACCGCCGAGATGAATGGCTGGCAATTCTGCCAGGGGGTGCGGGCTGTCTCCGATCTGCCCATCATCGTGATTACCGCTGCGGACGACCAGGACAGCCGGACAAAGATGGCTGAGATGGAAATTGAGGGTCATCTGGTGAAACCCCTCACCCAGAAAGCATTGATAGCCGAGATAAAAGACGTTCTGCAACGCGCCGCCCTGTCCACTTCGGAGAAAGGCGTAATACTTTACGTCGATGAGAACCTGAGCGTGAATTTATGCGCCCGCCAGATCGAAGTGCGAGGCCATTCCGTAAACCTGACTCCCAAGGAGTTCGAGCTGCTTTCCTGCCTGGTCAAAGAGGCCGGCCGTCTCTTCACCAGCGACGAGCTTCTGGAACGGGTCTGGAACGGCGAAGATGCCAACCGCGCCGCGCTGAAAGCCTACATCTGGCGTCTACGCCAGAAGATCGAAGAAACCCCCCACTGCCCCCAATACATCCTGACCCGCCGAGGTGTCGGCTACTTTTTCAAACCGCTATCCTGACTTTTGTGCTCCCCCCAGCATAACCATCGCCTCTCCGGTCAGGACCTTGAGCCGGTCCTGGTTGAAACACTCTGTCCGAAAAGTGACAATGCGCTGTCTCCCGTCGTAGGCGATAACCTGGATCAAGACGGTGATGGTATCGCCGATGCGCACGGCCTCCAAAAATCTGAGATTGTGGCTCAGCGGGATACAACCCGGCAAATCTTTGCTTATAAGGGCCGGGATCAGGCTGGCCGTCAACATGCTGGGGACAATCCGCCCCTCAAAACGCGTCTTCCTGGCGTACTCCTCGTTCCAATATAATGGATTGCGGTCGTCCGTGATCTCGGCGAAAGCAGCCACGTCCTCCTCAGTGATGAGCTTGCTGAACATGGCTTTATCGCCAACTTTCACTTCCTCCACTTTATGTCTTCCACCTTTGCCCGATGTTTTAATCTCCAGAACCAGCCCACGGGGTAGCCGATCATTTTGGCTACATCACCCGTGACTCTGATGACCGGCACCCACAGCGCCGCTTCGATCTTCTCCGCCGGACTGAGGGAAGCCATCATGGTTCGCAGCCGTCCATACGGTCGCCACAGATAGACGGCAAAGCCCAAAACCAAAAGGGAGAGCCAGAAAAGCCCCCACCGCAACCCCAGAACGAGCAGCACAGGGGCGGCAAAGAGATAGGCGAAATAACGTATGGCGTGACGTTTAGGCCACAAGTTGGCTTTGCCATCGCCCCTGGCATAACGGTAATACTGGGCGAAGAAGGCTCTCAGGTCGGACCGGGGGCGGAAGTAGGCCACCGCTTCGGGCGCGAACGGAAAAGGACCGTACAGGTCGCGCAGCCTGAAATCGAAGACCAGATCCTCGCAGTAGTCCAGCCACTCTGGGTAACGGCCGGCCCGCTCCCAGGCTCCTTTGCGAAAGGCCACCGAGCGGCTGGACGGCAGAAAACGCTCCGGGTCGAGGTCCTCCAGGGCGGGCAGCACCGTAGCTCCCATCGCCGTTTCAAAGGCGGTCTGCGGGTCGGCCACGAAGAAGCCGCTGACCACCTGGACGTCTCCCCGGCTCTGGAAGGGCCTGACCAAATCTTCCAGCCAGTTGGGGCTGAGCCGCACCCCGGCGTCCGTGGAGGCGATGACCTCTCCTGTGGCCTCCACGATGGCCGCGTTACGTCCCGCGGAGATGTTGCAGCCCGGCCGCACCAGCACCCGCAGGGGCAAAACGTCGGCGTAGGACTCCAGCACCTCGACCGTGTCGTCGGTCGAGCCGCCATCCACGAAGATCACCTCATCGGGTTGGCGGGTTTGGGCAGTCAGCGAATCCAACAGCTTACGGATGGCTTCCCCTTCGTTTTTGACCGTGGCGATGACCGAAACTTTCACCCTTAACCCCCAGGTTGGCAGGAGCGAGGCCCTAAATCTGATCTAGAGCCTGCTCCAGGTCGGCGATGAGATCGTCGGCTCCTTCGATGCCTACCGAGAGACGCACCAGACCAGGGCCAATGCCAATCTCGGCCAGTTCCTCCTCGTTCAGGTCGTGGTGTGAGGTGCGAGGTGGATACATCACCAGCGTATAGATGTCGCCCAGGCTGACCACCGGCAGGCAAAGCTCCAGGGCCTCCATAAAACGGTAAACTTTTTCCGCGTTTCCGGCGGCGATGTCAAAAGAGATCATGCCCCCATAGCAGCCCTCTCGGTACTGGCTGCGGGCGACGGCGTGCTGGGGATGGCTTTCCAGGCCGGGATAGTTGACGTGGGCCACCTTGGGGTGCTCCTCCAGCCAGGTGGCGATCTTCATCGCGTTCTGACACTGCCTCTCCAGGCGCAAAGGCAGGGTTTTGAGGCCGCGCAGGGTCAGCCAGGCCTCGGTAGGGCCCAGCACGCCCCCCATCTGTATGTGCAAATCGAACAACCTCTCGAAATTCTCCTCGGAAGTCGTAACGGCCCCACCCAACACGTCGCCGTGGCCGCCCAGGTATTTGGTGGTGCTGTGCACCACGTAATCGGCCTCATGTTCCAGGGGTCTGAAGAGGTAAGGGGTGGTGAAGGTGTTATCCACGACCAGTTTGGCTCCGGCGGCGTGAGCCATGCCCGCGATGGCCGGTATATCGGCTACCCTCATCAAAGGGTTAGAAATGGTCTCGCAGATGAGGACGGCGGGCCGTATCTCGTCCAGGGCTATCTCCAGGGCGCTCAGGTCGGTGATGTCCACAAAACCTGTCTTAATGCCCAGCGTGGGGAACAGTTGTCCCACCATGGTATAGGTACTGCCGTATACGTCGTAAGCGGAGACCACCGCGCCTGCGGCGGAGGCGCCGGCGGCCAACAGGGCCACGTGTACAGCCGCCATACCCGAAGCGCAGGAAAGGGCCTTGTCCGCCCCCTCCAGCGCGGCCAGGGCCGTCTCCAGGGCAGCGTTGGTGGGCGTGCCGTAGCGGGAGTAAATAAAACCCGGCCGTTCCTTGTCTACAATGGCATCCAACGTAGCCATTTGATCGTAGCCGTAACTGACCGACTGGTAGATAGGGGTCACGGTCGGGGTGAAGTCGGGCCGCGCCGCGCCTTCTCCGGCGTGTACGGCCTGGGTAGCAAAGTCCAACTGACGGATGTTTTTGGTCATCTGAATCCTCCCTTGATTTTGGTAACGCGTATATTATAAGCACAACCTGGCCTAAGTCAAGCGGCGCTCTTCAGGCCGGCGGCCGGGCTCGTTAGCTGGGAGACTGGGCCTCGCAAAGGGGACTTTTTTGCCATTTAGTGCTCGTTACTTTCCACCTTCTTACATCTATGCATATCTCGTCAATCGGTAAGAAGATTAGTTACCTTTTTTTTACCTTCCAGCCTTGACAAAAGCTTAATTCTATGTTATAATAATATCATAAAACAGATACGTTACCGGTGACAATGTAGCGGCAGTTACAATGCTACTCCAACGCAATGCCGTCCTTTTCCTGGGGCAGGAAGAGGGCGTTTTTTTTACCAACCTCTCCAATGCCGTTAACTTGAGGGCCAATGTATACACAGACATAACCGCTACATAACTGCTACATAACTGCCACAAAACGCTAATAATACTCGGCCGCGTTTTATGTTATAATTGTAGGGAAGTGTACCTGAACGTCACGTCTCTGCTCACTATAGCTCACGTTAACGGTATTGCCAACTTCTTCGCCTATTCTTCTGCACGGGAGGGTAAATAATGAAAATGAAAAGGTATTTGACGATCTTACTGTTGATGGCCTGGCTGGCTCCGTGGGCCGGTTTTGCCCCGCCGATGGAGGCGGCCCAGACCCCACCCGTCAGCCACGATTCCGGCGGCGAGGCGCTCAAACAGCGAGCGCTCGACGCCTACCTGAAGCTGCCCCTGTACTTCACCGTCAACCAGGGGCAGGTGAACGCCAGCGTCCGCTACTACGCCCAGGGCGGCAGACATTCCATCTACTTTACCGCCAGAGAGATGGTCATGGTCCTGGACGCGACCATTCTGCGGATGCGGTGGGTGGGAGCTAACGCCACGCAGCCTGTTGGCATGGAGAGAACGGCGGCTGAAGTCAACTACTTCATCGGCAAAGACCCGGCGAAGTGGCAGACAGGTCTCCCCACCTACGAAGAGGTGGTCTATCACGACCTCTACCCCGGCATCGACCTGCGTTATGTCGGGCAGATGGGGGCGCTCAAGTACACCTTTGTCGTCAATCCGGGGGCGGATGTCAGCCAGATCCGGCTGGCCTACTGGGGCGCGGCTGGTCTGCGCCTGGACGAAGAGGGCAACCTGCTCATCCTGGCCGGAGGGAACGAGTTGAAGGACACCAGGCCCTACGTCTACCAGGAGATCGACGGGCGGCGGGTGGAGGTAGAGACGGAGTTCGTGCTGCACGGCTTGCGCACCTGCGGCTTTGCGGTGCGGGACGAATACGACCCCCGCCAGCCCCTCATCATTGACCCTACCCTGCTCTACTCCACCTACCTGGGGGGGAGCGGTGATGACCAGGGCTCTGGCATCGCCGTGGATGAGGCCGGCCAGGCGTACGTGACGGGAAGCACTTCTTCCACCGACTTCCCCATCCGGAGCGCCTACCAGGGGACGTCTGGCGGCGGTGGCACTGATGTCTTTGTGGCCAAGATAGACGCCAGTCAAAGTGGCAACGCCTCCCTCATCTACTCCACTTACCTGGGGGGGAGCGGTGGGGACTATGGTTCTGGCATCGCCGTGGATGGGGCCGGCCAGGCGTACGTGACGGGATATACTGGTTCCACCAACTTCCCCACCCAGAACCCTTACCAGGGGACGCACGGCGGCGGTGGTCAGGATACCTTTGTCACCAAACTCAGCGCCACGGGCAACGCCCTGCTCTACTCCACCTATCTGGGGGGGAACAATAGTGACTATGGCTATGGCATCGCCGCGGATGGGGCCGGCCAGGCGTACGTGACGGGATATACTATTTCCAGCAACTTCCCCACCCAGAACGCCTATCAGCCGGCATTTGGCGGCGGTGCTCAGGATGCCTTTGTCACCAAGCTGGACACCACCCAAAGCGGCGCCGCCTCTCTGCTCTACTCCACCTACCTGGGAGGGAGCATGAATGACTATGGCTATGGCATCGCCGCGGATGGGGCCGGCCGCGCGTACGTGACGGGATATACTGGTTCCACCAACTTCCCCACCCAGAACGCCTATCAGCCGGCACTTGGCGGCGGTGCTCAGGATGCTTTTGTCACCAGGCTGGACACCACCCAAAGCGGCGCCGCCTCCCTGCTCTACTCCACCTACCTGGGGGGTGGCGGTCAAGACCAGGGCTATGGCATCGCCGCGGATGGGGCCGGCCACGCGTACGTGACGGGATATACCA
>CAZYHC010000019.1:66001-84082 GCA_964646625.1 uncultured Anaerolineales bacterium
CGCCGCCTCCCTGCTCTACTCCACCTACCTGGGGGGTGGCGGTCAAGACCAGGGCCATGGCATCGCCGCGGATGGGGTCGGCCACGCGTACGTGACGGGATGGACCAGTTCCACCGACTTTCCCGTCCAGAACTTCTATCAGGGGACGTATAGCGGTGGTGCAAATGATGCCTTTATCACCAGGATAGATACCACGAAGAGCGGCGTGGCCTCCCTTATCTGCTCCACCTACCTGGGGGGGAGCGGGCAAGACCAGGGCTATGGTATCGCCGTGGACAAGTCCAGCCACTCCTACGTGACGGGAATAACTGATTCCGCCAACTTCCCCACCCGGAACCCCTATCAGGGAGACCAGGGAGGTGGCGATGCCTTTATCACCAAGCTCGCGCCTACGAACATTATAGTCAACCCCGACACCGGCCAGACCTTCACCAGCGTGCAGGCTGCTCTTAACGCCGCCACGCCGGGCCAAAGCCTGGTCGTCTACCCCGGCACCTACACCGAAAACATCACTCTGACCGCCGGAGTGGCAATCTACGGCTACGGAGCAGACTGGACCACTCTCCAGGGCACAGGCGCCGGCCCCACGGTCAAGGCCGAGGGGGGCGGCATCGGCCCCAGCACGGTCATTTCCGGCTTCAGAATCACCAGCGGTAGCTCCAGCGGGGGGATGAGCGCCCAGACCAGCGGTGTTGCAGCCTACATCAACAAGGCCAGCCCTTCCATTAGAAATAATGTCATCGAAGGCAACACAGCCACCGCCGGCGGCGGCATCTACGTCGATAACGGCGATCCCATCATCTCCAACAATACCATCCAGAGCAACAACGCCAACTCCGGGGGGGGCATCTACGTCAACAGCGGCAACCCCACCATCTCCAACAACACCTTACAGGACAATAACGCCAACGTCGGCGGCGGCATCTACATCGGCGGTGGCAGCTCGACCATCTCCAACAACACCATCCAGGGCAACAACTCGAACGCCAATGGCGGCGGCATCTACATAGGCGGAGGCAATCCGATCGTCTCCAACAACGTGATTCAGGGCAATTCGGCCCTCGCGGGGGGTGGCATCTACGTCGATGAAGCGGCCAACCCCTCGATACACAGCAATACGCTGTGTGACAACACCGAATTCAATCTGTACAAGAATGGTGATGGTATTTTGGACGCTCCCGGCAACTGGTGGGGGGCCAACACCCCCGTCTCTGGTACAGATTACAACGCCTACGTCAACCCCGACCCGGTCATCAAGGCCAGCATGGAGGCCGTTTCCCAGGACAGTGGAGGGAGCGTTTCCTCCACGGTGAAAATCTTGCGTTGGGCCACGGTCACGGTCACCCTGCGCAGTGGGGACTACCACGCCGCGGACGGCACGGTCATCGGTCTGACCATCCAGAACGAGGAAGGATACTTTGAGGACAACAGCTCGAGCGCAGTAGTGAGCACCACGAACGGTCTGGTCAGCGCCCAAATTACGCCCCTGACGGTTAAGCAGATAGAGGTCTTGGCTTTTTCAGGCTGTAACGGGCAGCAGGTGGGCAGCGTGACGATCACGGGCGAACCGGCCGAGGTTAACCTGCCGATCATCGTAAAGCCAACGAGTCAATAGGACCTGGAACAATCCCGGTTGCTCCCGGTCTTGCAGATGGGGATAGACAGGTGCGCGTAGGCCCGTTGGGTAGTCACTCGAGTTCACGCGCGGTCGATAAAAAACAATCACAGTAGATCAGGGAGGAACAGGATGCAAACAAAAGTGATGAGGACGATTCGAGTGGTGATTGCCCTGTCACTGGTGGGGCTGCTGATGGTGGTCTCGGCAGGGGCCAGGTCACCCCAGCCACAGTTCGTGTTAGGGGCAGATTGGACGAAGTACAGCGGCAACCCCGTCCTTGAGCCCAGTCTCGCAGGTGGCTGGAACGCCTACATGGTCCTTGAGCCGTGCGTGATCCGTGATGGGGGCACCTACAAGATGTGGTATGCGGGGCAGAGTGCCCCCGGCAGCCAGGGCTGGCACTTGGGAATCGGGTACGCCGTCTCGACCAATGGCATCGACTGGGAAAAGTACGGCAACCCGGTTCTGGGGCGGGGGGTGCCGGGGGCCTGGGATTATGAGAACGTTTCTGGGGCTTACGTCATGTTCCACGACGGTATCTACAAGATGTGGTATCACGGGGGCGTCGGCGGTGTGGGCGGCACGGAGCAGATCGGATACGCCACCTCCAGCGATGAAGTCAAATGGACGAAGCATCCTGGCAACCCGATCCTGCCCGTGACGCCCGGCGCCTGGGATGGGCAGAAAGTCATAGACCCATGTGTCATCCGTTGGGGCAGCATCTACGAGATGTGGTATTCAGGGCTCGGTCCCGACGGCAAGTTCCGCCTCGGCCACGCCACCTCGTCCGACGGCGTTAACTGGACGAAGCACGCCGCCAACCCGGTTATGGATGTGGGCCCGGCTGGAAGTTTTGATTCCGACGGCGTGCGGGACCCGTCCGTCCTCTACGACAATGTGTCCTACGTCTACAGGATGTGGTACACGGGGATCGACTCCAACGGGCATTACCGCCTCGGCTACGCTACCTCATACGATGGCCTCGACTGGACAAAGTACAGCGGCAATCCCATCCTTGAGCCGGGCCCCACAGGTAGTTGGGACGCGGACATGGCTGCTTTGGCCGAGGTCATCCACGATGGCGGCACCTACAAGATGTGGTACACCGGGCAAAACTTCGGTGTATTCAGCATCGGCCACGCCCTCCCGAACAACATCATACTCAACCCCGAAACCGGGGAAACTTACACCACCATCCAGGGCGCCATTGACGATGCCGATCCCGGTCAGCAGGTGCTCGCCTCGGCGGGCTTCTACCAGGAAAACATCACCCTCACCGTCCGGGTGAGCGTGCAAGGCTCCGGGGCAGACAGGACCATCCTCGAAGGCACAGGTGCCGGCCCGACGGTCAGGGTCCTGGATGGCGGCATCGACCCCAGCATAGTCATTGCCGGCTTCAGAATCATCGGCGGTAGCTCCAGCAGCGGGGTGAGCGCCCAGGCCGGCGGCGGTGGGGTCCACATCAGCGGGGCCAGCCCTTCCATCATAAACAACGTCATCGAAGGCAACACAGCCACCACCGGCGGCGGCATCTACGTCGATAACGGCGATCCCACCATCTCCAACACCATCATCCAGAGCAACAACGCCAACGACGGGGGTGGAATCTACGTCAACAGCGGCAACCCCACCATCTCCAACAATACCATCCAGGACAACAATGCCAGCTCCGACGGGGGTGGAATCTATGTCAACAGCGACAACCCTGACATCTCCAACAATACCGTCCAGGGCAACGACGCCAACTCCGGCGGGGGAGTCTACGTCAACAGCGACAATTCCGCCATCTCCAACAATACCATCCAGGGCAACAACTCCAATGCCGACGGCGGAGGCGTCTACGTTGGCAGCACCGCCGCCCCCTTGATACACAGCAATACGCTGTGTGGCAACGCCAACTTCAACCTGTACAAGAATGGTGGTGGTACCCTCGACGCTCGCGGCAACTGGTGGGGGGCCAACACCCCCATCTCTGGTACAGATTACAACGCCTACGTCAGCCCCGATCCGGTCGTCACGGCCAGCCTGGAAGCCGTTCCCGCCGTGAAACTCTTGCGTTGGGGGACGGTCACGGTCACGTTGCGCAGTGGGGTGTACCATGCCGCGGACGGCACGGCCATCACCCTGACCGTCCAGGGGGACGAGGGGCGCTTTTGGGACGACGGCCCAGGCGTGGTGGTGAGCACTACCAGCGGTCTGGCCAGCACCCGGATGACGCCCCTGGTGGTCGGGCCGATAGAGGTCTCGGCTTTTTCGGGCTGTAGCGGGCAGGAGTTGGACAGCGTGATGGTCACGGGCGAATCGGCCGAGGTTAACCTGCCGACCATCATGAAAGAGCTATGAGCCAAAGGGGCCTGGCACTTCCAAAAGTGCCAGACACCTGGGTTGAAGGCCCCGGCGAAGCATCCTCCGGTGGCGGCCTGTGGTCTTCCGCGTGTTCCGTTTTTCCCCGACCTCCGCGATTCCAAAGTTGTGGGCAAAGTCAAGCACCAGACCATTGCGGGAAAGAGACAGTTGCGGTATAATAGATGTAGAATCTGAAGACGCTGTGGATGACTGCTTATGACCGCGTTTCTTTTCTGGAACCTCAAACGAAAACTATTGGAGAAACTTGTTGCCAATCTGGCTTTACGGTACCAGGTCGATGTGATCATGCTTGCAGAGTGTTCTATTGAGCCAGAGGTGTTGTTGAGAACGCTAAACCCACCCGGCTCATACGATTACCATTATGCGCCAGGCATAGGTTGCAGGAAGGTCGAGATATTCACGCGATTCCCTGGCGATTTCATACGACCTAGATACGAAGAAGATAGGCTTACGATACGCCACCTGAAGCTGCCGGGACTGACAGACGTTTTGTTAGCCGTCACGCATTTTCCTAGCAAATTGTACTGGAGCGACTCGGACCAAGCTTTTGAATGCGTGCGACTGGCAAATTCAATTAGATCTTTAGAAAGCGATGTTGGGCATTCCAGAACAGTACTTGTGGGGGATCTTAACATGAACCCTTTTGAGGATGGGGTTGTAAGCGCAATTGGGCTGCATGGTGTCATGAGTCGAACTATCGCAGAGAAGAGAAAGCGGACCGTAGGTGGTACGGAATATCCGTTCTTTTACAACCCCATGTGGGGCCTTTTCGGCGATGCGACGCCAGGTCCCCCTGGAACGTATTATTACAGTCGCTCGGAACCCAGGGTCTTTTTCTGGAATATGTTCGATCAAGTCTTGATCCGCCCCGATTTGCTACACCGTTTCAGCAACGAAGACTTAGAGATTGTGGAGTCCGATGGAGACACTTCGTTTATCTCCAGGCGTGGAGTGCCCGACACTAATGTGGCTTCTGACCATCTCCCGATATTTTTTAGGCTCAGACTTTAGATTTTATAAGGAGGTTTCTAGATATGCAAGACCTGTGGCCGGAGGATATAGTAATATCCGCTGAGAAGTTGAAAGCTCCAGTTACCATCCTTAAAGAACAGGCATCACTGCTGGGCAAGAAAACTCAGAACCTGGTAGAAGCTATAGTGCGGACGAATGAGAGAATGCAAGCACCAGAACGATTTGCCTACGATTTCTACCTTGTAGCACCCGCTCTGAGCGCCTACCGGTATCGTCTTTTCACGATCATGCACGGTATTCAGTTGTATCCCGTAAATGTTTATGTCGATAGAGACATGGCTGCGGAGATTGCACCAGGCAGAGTAGGCAGAGAAGATATGCCGATGATTTTTAGTGGAATTCCTGGAGAGCAGAGGGAACTTCTAGCCAAATCGGAAGAGGAACTCTTGGAAATCCTGAAAAAGATCTTCGGAGCAAAGAAAACGAAACAGATCATACAAGCGCTGCTAGCACAGATGGTTGGATATGATGAGATTGAGACTGACATACCTTTCTAGATGCTAGCGTTACAGTTGAATTCTGGAACAGAGGTCAAAGAATGGATTGGCGGGAACGGATATCGGTAGACCCCCTGGTCTGTCACGGCAAAGCTTGCATCACGGGCACGCGGATTATGGTTTCGGTTATCCTGGATAATCTGGCTGCGGGTGTCAGTCCAGAAGAAATCCTGGAAAGTTACCCCTCGTTGAACTCGGAAGACATCCAGGCCGCCATTGCCTATGCCGCGGAACTGGCACGTGAGCGCATCGTTTAAGGCTCAAGGACTATTTCACTGAGCACTATCTTGTCATCCAGAATTTGCCCCTCCTCGTCCACCAGCGCCAGACGGCGGCCATCGCTCGGACGATACATGCCCACCACCAGCCGGTAACGCCCCGGCGGCGCATTCTCAGCAAGGGTCAGGGAGTGCTCGTCCTTGACCACCTCTCCCGCCTCCCAGAAGGTGGTCGGATAATCACCGCCCATCGGCGGCCCATCGTGCTGGGCGCGGATGACGTCCTTCTCGTCCAGCAGGTGGACGAAGACGGTATAATCCTCGCTCATCTCTTTCTCTGCCTGCCAGTAGAGGGCCACCTTGAACTCTTCGCCCCGTTTGACGGCGGCCTCGTCCAGCTTGTATCCTATCAGGATAACCTGCCCTTCCAGATCGAAATGCACCGGCTCTCCGATCTCGTAGTGAGGAGGAGCCCAGGTGGTGATCTTCACCGGCTCGATGGCCGGGCGGGACACCGGCTGCATCTCCGTATCGAATGAGGGCAGGGGTTTCATAGTATCCAGGTCGTAAAGCCCCACGTCGATGCGGCATCGGGTTGGGGCACGAGCCGTCGGCTGGACGAGCACCTGATAGGTATCCCGCACGATGTCCCCCGCCCGCCACTGGCTGGTGGGATAGCTGCCCAGGCCCGGATAAGTATCCTCCTCTCCCACCGGCTCGTCCTGGCGGCCAAAGAGGTGAACGTAAACGCTCCAGTCCCGCTCCATCTCCACGAGCGACTGCCAGTAGAGGGTCAGGCCCAGGTGTTGCCCCCGCCTGACCGTACTCTCCTCCAGTTCGTAGCCCAGGAGCATCATCTGGCCGTCGTAGTTGACGTTTAAGCGGTGCACCCCGGCCGGCATCTCGGAGAGAATGGGCGGCCGGGCGTAGGCCGGGGCAATGTAGAAGGAAGGAATCAGGCAGGCCCCCACCCCCATCGCCATCCCGACTATAACCGGCAGCCACCGCCACCACTGGCTCAGGCCCACCGCCAGCAGGATGCACATAGCCGAGATAGCCGGAAATAGAAGCCGCCCCTGCGACCCGGTGGTAAACCACGTCCACCTGACCAGGGACCCAAAGGTTATGGCCGTCCACAAGCCCAGGATGCCCAGCAGCCAGCCCAGCGGCCTTAATGCCGCCATGCCTCGTGCCAGCGGTATGAGGTCTTCCTGGGTGGACGTGAAGCGGCTTTTGACCGCCCACAGCGGCCAACCTGCCAGCCCCACCACGCTCAGGCTGTCGTAGAGCCGGTACAGGGATTGGTTGAGGGGCACGTTAAACCAGCCAAAGAGCGCCCAGAAAGATATCCTGACCCCGCTCAACTCGTACAGGAAAGCCTGCCACGAGAACCCCTCCCGCCTGCTGACGATGTCCAGGAAGACGCTCAAGCCCAATGGATCGCCGTAGAGAAGCTGGTTTCTGACGTACCACCAGGCAGGCACCACCAGGGCCGGAACAAGTACCAGCAGCCCGCCCGGCAGGAGCAGGGTAAAGTCCTCCCGATACCAGGCCAGCCAGATCAGCACCACCAACACCAGGACAAACAGGCCCAGGCCGCTCAACTTGGTCAGAGCCGCCAGCCCGACCACGCAGCCCAGTCCCACCATGCTCCAGAAGGACGGCTCCCCGGTCACCTGCCGCAGCAGTATGAGCAGCGCCCAACCACATAGCGCCGCGGCCAGCACGTCGTTGGAGACGACCCCGCTCATAAAAAGAAATTGGGGGATAAAGGCGTTAATGGTCGCCGCGCCCAGGGCTACCTCCCGGCGGCGGGGAAATATTTCCAGGGCAATCAGATAAGTGACCAGCACCGTAGCCGCCCCAGCCACAACCGAGAGCAGGCGGGCCAGGCGCACGGCCAGAACCCCACCACGATAGGGGAAAGCCTCACGGTCGGTGTGGATGATAGCGTTCTTGTTGCCGTAGGCCAGGGGGAGGCCCACGTTGGCGTGGGGGTTGCGGCGTACCAGAGCCGGGGCGTCACGGCTATCCACCCGGAAAGTGAGCAGCGCGCCCAGGACGTAGAACAGGGGGGGCTGGCCGCCTTCCTGGCCCCAGGGGCCCACGTTCTCGGGGTCCTGCACCGGCAGGCCGCCTCCATTGGCGATGTTCCAGAGGTAGAAATAATGCTCTATCTCGTCCGGGGCCTCGAAGATGGGCGTGGTCAGGCTGTAACCGCTCCCCAGAATTACAAAAGTCACCAGGATGAAGAAGATGCTTCCGTGTTTTCCGATCATGATCCCACCACCCGCACTTTGCTCAGCAGGAGGCGGTCATCCTGCACCCGCCCCCATTGGTCCAGCACCCGCAGCCGCGCCCCTGTCCTGACCGAGTAAAGCCCTACCTCTACGTCGTAAACGTCTGGCGGAGTATTGGGCTTGACGACCAGTTCATACTCGTCGGCGAAGATTTGGCCTTTGCGCCAGGTGGAGGTCGGGGCTGCTCCCCCTTGCGGCTGGCTATCCTTCTGCGCCCAGAGGGTATCGTCCTCGCCCAGCACGTGAGCGAAAACGGTGTAATCCTCCATCCCATCGGCCAGGGCCAGCCAGTAGAGCGTCAGCCTGATGGTCTCGCCGGCCAGGGCCGCCCGCCGGTCCAGGTCGTAGCCGACGAGGGCTATCCGGCCCTCAAAATTGAAGTACAAGGCGTTGGGCACCTCCCCCCGCGTGCGGCGCACCACGGCGACCTGGTGAAAGCGGGCACTGGAAGTGCCAGGCACTTTGCGGACAGGTAGTCGTTCTTTCGTGGAGAAATCGTAAAGCCCTACCTCGAACTGGGCTTTGTCCGGGGCGTAGACGGTGGGCGGCAGGGCCAGGGTATAGGTGTCGGAGATAGCCGTTCCCCGCTCCCACTGGCTGGTAGGGTAATTGCCCAGGCCGGGATAGGTGTCGCGCTGGGCCAGCATTATGTCATTCTCGCCCAGCAGGTGGACGAAGACGCTCCAATCGCGCTCCATGCGGGCCAGAGAACGCCAGTAGACGGTCACTTGCAGGCTCTCCCCCGGCCTCACTTCCGAAGTGCCAGGCACCTGAGAGGTGCCTGGCACTTTGTATCCCAGGAGTGTCATTTTATCGCCAAAGTTTACGTCCAGGCGGTGAGGGATGCTCTCGATCTCGGCTTCCGAGAGGGAAGGAGGCCGGGCGTAGGCCGGCGCAATGGAGCGGAAAGGGACCAGCAGGGCTATCAGGAACAGGGCCACGGCCAGCGGCCCCAACAAAAATCCGGCGTCCCGGCGGCGCAGCCAGACGCTCCACCCCACAGCCAGGAGAATGGCTATGGCCGAGATGGCCGGGAACATAAGCCGCCCCTGGGATGCTTTGGTGATCGTCGTCCAGCGGATGAGGGCTGCAAAAACGATCAGCGGCCAGGCCAAAAGCACCAGGATTTTGGCCTCTTCCAGATTGTCCCCCAAGTGCCAGGCACCTGCCAGGCGCCTGGCACTTCTAACCAGGTAGATGACCAGGCCCACGCTTCCCAGCGCGGCCAGGACGTTCAGCGCCCGGTAGACGTTCGGCTCGGCCGGGACGTTCACCCCGCCGAAAAGCCCCCAGAAGGACATGAGAAAACCCTCTCCCTCGCTGATAAGCTGCAAGAGGGTCGGCGGTGGATGGCGCGGCCCTACGGTGGCTACAAAGACGTTGAGCCCCAGAGGATCGCCATAAAGCCGCCAATTTCTGAAGTACCACCAGCCTGCTACCAGGGCGGCCACGCCTCCTACTAATGCGACTCCTTTCAGAAAGAAGGCCGCCGAACGCCGCCGAAAGGCCGCCAGGCCCAGGGCCAGGGCGATGATAGGCGCAAGGCCCAAAGCACTGACCTTGGAGAGCGCCGCCAGGCCCAAAACCAGACCCAGCAGACTAAAGTGCCAGGCACCTGCCAGGTGCCTGGCACTTCTGCTCGCATCCAGCAGGCGGATGGTGAGCAGCAGAGCCCACGAGCAAAGGAGCACCACCAGGTTGTCGTTGTTGACCGAGCCGCTGATGAACAGGAACATGGGCACAAAAGCGTTGAAAGCCGCCGCCCCCGCCGCCAGCCACTCCCCGTCCGGGAAGGTTGCCAGGGCGATGAGATAGGTGAGGAACACTGTGCCCGCCCCCATGCACACCGAGAGGAGGCGTACAACGTGCACCGCCAGGGCCGTGCCCCGATAGGGGAAGCCCTCCGCCTCGGAGTGGACGACCATGTTGACGTTGCCGTCCGGCCTCAGCACCCCGATGTCGGCGTGGGGGTTGTAGCGCAGCAGTTGGGGCAGATCGTCGGTATCGATCCAGAGGGTAGCCAGCGCCCCCAGAGCGTAATAGAGGGGTGGCTGACTGCCTTCCTGTCGCCAGGGCTGGGGGTTAGCGGGGTCTTGCACGGGCAGCCCTCCACCGTCGGCCAGGTGCTTGACAAAGGGGTAGTGCCATAGCTCGTCGGAGGCCTCGAAGATGGGCGTGACCAGGCTGTAAAGCGTGCCCAGGGATACGAAAGCCACCAGGATGACCACGAGCGGCCAATGCCGCCTAACCATCGGCGCCCAATTCACGGTAGACCTCCAGCGTCTTCCTGGCGATGCTATCCCAGCGGAAGAGTTGCGAGAGTTCGGCGGCGCCTGCTCCTAACCTGGCCCGCTGTTGGGGAGAGGCGGCCAGGGCCACGATTTTAGCGGCCAGGGCCTCCACGTCGTCGGGGGGGGCCAGGGCGATGTTCTGCCCGTCGGCCAGCTCCGGCAGGGGCACCTGGGGCCTGGTGCTGACGATGGGCAGGCCGTGAATCAAAGCGGCCATGAAGCTTCCCCGCCGAAACGAAGCCCCGTCCCGATAGGGCAACACGCAGATGTCGGAGGCCAGCAGGTTGGCCGAAACCTGATCCGGCGTGGTGAAGCCCGTCCACAGCACGCGCTCCGCCAGGCCCAACTCCTCGATCAGGCTCTTGATGTATTGAGCGTAGGCCACGTTGGTGGGATCGCTGGATCCAAACTGGCCGCCGACCATCAGCAGGCGCACGTCACGTCCATCTCTCACCAGTCGCTCCAGGGTGCGGATCAGCACTTCTCCGCCCTTGCTCTCGTTGAGAAAGCCGAAGTAGGAGAGCAAAATCCCGTCCGGCCCCACTCCCCAGCGGGCGCGTTGCTGGTCGCGATTATAGTTGGATGGGGGACTGGGCTCGATGTTGCTGCCGATGGGAATGAGGTAGTAACGACTTAAGTCGTTACTACAGGTGGCCTGCAAGGTCAGAAGGTCCTGGCGGTTGGTGACGATGGTGGCCTCACTCCAGCGCACCAGGGCCATCACCACCCACCAGCGCACCGGCCCGGCCTTGGGGAAGAGATAGGGGACCTTCAGATCGTGGAAGGTGACCACGATCTTGGGCAGGGGCCTGGCACTTCTAAAAGTGCCAGGCCCCTTCAGACGCAGCGGCAGGAAGTTGATGGCCGGATGCATCCCATAGGCGGCGGCCTGATATTGGAGGTTGAGCACGTCGAAACGTTCCCGCCGCACCAGGTCGAGGATGGGACGCCAGTGGCCCCAGCCCCAGCGGGATATGATGGGATATACCGTCAAGGCCGGGTCGTATCTCTCATCCCGTGGCCCCTGCGCCTGGGTAGAAGTGATCACGCTGGTCTCTATTCCCAGCTCGATCAGGGCCTTGCCCACCTCGTTGGTGAAATCGCCCATGCCGCCCTGCATGGGCGGAAATTCGCCCGTGACCAGACAAACTTTCATAAACTAATCCAACTAATCCGCTTTAGCCCGTGTCATCCGTGACTAAAATCCGTGTTGGCGCTCATCTCAGGCCGGAACGCAACACCTGCCGGTAAGCTTCCATCCTCTCTTTGCGCAAGGGCCTTTTGTGCCCTACCAGCCACTTGAAAGCCTCTTCCAACCACTGATAAACGTAGGTAGCCAGCAGAAACAGACGCAGCACCTCCGCCCGCCGGGGGCCGAAATGTTTTTTGAAGAAAAGGATTTTGCTGCGTTGAAACCGGATGTGGCGGGCCGGGACCACCTGTTCGCTCGATTTCCCCTCGTGATGGACGATCCTGGCGGTGGGTAGATAGACCACCTGCCAGCCCTGTTTTTTAAAGCGATAGCACCAATCCAACTCCTCAGAGTACATGAAATAGTCCTCGTCCAGGAGGCCAACCTGGTGGATGGCCTCTCGGCGGGCCAGCAGACAGGCGCCTGTTACCCAGTCTACGACTTGCGTTTCGTCGTCCGGCCGATCCAGGACGTAGTAGCGACTCAGGACGCGGTGGCGGGGAAACCACAGTTGCAGGATGGTGCTCTCCAGGAAAGCGGTAGCCATCGTCGGGAAACGGCGGCGCGAGGACTGGACGCGGCCGTCGGGGTTGAGAAGCTGGGGGCCGAGCACCCCCACCTGGGGGTGAGCGTCCATGTAGGCGACCATAGTGCTCAGGGCTTCCCCCACGATCTCGGTATCGGGGTTGAGCAGGAGGACGTAACGGCCCTGGCTGGCGGCGATGGCCTGGTTGTTGCCTCCGGTGAAACCCAGATTGTCCTCGTTGGCGATGAGGAACAACGAACGTTCGTTGTTGAAATCCTGGCGCACCATCTCCACGCTGCCGTCGGACGAGGCGTTATCGACCACGATGACCTCCAGCCGCACCCCGCCGTGCTCAAAAATGGAGCGCAGACAGCGTTGCAGGAGATCGCGCACGTTCCAGTTGACGATGGCAATAGAGAGGTCGTAGTAACGACTTAAGTCGTTACTACGCACGTCCACCGGATCGCTGGTTCGTGGCTGATCTGCCATCGGCCTTCTGTTTACTGTCTGCGCTCGACGATGTAATCGGCCAGGTCGAGCATAGCCTGCCGATACTTGTTGTGGGGCAGGATGCTCAGGGCTTCCTGCCCTTTGAGGGTGAAATCTTTGGCCTCGGTCATGGCCGCTTCGACCGCTCCAGAGTCCCTGATGGCGGCTACCACTTCCTGCACCTTGGTCTCGTCTTTCTCCTGGCCGTTCAGCACCTCGGTCACGGCGCTGTGTTGGGGGTGTCGGTCCAGAAAATACATGGTGGGCAGGGTCAGGATGCCCTGGCGCAGATCGTGGCCGACCGGCTTGCCCAGGTCGCGCTCGTCGCCAATGAAGTCCAGGGCGTCGTCCACCACCTGGAAAGCCATGCCCAGGTGGCGCCCGTACGCGTGCAGGGCTTGTATTTCCCGTTCCGGCGCTCCGCTCAGGATGGCGCCGCCTTCCGCGGCCAGGGCAAACAGAGAGGCCGTTTTGCTATAGGTGCGCCGGTAATAATCCTCCCGTGTCTGGTGCCTCCAATCGCTGTTGAAGATCCCGTTCAATTCTCCACTACAGATAGTCATCAGGGCTTCAGCGAAAAGAGACATCACCCGCATGTTCTTCGTCTCGGTGCCCAGGAAGGCTGCCCAGGCGAAAAGGTAATCTCCGGTCAGAACCGTTGCCCCTTTGCCCCAGGAAGCGTTCAGAGTGGGGTTGCCCCGCCGGATGAGCGAGTTATCGATCATATCGTCGTGGACGAGGGTGGCCGTGTGCAGCATCTCCAGCGCGGCGGCCAGAGAGACCACCCTGTTGTGCTCGGCAGGATAAAATTTGGAGGACAGGATGGCGATAGCCGGCCGTAAACGTTTGCCGCCACTGTCCAACAAGTAACCCACGACGGCAGACAGATGCTCATACTCGGTCCGCGAAATCTCGCGCATCCTCTGCTCCACGTGTTGCAGCTCTTCATGAATCAAGTCCAAGATGCCAATTATGCTCAACTGTTTTCCTTTCATTCCCTGCGTTTCATTCCCTGCGTTTATCGGGCCCGGCCGGCCTCAGATTCAGACTGAAGAGGGCGCGGGCATTATCGGTGGTGATAGCAGCCACTTCCTGTAGCGACATATCTTTCAGTTTGGCGAGGGCCTCGGCCACCAGCCTGACGTGAGCCGGTTCGTTACGTTTACCCCGATGGGGATGGGGCGCCAAATAAGGACAGTCGGTCTCGATCAACAGGCGTTCCAGAGGCAGACGACGCACTTTTTCTGCCAGGCGGTGGGCATTTAAGAAAGTGACCGGACCGGCTATAGAGATGTAAAAACCCAGTTCGATGGCTTCCTGGGCCATGTCCAGGTTGCCTGAGAAGCAGTGGAGGACCCCCACTTTTCCTCCTGCCCGCCCCCCTGAGCGACGCAGAATGGTCATCACGTCGTGGTGGGCCTCGCGGTCGTGGACGATGACCGGTTTGTCCAACTCGTGGGCCAGGGCCAGGTGGGCCTCAAAAACCTGCCGCTGGACGTTGCGCGGCGAAAGGTCTCGATAGTAGTCCAGGCCGGTCTCGCCAATGGCCACCACCTGCGGATGCCGGGCCAGGGCTCGAAGTTCTGCCTGCCCTGCCCGGTCCAGGGTCCTGGCCTCGTGGGGATGAACGCCCACCGCCGCATAGATGGCCGGCTGCTTTTCCGCCAGAGAGACGGCGGCCCGACTCGATGCCAGGCCCGCCCCCACGCTGATAATGGCTACCACCCCGTTGGAAAGGGCACGGGCGATGACCTCGGCGCGATCGGGGTCAAAATCAGGGTCATCGAGGTGAGTGTGGGTGTCAACGAGATGAGGGCCCCTCTCGATTCTTTTCTCTCGCTCCTCTTCTCTCAAGGTACCTTTCCGCCTTCTTCTCAGGTGCCTGGCACTTCCAAAGTGCCAGGCACCTCTCTTATAGATACCTCTCTACCGCTTCGAGGGCTTCAGAGGCCCAGGTGATAGCCTCTTTGGCGTCGGACTGATCGTACATCTCGGCCGGAATCCCGCCCGGCAGAGCGTTGGGATAGCGGGTAGGGATGTAAAAGCGATCCAGGCGGGCCAATTTAGCTTTCAACGCCCCAAATTCTGGCTGGTAGCTTTGGCAGCGATCACATAGTTCTGCCACGGAGTGACCAAGAACCATCCGCTCTTCCCGGCCGTAGAGAAAGGCTTTGAGCGCCTTCTCGGCCGCCTGTTGAGCCTGGAAACAGGCGGCGGCGTGAAACTCCCCTGTGGCGTTATATCGAGCCAGGTCCAGGTCGTATCGGGCCTGTCTGAGCCAGCGTTGGGCCTCACCCGCCGGGTCTTTCATAGATGACCCTCCCTTCGGACAGAACCCTCTCTATAAAGGGGTTGCCTCGCTCCTGCATCTGGGCCACCTCGGCCGGGGTATAGACCAGGACATCCAGGGCAAAATAAGGTTGGACCAGATCGTAGACCCTTTTCAGCCGATCCAGAAAGCGTTCTTCCGTCTGCTTGACGATGACCAGGTCCAGATCGCTGTACTGATCGTCCTCCTGGCGAGCGCACGAACCGAAAAGAATGATTTTCTCTGGATCATACTCTCTCAGGGAAGCAACGACTTCAGCGATCTGTTGCGGCCTGGACATAATAAGCTCCATTTAATTTTTTGGCCCTCGCTGGAGGGTCTCCAGGTCGGCGTCTACCATCATGTGGATCATCTCCTCAAAGGAGACGGTCGGTTCCCAGCCCAACTTTTCCCTGACCTTGGTAGCATCGCCCACCAGCAGATCGACCTCGGCCGGGCGTAGGAACCGGGGATCGACCACCACGTAATCTTCGTAGTTCAGCCCCAGGTAGCTAAAGGCCGCCTCACATAGCTCTCGCACCGAGTGGGTCACCCCGGTGGCTACCACGTAATCGTCAGGTTCGTCCTGTTGGAGCATGAGCCACATAGCTCTGACGTAGTCTTCGACGTAGCCCCAGTCGCGCCTGGCCTCCAGGTTGCCCAGCCGTAGCTCGTGGGCCAGGCCCAGTTTGATCCTGGCTACCCCATAAGTGACTTTGCGGGTGACGAATTCCAGGCCGCGACGAGGGCTTTCGTGGTTGAACAGGATGCCCGAACAGGCGAACAGGTTATAGCTCTCCCGATAGTTGACGGTGAGCCAATGGCCATAAACCTTGGCTACACCGTAGGGGCTGCGGGGGTAGAAGGGCGTCTTCTCGTTCTGGGGCACCTCCCGCACCTTGCCGAACATTTCTGAAGAGGAGGCCTGATAGAACTTGATGGTGGGGTCCACCGTGCGCACCGCTTCCAACATGCGAGTGACCCCCAGGGCCGTGAACTCGCCGGTAAGCACCGGCTGTTTCCAGGAGGTAGGCACGAAGGATTGAGCCGCCAGGTTGTAGACTTCCTGGGGTTGGTGTTCGCGCATGATGTCGATGAGAGAGATCTGATCCAGCAGGTCTCCCTGCGCCAGCTCGATATCGTCCTGGATGTGTTTGATGCGGTCGAAATTGACGGTACTGGTACGCCGCACCATGCCGATGACCTTATAACCCTCCTTCAGAAGAAACTCGGCCAGATACGAGCCATCCTGACCAGTGACGCCGGTGATCAAAGCTCTTTTCATTTAGCTCCCTGAACCTTTTTTTCTAAATTTTTCCCGCCAATAATCGAGTGTGTCTCGTAAGCTCTGCTCGAAGGAGATGGTCGGCTGCCAGCCGGTTTGCTCCCGGACCCTGGTGGCATCGCAGAGCACCACCGGAATATCCGAGGGCCGCAAACGTGAGGGCTCCTCTTCGATGCTGATCTCCACCCGGCTTAAACTCAAAAGGTGATCCAGAAGCTCCTGTATACCCCGCGCCTGGCCGAACCCGATGTTATAGACCTGGCCGGGCTGGCCTGTGGTCAGGGCCAGGTAATAGGCTCGCGCCACATCGCGCACATCGGTGAAATCGCGTTTGGCTTTCAGATTCCCGACCTTAACCACCGGCCGTCTCAGCCCCACCTCGACCTCGGCGATCTGTTTGGCGAAAGCGGCGGTCACAAAACGTTCGCTTTGCCTGGGGCCGATGTGATTGAAAGGACGGACTCGCACCGTGTGCAGCTTGTGGCTGAGGTAATATTGCAGACCCAGCATGTCTTGAGCCACTTTGCTCACCCCGTAAGGGTTGTGGGGGCGCAGGGCAGTGTTTTCATCAACGGGCAGCTCTTCGGGAGAGACCAGGCCGTACTCCTCGTTGGACCCGACCACCAGGATCCTGGCTTGCGGGACCGTCTCGACCGCCACCCGCAAAATGTTGAGTTGGCCCCGCACGTTTCTCTCGAAGGTGTCCCAGGGATCGCGCCACGAATCGGGAACGAAAGGCTGACCAGCCAGATGGAACACGTAATCAGGTTTTGTGTCAGCCAGAATGGCGGAAACTGACTCCAGATCACAAACATCGCCCCGCAGGAGCGTCAATCTATGGCGCAGGTGGGCGATGTGCCCTTCGCTCTGGTGAATGATACCACATACCTCCAGATCGGTATGTTCCAACAGATGTTCGGCCAGATAGCTACCGGCAAACCCGGCAATGCCCGTGATCAGCGCCTTCAAATCTCGTCTCCTCTCCCCTGGCCGGTCGTCCCTAATCGACGAGAGCAGCCAACCTCAGTTGTCGCCATATTATACCTTACTTTGCTGGTCCTAGCAAACAACAAAAGCCACTGATAACTCCAGTGGCTTTTGACAGGCAAAAGCTGCCACCTTCAAGCCAGCCCCGCTTCCCGGCGCAAAAGTGCCACCTTATCTGTCCGTTCCCAGGGGGTATCGATATCGTCTCGCCCAAAGTGACCGTAAGCTGCTGTGGCCCTGTAGATGGGCCGTCTCAGATCCAGGTCGCGAATGATAGCCGCCGGCCGCAGATCGAAGTGCTTTTTGATCAGAGCGAGGATCACCTCATCAGGCACTTTACCCGTGCCGAAGGTTTCCACCATGTAGGCCAGCGGACGAGCCACCCCAATGGCATAGCATATCTGAAGCTCGAAACGGTCAGCCAGCCCGGCGGCCACCACGTTTTTGGCGATGTAACGGGCCGCGTAGGTGCCCGACCGATCCACTTTAGTGGGGTCCTTGCCCGAAAAACAGCCTCCCCCGTGAGGGGCCACTCCTCCGTAGGTATCGACCATGATCTTGCGGCCGGTCATGCCCGAATCCCCCAACGGGCCACCGGTTACAAAGCGACCGGTGGGATTGATGTAATATTTGGTTTTGTCGTCCAGGAGCTCGGCGGGCACCACTGTCTTGATCACCTGCGCGATGAGATCACGTTCGATCTGGCTCAGAGGCACGTCGGGATGATGCTGGGCCGAGGCCACCACCGTATCAACCCGCACCGGCTGACCGTGGCTGTACTCGACCGTCACCTGGGATTTGCCGTCGGGACGCAGGTAGGGCAGGATCTTCTCCTTACGCACCTGAGCCAGCCGACGACATATCTTGTGAGCCAGAGAGATGGGCAGGGGCATATACTCCGGCGTCTCATTGCAGGCGAACCCGACCATCATCCCCTGGTCGCCGGCCCCGATGGCCTCGATCTCCTCCTC
>CAZYHC010000020.1:0-81671 GCA_964646625.1 uncultured Anaerolineales bacterium
GTGGCCGTGGCCTCTGTTTCGGCGGTCGGGGGCGGGGTGATGGTCTCCGCTCCTGCCTCTTCGGCTTCCTCGGAGGAGACGGTGGCCGTGGCCTCTGTTTCGGCGGTCGGGGTTTCCTCTTCGGGCGGCAGGGTGGTGGTCGTGGTGGGGACCTGGCTGTCTGACACTCCCTCGCCCCAGGTAGTTTTGACCACCGTTCCTTCCTCAAGGTAGGTGCTCCCGGCGTCGATGAACTCCAACAGCCCCGTCTCGCGGAGGGTAGCGATGGCCTGTTCCGGGTCCTGGATGCCCGGCAGCTCGACGATGACGCGCCGCTCGCCCTGGAGTTGGACCAGAGGCTCCACCACGCCCAGAGCGTTAACCCGGTTATCGACGATGACCCGGGCCGCTTCCATCATGCCAGGCTCAAGCGTTTCCCCTTTAGATACGTCCGCTTCCAGAAGGACCTGTAAACCTCCCTGCAGGTCGAGCCCTTGATGCACTCTTATGTCTTTGTCGATGCGTGTAATACCAAGAAATTCGAGAAAACCAACGTTGAGGTGGATACCGGGATTACCCGGCCAATCGATCCAGACGACCACTAGCGTTAAAATGATAATGGCGCCCAACACTCTTAAATTTTTTTCATCCATGCGTTAAAAGGGAGCTCCTTCTCCTTACTATTTGATAAACAAGCCTGTCAGCCTAACTCAAGCTGAAACTAAAAACACAGCCAACAAGCACTGATTATAGCGCATCGTTGGCTATCTGTCAAACTGATTGGCCTTCCTCGCAATCAGGGGCCTGGGCACTCTGGGAGGGCCAGGCCCCTGAGGAGTTCATTGCGGATTGACTAACTCGTAGGGCCAGGCAGTAATGCCTCCGTCCATGAAACGGACGTTCTGGAAGCCCGCGCCCTCCAGGATACGCTGCGCTTCGTAGGCCCTCAGGCTGGCGTTGCAGAAAGTAATGATCTCCTGGTGCTGGGGGAGTTCTCCCAGCCGCTCCCGCAGGCTGTCCAGCGGGATCAGCTTCACCCGCCGACCCTCGATGCGCTCCTCCTGGTACTCCTCCGGCGTGCGCACGTCCAACCAAGTGAACTCCTCGTCCCGTTCCAGCCTGGCCTTGACCTCGGTGGGGCTGATCCCTTTCGCCAGGCCGTTCAGCTTGTTGTCGAGGACGTTGGCTGCATGGATCACGACGTCGAGGGCGGTGGCGTAGGGTGGGGCGTAACCCAGGTCCAGGTTTCTGATATCGTTCGCTTTGACCCCGAAGCGGAGGGCGGCAGCCAACACGTCTATGCGCTTGACCGCTTCCCCTGGGCCGACCGCCTGTCCACCCAGCAGCTTGCCCGTTTTGGCCTCGGCGACCAGCTTGATCAGCACCGTCTCGCCCCCCGGGTAGTAATCGGGACGATCGGACAGGGGAACTACGGAGGTCACTACCTCGTACCCCGCTTGACGGGCTTGATGCTCGCTCAGCCCCGTTCTAGCCACGTTGTAGTCGAACACTTTGACCACCGCCGTGCCCACGATGCCAGGGAAGACGCTCTTGCCGCCGACCACGTTGTCCCCGATCACCCGTCCGTGCTTGTTGGCCGTCGAGCCCATGGGCACGTAGACCTTCTGAGCAGAGACCAGGTTGACGTTCTCCACGCAGTCCCCGCCGGCATAGATGTCCGGATCGCTGGTTTGCAGGTATTCGTTGACGACGATGCCCCCGGCGGGACCGATCTTCAGGCCGGCGTCCTGGGCCAGTTTGACGTTGGGGCGCACGCCCACCGCCAGCAGCACCATGTCGGCCTCGATCTCCCGTTGACCGCTGATCACCTTTTTCACGTTCCCTTGGGGGTCTCCTTCCAGGCGGAGGACTTTCTCGCCGGTGTAGACCTGGACCCCTTTAGCCCGCACGTGTTTGGTGAGGAAGGTAGAGACTTCGAAGTCCAGCAAGGTGGGGAGCAGGTAGTCCAGCATCTCCACGATGCTGACCTCCACTCCATTGAGAGCCAGGGCCTCGGTGACCTCCAGGCCGATCAGTCCCCCGCCGATGATCGTGGCCCGCTTGACCTGGCCGGAGACTACCACATCCCGGATAGCCACGGCATCGTCGGGATGGTGGAGACGAAAGACGCGGTTCAGGTCTAGGCCCTCGATGGGGGGCGTTACCGGCCGCCCTCCTGTAGCCAGCACCAGTTTGTCGTAGGGGAGCGTTTGGTGCTCGTCCGTGTCAAGGTGGACGACCTCGACAGTTTTAGCCTGCCGGTCTATGGAGAGGGCCAGCGTCCGGTTCAGGGCTTGAACGCCTTTCACGCGCTGGAAAAAGGTGGGGTCTCGAAGCATACCAGCCGAGGGGCCTAACAACTCACGTATGTCCTTTATCTTGCCCTCGATGAAATAGGGCATGCCACAGCCCCCGTAGGAGAGAAACTCACCACGCTCGATGATGGTGATCTCTGCCGCTGGCGACAGGCGACGAGCTCGCGCGGCCGCCTTGGGGCCGGTAGCCACGCCACCGATGATTACAATCCTGGGGTTTGCCACAAAGAATCTGCGCTCCTGTTCGATTTTTTAGGTACCCTTGCGTCCATGCTGATATATTGTTTCATCGCAGAGGACGCAGAGTTCGCGGAGGGCTTGCTGCTACCTGCTGGTTTATCGGGTCAATAGGTACTCAGTGAAAAGTTTATCGGCTTTGTCCAGGCGTTTGAGGGTTTTTTCCCGTCCCAGGATGCTCAGCGTGCCGAAGAGGGGAGGAGCCACCTTTTTGCCCGTGACCGCCACGCGGATGATGCCAAAAAGCTGGCCGGCCTTCAGGTGCAGCTCTTCCGTCAGAGCGCGCAGGGCTGTTTCCATGGTCTCCTCTTCAAAATCGGGCGCTGCGGCCAGGGTCTCCCGCGCCTGGCGCAGCGCCTGGAGCGAGTCCTTAACGGTCATCTTCTTGCCGATGAGAAGTTGGGCCTCGTAGTCGATCTCGTCGGTGAAGAAGAAATCTACCATAGCCACGGCATCCTTCAGAGTTTTGATCCGCTCCTGGATGAGGGGGGTCAGACGCCACATGGTATCCAGGTTGGCTTCCACCCCGGCTTCCCTCAGCACAGGGATCAACCGCTGCGATAGCTCGCCGCGCCCCATGGCCCGCATGTAGATGCCATTCATGTTTTCCAGCTTGTGGTAAGGGAAAGCGGCCGGGCTGGGGTTGATGCGTTCGATGGTGAACCGCTCAACGAGCTCCTGACGGGTCATCAACTCGGTTCGATCATCGTAGGACCAGCCCACCAGGGCCAGAAAGTTGAACACCGCTTCGGGGAGATACCCCTCCTGGCGGAATTCCCGCACCTGGACCGGGTACTCTTTGCCGTCGATGACCTTTTTGCGTTTGCTCATCTTGCCCTTGCCGCTGGGATCGAGGATGATGGGCATGTGGGCGATGAGCGGCATCTCCCACCCAAAAGCCTGGTACAGCAGTTTGTGGCGTGGGGCGCTGGGAATCCACTCGTCGGCCCGCATGATGTGGCTGATCTCCATCAGGTGGTCATCGACCACGTTAGCCAGGTGATAGGTGGGGAACCCGTCAGACTTGAGCAGGACGAGATCGTTCTGGGTGTGGTTCTCGACGGTGATATCGCCCCGCAGCAGATCGTGGACGGTGGTCTGGCCTTCCAGGGGCACCGCCAGGCGGATGACGTAAGGGTCGCCGGCTGCTTCGTGCTCGGCCAGTTGTTTCTGGCTCAACTGGCGGCAGTGGCGGTCGTAGCCGGGCGGCTCTTTGCGTTGTCTCTGTGCGGCCCGCAACTGGGCCAGGCGCTCTGGGGAACAGAAACACTTGTAAGCCTGGCCTTCCTCCACCAGCCGCTGGGCGTGATCGTGGTAGAGGGCCTGGCGGTCCGACTGGTAGTAGGGGCCATAGGGGCCACCGACCACCGGCCCCTCGTCCCAGTCCAGCCCCAACCAACGCAAACTGTCGAGCAGGTCGGGCAGGGCATCCGGCTGGTAGCGGGTGCGGTCGGTATCCTCGATGCGCAGGATGAACTTCCCGCCAGAGTGACGGGCAAAAAGCCAGTTGAAAAGAGCAGTGCGCGCTCCTCCCACGTGCAAATAACCGGTGGGGCTGGGCGCAAAACGGATACGAACTTGATCTTTGCTCACTTCGAACTCCTTAACATGATAACTACCACCAAGGCCCCAGGATTTGACATAGACCAGGGCCTCAGTTATACTTTACTTATTGACAGGGGAGGACCGAAGTGCAGGCCAGTATCGTGATACCAACGTACAACGAAGAGCAAAGCATCGGTGAGGTTCTGGAAAGCATCATCCAGGTCATGGCCCAGAGCGATGTCACCTCCGAGATCATCGTGGTTGACGACGGCTCCGAAGACAAAACGGCGGAGATAGCGGGCCATAAAGGAGTCAGGCTGATCCAACATTCGCTCAACAAAGGGTACGGTGCAGCTCTAAAAACCGGTATCCGTCACGCCAGGTACGATATCATCGTGACTATCGACGCTGACGGTACTTATTGCAGCCAGGACATTCCCCGCCTGTTAACCGAGATAGCTCACAGTGATATGGTGGTGGGAGCCAGGATCGGGAAGGAGGCCAGGGTGCCTGCTCTCCGAAGACCAGCCAAGTGGCTTCTGACCCAACTGGCCAACTATCTGACAGGGACCAGGATTCCGGACCTCAATTCCGGCCTTAGAGCTTTCCGAAAAGAAATAGCGATGGAATTTTTCCGCATTTTGCCTGCCGGCTTTTCTTTCACTGCCACCATCACCCTGGCCATGTTGAGCAACGACTATGTCGTAAAATATATCCCCATCGACTATCATGAACGGGTTGGGAAGTCGAAGATAAGGCCCATTCACGATACCGCCAATTTTCTTCAGCTCATGGTGCGCACCGCCATGTACTTTGCCCCGTTGAAGGTGTTTTTACCCATCAGTCTGATCCTCTTTATCATCAGCATTATAGTGGCGGTTTATAGTGTCCTTGTCTTGCGCAAGATAATGGACGTTACGGTGGTGGTGGCGATGTTGGCCGCCTTGCAGATAGCCATCACCGGCCTGCTGGCCGATCTGATAGACAAAAGAAATCCCAGGCTGTAGCGCAAGCAGACACGGATTTCACGGAGCGGCCCAATCCGTGACATCCGTGACCAAAATCCGTGTGGGCTGATCCAGGCTCCTGGGAGGGTCTAGCCGTCCTTCGTGATCAGGAAGTTGCCCAGCACCAGGCTATCCAGGCCGCTTTTGCTGAAAGTATTGAAGGCGTTGGCCGGCGTGTTGACGATTGGTTCCCCTCGCAGGTTGAAAGAAGTGTTGAGAATGACGGGGACGCCGGTAGCCTGAGCAAATTTTTCGATCAATCCATAGTAACGGGGGTTAGTTTCCCTTTTTATGGTCTGCAACCGGCCCGTTCCGCCCACGTGAGTGACGGCGGGGATAACGTCCCATTTGTCCTCCTTGATGGGAAAGACCATGAGCATGAACCTGGTCGGGTAGTGCCGGGCGACATCGGACAACTCGAAAAAGTCAGCCGTTTTTTCTTCCAGAATCACAGGGGCGAAGGGCCTGTAGGGTTCGCGGAATTTAATTTTGCTGTTCACGATGTCCTTCATATCCGCCCTGCGGGGGTCGGCCAGGATGCTTCTATTGCCCAATGCTCTGGGCCCCCACTCGAATCGACCCTGGAACCAGCCGATCACCTTCCCTTCCAACAGGTCATCGACCAGGATGTCCATCAATTTGTCGTCATCTTCTATCAGGGTGTAGGGGATGGCGTTCTGCTCCAGGAAAGTTCTCACCTCGTCCGGGCCGTATTCTTCTCCCCAGTAAGCATGTTCCAGAATAAAATGGCGCGGTTTCTGCAACAGGACGTGATAGACGTAGAGAGCCGCCCCCAGAGCCGCCCCGGAGTCCCCGGCGGCCGGCTGGATGTAGATATCTTCGAAGGCGGTTTCGCGCAGGATCCGGCCATTGGCTACGCTGTTGAGAGCCACCCCGCCGGCCATGCACAACTTTTTGAGGCCGGTTTCGGCCTGGAGGTAGTTGACCATTTTGAGTATGACCTCTTCGGTCACGGCCTGGATGCTGGCCGCCACGTCGGCGTAATGCTGGTTTCGGTCCAGGGCCTCCTGGCTGATGTCAGGGGGCACTTCCATCAGACGGGTGTAGAATTCTTCTTCTGGAGGTCTGCCTGGGGCGAAAAGCTCGGCGAATTTGGAGTTGAAAGTTCTGTTATGGGAGTAATGGTAGGAGAAATAATCCATATCCAGCCAGAAGCTGCCATCGTCTTGTATCTCGATTAACTTTAGAACTTTATCGACGTAGCGGGGCTGGCCGTAAGGGGCCATGCCCATCACTTTGTATTCGCCGTTGTTGACCTTGAAGCCCAGGAAGGCGGTGAAGGCAGAATAGAGAAGTCCCAGCGAATGAGGGAACTTGATCTCTTTGAACAGTTCGATGCTGTTTTGATCCTGGCCGTTCCAGGAAGCTTTGCCCCGCCCCAGGGCGGCGGTGGTCCATTCCCCCACGCCATCGATGGTCATGATGGCCGCCTCCTCGAAGGGAGAACAGAGGAAGGCCGCGGCCGCGTGGGCGATATGATGCTCCGTGAATAGCAGCCTGTTGGGAGAAATATTCAGTTTGCTAAGGATGAGATTTTTTACCCAAAGCTTTTCTTTAAACCAGGAGATCATGGCTTCTCTGAAGACCCGCCAGGATTGGGGAGTGGTATCCAGGGTAGTCATCAGGATGCGTTCAAACTTGAGGAAAGGCTTTTCGTAGAACACCACGTAATCCAGGTCCTGGGCCGTGACCTGACCTTTTTGCAAACAGAAGTCGATGGCCCGCTCCGGGAAACCATAGTCGTGTTTTTTGCGGGAGAATCTTTCTTCTTCGGCAGCCGCCACCAGCACACCATCTTTCAGCAGGGCCGCAGCCGAATCGTGATAGAAACAGGAAATGCCTAATATATACATTAAAATTGTCTCCTTGTACTTTCGAGATCGCCGTCACTGGATTCTTTGGGCAGCCAGAACGAGGGAGCGGGCCCTCGTCTTTTTTTCAGGGGGTCGGCAGAAACCCTGACCAGCAGGCCAAAGGGAGTAACGATAAGGAAATAGAAAAACGAAAGGATCACTCTGGTTTGGAAGTTGCCCGCTTTTTGGCTAAAGGTATACCATCTATTCCAAAACTCTTTTAAGAATAACAATGTTCACCTCACACACTGAAGGGATTGTTGCTTACAACGTGCATTAGACTATACACGAAGAGGAAAATTTTGTCAAGAGGGGTACTCACGGTCTGCTGGGTCTTCGCTGTTCCCGGTAGAGCAGCACGCTCACCGCGATCCCGGCCACTACCAGCAGGCTGACGGGCAGGTAGGGGAACGAAGGACGGGGAGCGGCGCTGACCTCGAAGGCATCCACCAGGCAGCGATATCCCGTCGAGTTGGGGTTATGCCCCTCTCCGACCGTCAATCTGAGGACGTGCTGGCCGTTGCCTGCTCTTTGCGCCAGGATGACTTCCGCCTGCCAGCTCGCGTTCGGGTTGTAGAGGTCTATGAAGGAGCGTCCCTCCTCGTCTCTGGACAGCCCATTGACCTTATGGCCGTCGAGGGTGACGTAAAGCTGGCCCGCCTGGGAATCCCGCAGCGTGATCAGAGATACCGTGTCCCCTCTGAAGGTAAAGGACAGGCTGTCCCCTGGCCTGTCGCTGACCAGGCAGGCCCCGGCGCTGGCCTGCGGCTCGATAACCGCCTGCCAACCCTCTTCGATAGACACGGCCGGGTTGGTCTCTTCGTAGTGGCCCGGTCCGGCCTCGCTCAGGGCCGCCGCTGCGTCCTTGACGGCGTAATAGAGTCGGCGGGGGGTGAAATCAACGTCCACCACCCTGAAGTAATAATCGGCCTGGTCGGGCAAGAGATCGCCCACCTGCCTGAAGTACCAGATGTTCAACACCCCTGCCCAGGGCCATTTGGCGCGTGCCTGCTGGATGCCTTGCAAGGAATAGCGGGCCTGTTCTTCCTCTTCCACCCTCTTCCAGATCAACTTGTCCTCCGGGAAATTTGCGGGGGCGGCGTTCCAGCCATACTCGTTGAACCAGATGGCCTTATCCCTATCGCCGTACTTTTCCATGATTTCCCGTTGCAGCAGGACGCGGGAGAAATTGAGGGTCTGGGGCTCGGGGGGATCATCCGGGGGTTTGTCCATCCCAAAGGCGTTGGCGGAGAGGATATCGAAATAATCTTTGGCCCCGGCCTGGTACATCTCTTCTAAGAATTGGAGATCGTTCATGGCCGTCCACCGCCCTTGTTCGGGAGCGGGCTGCCCCAGGGTGATAGCCAGCGGGGCGCTTAAAACGTAGACGTTGGGGTCGGCCTCTTTGGCCCGCGTGTAGGCTATTTTCAACAACCGCACGTAGTCCGCCGGATCCACTGGACGGTTGCCCCACTCGGGGAAGATGTTAGGCTCGTTCCATATCTGGATGTAGCGTATCCGGCCCCGGTAGTGTTCCACAAAGGCGTAGACGAAATCGCCGAAATCCTCGAAGTTTTCAGGGGGGCGTTCGGAGTGCAGGGTGTCTCCATGAGCCCAGATAGGAGGCCGGTCGAGGCGAGCGATGATTTGCAGACCATACTTCTGGCACAGATCGACGATGTTGTCGTACTTTCTCCAACTGCTCCCTTTACTCACGGGGTCCACGAACTCTCCCTTGCGCTCCGGTTCGATCTGACTCCAGAGAAACTGCTCTTTGACCCACCCTATGCCGGCCTCCTGGGCCATCTTGAGCGTTTTTTCCCGTTTCCACTCTTCCACCTCGCGGGCCAGAAAGAAGTTGGCGCCATAGGGATTGACGTCAGTGTTAGGAATCGATCTGATGGGAGCGCTCTGTCCCTCAGCCATCTGGCTGGAGGCTACAAAAGCATAGGAAATAACCACCAGGCCGACAATAATGATCAGCAAGCAGAGAATAAAAACGTAGACTTTCATTGTCGAGTTTGTGTCTCCTGGAGTTGAGTTGAAACCGCCATGTCGTCAGCCCGCTATTTTAGTCTACAAACTACTGTTCCAGATAGACAGGACTGGGCCCTATTTCCACCTGGATCCAGCCATCGGGCACCCTGTCGTCGGCATCCCTGATGGTGGTGACCGATCCTTGTTTATCCGTCACGTCCACACTGTTGCCCGCCACCGGCAGCGTTACCGATTCGTCCCCTGTGGCCCAGATGACCGCCAGGTTCTTACCATCGGCCCCGTCGAAAAGATAGCCCTCCAGGTTCTCCAGGTACAACGGGCGCACGTAACAGGCCTTGGACAGCTTTCTGGTCAACGTTTCGTAGACATAGTAGGCTGGCTTGGGAGTTAGATCCATTTTCAGTAACCCGAATTGGAACTGATCTTCATCCAGGTCTCTGAGCGTGAACCAGATAATGATCGGCATCTCGGAAGCAATGCCCTGGACAAAGGTTTTGACCAGGAAACGGCTCTGCCTCTCGTCGTTGGACCAGTCACGGGTATGTTGGCCGGTTTCCGTACAGATTATGGGCTTATAGACGTTGTATTGGGCCAGTTTACTTCTTATGTAGCTGGTCTTACCCACCATACCGGGGCCGTAGGCGACCCAGTTGTATTCCCAGGGAATGTAGTAGTGGAAGGCCATCACGTCGAAATACTGCCCCCCGTTGTTGCTCAGCACGTCGTCGAGGAAGTTGCGATCGAAGGGCCCGCCATCCTCTATAAAGGCGTCGTGAGCCAGCCCCCCCATCACCACCTGCGCGTCCGGGCTGGCCTTCTTGACCTCAGGATAAATGGCGGCTAGCATCTGGGCATATGCTGCTCCATTGTATCCCCAGTAACCGTGGGTGCCTTGCTCGGCGAAGTACTCCCAGGTGTTGTCCGGCTCGTTATAGAGCTGCCAATATCTGGCCACCGGCGAGCCTGGAGCATCCTGGAAACCATCGCCATCGTAGCGTTCCGCCAGGGCCTTCATGAATTCCATGAGGTCGGTCAGTCTGTGAACTGGGCCCTGTTTATAGGTGGCTGCCCAGGAGGGGTTATCTGTCAAAGTAGCTATCACGTTAATGCCTGCCTTGTAGGCATTGGTAAGCTGGGTGTCGGTATAACTCCAATTGTAGTGCTCCGGCGTGGTATCGGCGGGTTCGATTATGGCCCAACTCAGCGGCCAGCGCATCCACTTCGCCCCCACCGCAACAGCCTGGTTCAGACCGGTGCTACTGTTGATCTCTTCGTACACCTGCACCCCGAAATAGCCTAAAGAGGGACAGTAGTCATTGTAGGTGAGGGGTATATATTGAGTATAGGTCACTGCTCTGGTGGAACGAAGCTCCGGCGGCGAAGACAACGCCATAACGCCCGGCCCCTGCCGGGAAGCCAGGGAAGGGGTAGGCAACGACACATAGATGACGCCGAAGGCTATGGCCAGGATCAAGATCGGCTTTACCAGGTTGATGGAAGTCCTGAGTAACTTATTTGAGATCATACAAACTACCTTTCATTTCTGCACTTTATATATTTCCCATTGTTCGCTATATCGCGGCACATGGAAATGTTTGTTCAGTATTTCGAAGCTGTTCAACAAAGAAGGCTCCATGTCTTTCAGATAGTAGACGGGGATATCGTTCTCCAGGAGAGTATCGACAGCTTTCACCAGGCGAGGCTCGAACACCTCCTCTCTGTACGTGCCTGTCGCCGGGTCCGAGGGAGGGATGTTGCGATAGTTCAATACCGACCTGGGGCCATAAAAAGCGATAACGTCATTATATATATAGGATAGGAAAACGGCGTTTTCCTCCGTGTTTTGGGTAAAACTCTGAACCTGCTCGATGGTAATAGCCAGATTTCTATCTCTTATCTCTATCTCTCTAAACCCCTCTAGAGCCGGATAAAAAATAGCCGCCAAAACGCACAAAGGAATGACCAGTGGGGCCGCGTTCCCTTTGAGCACCCTGGTCACGGCCTTCACCAGGCCAAAGCTGCCCATCAGGCCCAGCATGGGAAAAACGGGCAATAGAAAACGGGCGTTAACCCCGGTAGGAGCAAAAGCGTAAAAGGAGTAGAATAGAACGATAATGAAAGCGATGCCCATCAGGAGCAGGGCTTTCGGACGCGGCATGGTCAAGGCTCCTATCAGGATGAACGGTGATATCAAAGGGAAATTGGTTAAGATGGTCCGGCAGGCGGCAGGGAAGCTTTTTCCTCCGACAGGGGAGGGCCCAAACCAATAGGCGAAGTCCAACATGGGCCAGGGATACCAGCCATGTTGGGGACTGTAGCCAGTGGTAAAGAACCCCCCGTAATAGTATTTATTATACAATAGAAGGGCCAAAACCCCCAGACCCAAAGTAGGGAAGAAAAAGAAATTAACGGTGTCCCTGAAGGCGCGACCTCTCTGTACGTACAGGGTATAGACCAATAATGGAAATATGAGCACCATGCTGGTATAACGGATGAAGAAGCTGTAGCTCAGCAGCAACCCCGCCAGCGAAGATAGCGCGATGCGGAATCCCTGCCCTCTGGTGGGGTGCTGGGCCGCGATAAAGGCGGCGACGCCCCACAGAATAAAAACCGTGCCGGGCACGTCGGACCAGGGAGCAGTGGAGAAAAGGAGATAGGCGGGCGCGAAGGCCACTATCGCAGCGGCCCACAGGCCGGTTTGGTTGTCAAAGAGCAGTCTTCCCAGGCAGTAGGTGCCCAGTACTCCCAGAACGGCCAGGAAAGGAACGACGTACAGAGCCAGACCCGCTTGAAATACTGCGGCCAGCAGAAGAGGAAAGCCGGGAGGATAATTGAAGCCCAAACAGCCTCTCTCTCCTCTCCTGATCCGAAAAGCATTAACGTGAAAGTAGGGCCCGGCTAATTCATTGTTGCTATCGCAGTAAGACAGGCTATGGGAGCGAGCCAGATGTCGGCCCGCATAGACATAGCCCATCGGATCGCCGCCCTCGACAGCGGGCCCTGTTTTAGAAAAATAAATGCAGAAGCAGACGACGCTCAATATCGCTAACAGGATGTAGTGATAAAGGGGGCGCTTCATCTCTCCAGTTCTTTCCGAGTGATGGCAGGGACGCACGGCCCAGAACCTAGCGTGTTTCTTTCGAGATGATCGGCAGGTGAGTTTGGTGCGTTGCCACCAGAATACTGGCGGTTTTAGTGTTGTTGCCTTCGTTGCTCTCCGCAATGCTGTTGTTGGGATCGACCACCACGCGCACGTTGTGGAGCCCGCTGATAACGTTGGTCCAGGTAACCTGTGCCGTAGCCAGCCCGGCGCAACCGCTCAGCTCCCTGGTGATCTTCTGGGTGGCCCCTATTTGCGTGCCGTTATCGGCGTCGTAGAAGTTCACTTCGATCTGGTTGCCCGGTATGGCGATATTGCCCACGTTTGAGATCAGGGCTTTGAGGGTGAAGGTTACCGGTTCCCCTGTGGAGAAAGGATTGGGAGGGTCCGAGAAGACCTGGACCGTCTGTAGATCGACGAAAGGGGCCAGGGCCGAGGTATAGCTGCCGTAATCCTGGCCCAGGGTTTTAATAGCCTTGGTGTTTGGATCGAACAGGTTGCCGCCATATTTAGTATCGTCCAGGCTATACCACAGCCAGCGTTGGACCAGGCGGTTGTCGTCGTAAGGATACCCGAGGTTGGCATCGGTAGTATTCAAAAAATAGTCAAAGGTATTATATAGGAAAGCCTTGACCCGGGGGTGGTCGAAGGAGCGTCCATCTTCATCGAAATAATCAGGAGGCAACAGGATACCGTACTCCGAGATGAAAAGGGGCTTATCCTGTTCTCCCCTGTCCTTCAGCCACTGGCGGAAATCCACTATGCGTTGCTTAAAGATGTTCATGTCGTCCAGATCTCTCAGGTTATACAGGACGCCCTCCAGCGCGATGCTGCCCGGCGGGATACCCGCTCCCCAGGAATCGGGCAATGACTCATCTCGCTCCCGTAGAATAAAGCTATGGATATTCCAGATGTCGGTTGGCAGTGGGGCATGGTATAGGGCAAAATAAGTGTCTAAAATGGTCTGGAGGTATTCCAGACGCAGAGGGGTGGGCTGCACGATGCCCCCGATGCCCACCAGGCAGGTAGGATCCTTGCTTTTCATAAGGTAGTAGATATCGTGATAAGCCCGGGCGTATATTTCGGGCAGCATCTCATCCTGATATGTCCGTCTGTCCATCTCGTTGCCGATGAACCAGATGGTCCCCGGGTTGGCCGCGATGGTGGCCTCCAGATTGCTCCCGGAAGGAGAATACGTGTACGTAGACCCTGTTTGCGTCAGGCGGATGACCTGCATGTATTCTATGCCGTTGGGCCGAAGCGGGGTATGGGCGGTAACCCAGTCCAGATACCAACCAGTGTTCAGGGGGGCGGTGTTATAATCAGTTATTTCTCTCCCTAACAGGCCCACTCCGAAACGACAATTAGGGTAGGGCGTGCTGGAAACGGCTGAACGAGGAGCGGCCAGGGAACAGAGCAGAGTGAGCGCAATAAGCGATACTATCAGGGCGGACCTTTTGGACATCGTTAGCTCCTTTCTAAAAGACAAAGATTAGGACTCTTCTAAGGAAAACGACGGATGTAGCGGAGGGAACAGGTAGCAGTATCCGCTACACCCGTTTTATCTAAAATGTATAATTTTTCAAATTCAGGGGTAGATCCGTATAGAAGGGATGGGTGTAGACAAACCAGACGATATCGTTACTGTCCACAGCTATGCCTTGGGGGCGGGCTCCATCGGCGATGTGATACTCGTTAAAGTTTTGGGTGATAGGATCAAAGCGACCGAGGCGTTCCCCGTCCCGCTCGGTGAACCAGATTTTTCCCTGCGAATCCAGGTCCAGCCGACAGGGGCTGCTGTTGGAGGTCGGGGTTTTTCTGGTAAGGGCAAAGGTCCAGGTGCCGACAACGATCCGGCCAACCCCGTGAGCCTGCAACATGGTCATCCAGGTATCCCCGTTGGCGTCAACCATCAGGTCGAAGGGGTAATAGTCCCTGGTGGTTGAGGTAGGCCAGACTTTGATGACCTGCCCCTTCGAGGGATTGAGCCAGGAAACCACGCCGCTCACCGGCTCGGTAAACCAGACGTCGGTACTGGACGCGGCCATGATCCCATAAGGGCCATAGAAACCCAGGGTGTGCGTGAATTCCTTAAAGGTGCCCACCTGGGCCCCGAGGACATCCCCTGCGGCAGTGAGGGTTAGCTGTCCCACCTTACCGGCGCCCTGTTCGGTAAACCACACTTCCGTTTCCGTGCCCGGCAGCAAAGATAGATCGGCCGGCCGGCTGTGGGCCGTCGGCACGGTGTACTCGACCAGGCTGCCTGGCGGGTTGGCTCGGTTCAGGCGCCCAATTTTATTGCCGTAGTACTCGGTGAACCAGACGTAATTATTGGTAACCGCTATGTTGAGGGGGTATCCGCCGGCTACCGTCACGATCTCTTCTTCCAGTTTGTAGTCGGTGGGGCTGGTGTAGACCAGACGACTAACCCGGTCAAAAACAGGCTCGGTGAACCACACCTCGACGTTGGTAGTATTGGAGAAGGTGGCTATCCCTACGGGGTCGCTGCCTGTCGTCAGGGTGAAGTTGGTGAAAGTCTGGGTGCTGGGCTCGAAACGGCCCACGTAAGCCAGAGGTGGCGAATCCGCCGGGGGCGCGTAGGCCGGGCCAGCGTAGGGAGAGGACAGCGCCAGTTCGGGGGTCATCAGCACGAAGGCCAGACCCCCCGCCAGTAACAGCAGAGAAAGCAACACGAATTTATAGCCCAATTTCGTTTGTGGATGCAATTTTAAAGCCCTCCTTCATGTTTAAATAACCATTGTTTTTTGGTGATTTTGTAACGGACGATCAATTTTTGGAGCCATTTTTGGATGAGGAAATAAAACGCCCTTCTTCTTTTCCAAAGGAATTTAAGGCCATCGAGCAGCCTGACGTTCTTTAAATACAGGCTGAGCAGTATTCGTCTCTGCCACTTTGCCAACTGCTCCCAGGGCAGGCCTTCCAGTTCCAGCACCTTCCCGCCATATTTGTCGTATTGCGACCAATCCTGGGTGAGGAGGCGGTACCCACCCTCGCCGCGTAGAGCCATATCAAAGATCCTGGTGCCGGGGTATGGCACCATCAGGCCCACCGCGATAGTATCCGTATTTAATTCGGCGGCCAGATCGAGAGTTTTTTGCAGGGTTTCCCTGGTTTCGTTCGGGTGTCCGATAATGAAATAAGTCTCCAGGGAAATCCCTGCTTCCTTAATGATTCTGACGGCGCGTTTCACCTGTGCGACGGTTATGCCCTTGTTTATGGCCTTCAATATTTCATCGTCCCCTGACTCGACGCCCATTTCCAGGTGGTAACACCCGGCCTTTTTTGCCAGGGCAATTACGTCTGGACTGGCAAAGTTGGCACGAGTCAGGCCACTCCACCTGATTTGATCTGAGAGCCCCCTCTCGATCATCAGTTGTAGCAGTGTTCGAGTCTCCTGGCTATCAAACAGGAAAATCTCGTCGGCAAAATCAAAAGTGTGAGCGCCGTAATGGGTGATAGCGTATTCTATTTCTTGACAGACATTCTGTGCTGACCGGCGTCTGAGCTTCCTGCCTAAAACCTGCATACAGAAGGCACAACTGTAAGGACAACCCCTGCTGGTAAACATAACATAGTACGCCTGTTTATCTGTTAAGGCTAGCGGGTTCTCACCGTAGTAGTGATGAAGTGCGGGATAGGGGAGGGCGTCCAATTCTGCGGATGTGAGAAAGGGACGGGGTGCATTGACGACAAGGTGTCTCCCATTGCGGTAAACAAGTCCCTGGATGGAACTCAGGTTTGAGGTGGGGCCCTGTTGTAGATGTTGTAACAACTCCAGGGTCGTCTTTTCACCTTCCCCACGTATTCCGTAATCAAAAACGGGAAATTCGGCCAGGGTTCTCTCTGGCAACGCCGTAACGTGGCAGCCGCCAATAATGGCAGGAACATTCAGTTGTCGCTTGAGTTGAGATGCGATCTGAGCCGCCTGCGTGATCTCATGCGTCATGGCGGTTAACCCTATCACGTCCGGCTCATAGTCTGTCACATGACGCAAGAGTTCCTGTTCCGACCAGGAATGAAAATATGCGTCGAATACTTTGCAATTGAATCCATGATATTCGAGATAAGCACTAATGTATGCTATGCCCAGAACAGGACGTTTGTACCAATCAGCGTAAGTGGCTGGTGGTTTAATCAACGCTATCTTCATTGGCACTCTCATTCTCGATCGCATCCAGCGCCACTCAAGGGTTTTCAGGGTTGGTCCAGTCCAAGAAAAGGCTCCCTTTTCCCCTCACCCGGCTCTATCACCTGAATATATGCTCATACGATCATGTCAAATATTATGCTATTATACCACACCCGGAGGCTTTTGTCAAAAAGAGCCCACCAGGTCGTCTTTTTAGCAGCGTTATACAGCTTAAGCTTTGTGTAAGCAGAGTATTTTTTCCAAAACAAATCTTATCGTTCGTTAAAGCACTGCTGTACTGAATTTACCACTTTATCCAGACCGGAGTCCAATCATTATAGGGACTGTCCAACAGTCTCCGCTGGTTATTGCCGTCGGCGTCCATGATCCAGAGTTGCTTGCGGCCGGTTTCCCGGTTGGACCAGAAAACGATCTGGCCTCCATCGGGTGAGTAACTTGGGTGTCTATCCGATTCCCATTCGTTGACGGTCAACCTCTGGTCGGGCCGGGAAGAATCGTCTTTATTGACCACGTGGATTTCCTCGTTGCCGTCTGTGATGGAGACGTAGGCAATATGGGCACTGTCCGGCGACCAGGCCGGATCGAAATCGTAACCGGGGAAATAGACAGGAAGGTGCCCGGACGCGGCGTTATAATGGGCGCTGTTGTCCACCAACGTCCACTGCCAACCATCGGCCTGATTCTCCACCCATAGTTCAAAATCCGCGGCCGCGTGTTCGCTCGTGCCATACCGGACGAAGACCCGCTGGCTCATATCCGGCGAGAAGGTGTCCAACTGGAGGGCCAGCTCATACGGCCAGGGTTCGGGCAGCTTCATTAAGTTATTGCCATCGGGGTCTACGACGTAATACCAGGCACTCGCCCCGTAACGGTCGGAGAGAAAAGCGATTTTACCTTGAAGGCCGGGGGGCATGCGGGCCGGGTTTGGGAAAGGCGGCGAGGTAGGGGTAGGGGTCAGGGTGGGGTTAGGCTCGATGGTAGCCAAAACAGAGGTGGGAGTAGGAGTAGCCATATTGGGCGGAGTGGGGGTGAAGGTGCCCGTACTCATGGCTACGGCTGTCGCCCAGGCCATCATGTACTGAGCGGTGGCGGCGTTGGCCGGGGTGGGAGTGCTGGTCACCACCACGGGAGTGACCACATTGGGCGGCAGGGGGGTGGGCAGACCTGCCGTTTCCACCAGGGCTGTGGCCGTGGCCGCCATAGCAGCAGCCGTAAACACATTTTGGGGCGAAGGGGTGCTGGTCACCAGTATGTAAGTAGGGGTAGGGGTGGGCGTATCCGTAGGCCGCGGCGTGCCTGCCGATACCTGGGATTGAATGGCCACCAGTTGCCGGCCTCCGGCCAGCTTCCGCAGAGCGACGTTGTCCACGTAAACTACATTGCGTTGCTCGCTAAAGGGCGCGGTGGACACCAGCCCCACCTGCACTACCAGGTCGTAGAGACCAAACTTGGAGGGGGTGACCATATAGGCCACCAGTCGGATCCAACCCTGGGTAGGAGCATGATACCGCACGATCGTTTCGGCCTGAATGGGAGAAGCGGCCTTCTGTCTGATGATAAACGTCCTGATATCCAGCGTACAACTGACCGGTTCCAGCGGTATAAGCACGTCGGCCGTAAACTCCCAGACCGTGCTCTCGGTGCTCCGACCGCTTCTCTGTTGCAGGCCCAGCCAGTAATCTTTGTCGGTGGCGTCGGTCATGGTCAGTTTCAAGGCTGTCTTCGAATTGTCCCCCGTCACCGCTTCTACGCTCCCTTTAACCTGTCGGTCAGCAGGCTTTAAAACGCGCCAATCGGCGAAGGTATCATCTTTACCATCGTCCTCTTTGCCGCTGAAAATCTCGTATGAGGGATTGCGGATAACGTTCTCCGGGGTAGCAGCCGGCGCGGGAGCCGTTACTCCTGGACGCGGCGGCTGCGGTGGGGCGCTTATCGGGACGGTTCCCTGGGTGCCCGTCGCAGGGACAGCAGTTTCTCCCGTGGTCAAAACGGTAGGGGTATCGGTGGGCGTTAGGGTGGGTATCAGCCACTCCTCGGCTTCCTCCGTCCTGGTCTCTCCCGGCACGGGGGTGCGGGTGGGGAGGGTCTGGCGATGGGGGTTTTGCCAGGGCGCGGCCCAAACCCCCGTTCTCAGCACCAGCAAAAACGTAAACAGCGTACCAGAGATTATATAGAATAATAAACAGGAAAAACGTTTCGGTCGATTCGGTCTCATTTCATCAGAAAGTCCTTTCCACCAATCTCACCGTTCATTGCTGGCTTCGTTCTTCTATAGCCAATTCGCTCTTCTCTCGCTCCGCAGCCCCGCTCCATACCAGCAGGATCGCCAGGCCGGCTATCACTCCCAGGCCAAAGGCCGCCGAACGTGAGATCAGGATAAAGGGTGCTATCAGTCCCACTGCCCGGTCCTTTTGCCAGGCTTCCCAGGCGAAGGGCAGGGTGCTTATCACCAGTAAGACCAAAGCCCCTAAAGCTACCCACACAAAACCGCCAAAGAAGAAAGTCCCCAAAAGGCTGCCAAGAGCTGCATATAACAGAATGATTTGTATCTTTAGAACCTGAGGAGTATAAGAGTCTCGGATCATTTTGCCTGGGTGTTTACGGTAGGCGCTTATGCGCCAACAGGAGCGCCACAATTTCACCCACAGGTAATCCAGCCAGCGTTCGGGATGCCGATGATAGACGATAGCTTTTGGATTAAAGACCATCTTGTAGCCCAGGCTGGCAATCCGATAGGAAAGGTCGGCGTCCTCGGCCGTAGGCCCAGGGATGGAAGGATCGAACCCGCCGGCGATGTCAAACACCCGCCGCTTAAAAGCCGCCGCGTGAGTATCTACAAAGTCGATGTATTTATCTCGCCTGAGCAGACGGTAGCGATCTTCAAACTCCAGTTGGATAAAACGGGGGGTGAGCCCCTGTTGTCGGGTGGCGTAGGCCCCCTTCACCCCTACCACCTCTGGATCGGATAAGGGCTTGACCATCTCCTCGATCCAGGTTTCGGCGGGCACACAATCGGCATCAGTGAAGAGGAGGATATCTCCTCCGGCCTGAGCGACGCCCTGGTTACGGGCCGTAGTCGGTCCCTGGTTGGGCTGGGAGAAGACCCGCACCCCATGAGCGCGGGCTATCTCGTCCGTCCCATCGGTCGAGCCATCATCGACGACGATGACCTCGTAGTCGGCCTGGTCCATGCTCTGGTGGAGCAAAGCCTCCAGACACTCGCCAATGATCTGGGCCGCGTTATAGGCCGGGATGATGACCGAGATTAAAGGTGGCATCGAATCACCACTGCACGAGTTTTTATCTTCACCGCCTAAGAACCCCTTTCCACGCTCACAGAGCCCGAGGTTTCCTGTCTCAAACGGCTCAGGCTCAGGTGTTCTTGCCACAACAAAAAGGCGCCCAGTAAAGAGGGAGGCAAGAAGACGACAAAATACAGGATCACCCCGTAGCTGAGGGCCACGTTCTTATCCACGGCGAAAACGGACAGGGCCAGAATGCAAAGGTAATGAAAGACCCCTACCTTGCCCGGCGAGGAAGGAACGGCTATCCCCGCCTGAAGGGCAATCAGCAGAAAAAAAGCCGCCGACAGAGGCAACCGCAGACCCAGAGCGACGAAAACAACGTAGTTGGTGAAAGCAGACAGACACCAGATGAACAGAGACCAGACCCATATTTGCAAACTGGGCCACCAATGCCGTAGAGCCTCCAGACCCTCCAGGGCCAGACGCATCTGACGCACAATCCGCTCTCTGGCTAACTCCGGCAGGATTTCCAGAAAACGGCCAAAAAGCATCAGCAACCACTCCCCGCGATAGGCCAGCACCAGGATGCCAGCCAGCATCAGGCCGATAGCCACGACGAAAGCTGCCCCTGGCTTCCGCAGCCAGGAAGGTAGATAGACAATGGGCAACAAGACCACCAGCCAGAACAACAGCATAACCATGTCTACCAGCTTCTCCACCACGACGGTGGTCAAGGCCGAGGCTTTGCTGATCTCCTCCGATTCTCCAATCAGGTAGACGCGGGCCACCTCCCCCAGTCGGGCCGGAGCAAAGACGTTGACCATGTGGCCGATGACGAAAGCAGAAAAAAGTTTGCCGTAACGGACCCGGCTCTGACGAGGATAGAACAGAAAGCGCCAGCGCAGTGTCTTGGCCAGGAGGGTCAGGACAATGGTGAGCATGGCCAAAACAACGAACACGTAGTTCGCACGATTTAAGGCCCCCCACACCTGGCCCAAATCAATGTCTTTAAGGGCCAGGATCAGACAGATGAGGCTCAAAAGAGCGCCAAACCACAATCTGCCTCTCAGTTTAGCCAGCCCGGCAATGAAATCCCGCATTTATTCTCCACCAGCTTTTCTCCGAAGTACGAGGTTATCCACGTAAAACGTCTGCTGTTGTCCGCTAAAAGGCGCGGTGGATACAAGCCCCACCTGGACCATCACCTCGTAGCTGCCAAATTTGGCCGGAGCGACCAGGTCAGTCGTTAATTGGAGCCAGTCCTCGGCTGCTCCATGATACTGCAACGTGGCGTTTGTCTTAACAGGCACGGGCGATGACGGTTGGACCATCCAGGCCCTGATGTCCAGGGTGCAGCTAAGCGGTGCCTGGGGGGCAAACACCTGGGCCGACAGTTCCCAGACCTCTCCTCCCGCGCTCTGGCCGCTTGGTTGCTGCAATCCCAGCCAATAGCCTGCTCCTGGCGCCTCGGTCATGGTCAGCTTTAAGGCTGTGGGCGACCCGCCTGCGGCGCCGGGCACCGCTTCTATCAGCCCGCGGGCCTGGGGTTGTTCTTTCAGCACGTGCCATGCGGCAAAGGTATCCGTCTGGCCGTCATCCTCCGTCCCGGTGAAGGAGTCAAACGACGGGTTATCTACCACGTTCTCCGCAGGCTCGGGAGGAGCGATGGGGGTCGCGGTCGGGACAGCCTGCGGCGTGTGCGTCGGAATCGGTGTGGACGTAGGAGCGGGCTTCTCTGCAAGTACAACCCATTTTACGACAGGCGTAGGGGGCGGTTCTTTAACGGGACGGAAGCGCAGCTCGATACTCTGGTCGGTAGAGAGGGCCAGCCAGTACTCCACCGCCCCTCCATTAACGACGGCTGGTTCCGGCTCGGCGGAGACAATCTGCGCCCACGGGGGCAAGGTCACTTTGACGTGGGCCGGAACGGCCAGCGTCCCTGGTTGCTTTTGGAGCACCAAACTGTAATGGTAGCCATCCGGGCCACGCCTGACCACCCTGCCGGGCAGACGGTACTCAAAGCGAAGCTGGCGTTCCGCCCCGGTGGACAACACAAAGAAGTTGGCAAAAACCTCCTTGCCTCTCTCGCGCGGCCCGATGATGGGCGCGCCGCTGGTGGCCTTACCGCTCATGAGGTTGTGGGCAGGCACCGGCGTATAAGTGGCCGAAAGGAGTTGGCTCCCTCCAGGCACGTAAAGACGCACGTAGTCCCAGTAGCACCTGTCCATGTGCTCCTCGTAGGTCGTACCGTATTTAACCTCCTGCACACATTGGTCCAGCTTTTGCGTGCTGGTGTGGCGGTAGTTGAGCGTGGCTCTGGCGCGGGCCTGGCCGTATTCATCGATAGCAACCTGATAGTCGATGATTTCCTCTACCTTGGCACTGGCTTTGTTGAAGCCCATGTTGGCGTCAATAACCATCAGGTAATCGCCGGGCGCGGAGCGAATGGCGCCATCCCAGCGGTTATCGGCCAGGATGCCCGATGCCACCGGCGCTCGCATGTAGATGAGAATGTGCTTTTCTTCCAGCCCCTGCCGCACAGCCTCCACCAGTTTGAGCACGTCGATGGAGCCGAGGTCCGTTTCCAGCCTGGACAAAATGGCGGCCGATAAGCCGCTCATGAAGGCTTTGCGATTTTTAAACCACTCGCTCTCGTGTGACCACCAATCATAAGTTTCCAGGTGCTCTTCGGAAGGGGACCAGCCCTGTCTCATCTTTTGGAGGACGTTAGCGCCGGTCACTTCCTCTTCGAAGCCTTCTACCTGGAGAGGGCCCAAAGCTCCCACCAGCAGCCGCACAGCCTGTTGATCGATAGATACCACGCCATCGATGGATACGCCCTGTCCCCACTGGTAAAGAGCACTGGCCGCACGAGCGCTGGTAGGAAAGTGCGGAGACCAGTTGCTATCTCGAAAGACCCAGATTTCGGCCAGCATGTAATCGAACAAGGGCGCAGGCGGATCGGGATACGGCTTGGAAAAATCGTCAACGGCATAACCGTCCTTGAACTCCACCTGGACGATCCGGCCCTGGTCCACCGTCACCAACCCGACGCCGGTGATATAACCGCCCACCGCCCGCCGTTCGTCCTCGTTTTGAGCCAGGATGAGGTAATGCTTCGGTCGCCTGGCTCCCAGGAGTTCAGGCAGCACCCGCCCCCCCTGAGCCGCCACCTCCACCAAAGGCAAATACTTATCCAGGCGCTCAACCCAGCGCCCCAAACGGGGAGAGAGCGTATCGGCATCGATTTCCTGCCTGGTTTGGATGGCCCTTTTCAGGGCTACCTGGGCTTCGATCAGGTGGGGCCCTGCCTGATCCAGAAGGGGCAGCGCCTCTGCTATCAGGTCTTGGGCAGGCACAGAGCCGCGTTTGGAAGCCAGACTGAGGGCAGGGGCCAGCCCGTCAAAAGCAGATTCCCCGGCCGCCAGCAGGTCCAGCCCGATATCCAGCAGATAGGGAGCAGCCTGAACATCTCCCCCCACGGCAGGCACCCACCCCAGATAAGGACAAAGAGACAGCAGAGGGGCCACCTCTGCTTTGAGGGTCTGGAGATCGCTTCGCATTCCCTTCAATTCCGTCCGCATAACCTCCGGGTCAAGATTGCCTGGCGTGGGATTGGCCATGCTCTGCATAGCTTCTACATGTCCCTGCATGGAGACGAGGTAGCCCTTCAGTCTGTGGAATCTGTCATAAATGCCCACCAGGGCCAAAAGAACAAGCGCGAAGCCCAGCAGGGGCAAAACTTTCCTTTTCATCCTCCCCAACATTACCAGCCCCAGATCACAAGTTTCCTACCCCTACGTACACCAAACCGGTGACGAACCTTTTGAAGACTGCTCCACTTTCCAACTGGAAGCCGAGAAAGCCCGCCGCCGGTAGCAGTTGAAACCCTGGGAAAAAACGACAGGGCAGCCAACGCAAGCGCGGCCCGCGCCGCCGCTGACCATCGCCCATTTTATGAGTAGCATTTATGATACTCCATTTTGTCAGAAAAGGCAAGCAACATTTTCTCGACTTTGCCCCCCTCTCTATCGGTCTTCGCCGCCGCGGATTACGGCCCTGCTTCACCGAGAAGGGCGCAATTGAGGGCAACGTCAGTGGTTGAATGATGTTAGCTTCCTAAAGGATAAACACCATATTTCAGTGCCGCTTCGTAAAAAGCCACGATGTTTTCCGGCGGCACTTCGGCGCTGATGTTATGTATGGAACAGAAGACGTACCCCCCGCCAGGGGCCAGGTCGTAGATACGTTTTTTCACCTCTTCTTCCACCTGCTGCGGTGTGCCGAAGGAGAGGAGGTGGTTATCGCTCCCTCCGCCCCAGAAGGCCAGCTCCTGCCCAAATTCCCTTTTAAGGCGGGCCGTATCCATATCTTTGGCCGAAACCTGCACCGGGTTGAGGGCGTCCACCCCTATCTCGATGAGGTCAGGGAGGTAGGTATAGACCGAACCGCAGGAGTGCATGTAAATTTTGGCTTCCGTCTTGCTCTTTATGAGGTCTACCAGGCGGCGCAGGCGGGGCTTATAGACCTGGCGGAAGATGCGCGGCGAGAAGAGTGGGCCGTCGTTGTGGCCCAGGTCGTCGCTGACGGAAATGGCCTGGATGTAAGGGCCTACGGCGTCGAGCAACAGGTCGTAATAACCTAGCTGCCATTCCAGCACTTTCTCGGCCAGGGCTTCCACGTAGGGCAGGTTAGTGGCCATATCCATATACAATTCTTCCAGGCCCCGCAGGCAATAAGATAGCTCGTATGTGCCCCAGGGGCCGCTGCCCACCAGGGCCTTGTCCGTTTCCTGGTAGAGCCGTTGGGCGGCTTCTGCCAGCCCTTCCACGCAGGCCGGGTGGCGCGAATTGGGGAAGGTATATCTTTGCAGTTCCTCCCTCGTTCCTTCTTTGAGGGGGTGCTCCACGGCATCGTACCAGTAGCCGCCTGGGGGGCGCGCCCATCGCACGCCGAACTCATCCACCAGGCTGTCGGTCTGCGGGTCTATGTTAAGCTCCCAATCGGCAGAGGGGCCGGCGGCCAGGAAAAGCGTATCGCCCCCGAAACGCTCCCTTATCTGCTCTTCCGGCTCTATCACCTGGAGGATTATGTTGGTGACTTCTTCCCCGGCTTCATCCAGGCCCAGGTAATCTTTCAGCCGCCGGTAAGCCTGAATGTGGATGGATGCGTCTTCCCCGCCCATGGCGATGGGAACTCTATCCGGTTCTTTATGGTCCAGGGCGGCTACTATCCGCTGGCGCGAATTCATAGCTTTCCTCCATCACTCTACAACAGCCCAACGCTGAAGGCCCGCGCGGTGAGACTTTACTTAAAAATAGTTACCGAAAGCCTTGAGATTATATCATAACTATCTTTAGGCCGCAAGTTTCGGTCGAATGGTAATGGGTCGTTTTGGTTGAAACTCGGACCAAACTCCGTGTCCCACCTGAAAAAATCAAACTGCTAAAAACACACCATCCAGCTTGACAAATGCGTCTACATGGTTTATTATAATAGGCAAGAAGAGCCTTACACCCTGACCATCCTGCCAGGAGGTCGCTCCCCATACCCCAAGGCAAGTTCTAGCTCGAAGCTGCACCATCTGGTGCGTTTTTTGATGGGCTGATCCAGGGAGGGGGCTCTTTGTCTATTGTCTGGGATTCGTTACCATAATCGGGGGGGTATAACGTGAAAGCTTTGCAGTTCGTGGACAGCATTCCACGCTACATAATTTCCAAAGCCATCGGCGCTTTTTACCCCCCCATTTTTTACAGCCCTTTCTCCTGTCTACGATATCGCGAAGTGTCAGCGCCAAAGTTGCCCGGCCCCGCATGGGTCAAGATCAAGGTCAAATACGGGGGCATCTGTGGCAGCGACATCAATCTCATCCGTCTGCACGACAGCCCCTCCCTCTCGCCTTTTGCCTCTTTTCCTTGCACCATAGGGCACGAGAACGTGGGCACCATCGTCGAGGTGGGTGAGAATGTCGATGATTTCAAGGTTGGGGAGCGGGTGACGGCCGATCCGTTGCTGGCCTGTCCCACGCGGGGCATCGACGAACCATGCCCGCATTGTCAGCGCGGCGAATATCCCCGCTGCGAAAATTTTGCCAGAGGAGATATTTCTCCTGGCACGATCATCGGAGCCTGCCGGGACACGGGCGGGAGTTGGAGCCCCTACTTTGTGGCCCATCGTTCCCAGGTGTTTCACGTCCCCGACACGGTGAGCGACGAGCAGGTCATCCTGGTGGATGCCTTCTGTTCCGCTCTACATCCGGTGATGCGTAATTTTCCCCGTGACGAAGATACCGTGCTTGTCGTCGGCGCGGGGGTGATCGGTATCTGTGCGGTGGCGGCCTTGCGCCTCCTGGAGAGCAGGGCCCGCGTCATCGTGCTGGCCCGTTACCCTTTCCAGGGGCAGTTGGCAGAAAGCTACGGGGCCGACGAGGTGATCTACGCCCGCAAGGGCCTGGATTACTACCAGGCAGTGGCCAATTCGGTGGCAGGGACGTTGTATAAGCCTATCCTGGGCAAGCGGGTGATGACTGGCGGAGCGGATGTGGTTTACGAATGTGTGGGGAGCGATACCAGCATCGACGATGCCTTGCGTTTCACCAGGGCAGGGGGAAGGCTGGTGCTGGTTGGTCTGGTAGGTACGACTAGGAAAGTAGATTGGACGCCGGTGTGGTTCAATGAACTGACGGTGACGGGCACTTTTGCCTACGGCACCGAATATAAAGAGGGCCAGCCCATCCGCACTTATCAACTGGCGCTGGATTGGCTGGCCCAGGGTAAACTCGACCTGGCTCCTCTTCTGACCCATAAGTTCAGGCTGGCGGACTATAAACGAGCCCTTGAGACGACCATGAGTAAGTCGAAGAACAAGGTGGTGAAGTCGGTTTTCTTCTTTGACTGACCTCCTATCCGAAAAGCTGAGCAGGCAGGGGGCAGGCCCTAAGCTCCGACAGGGGTTAACTCTTGCAAGGGCTCCCTGGCCGGAATGAAGCCCACTTCCCGGCTCACCTTTTCAAAGATTTCCAGGACTCGATCCAACTGCTCGTCAGTATGGGTAGCCATGTAGCTGGTTCTGAGCAGGGCTTTGCCAGGGGGCACGGCCGGAGGGATAGCCACATTGACGAATACTCCGGCCTCGAAGAGAGCTTTCCACATGGTGAAGGTGTCGCCTTCGTCGCCGATGACGATGGGGATAATAGGCGTTTCGCTGTCTCCTGTATCGAAGCCCAGTTCTTTAAAACCTTTGTTCATCTTTTCGGTGTTGTGCCAGAGCCTTGCCAGTCTCTCAGGCTCTTCCTGCATCACCTCCAGAGCGGCCAGAACAGCGGCCGTGCTGGGAGGACTCATGCTGGCGCTGAAAATCATGGCGCGGCCCATGTGCTGGATGTAGTGTACGACCGGCTCGTCGCCGGCGATGACTCCACCCAACGAGGCAAAAGACTTGCTGAAAGTGCCCATGATTAGATCAACGTCATCCTCCAGGCCGAAGTGAGAGGCTGTTCCCCGGCCCCCTTCGCCCAGCACACCCAGGGAGTGGGCATCGTCAACCATCAAGCGAGCGTCATATTTCTTGCACAAATCGACAATTGCCGGTAAGGGGGCGATGTCTCCTCCCATGCTGAACACTCCGTCCACTACCACCAACTTGCCGCCGTCGGAGTCGCAGGAAGCCAGGACCCTTTCCAGGCCGCGCATGTCGTTGTGGGGGAAGCGTTTCATCTGACCAAAGCTCAGACGACAGCCATCGACGATGCTGGCGTGATCCTCGCGGTCGGTGATGACCACGTCATCTTTGCCCACCAGGGCCGAGATCGTGCCCAGGTTGGTCTGGAAACCGGTGCTGAAGACCAGGGCCGCTTCCTTGTGCAGGAACTCGGCCAGCCTGGCTTCCAGCTCTTCGTGGAGGGTGAGGGTGCCGTTCAGGAGACGGGAGCCGGTGCAGCTGGGGCCATATCTGCGGATGGCTTCGATGGCCGCCTCCCGCACTTTGGGGTGGGTGGTCAGCCCCAGATAGTTATTGGAGCCGATCATAATGAGCCGCTGGCCTTTGGTTACTACTTCCGTGCCCTCTGTTTCTTCCAGGGGGATAAAATAGGGATAATATCCCAGGGCCTTGGCGATCTTAGCGCGAGTGAACTCCTCGCATTTTTCAAACAGATCCATTATTTTCCTCCTTCTTTAACATAGTAAGATAATATTATTAGATGTAGCTGGTGAAGTGATTGGGATGGGCAGAGATACCTCTTTGGTCTCGACCAGCTTTATCTCGGTACAGTGAGTGCCCAACTCGATCAGTTTCATGTAACCTCCTTTACGTATGCAGTGTTAATCGTTGCTGAGGGGGCCTGGCGGGAGTTCATCAGTGGTGGCAGCCAGCACAGGTGGTGGCGGCGCAGGTAGTGCAACTGCTCCCGCTGGCGATGGAACGTGTTTCACCGCTGCTGCTCTTGCTGATGGCAGCGAAGAGGGAAAGGACACGCGAGGTGTTGGGGCCGTGACAGCGCGAACAAGCGATGGGATCATCAGCCTGGCTCATCGGACGCAGAGCGTCGAACCTGGCCTTACAGTCTTGACAGTGATACTCGTAGATGGGCATGAGCCTTACCTCGATTCATAAACTTTCCTTTATATTTTACACGTCTTTTGCCCATTTGTCAAGAAGCATAAACTAAAGTTTATGCATTCCTGCTGGCCGACCTTCAGCATGGTGGTGAGCCGACCTTTCGGCGGTAGAAAGAACGGAATTATGCACATTGCATATCCAGGCAGACAAAATTTCGGCCAGATGCTAAAAGAGGCCGACGATAACTCGCTCAACTTTATTATAGTGGTCACCGCTGCGCTTAACCCGTTCAACGTCTCTGAACTTAAAGCCTACTTGGACGAATGCGGGCGAGTGCTGAAGGATGGGGGCTTGCTTTTGGTGCAGGGGTGTCCCGAATACTTGCCGGAACTGGGTGTTCACCTTGACCGGTATCTAAACTTCAAATACTGGATGGCGATTGAGTCCACGATGCAGCGCAGGGATAGCGGTCTGCCCTCGGTTCATGCCGCCGTACTCCTGTTTGCCAAAGGCCATCGTTTCAACCTGAAACGGGCGCGCTTTCCCCACCAGTATTGTGCCTTCTGCAAAAAGACGCTCAAAGATTGGGGCGGCAAGGCCCACTTGATGCATCCTGAGGGCTACGTTATCTCCGACGTGTGGAAAGACCTGCCACCAGCGGATAACTACACCCAAATCTCCGCCCCTGTTCTGGAGGCTATGCTGCGGATGCTTGATGTCGAGCTCCCCAGGGGAGAAGGGGCCGACTCGCCTCAGCAGGCAGATAGCCAGATCCGGGGCATCATCGGCCCCAGGGAGGGCCTTGGCGCAGGTGGAGACGTTGCAGAGCCAGCCGCCCGATGTATCCAGGAACCGGAGAAGATTAGGCACAGCGCGGCCATCAACGAGCTGGAGCCTGAGATGCTCGACCTCGTTCATCACGGCGACGCGGTGGAGATACTCAAACGTTATCCCGACCACTCCATCGACCTGGTTTTTGCCGACCCGCCGTATAACCTGGACAAGACGTACAACGCTTACCAGGATGAAAAAGAGGATGAGCGATACATCGCCTGGTGCAATACCTGGCTGCAAGAGTACGTGCGGGTACTGAAACCCACCGGCTCGCTGTACGTTCTGAATCTGCCCCACTGGACGATGTATCATGCCGCGTACCTCAATCAACGGCTCTACTTTCAAAACTGGATCGTGTGGGACGCCCTGTCCGAACCGCGTGGCAAACTGATGCCCGCTCACTATGGTTTGTTGTTCTACACCAGGCATCCTACGGATTTCACCTTCAACTACGACGAGGTAGGGCAACTGGATGCCCGCTACTATTGTCGGCGTGCCTCTTGTATCCGCAGGCGCAAAGCAATGGGGGCCGACGACAAGATGCCCCTGACCGATATCTGGTGGGACGTTCACCGCATCAAGCATCGGCGCGACCGGGATTATCATCCCTGCCAGTTGCCCGAAGCCCTAATGGAGCGCATCATCCGCCTTTCCACCAACGAGGGCGATATCGTGCTTGATGCGCTCTGCGGCACGGGCACGACTGCGGTGGCGGCGGTCAGGTTGGGGCGGCGCTACGTGGCTATCGACATAGACCCCAAATACGTGAACATAACCAGGGGGAAGATCGCCGAAGTGGCGCGCAGAGGTTACGTGGAGCGTCAGAGCATACGCAGGCCGCCGCGCAAGTACACCAAGAAAGAACTGCAACTGGAATTACGCCACCTGGCAGCCAGGCTGGGCCGTCTGCCCACGCCAGAAGACGTACGGGGGATGAGCGAATACGACCTGAAAGTGTTCCTCGACGTGTTTCCGACCTGGGGCAAAGCTTTGAAAGCGGCCAAGCTGGAGGTACGAAATGAAAATGATGGAGGCCCGTAAGATATCTTTTCAGGAAGCCTGGGATAGTTCGGTCGTGTTTTTAGTGGACGAAGAACTTGAGCAGGAAATCGAGGTCAAAGTAGAAGCTCTGTTAGAGACAGCACAGGATCACCGTATATCGGAAGCGGCAGAGATTAATGTAGCCGATATAGCTGATTTTCTTGGTCAGAAAGATAACGCCTTGGATGTGATCTTGAAAGACGTTGGGCTGTCCGAAGAGAAATTCATGCGTATCATCTCTCTATTGCGAAAGTTGCGCCGCATTCCGGGCGATTTCGACCGCGAATGGGACATGAACAAAATCAAAAGCAAGATCGCGTGCGAACGCGACTTTGCGCGTATGGTAGCGGAACTGTTAGTTGATGGTAAGAGAGATAAAGTACTACAACAATATGTTCCTCGCTACTATCTGGACATGCTCAACTATCGTGAAATCAAGGGCAGTTCCCAGGCTGCTAGACGTATACATTACAAGGGATCACTGATTGGTACTTATGGGGGACGAAAAGGATATAGGGTGGAAGAAAGAATACGGGAGAAATTGGCCGAAATTGAAGTTAGGCATGGGGTAAGCTACGGCAAGGGGCGCTCCATGATTGTTGAGACGGATATTGACTTTGCTGTGCCTAATGCCGAGGATCCCTGGGTAATCATTATGAGCTCTTTTCAGGAAACGACAAGCAGCGGCCAGACGACGAAAGCAAAGGACATGTTCTCTGCCTATGAAAGAGTTTGTCGTATCAACAGCCGTTATGGAGAAAATAGGGCCTTTGTGAACTTCGTGGACGGTGGTGGCTGGCTGGCAAGAAAGCGAGATTTGGAACGATTGGTAGAGCAGTGTCATTACTTCATCAACTTGCAACATCTGAATATGCTGGAAGCAATCGTGTTACAGCATGTGCCAGAGAGGTATTTCAAACGCAATCCATCTTAGATATAGACCGACGAAAGAGCATAGAACAACAGCCGGGAAGTCGGGTGACTTTCTGGTTGGAAAGGGGGAATTGCATTAGCGATGGAAGATTTGTGGAAAATCCGAAGAAAGAAGCGGATGACAGTGGCGCAATTAAGCGCCAAAGCGGGCATTCCGGCTCGGCTTATCAAGGAGTACGAAGCTGGCGCCAAGGCCGTTCCCACTCAGTATCTACCCAAGCTGGCCAAGGCACTCTACGTCGATGTGATAGATATCAAACCCTTATCGGACCCTATCCCGACCCCACCGACGAAACCCGGTAAACCCCGACCGCCGAGGAAAGCGCCGGTTGTGGAGGAGGCGCCCCCTCCACCGAAGAGAAAGCCCCAGGAGAAAAAAGGGCCTATACCTGGCCCGGCCAGACCTTCTCAAATTGCCCATCTCCTTCGTCTGGCTGAGCGCCTCCAAATCACTCAGGAGGCGCTGGAAGAAGAGGAGACCGGCCCGCTACAGGAGTTGACCAGGCCGGAGGCCAGTCGTTTGTTACATAAGCTCCAGCAACGCATCGCCGCCGAAAAGCCGCCTAAGATTAAAAAACAGCGTGGCTACCTGCCAGAGACAGTAGACGCCTTTGAGCTCAAATACCTGACTCAAAAACAGTATGAAGGGGCTATCCTGGTCTTTACTTTATTTGACGGAGAGGTTCTGACAGGCAAGATCATCGGCTTTAGCCCCTACGCCATCACCATCGAGGAAGAGGCGAACGGCGAGGAAATAACTATTCAAAAACTGGCTATCGCCTACTACCGTAAAAAAGCTGAGGTGCAGGCCGAATGAGTTTAGGAGATTATTTGCGCTATCTGCGCGCCATGCGTGGTGGCCCTAATCCGCGAGAGATCGCCGAGGCGGCTGGTCTGCCCCACGGCGGGATCATCAGCCAGATCGAGCAACGCTACCGCGAGGTGGGCGACGACGAAACTTTGGAGAAGCTGGCTGCTTACTTTGAGGTGCCGGTAGAGGAGCTACGTTGGCGAAGGGCACGTTCTCGTAAGGCTTTCTCCACTTTCATTGATGAGGCCATGATGAACGGCGAGGTGGTATGTCTGCATCTGCGCCTGGGAGAGGACCTGGTCGGTCGGGTCAAGTGGTGGGATCTGGGCGCCCTGGGCCTGGAGCCTCTGGATGGTACACCTCGGATTGTGGTTCAACGTCACGCCGTGGACGACTGGGAGATAGTTGATATTATAGATTAGCCTTTCATCACGGCCAGAGGTTCCAATCTGGCTACTTTGCGGGCCAGGCCGGCCTTGTGTACCACCTCCACCACCCGCTCGATATCTTTGTAAGCGTCGGGGGCCTCTTCGGCCAGGCCGGCCATGCTGCCGGCCCGCACCATGATGCCTCTGGCCTCCAGCTCCTCTCTTAGCTGCGAGCCCCTGATCTTCTTTTTAGCAGCACTGCGGCTCAGCACCCGGCCCGCCCCGTGACAGGTGGACCCGAAGGTTTTTCTCATGGCTTCTTCGGTGCCTACCAGGACGTAAGAGGCGGTGCCCATGTCGCCGGGCACCAGCACGGGCTGGCCTACCTCGCGATAGATCTGGGGCAATTCTTTGGCCCCCGGCCCGAAGGCCCGTGTAGCGCCCTTACGGTGCACGCACACTTTGGTGCGTTTGCCGTCGATCTCGTACTCCTCGATCTTGGCGATGTTATGGGCTACGTCGTAGACGGTGGTTAGCTCCCAATTTTTCACCTTACCGGCCAGCACCTCCTCAAAAGTGCGACGCACCAGATGGGTTAGGCACTGACGGTTGGTCCAGGCATAATTGGCCGCGCAGGCCATGGCCGCAAAGTAGTTCTGTCCATCCGGGGAGTCCAGGGGGGCGCAGACCAGTTCCCGGTCAGGCAGGGTGATGCCATATTTGTGCACCGCTTTCTGCAACGACTTTACGTGATCGGTACAGACCTGGTGCCCCAAACCCCGCGAGCCGGAGTGAACCTGGACGGCCAGTTGACCAGGGAACAGGCCAAAGCGTTCGGCCACCTCTTCGTCGTAGACCTCCACTACCTCCTCTATCTCCAGGAAATGGTTGCCCGAACCCAGGGTGCCGAGCTGGTTCTTGCCGCGCTCCCTGGCCCGCTGGCTGACGGCCGGCGCCGAAGCGCCGGCCATTCCGCCTCGTTCCTCGATGCGTTCCAGGTCCTGTCTTGTGCCGTAACCCTGCTGGATGGCCCAGACCGCTCCTCTTTCCAGCACTTCGTCCATATCTCTGGGTGATAACTTGATGCCCCCCTTCTTGCCCATGCCGCTGGGCACGTTGCGGTAGAGGCCGCTGATCAGGGTGTCCATGTAGGGCTGGACTTCTGCGGCTTCCAGTTCAGAGGTCAGGAGACGCACGCCGCAGTTTATATCGTAGCCCACTCCGCCAGGGGAAATGATCCCTGAAGGATAGCGAGTAGCCGCCACCCCGCCAATGGTAAAGCCGTAGCCCTGGTGGATATCAGGCATAGCCAGAGCGTAGCTGACGATGCCCGGCAGGGTAGTAGTGTTCACCAGTTGTTCCAGGGAGCGGTCCTTCATAGCCGCTTCCAGGAGCTCCCTGTCGGCGTAGATGTGGGCGGGCACGCGCATGTCTGCCCGGAAATCTTTGGGTATCTCGTAGAGCCAATCCTCTAGCTTCTTCATATCTTTCAGAGTAACCATTTCACCCTCCAATCATATATCAAAAACGATAGTGGCCACATAACCATCTTCTGTTTCTTCAATAGCCAGATCGTGGAAGGTAGCGGCCTTGATGGTGGCTTTGCGGGCCTCCCCTTCCCCTCCGGCCACGCTGGCCGTCAGGTGGGTGGGGGAGAGGGTCTTGAGCTGAAAACGATTATATATCTCCCCCTCCGTCTCGTGCAGGTAGAGCAGTTCGTTGAGCCAATCGACCAGCAGCGTCTCGCAGTCAAAAGCTTCCAGGTGTACCTCGTGGCTGGTGGTGGGCTCCAGGGCTGGCAGATCAGCCATCAGGTAGAACATGCCGTAAGCGGCGTTAGCGAAAAGTTCTTTAAGGTCCCGTCCGTAAACTCTGAGGGCCAGGTCGGCGGTATGTTCGAGCTCCTCGAAGGTCTGCCCATCATCCATCATGGTCCATCAGGTCCGCCTCTATCGACCGGCTGATATAGCTCTTTCGGGGTGGGTAAGCTGAAGGGGAACGCAGGCTCCTCGGTAGCCAGGATGCCACGAGTCTGAGCGATGTCCTGCGCTATCTGCTCTTTCAGGCTCTCGATATCGGTGAAGCGTTGTTCGGAGCGCAGCCGTTCGACGAACTCCACCACCAGATCGCAGCCGTAGATGTTGCCCTTGAAGTCCAGGATATGGGTTTCGACGGTCCGCTCGCCGTTGTCGAAGCTGGGACGCACCCCTATATTGGCCACTCCCTGGTAGCGTTCCTCGCCCAACAGGGCGTAAACCGCGTAGACCCCATCGGCCGGGATGGCCCGTTCCGCCCGCACATTCAGATTCGCGGTGGGAAAGCCCATGCATCTCCCTCTTTGCGCTCCCTGCACCACTTCGCCGGCCAGACTGGGATAACGATTCAGCAAACGAGCGGCTTCCCGCACCAGACCTTTGAACAAAAGGTGGCGGATGCGCGTGCTGCTTATGATCTGCCCTTCCCAAACCAGGGGCTCTACCAGCTTGACGGTGAAGCCCATCTCTTGCCCCATCGTTTGCAGCACAGGCCCGTTTCCCGCCCGGTTGTGTCCCAGGGCGAAGTCGGTCCCCATCCAGAGCTCCCTCATGCGCAGATAGTGCCGGGTCATCTCGATGAACTGGCGGGCGGGGGTATGTTCCATCTCCTGGTCGAAGGGTAGAATGGCCACGATATCCAGCTCCAGTTTTTCCAGCAAGGCCGCCTTTTCGCCGGGAGTGGTCAGGTATCTGGTGGACTCGCGGCTGGACAGCACCGCGCTGGGATGAGGGTGAAAGGTGATCAACCCCGCCAGACGATCGGTCTGTCTGGCCCGAGCCACCAATCTGGCGATCAGGTACTGGTGACCACGATGCACACCGTCGAAGGCGCCGATGGTCAGGATAGAGTCACAGTTCAATTGAACTTCAGCCAGATTATCGACTACCTGCATCTCACTTATCGTTCTCCCTCAGGGGCCTGGCGCTTTGGCAGGGCCGGGCCCCTCATTTGACCTCTGCTGGAGGAGGGAAAACCTTCTTGGGCTGCCATAAGCCGCTCCGGGCGTCGTAAGACAACAAGGCGATGAGTACTCCGCGGCTGGAATAGGCGCGGCGGAGGGAAGGCAGACCAGAAGGAACCGGCCCGGCCACTTGCTGTCCAAAACGGATTTTGCGCTCCGTTTCGCCATCGACGGTCAGGGCTTCGTAAGCCAGCAGCGCTTCATCGAGAGGATGAAGCACCTCCGCCCAGCGGCCCTGTTCGAAAAGCTGACTCGCAGTCTCCAGGGTTATGGCCTCAGCCAGGGTGAAGTGGCCACTGGCCAGACGGGTCAGACCATAGAGGTGCGCGCCGCAACCCAAACGCTCCCCCAGATCGTGGGCCAGAGAGCGGATGTAGGTGCCAGGCGAGCATTTGACCTCCACAGTGAGCAAGGGTGGCGACCACTCGATGACCTCGATAGTCTCGATCTCCACGGAACGGGGCCGACGTGGCAGGGACAGACCCCGACGGGCCAGCTTATATAAAGGCTGGCCCTTGTGTTTCAGGGCGGAGTACATGGGTGGCGTCTGTTCGATGCGGCCCACGAAGGAGGCCAGGCTGCTCTCGAGCTGAGCCAGAGAGATGGTGCTTATCTGTTCGTGGTGGGGGCTGGAGTGTGTCACCTGTCCTTCAGCGTCGTAAGTGTCGGTGCTGATTCCCAGGTGTATGCCGGCGCGATAGATTTTGGGAGCCTGCATCAGGTATTCGATCACCCGCGTGGCCTGGCCCATGCAGACCAGCAGCACTCCTGTAGCCAGCGGATCCAGGGTCCCGGCATGACCGACGCGTTTCTGGCCGCTTATACCTCGCACGGCGGCTACCACATCGTGGGAAGTCATCCCTGTTGCTTTGTTGATGTTCAGGATGCCGGAAATTTGTGCCCCACGGGTAGGCTCTGTGCGTCTCATTCCTATTTTATTCTTCTTTAGCCACGGCCGAAAGTTGTTCTTTCAGGGAGCGTTGCATTTCGGCCAGCACCCGTTGCCTGACGGCCGCCAGACTGCCCCGTAGGGTGCACCCCGCGGCCTGGGGATGACCGCCCCCACCCAGACTAACGGCTACGTTGGCCACGTCGAGGCCAGGTGTGGCTCTGAGGCCCACGTCGATCAGGCCGTTCTCTTTCTCTGCCAGAATAACTGCCACTTTGGCCTCATCGACCCCGATCAGGAAATTAGCCAGCCCCCCTTCGTCGTTTTCGGAGGCCTGGCATTCTCGGCGCATGGCGTGGCTGATCTCCCCCCAGATAATCCCGCCATCTAAAAGTTTTGCTTCACTGATAACCCTGGCCCACAGACGCATAGAGGCCAGCGAGCGTTTGTCAAAGAGATGCTCGGTGATCTGAAGCAGAGGAGCCCCGGCGGCCATCAACTTGGTGGCCGTTTGCATGGTTTGCACGGTGGTATTGGAAGTACGGAACCCACGGGTGTCGGACACAATGCCGTTCAGAAGGCAAGTAGCTATTTGGGGGCTGATGGGAACGTTCAGACGTTCTATCAGCTCTGTCACCATCTCGGCCGTGGAAGCAGACAGGGGATCGACCCAGTTAACGGTGCCAAAGTTCGAATTGGTGACGTGATGATCGATGTTGACGATGGGTACGGTGCGTAAGAGTACCTCGGCACAGGCTGTTCCCAGCCGTTTCATGTCGCTGCAATCGAGGGTGACGATCAGATCATGAGCCCCTTGCGACTGGCGCACGATGGCCTCGATGCCCGGCAGGTAGGTGAAGGTAGGGGGTAAAGAATCGGCGCAGGCCAGAACGTGTTTTTTGTACTTCTCACGCAAGGCCCAGCCTAGCCCTAGCAAAGAACCAATGGCATCGCCATCAGGGGCGATGTGGCAGATAACCAGAGTATCCTGGGCCTCATCAATCCATTGTTCAACCGTTTTGTCCATGAGTTGCCTCTTCTTCAAGTTGTCGTAGCAAGTCCATGATGCGTTCGCTACGTTGTAGAGATTCATCCAAATGGAAAGTCAAAGTGGGGATGTAACGTAAAGCAAGGCGTGCGCCTAATTCACGGCGGAGATAACCACCGGCCCGTTCGAGGGCGGTCAAAGCCGCTTGACTGGCTTCCTGATCGCCTAGAGTGCTGATGTAGACGTGAGCTTGACGCAAATTAGGACTGATCTCCACCGTGGTCACGGTCACGGTTCTGAGCCGGGGATCGCTCACCTTCTTTTGCAACACTTCGCTCAGCTCCTCGTGAACGAGCTCGCTAACCCGTCTTTGCCGACGACTAACCATCGCCATCTGGGCAGTCAGACGGCTGGGTAGCTAAGTGGTCAGGCGGGCAGGGAGGCGGCTCTCCCCCCTGTACTCACCTGGCTACCTGACAACTCAGCCTCCTAACTGACTCTCTCCTTCCTGTAAAATTCTAGGATGTCTCCCTCTATGAAATCGTGGAAGCTCTCCACGCCGACACCGCACTCGAAGCCCGCTTTGACCTCTTTAACGTCCTCAGAAAAGCGTTTGAGAGAAGACACTCGGCTTTCAAAGATCTGTTCGCCATCACGTTGGACTCTGACCAGGGCATTGCGGGCCACCTCTCCGTCCATGACGTAGACTCCGGCTACTGCGCCCTTACGGGGGATTTTAAAGATGGCTCTAACCTCAGCCTGGCCGATGACCACGTCTTTGTAAGTGGGGTCCAAAAGTCCTTTCAAGGCTTTGTCTATGTCGTCGATCAGTTTGTAAATGATGTCGTAGAGGCGGATGTCGATTCCTTCGGCGTCGGCCAGGCGCCGGGCCGCGGGATCGACTTCCACGTTGAAACCGATAACGATGGCCCCAGAGGCGATAGCCAGCGTAACGTCCGATTCGGTGATATTGCCCGTGCCCCGGTGGATGAGTTTCACTTTTAAAGCTTCGTCGCCCAGCCTTTGGAGAGAGCCTTCGATGGGTTCGAGAGAACCCTGCACGTCGGCTTTGAGGATCAGATTGAGTTCCTTCACCTGGCCTTCCTGGATCTGGGAGTAGAGATCATCCAGGCTGAGGATTTTGTGGGGCTGGAGGGCCGCCTGGCGCGCTTCCTCGGCCCGTTTAGCCGCGGTAGTGCGGGCCGTTTTCTCATCGGCCACCACCTCGAAAATGTCGCCGGCGCGAGGGACATCTGAGAGACCCAGAATAGCCACCGGCATGGAAGGGGTCGCCTCCTTAACCGGTTTGCCCGTATCGTTGAACATGGCCCTGACCCGCCCGTATATCTCTCCTACAACCAGGTTGTCCCCCACCCGCAGGGTGCCGTTTTGGACCAACACGGTAGCCGTCGGCCCCCGGGTTCTATCCAGTTTGCCTTCGATAACCGTGCCCACTGCGGAGCGGTTGGGATTGGCTTTCAGTTCGGCCACTTCCGTTACCAGTAAGATGTTCTCCAGAAGCTCCTCAACCCCTAAATCCATCTTGGCCGAAATGGAGACACAGATTACGTCGCCCCCCCATTCTTCCACGTTCAACCCTACATCCGCCAGTTGTTGTTTGACCATATCCGGGTTGGCGTTGCTTTTATCAATTTTATTCAAGGCGATGACGATGGGCACCTGGGCGGCCCGGGCGTGGTCGATGGCCTCTCGTGTTTGAGGCATTACCCCGTCGTCGGCAGCTACCACCAGCACGGCAATGTCGGTGGCCTGCGCGCCACGGGCGCGCATGGCCGTAAAAGCTTCGTGTCCTGGGGTATCGAGGAACGTAATTTTCTTACCCTGCCTCTCCACCTGATAGGCCCCGATGTGCTGGGTAATGCCTCCGGCCTCGTCGGCCACCACGTTGGTTTTTCTGATAATGTCCAGCAGTGAGGTTTTGCCGTGGTCCACGTGGCCCATGACGGTGACCACTGGTGGTCGAGGGCGCAGGTCGGCCGGATCATCGTCCTCGTAAAAGCTGCGCCATAGGGGGGGAGGGATAACTGGTTCGGTAACCTCGGGAACAGGCGGGGTTTCAGGTTGGGCCTGGACTCCCATCTCCTCGGCCACGATGGCCGCCGTTTCGTAATCGATCTGCTGATTGATGTTGGCCAGGATGCCATTGGCCATCAATTCTTTAATGATATCTATGGGGCTAACGTCCATCAGCTCGGCCAGTTCGCGGACGGTTAAAGAGTCTGGTAGCTCGATGGATTTCTGTGGCGAGGAGGAAGGTTCTGCCTGGACTTCGCTGTCCGGCGAGGCAGCAACCGCGTCCCTTGCCTTGTCGGGAGCGGATTTAGGCTCTGGTTTGCTCCCTGGCCTGGTGGAGGGTTTGGGACGCTTTTGGGCTGCTCCTGGGGTGGGCTGTCGTTCAACGGTTTCGACGGCTCCCTTTCCGCCAGATCTGGGACGATTAGCCTTGGAGTTCGACCTGGCATCGGTGGTTGTGGCTGTTGTTCTCTTTGAGCCTTTGGCTGAAGAACTGGCAACCACTGTTTTGGCGCTTCTCTTTTTTCTTGCCTCTTGATGTTTGTTTTCTTTTTGAACCATAAACTAAATCCCCCTTCCCTATGATTATTTTAAAGAGTAGTGGGAAGAAGTCTCTTCGAAATTATCACGGGGAGCCCCGGTTATAAACGTGGCAAGGGAGCATTTGGATCCTGACTTAATTGATGCTCCGGATATTGACTCAGGGGAAGAAACAAGGCAATGGCAGGGGGATCGATAGAGTCATGGCTTAGAGGCTCATCATCATCCTCCCGCTGACTTCCCACAAGTTCCACAAGATATTACCTGGCTTCTGCCGTACACGTGACAGCCTCCTGAGCGAACCTGGGCTCGATTTCAGTTTTCATTAAAGGCGGACAGACTCCTTCCGGGATACAATCGGTGGGTTGCTTCTAAGTTTCCAGAGCTTGAGCATAATCCCACAGGATGGCGTGTTCTTCACTGCTTAGACTGCTTTGCAAGGCGCGTTCAAGGTGTTTTCGTTTTAGAGCCATTTCCCAGCAGGTTCTATTTCGACACAGATAGGCTCCTCGTCCCGATCTTTTACCGCTGGGGTCAATCTGGATATCTTTAAGGGGGGTACGAACAATGCGTATCATATCTCGTTTGGGCCGTACCTGCCGACAGGCGACGCAGGTGCGTTGCGGCACGTGCTTGCCAGGCATCAGTTCATCTCCCCAGGGTTATGACTAATATTCTTCTTGCTCCCAATCGTGTTGGCGACGGCTGGGTTTTCGTCGTCGTTTGGAGACCACTTGACCGAGGTCTTCGTCAAAGACCAGAGTGCGCTTGCGTTGGCGTTTCTCCTTTTTGCTCTTGGTTTCGCCCTCGTCTTCCTCCCATTCGGGGTAAGGTTCGTCTTCTTCCAGTCCTTCCGGTTTCTCTTCTTCCTCTTCTTCCGCTAAAGCCTCAACTTCTTCTTCTGTTTCCTCTTCCCATTCAAGATGGGATTCGTCCTCTTCAAAGAATTCTTCGGCTTCCTCTTCCTCTTCTTCGAAGAGCGCAACTTCTTCTTCCGCTGAAGGCTCGGCTTCTTCCTCTCGCTCCTCGATCGCTGGTTCTATAGCAGGGGCGGGGGCTTCGGAGGTTATTTCTTCGGCGGTAATCTCCTCCGCCGCCACAAGGGGAATCTCAGCCGCCGCCGTTTCTGGGGCCGCAACCTCGACGGGGGTGGCAACCTGGCCCTCTTTTTCCCTTTCTTTTTGCCTTAAGATGGCCTCAGCCATAGCCAGGAGATCTTCCGTAGGGGCTGGAGGGGTGACCTGTTTGGCTTCTTTTTTGCGCAAAGCTTCTTCGGCCGCTTCGCTGGCGCTCTTGATGTCGATGCGCCAGCCGACCAGCTTGGCGGCCAGACGGGCGTTTTGGCCCTCTTTGCCGATAGCCAGCGATAGCTGGTGATCGGGAACGATAACGGTGGCCGTTTTACCCCCCTCGCCGCTGTTTTCCAGTTCGACGTTCAGCACCTTGGCCGGGCTTAGCGCATTGGCGATGAAGCTGCCTGTGTCTATGCTCCACTCCACGACGTCAATTTTCTCGCCGTTCAACTCGCTGACGATGCTTTGGATTCTAACCCCCCGCATGCCGACGCAGGAACCAACCGGATCTACACCCTCCTGAAGGGCCGCGACCGCCACCTTGGAGCGAGAGCCAGCTTCACGGGCGATGTTTTTGATATCTACCGTGCCGTTGAAGATTTCTGGCACCTCCAGTTCCAGGAGCCGACGCAACATATTGCGGTGCGTTCTGGACACCACGATCTGAGGCCCGCGACTGGTTTTCTGCACCTCCAGCACGTAAGCTTTGATACGCTGATTGAGGTGGTAGCGTTCGCCAGGAATTTGCTCGCTACGTGGTAAAATAGCTTCTGTTTTGCCCAGGTTAAGGGTAATAGCTTGCGAGTCGATGCTCTGCACCGTACCGGTAATGATCTCCCCTTCACGGTCCACGTATGAAGAGTAGAGGGCTTCGCGCTCCGCCTCGCGAATACGTTGCAGAATGACCTGTTTAGCCGTCTGGGCCGCTATTCGACCAAAATTGCGGGGAGTAGTTTCAACTAAGATGGCGTTGCCTATGGCCGCAGCTTCGTCTATGTCTTGGGCCTCGACCAAAGATATCTCCAGCCTATTATCGGTTACTTTCTCCACCACTTCTTTCTCGGCATAAACGTGAACCTGTCCAGACTCAGGATCGATCTTGGCCGTGATATTCTGGGCCGTGCCAAAGTTACGTTTGTAAGCAGAAATTAGTGCTGCTTCAATAGCCTCAACCACAACCTCACGCGAGAGGCTTCTCTCACTACATACCTGGTTGATGGCTATAATGAAGTCGTTCTTCATCGTTCCATCACCCTCTCTGACAATAAGAAAAGTGGGGACTCGCCCACTTTTTCCGGTACATCTCCAACCATCTATATTATACCACGTCAGAGTGAATTGCGCAAGTCGCGTTTGGAAGCCAGAGTCAATTTCAGGTAGTCTCCCTCTTGGGTGTTGCTGGCTGAAGGATAGCAACTTTTGAACCGCAGAGCACGCAGAGATCGCTGAGAAATACAAGAAATACTCTGCGAACTCGGCGTTCTCAGCGGTAAAATGCTTAGCAACACTTTTGGGGGAGACTACCCAATTTCATACATCCGCTAAATCCGTTTTTCTAATCCGTTGACCGTCTCCCCAAGCGATGATATAATGTATCTGGGAGGGAAGATGACTCTACGCCCACATCAGCTTGACACGTCCGGCCCGGATGCGGAAAGGTGGGACGCCTTCGTGGCCGCCCGGCCGGAGGGGCATATATTACAAGCCAGTCGTTGGGGACAGTTCAAGGCCGCTTTCGGCTGGAAAGTGGCCTGTGTGGCTCTTGAGAATGAAGGTGAGGGCCGGCTGGTGGGCGGGGCGCAGGTACTTTTCCGCTCGCTGGCGCCGGGCCTGACTCTGGCCTACGTGCCCAAGGGCCCCCTGGTCGATTGGGCCGATGGGGAAACGGTCGAGGCTCTGTTCGCTGCTTTACATAACTTGAGCGGCCAGAGGCGGGCTATCCTCCTCAAGATCGAGCCTGAGCTGGCCGATACGCCCGCTAAGGCCGAAGTGCTGAAGGCTCACGGCTTCCGTCCCAGCCCGCAGACTGTTCAACCCCGCAGCACCATCCTCCTCGACCTGGCGACTGATGAGCAGACCATCCTGGCCGGCATGAAGTCCAAAACCCGCTACAACATCCGTCTGGCTGCACGCAAGGGGGTGGTGGTGCGGGAAGGCAGGGCCGACGACCTGGAGCTTTTTTATCGCCTCATGCAGCTCACGGGCCAGCGGAATGGCTTCGCCGTGCACAGCCGCGAATATTATGAGGAGGCTTATCGTCGTTTTGTGCCGGCCGGCCTGGCCCGGCTTTTCCTGGCCGACTACCGGGGGCGGACTTTGGCCGCGTTGATGGTCTTTGTTTTGGGCCGCAAGGCCTGGTATCTTTACGGGGCCTCTTCTAACGAGGAGCGCCAGCGGATGCCCAACCATCTTTTGCAATGGGAGGCTATCCGTTGGGCCAGGGAGCGTGGCTGTCTCATCTACGACCTGTGGGGCATCCCTGACGAGGTGGGGGTCAATCCCCAGCTTTACGACGGAATCCAGACCCGCACGGGAGGACTGTGGGGAGTTTACCGTTTCAAGCAGGGTTTTGGGGGGCGGGTGGTGCGCTGCGTGGGAGCTTACGATTACGCCTATTCGCCCACCTTATATTGGATTTACAATAAAGCGATGACCATACGAACTCAATAATTCTTCCAGCTACGCTTCCAGCCAGCCACGGGCGCGCTGGACGGCTCTGTGCCAGCCCCGGTACCCTTCTTCGCGCCGTCCCTCTTCCCACTCTGGCCTGAAAACCCGCTCCACGCTCCAGTTGCTCCTGAGCTCGTCCAGGCTGTCCCACAGCCCGGCGGCCAGGCCCGCGGCGTAGGCTGCGCCCAGGGCGGTGGTCTCTCGGATGGTGGGGCGCACTACTGCCACGTCCAGGATGTCGGCTTGAAGCTGCATCAGAAAATCGTTCTGCACCGCCCCGCCATCCACCTTCAGGGCTTTCAGCTCCAGCCCGGCATCGGCCTGCATGGCTTCCAGCACTTCGCGGCTCTGGTAGCAAATGGCCTCTAGGGTGGCCCGCACCAGGTGCGCCCTGGTCACGTACCGGGTGAGGCCCACGATGACCCCCCTGGCGTACATGTCCCAGTGGGGGGCAAACAGGCCGGAGAAGGCCGGCACAAAGTAGATGCCCCCCGCGTCCTCCACCGAGCGGGCGATTTCCTCCGTCTGGGCCGCATTCTCGATCAACCCCAGGTTGTCCCTGAGCCATTGCACGGCCGCGCCGGTGATGGCGATGGAGCCCTCCAGGGCGTAAACGGCCTGCCCCTCCTCCAGACCGTAGGCCACGGTGGTCAAAAGACCGCTCCTGGAAGGGACGATCTCTGGCCCGGTGTTCAAAAGCATGAAGCAGCCGGTGCCGTAGGTGTTCTTGGCCTCTCCCCTCCGGTAGCCGACCTGGCCGAAGAGGGCGGCCTGCTGGTCGCCCAGCGCCCCGCAGACGGGCACGACCCCACCCACTGGACCGTCCTCCAGGGTATGGCCGTAAAACTCCTTGTCGCTGGAAGGGCGAATGGTGGGCATCATGGCCCGCGGGATGCCCAGCAGGTCCAGGAGCTCTTCGTCCCAGTCCAGGGTGTGCAGGTTCATGAGCATGGTGCGTGAGGCGTTGGTCACGTCGGTGATGTGCGCCCCGCCGGTCAGGTTCCAGATCAGCCAGGTATCGATGTTGCCGAAGAGAGCCTGGCCCTGCTCCGCCCGCTCTCTGAGGCCATCCACGTTGTCCAGCAGCCATTTGATCTTGGGGCCGGAGAAGTAGGTGGCGATGGGCAGCCCCGTTCTCTCCCGGAACTTCTCTTCAAGCCCCTGGTCGATGAGCGCCTGGCAGATGTCGGTGGTGCGGGTGCACTGCCAGACAATGGCATTGTACAGAGGTTGGCCCGTCCGTGGGTCCCAGACCACGGTGGTCTCCCGTTGGTTGGTCACGCCGATAGCTGCTAACTCCTCCGGCTGGATTCCTCCGGCCTCCAGGGCGCCGGCTATTACCTGCTGGCTTTTGGCCCATATTTCCATAGGGTCGTGCTCCACCCAGCCCGGCCGGGGGTAGACCTGCTCGTGCTCCTCGTACCTGGAGGATACCACCCGACCAGCACGGTCGAAAACCATGAAGCGGGTGCCGGTCGTGCCCTGGTCTATAGCGGCTGCGTACTTCTTTTCCATAAATTACAAATATCCTCCTCTACCAATTGATCTCAAAAATCTGGATACCACCAAACCGGAGAGCCTGCCGGGTGGCCGTCAAAGAACCTGGTGTCGGTCAGGGGAAAATATTCTACCGAACTATCATAGTTCTTTTCAGTTTTGTAAATGTTAGATATACCGTCGTCTTCCTGCGCAACAATAACCTGCCTCTCGCCAAGAGCGTCCCGGCCGCCCCAGCTTGGGTGCGCTTGTGCCTGATCGGCTTTGTACGAATCGAATACATAGTCTAACCAGAACTCGTAGGTTCTCATAAGGCCGTCACGGTCGGAGAGAAACAGTATATTTGTGTCAGGTCCAGGTCCAGTGGCGGGATCGCGGTCGTCCGCCGGATCGGTGGTGAGTTGTGCCCTCAATGACACCCGTTGGAAATCGGGAACATCCATCAGGTAGAGGTCATTGTTGCCGCTGCGATCGCTGGTGAAGACAAATGCTTTGCCATTGGACAACCAGGCAGGACTCCAATCACCGACCTCGTTGTTTGTCAGGCGGATCTGCTCTTGACCATCGCTGTTCATGGCGTAGATCTCTGGATTGCCATCCCGCGTGGAGACGAAGGCGATGAAACGACCATCGGGCGACCAGGCCGGCAACGTATCGTCGCCGGGGTCGTCCGTCAACTGGCGCAGGTCGCAACGCGTCGCCGCATCGGGTTGTGTCGGATCGCAGTCGGCGCGGATGGAGTAGATGTCCCAGTTGCCGTTGCGATCGCTTTGAAAGGCGATCCGGGTCCAGGCGGGCGACCAGGCTGGGAATTCGTCGCTGGCCGGGTGGTCGGTGACTCGCTGCAAACCACTCCCTTCGGAGTCCATGGTATAGATCTCCCGATTGCCGTCTCGGTCCGAGGTGAAGGCGATGCGGGGTGTCCATTCTTCCAGCGTATTTCCCCCATCGGTTGAACGGTACACGAGCTTGTGAGACTGAACGACGAGCGTGCCATCGCTGGTGTAGTCTGGCGAGACAGAGATGGACTCAACCGCCACATACTCTGGGTAGGTGAAAGCGGGCAGGAGGTTCCAGGTATGCCCGCCGTCGTCGGAACGGTAGAGTTCCGAACCGATATAGGCAAATTGGATGCCGTCTGCTTCTGGGCCGGTTAGATCATACAAGGCAGGTTTTTCCCAGGTTTGGGGAAAGGGACCAACGGGCAGGATGCCCAGGGTATGCAGTTCCGCGACGGGCAGGGCTGTAAGCCAGCCATTACCGAGCAAGTACAAGGTCTGGCCGTCGGGGGAGAGGAGCAGGTCTGCCGGTGGTTCGGTGGTGAAGGGCAGAACACTTTGTAAGGAGAGGTCGCGTCCACGCAGCACCCACAATCCTCGCTCCTGCAAGATATAGATCCAGTCACCATTTGCGTCTGTGGCTGGCAAACCGTCGAAGGTTTCCGCGCTGTCCAATAGCTCACCTCGCTGGTCAAAGATGAGCAGGCGGCCAACGGTAGTGCGGTATACCGCAACGGAAAAAGCACGGTCGCTCTGCTCGGCAATGGCCGGTCGGGATAGAAAAGCGAACCCCCTGCTATCATCGTACATGGAGCCAGTTTTGGTCAGTGGATCTGTGTTGTAGATACCGACGGATACGCTATCGCGCGGTGATGTGCCCGGCGTGGAAAGGTATTGAACGTAAAGCTGCCGGGATTCTGGGGCCATAACCAGACCAATTGGTCCGCTCCTGCTATATGGCGTCATCGGTGGCAGAATGACCGACTGGGGTGCCTGGCTCAGGTTGTCCAGATCGTATGCCCATAACGCCTTCCCAGCCCGGTCCTCTTCTGGTATTTGCGCATACGCAATCATAAAGAGCTGCTTCCTCGGATCCACAGCCATAATGCCAGTTTTATCCAGGGTCGTAATCCGGTCAAAGGTGTTGCGATCCAGGACCAACGTTTGGGTGAGCATTTCGCCTCCGACAAAAAGGCGTGTTTCATCAGCTACCAGGCTTATCAGAGTCCTTGGCCCTACCCCTGGCGGCGTTGAATAACTCCCCATAGCCGGAACGAGGGGCGATGACTTAGCCAGGGGGGCCAGACTATCCGGCGCCAACTGGAATAGACTGTATGTTGCATCCAGAACAAAAAGCGCCCCGTCGTCGGCAACGGTCCAGGCCAACAGGGGGCGGACAGGGGTGCCAACGGTCGCGGAGAGCGTTTTAGACGGTATTGCTGCACTGGTGAATGTGGTCACAGCCAGGATGGTGCTCAACAACAAGATTTGCGCCAACGTCTTTTTGAAAGACATATCTGTGCCTCCTCATAACGAAATATAATTTGACAGCCGAGATGAAGGGTATTACAATACAAATACTGCGACTCTGGGAGGAGAGAAGATGACAGAAAAGATTTGTGTCCTGGGACTGGGCTACATTGGACTGCCAACCGCCAGTATGTTCGCCACTCACGGCTTTGAGGTGGTAGGAGTCGATGTCGATAGAGCGGTGGTGGAGACCTTGAGCGGCGGCGACGTTCACATTGAGGAGCCTGGCCTCAGGACCATTGCTCAGGCGGCCCTCAAGTCGGGCAACCTGTCAGTCAAAATCAACCCTGAACCGGCCGACGTTTTTATCATTGCCGTGCCCACCCCGATCTCCGCCGATAAACGGGCCGATCTCCGGTACGTCAGATCGGCGGCGGAGTCTATCGTGCCTCATCTACGCCGGGACAATCTGGTTATTCTGGAATCTACCTGTCCGCCTCGAACCACCATAGACGTGGTGATGCCCATTCTGGCGAAATCAGGTTTAACCGCTGGCCCGGATTTCTCGCTGGCCCATTCGCCGGAACGGGTTTTGCCCGGCCAGATATTGACCGAACTGGTGAAAAACGATCGAGTTATCGGCGGCATCGACCGTCGTTCGGCTGAACGAGCCAGAAGGATGTACGAGAGTTTCGTGGAGGGTGGCATCTGGCTGACCGACGTCACCACCGCGGAGATGGTTAAACTGATGGAAAATACCTATCGCGATGTCAACATTGCGCTGGCTAACGAGCTTGCAATGCTCGCCGAACAGATAGGCGTCGATGTTTGGGAAGCGATCAGGCTGGCCAGTCGCCATCCACGCGTCCAAATTCTGCAACCAGGGCCAGGGGTAGGCGGTCATTGCATTGCCGTTGACCCCTGGTTTCTGGTGGAGGCTGCCCCGGAAAAAGCCCGGTTGCTCGAGCTGTCCAGGCAGGTTAATGACCACATGCCGGCCCACGTAGTCGAGTTGGTCGAGGAAGCCACGGAAGGTGTAGAAAATCCAGTGATCGCCGCGCTGGGCGTGACCTACAAAGCCAACGTCGATGATATCAGGAGCAGCCCGGCTTTAGAAGTAATCAGGCAGCTCTTGAGAAAAGGCTACCAGGTTCGAGCCTGCGACCCTAACGTCCGGGGATTGTCTGGAGAGTCGATGCCGCTCGTCCCCCTGCAAAGTGCTCTCCAGGGCGCGGATTGCCTCCTGTTGTTGGTTGACCACCGCCAGTTTAAAGAGCTCTCACCCCAGGACGTTGGCCCGTTGATGAGGCATAAGCTGATCGTGGATACCAGGAGATGCTGGCAGTACAGGGAATGGAAGAGGGCTGATTTCAAGATAATTGTGCTGGGCAGTCGCTCGGCGGTTGAAAACGACTAAAGTCGCTACTACAAAGTGTAGTGACGACTTCAGTCGTCTGCTACTCCAGTGGCGGCAACTCCTTCAAACCCCTTTTCTGGGCGGCCCGCAGGGTGATATCCCTCAATTCTTTCACCACCTCTGGGGGCAGGGCCTTTGGTTCGTATTGGGCTACCAGTTCCCCCACCCGTTCGTGGGCGCGCTCGGCCGCGTCTTTGGCTCCTTTCTTCTCCCAGGTCTGCCGATAATCGCGGTCGATGACCGCCGAGGGGATAAACAGCTCTTTCTTAAACCACTTCAGGGTATGTTTGCTGGCCATGAAGTTCCCGGCGTGGCCTACCTGACGGATAATAGCCAACCCCAGTGGCTCCTCGGAGGCGTCGATGCCCCGTACCAGGCGACGAGCCATCCCGATCAGTTCGGCGTCGATGACCATCTTTTCGTAACTGAAAGAGCTCTCGAAATCCAGCATCCCCGCCCCGGAGACCATGTTGATCCCGGCCAGGGCGGCCAGGACGTTGCCGATGCCGGATTCAAAACCGCTCTGGGCGTCCACCACCTTGGCGTCGCTCATGCCCATGTAGGCGTGGGTGGGGAGGCCCAGGTATTTGCCCACCTGGGCGTAGGCGCAGTCGATCATCATGGTCTCGATGGCGCCCATGGGCGGCGTGCCGGTGCGCATGTCAAACGCGGCTGGAGAGCCGCCCCACACGATGGGCGCCCCGGCTTTAGCCAACTGGTGGATGGTCACTCCGCTCAGACACTCGGCGGCGTGCTGCACCACCGAACCGACCAGGGTGGCCGGGCCAGTCGCTCCGGCCAGGGGCATAGAGACCAGTTCGGCCGGAACGCGGTAGCGGGCGCAGTCGATCATGTTCTGGCAGGTGATCTCGCTCCACAGCAGGGGTGGCGAGGGGCAAACGTCGAACACAGCCAGGGGTTTTTGGGCCAGGGCTTCCTCGCTGCCGGCCACCGCCACCAGAAGGTCCTTCATGATGGGCCAGGTTTCGACGGCGAACGCGCCCGTCACCACCGGCTTTTTGGAGTAAAGCAGAACCAGGTACAGACGGTAGAGATCGGCCATGCTTTCCGGCACGTCGGAGCAGATCAGGGCCGTGCTCACGGCGTCCAGTTCGGGCAGCATCTCGGCCAGTTTGATGTAGGTCACGAAATCAGAGGTGACTGCCTTACGGGCCTGCCTGGCCCCGTAGTCCATGATGTATATCGCCGCCGAACCGGGGTCGAACTGTACGTCGTCGTCGCCATAGTGGACGCTCCTGCTCCCCTCGGCATCGTAGAGGTGGAATGAAGAGGGCGCCGTTTCGACCGCTTTCTGCGCTATCCTGGCCGGGATGCGGGCCACTCGGTCATTCCAGTTGACTTCGGCCCCGGCCTCGGATAGCAGCCGCAGGGCTTCGTCGCTGTGGATGCGCACCCCGGGGTCCGACAGCAGGTCGTAAGCTTCGGCCACAATGCGCTCGATGGTCTCTTGGTCCAGAAGTTCCAGCTTGGGTTTGGGCATCGTACCTCCAAAGTGTTAGTATATTTCCAGGTGCCTGGCACTTCCAAAGTGCCAGGCACCTTCTTCTTTATTCACCTATTCATTCTCTCGCGGATAACCTCCCCCAGAATGGCTATCCCCTTCTCGATGTCCTGAGACGAGAGGTAGCTGAAGGCCAGCCGGAAGTTGTTTTCGCCTCCTCCCTCGGCAAAGAAGGGTGGGCCGGGCAGGAAGGTGATCCCCTGCTGTTCCGCTTCGGTCCGTACCTCCTGGGCCGCCAGCCCCGGCGGCAGGGTCAGCCACACAAAGAATCCGCCCATAGGTTTGGTCCAGCGTACCTCTTCGGGCATGTGGGCCTTAAGCGCGGCCAGCATGGTATCGCGCCTGCCCCGGTAGCGTTCCACTAAAGTGGCGACGTGGGGTTCAAGCAGCCCCCGCAAACAGTAATCAGCCACCACGTAGGATACGAAGGGGTTAGCCCCTCCGGCCGCGGCCGCCAGGCCGCTGTCCATGAGCCTGTCGATCCACTGCGGAGCAGCCATGATCCATCCCAGACGCAACCCGGCCGCAATGATCTTGGAGAAACTGCCCAAACGGAGCACCGTCCGCCCCTCGTCCAGGGCGTAGAGCGAGGGGGGGATGCTCTTTTCAGGGCAGGTTTCGTAGCATAGATCGCGGTATACGTCGTCTTCTACGATCAACATCCCGTGGAGGTAAGCCAGGGCAATCAGCCTTTCGCGCCGCTCCAGGTTGAGGGTCAGGCCCGAAGGGTTCTGAAAATTAGGGATTACGTAGATGAACTTGGGCCTTTTTCCTCTGGAGGCCAGCCACTCCAGGCGTCGTTCCAGCTCTCCGATCAGAAGCCCTTCCCCGTCGAGGGGAACCTGTACAATGTTCAGGCCGTAATCGCGCAGGATCATCAAGGTTTCGTGGTAGGTGGGGGCTTCGACCAGCACCGTATCGCCTGGCCGGGTGAAGAGACAGCAGATCATGTCCAGGGCTTGTGAGGCCCCGGCGCTGATCAATAAATTCTCGCGAGCCAAAGTCAGGCCCTCGTCTCGTTGAAATTTGGCCTCCAGGTAATCCAGCAGAGGCCCATAGCCCCGGGTCGGGCCATATTGTAGTGCTGCGCGGCCTTTCTCTTTCAGGGCTGTGTGGCAGGCGGCGATCAGATCCTCGATAGGAAAGGAATCCGCGTCGGGGAAGCCGTAGATGAAAGAGATGGCGCCCGCAGGACCACCATCGCTCTGTATCTCTGCATCGCTCATCGAAATTTATCCTCGTCAGGTAATCTGGCCATGCCCAAACCTTTGAATGCGCTTGTTGATGATCTGGGCGTGCCGTATGGCCTCATCCAGCAGGTAATAATCGCGCGGCCCCAGAACGATGAATGTCACCAACACGTTACTACATTGGAACGCCAGCACGCCAGCCGGGTTTTTCGTACCTATCTCCGTGACGACCAGCCCTTTATAGGCCCTGGTTCGGTCGCCTATCTGGGCGGTGGTCGCTTCCGTCATGGCGGCCAGTTCGCCCCAGCCGCCGGGTAGCCTGCTTTCCAGGCCCATGTCGAAAGCCTGCCGTGCTCCATCGCTCGTATTGTAGACCTGGATGAGATTGATGATGACAGAGGCGTGCCTGTTCATGACCGCCGGATCGTCGGTGGTGAAGACGATCTCATAGCCGTTCAGCCGTCCGGTGGCCTCTATATTCGCCGCCATGCTGTGGGGATCGTGGCTTTCCTCTACGAGCTTCTGGTTGTCCACATACCTGGTATGGGCTTGATCGAGGCGAAAACCGAGGGGTAAATCGTCCGGGGTGAGCGCCACGGCTTTGGGATCGGTGACCAGAATCGGCATCGAGGTGGGAGTGGCCGTCGGTTTGGCGATGGTGGTAGCCGAGAGACCGGGGGTGGCTATCCTGACCGTTTGCTCGGGCCTGGCCGCAGGTACGCTCCCAGGAAGAGGGGCATGAGACTGCCATTGCTTTATAACGTCGGTCACAACCAGCGAGTTGAAAACACACAGGACAATAAGGACGGCCATCCCTAACCCGACCAAGATGGCGGCTTGCTTCTTCATTTCTCTGTAAACTGCTCCTTTCCAGGGTATGGCAGGGCCATGAGACCATCACATTATAACCTATGTCGTGTTCTTTGTAAAATCGTGTCCTTTGCGCAGGCCCGGATAGAGGGTACATTTCGGTTTTGCGGGCGACTGGTCTTCAGAATACACCGATCGCGGGAAAGCAGGTAGCTATAAGCGGCTTGCCACAGCCCGCATCGTCCCTGTGGGCGATGGGTAGTCTCCCTCTTGGGTGTTGCTGGCTGAAGGATAGCAACTTTTGAACCGCAGAGCACGCAGAGATCGCTGAGAAATACAAGAAATACTCTGCGAACTCGGCGTTCTCAGCGGTAAAATGCTTAGCAACACTTTTGGGGGAGACTACCGGGTGATGGGAAAAAAGTACTATTGACAAGAACACTATGAAAAGTTATAATATAGACGACTATTGAGCTTAAGGAGGTGAACAACATGTTGTATCTTCCGCGTGAGGAAGGCCAGGGCCTGGTTGAGTACGCGTTGATCCTGGTACTGGTAGCCATTGTGGTTATCGCCATCCTGTTGCTGCTCGGTCCCGTCATCGGCAACGTATTCAGCAACATCGTAGCCAACCTATAATTCCTGTAGCTTCTTCCATCAGTATTAGTTTATCATTAGAGAAAAGAGACCCTGTCTTTCGAGGCAGGGTTTCTCTTTTCTCGGCAGAGTCTTCAGCGGTTTACAGTTAACACTGCGCTGTCGGAGTGTCCCCAGGCTTCTGGTTTATACAAAGCCCGGACCTCGGTCGGCGGGGTGCGAAAATGGCCGGCCGTAGTAGCCCGCATCAAGTAGGTGTAGGTGTGTCTGCCCGCTGCCAGATAGGTGCTGGTGAAGGACAGTCTATCGCCTTGCTGCCTGGCTTGCAGGGGGGAACCATCCTCCTCCAGGCTATCGACCAGCGCCTCACAGCCGGCCGGCAAGGGGTCTTCCACCAGCACGTACCACATCTCTTCGGGCGTCTCCACCGTCAACTGGACGCCGATCAAATCCCCCACCTCGTACCGTTTGGGGCCCAGATAGCGCCGTTGGACGAGCGGGCCGCTCAACGAACGGGTCGCTTCCAGGCTGGTACGGGGCAGGTGGTACTGAAGGACGGTGGCGTAGTAAAGATGCCCTTCCCCCTCTATCTCCAGGTCAATGTCATTGTAGCCTGCCTTCAGGTCGGTGGTGGTGAAAGTTTGGGGCTCGATGGCGTTCTCAGGGACCGTCTCTTCAGCGATCAACTGGCCGTTAACCCGCAGGCGATAATGCCCTTGGGCCGTTTCCTGGCCGTGGGAGAGCAGGTAAGCGGAGAGGGCGGCGATGGCGGCGGCTGTCTCCTGGGTGGTGCGCCAAGGCCCGCCCTGTCGGGTATACATCAACCAGCGAACGGCCTTGGGGACCAAGGGATTGGTGGGGTCCAGGTGGAGCAGGGCGCTCAGGATCAGGGTTGTAGTGCGTCCATCGCTGGACATTATCGGTCCTTCCTGTCTCTCCTCTGGCCAGTGAGCCAGACTGGTGCCCACCAGCGCCTGGTCGGCCAGGCGGGTGACGATGCCCCGCCCGAGCCTCGGGCGGCCCATAGCCTTCAACGCCAGCGCCAGACAGGCCCGTGCCCAGAGGTCCATTTCGGCCTCCCGCTTCAGCAGGGCGCGGGCCAGGGTCATATCCCCCTCTCCATTCTCGCTCAACACGTAAAGAATGCAGGCCGCCAGAGAAGGATCGTCTATTTTTTTGAGACGCCGTAAGACCTCGAGCCCCCTTTCCAGCGCGGTCTCATCGGCTTCGTCGAGGGCCAGGTCCGTTTTCGCCAGTTGGCTCAGGCTGTGGACGACGTAGGCCGTCATGTAAGGAGTCGAGGGCGCGCCCTCCTGCCAGCCCCAACCGCCGTCGTCGTTCTGGGCGCGGTAGAGACGCCGCAGGTCTTCCTTCAAATGTTCGTTCAGATTTTCGTCCCCGTAATCGGCTCTCGTCAGAGCCACCGCCGACCACAGGTGGCTGGCAATCTCTTCTACGTGGCGATAGCTCCTTAGAGAACCCAGAGCCTCTATCAAACAGGCCGCCAGAGAGGGACAGATTTCGATGGTCAACCTGGCCGGGGCTGCATCCTGGGGTAAGCTGACCACCAGGGCGCCCTGCCCTTCTATCTGACCGGCGTCGAAAACCGTCTTCTCTTCGTCGAAGGGCAGAACCTCCAGGGTCGATTCCATTTCAACGGCTGAAGTCGTTACTACTGCGGTGATTCCCCGCCCCACGACCCCCAGCCCGACCGTCGCCGTAGGTCCCTGGCCGACTGTCAGCGGCCAATCGAAACGTACCACCTGGCCGGCCGGGACGGTACCGGTCAGCGTCCCGGTCAGTTGGTCGGACGTTGATATTTCCAGCCCGCTGAGCGAAAGTTCAGCCTCTACCTCCAGCGCCTGGTCGGTGCGGTTGTGTGCCATCGCTCCCAGGTTGACCTCATCTCCGGCTCGCAGAAAACGTGGCAGGGTGGGCCAGACCATCAGCTCCGGTTCGGCTGCCAGGTCAGTATAGGCTGCTCCTACCACCGTATTGGCCGTTATCCCCTGGGCAGTCACCCGCCAGACCCCCGGTTCAGCAGGCAGACGGAAGCTCACCCGCGCCCACCCTTCCTCATCAGTTACCACGCTGGATTCCCAGTGGACCGCCTCCGGCCATATAAACCCCAGGCGCCTGGCAAACAGCGAACGTTCGTTGTAACGTTCGTTGTAATGTTCGTTGTTGTGCCAGGCCCCCGGTTTCCCAGAGGGATTCATCTCCTGTCCGCTGATGGCGGTGTGCACCGTCAGAGCGCGTCGGCCATAGAAAGCATCGAAGATGCTCGCCTCCCCGGCCTGGCCCAGCGGCTCGATTACGGTCAAAGATACCTCGGCGCTGACGGGTTGCCCTTGCCCGTCTACGGTCCAGATGTCGCATACCGCTTCCTCCCCTGGACGGTAGCTCTTCTTATCAGGCACGATGGATATCGCCAGCGGCTCCACCGGCGGCTTCACCGCCAGTTCAACGTAGCCCACTCTGGGAAGCCCCCCGCCGGGAGGTGCCAGGACGACGGAGACGAAAACGTTGGGAGCGTAAGTCCGGCGTATAAACACAGGTAGGATGGCGCTATCGCGGTTAAGTTTCAATACACGTCGGCTCAGGATGCGCTCCCGCTCGACGGTCACCAGGGCTGTGGCCTGGCGGTAGGGCGCGGGCACCAGGATGTAAGCCGTTTCGCCCACCCTGTAACCTTTCTTATCGGCCACCAGGGTCAACGGCTCTTCTTCGATGGGCCAGTTCACCGGCTTATCAGCCATCCCCACCCATAGCCGGGCGTGGGCTGCGACGGGGTGGCCCTGTCGGTCCACACTTTCAGCCCTCACCAGGTAGAGTCCCCCCTGGGGAGGGACGAAGGAAATAGCCCCCCGCCCGGCCCGATCGGTGGTCAGCGTAGAGGAGAGGACTTCAGTCGTTAGAGTGCTCTCTTCATGATCGGCCCTTTCGAGCCGCTCGACCAGGTATCGGACCTCGACGCGGCCCGGAGGGCGTTCTCTGATGTCGGCCACCCGGACGGTAAAAGTGATCTGTTCTCCCTGACGAATCACGTATCTTTCCGGGCGCAGCTCAATTTGTAGTTGGCCCTGGTAGAGGGGAAGGAGCGCAAAATCGCGGGCCGGGAATTCTTCGGCGGAGTCTGCGGCCCTGGCCTCCAGGACAAAGGCCCGGCTACATTCTCCCCGGCCTGGATCGGCTGGCAGGGTCATTGTCAGGAAACCGTTCTCGTCGGTCAGCCCCCGGCCGATGGCCGCTTGCTGCTCTATCTGATCCACCACCGCCCCTTCGAAGCCAAGGCAGGCGGCGTTCCTGCCCAGTTTATAACGTACTGGTAGGCCGACTACGGGCGCGCCGGAGGGGTAGCTGGCCTTTACGGTGGTCGTGATCACCTGGCCGCTCACGTATTTATCCTGGTCGGTCTCCAGGTGGAGGAGGTAATCCTGGCGCCTCCAAACCTGGAAAGTCCGGCTGTGCCTTTCCCCATCCACCTCGACCTGGAAGCGATAACGGCCAGGGGCCAACCCTTCGTCCAAAGAGGCCACCCCTTTGACCGAACCAAAGGAGGAAGGGCGCGGGGTTTTGCGGTAGAGGATATCTCCGTCGGGGCTGAGGAGGGTGATTCGCACCTGGGTATCGGGGGGCAGGGCGGAGTACTTGAAGAGGCCCACACGCCGACGCACCACAACCCTGAAACGAACCTTTTGCCCGGCGTGGTAAAAGAGACGGTTGGTCTGGATGTAGACCAGGTGCTTTTTGGCTCCCGCTTCCCAGAAAGTGTCGTCTGGCAGTTGATTCTCGAAGCAGATGGCTACCTCGTTTCCCCGCCAGGCGACGGCGCTCAGTTTTTCTTTGATGGGGGGGATGGCGCTTAAAAACAGGCCGTGGGCGTTGGTGTGGCCGGTGGCTACCGGGCGTTGGTGATGGTCGTAGACTATCACCTCGGCGTTGGACGCTGGCTCTCCCTGGGCCGGATCGTAGACCCAGACCAGGACCTGGTTGGGAGCGCGTTTGAGGATGAGGGTCAAAGGAGTATCGGACTGCGCGACCGATGGGGGGGTGATCAGGATAGCAATGAGAAGGCCCAGCCCGATCAGGATCGGTTTCCAGCTTTTGCGCCCAGCCATATCACGTCGCCTGTCCCCCAAGATAAAAACTTTTCGCTTCGCTCTCAAAGAAGCGTTTAACGGCTTGCCAGGAGGTCTGTTCCAGCAGGTGCGGCATCTCATCCTCTTCGGCGTCGGCAAAGTAGGTCAGGCTTTTGAGATGTCCCAGGTGTAACGCAGCTGCTGTTCCTCCGGCCAGGTAGAAACGGGCGACCAGGGGCATGCGGGCTATCGTGTCCAGATTGTTCTGTATCGCTGCCGAAAGGGTTTCGACAAACATCGCACCTCTTCCAGGGGGATATCCAGCATTTTGGCCCAGAAATTGGCGCTAAGTTGGGATAGGGCACGGCTCTGGCAGACCACCTGGACGATCTCTTCTCGTGAAAACCGTTCTTCCATCCAGCGCAGGGCGGGCAGGTCGCCGTACTCCAGCAACCGCTCGATGACGTAGAATGTGCGTTGGCTCACCTCCAGTTGCGTGGGGTCGATGTCCCAGAAGTAACGGTGTACGAACTCCGGCAATCGGTCGTTCTCGTCAGGCATCTTCACCTCGTCCAGGAAATGCGTTCGCTATGCCAGTCCTGGTAAGTGCCTTCCAGGGCGGCGACCCTTTTCTGGTCGCGGCCGTCGGCGTTCATGACGTAGAGTCCCCAGATTCCGTCGCGGTCAGACATGAAGGCGATGTGGTTTCCATCGGGCGACCAGGTGGGCAGGCCGTCGTTGCCCGGAGTGTCCGTCAGCCTCTTCACTTTTCCTCCGTCGCTGCTCACCAGGTAGACGTCCCAGTTGTCGTTCCGGGCGGAGGTGAAGGCGAGCCACCGTCCGTCGGGCGACCAGGCCGGGGTGGTATCCGTATCGTTGTCCGTCAGCCTGGTTTTTCCCTTCCCGCTGCCCCCTGTGACGTAGATTCCACAATCGCCGCCCTGGGGATTGCAGCCCCAGTAGGCGATGCGCCCCTCCGGGGACCAGGCTGGTGCCCGGCCCAGGTCCAACTCCACGACCTCCTCCTCGGCTCCCAGCCATACCAGGTAGATGCGCCAGCGGCGGTCTCCTTCCCGGTTGGAGGCAAAAAGGATGCTTTTGCCATCGTAGGACCAGTTGGGGGTGATGTCCTCGGCGAAGCCGCTGACCTCGACCTCCTCCGTGCTATTGCTCTTCATCCGTCTGATCCCTTCTTCGTCAGGGCGCCAGCAGTGGAAAGCGATCTCCGTCCCGTCGGGGCTGAAATTGGGCTGGCTGGCTGCTTCGCTGATCATGTATGGCTCACCGCCATCGACCTCCACCGTGTACAGGCGATAGATGTGGTCGTCTCCATAGGCGGCGAAAGCGATCCGGCCCGAAGCGGGGGCGCTGACGGTGGGGGTCACGACCTCGGTTTCGGCGGGGGTCGTGGTTTCCTCCGTGGGGGCTTCCACTTCCTCCGTGGGAGCTTCCGCTGGGATTTTGGTGGAGGGCGTTGTAGCCTGGGCCGTCACCAGCTCGGTGGTGGGGGTTGGGGCCGCGGGCAGCGCCGTGGCCGTCCGACAGATGCGTTCCGCTTCGGCCTGCTTATCGGTAATGGTCTGGTTGGGATCGAGGTTCATGGCCCCGGCGTACTGTCTGGTGGCCGAGCACCAGGCCTCCTGTGCGGCCAGATAGTCGCCGTAATTCACGTAGGCTTCGTATAGTCGCTGCTTCACGTCCTTGTAATCCGGCTGGGTCTGGTACAGTTCGGCGAAAACCTCGACGGCTCTGTCCCAATTCGCCTGCCAGTAGCTCAGCCCGCTCAGATAAAGAGAGGCCAGCTTGCGTTGTTTGAGGGCATCGAGGTCGCCGGGCCTGACCTCCAGGGCCTTGTCGAAGCTGCGTAGGGCCTCTTCCATGCGGTCCTCATCGACCAGTTCCAGCCCCTTGCTGTAATAACAGGAGAAAAGCATGGTCTCTACTTCCTGGGCTTTGTAGAGGGGATCGAGGCTGCGCAACTGGGTCAGTGTAGTGGCCGCCTCGTCCCATTTGGCCTGATCGTAGAGCGATTTGGCCTGATCGTACAGCGTGCTGGCCGCGTTCTGCACCGTCTCCGAGGTGGGGGTGGGTTCAGTCTGAGTCTGGGCCCGGGCCTCTCGGAGCTTTTGCTGGGCTTCCGGGTAGCCGGGATAAAGCCGGAGGGCCTGCTCGAACTCCGCGATAGCCAGTTCCCGCTCCCCGACCTCCAGGTGGGCCAGCCCTTTATCGTAGTGCTCTATGGCTTTCTGCCGATTCAATTCGGCCCGTTCCTTTAAGCCGTTGTAAACTCCCACCAACCCGGCGGTGAAAAACCCAAGCAGCAGACAGAGGGCCAGCAAAACCGAGAACAATAACCACGCCCAGCCGGGCAGTCCGCGTTGCTCGATGATCACCTCTTGCGGGGTTACAGGCGGGGTTACGTGTGGGGTTGCAAATGGGACGGCGCTCTCTGGGACGAGTGGCTCCTGCATAATAATGGTTTTCTCTCCACATTCGGGACAGAAAGGGGCATCGTCTTCGATCTCCGCCCCACAATTGTTACAAAGCATCTAACCTGTTCCTCCAGAGTTTTCACCCGCGGGACAGGCCACGCAGGTGTCGTATTGGGCAATGATAGCCCCTGTTTCGTCGCTCAACCGTAAAATGAGATGTCCAGCTATCGATGTCTCCAGCGGGATTGTTTGGAAAAAGGGGGTATCGGGGCCGATGGACGTTTCCTGGGCGAAAATCTCCCGGCTGTCGAGCGATAGAGAGACAACGCCCGTCCGCGGCCGGGTGGTGATCGCGCCTATGGTCACGGCCTCTTCTTCCGCTTGCAGGCTCAAAGCGGCCTCCAGATTGGCGTAATCCAGGCCGTGGATGCCGCTCAGAGGATACCAGTACTCGGTCCATTCCAGCGAGCTTTGAGGAGGAAGGGAGATATCGTCTTCCGGCCAGAAAGTGCGATTCGGCCCACCCCATAGTTCAAAATAGTTGGAATCGTCGTCAGTGTAGACGTACCGGCCCTGGAATTCCGTGCCGAAGGCGAAAAACTTGACCCCCCTGACCTCCTGGGCAGGAAAGATGCGCACTACCCCCAGGTCTGTATCGTAGTTGTAGGCGCCGGCGAAATCCTTCAGAGGTTGGTGGGCAAAGAGGCCCAACCAGTCTTTCCAGTGGCCGTATAAACTCAGGTCACGGTCGTGGTAGCGAGGCCAGGACATAGACTCTCCGGCCTGGGGCAGGGAGGGGTCGCCTGTGCTATGTACCCATACCTGGTCGGTCGGACACACAAACCTGGTGTTCGGCGAAACACTATTATGGCCCAGGGTCAGCATGGCGTTGATCCAGAATTGACAATTAGCGGCCTTGTCCATGGTGTTCTCCAGGCGAGGACGCAGACTGAAGTAGGCCGCGCCAGCCGGCAGGCCGATGGTTACCTGCGCTCTGAGCCTGTTCTCGTCTCCACTGTCCCAGACGGTGACGCTCACCTCTTCGGCCGTTTGAGCGATGGCGTAGTTCCAGGGCTCCCCCCACTCATAACCGTGCTCGCTAACGGGCAAAGCCCATTCCATGCCGCCGGCCGCCAACCACCAGTTCTCCTCCCTGGCGAATGGCCCCCAGTAGGAGGGCTTGAGGACCGGGTTGTGGTAGAAGATTTCCCGGCCGGATGGCCCCCCCGGTTTGAAACGGCAACTGTAGAGCCGCCCTCCCAGTTCAGGTAAGATGGTCAGTTGCAGGTATTCGTTTTCCAGGACGATGGCTTTCAGGGTCGTGTCCCTCGGCGCGGGTTGGGCCGCGTCGTACGCGGCCCGCTCCAGGCGATGGAAGGGCACGTTGTAACGCTCATCGAAGTCCGCGCGCAGATAGGCAAGATAAGGATAAGCGGGAATGACCAGGCTGGTCTCCTGGACGGTCATGGTTGAGGAGAAATCTATACCGGACTGTTCCTGGTTGAGCCCCGCCAGGGGGACCAGACCAGGTTCAGGTACAAAAGCCAAAACGCGGCCCGTCCTTTTTATCAACAGAAGCAGGAAGAGAGAAGCCACCACCAGGACAACTTTCTGCCCTACCTCGAACCACTTTCTATTTATGACCATGCCCCCATTATAGCCGTTTTTGGTCATCTTGTCCAGTGGACGTTGGAGGTGGTAGGGGCCTGTCAAAGTGGTGGTCCGGCCGCTCCCAGCCCCCGTCTCGGGGGTGACTCAGGGGCGAAACAGCTTGTTTGGACCGCCCTCGGGGACGAGGGCCATGAGCAGTCGCCAAAATTTCTGGACGCACCCGTGATGTGCTCTCAACTTTGCCATATGGTTAAAAATATGATATAATGAGCGTAAGCTGAACATAAGGAGGAGGACATGGCCACGGTGCGCGACCTTGCCATCATCGTTTTGGCTATCGAATCGATTGTCATTGGTATCCTTCTCATTTTCCTGATACTTCAGGTGTACAACCTTATCAGACTATTCAGGGAGGAGATCAAGCCTATCCTTGATTCTGCCAACGAGACGATCAGCACTGTGCAGGGCACGAGCACATTTGTCAGCGAAAAAATGGTTTCGCCTGTGATCGGGGTGCTCAGTTATTTTGCAGCGGCCAGAAGAGTGGCCCAATTGCTCACCGGAGGGCGTTCAAAGAGAGAAAGCTAAAGTCGTTTCGTTGGCGATGACCCGACAGACTGGGTGATCGAAGTAAAGAACTTAAGTAGGGAGGATGAAAATGAGTGCAAAAGGCAATGGGGGGGATTTCCTGGCTGGTTTTATTATCGGGGGGCTGGTAGGGGCGGCGGTGGCTTTGATCCTGGCTCCTCAATCTGGGGAAGAGACCCGCGCTCAACTGCGAGAGAAAAGTATTGAGCTTAAAGGGCGGGCCGAAGAGTTCTCTGCGGAGGCCAGAAAGAGAGCCGAAGAGTGGCAGCAGGCATTTGAGGAGCAGTCAACCCGTATTCAGGAGGTTGTGACTGAGGCCAGGGAACGCATCCAGGAGGCGGTAGCCGAGGGCCGGGAACGCATCCAGGAGGCGGTAGCCGAGGGGCGGGCTCACCTTGAGGAGGCCGGGGCTCAGGCCGAAGGGGAGGCCGAAGCCTAAATCGTGTTTTCTTTTTTTATGTGACCAGTTTTACAGCCTGGGGCAGGAGGGGGAGCAGGTCGCCGGCCACCATACCGGCTGTACCCCACTGGTCACGCCCCAACTGTGCGGCCAACCCATGAATGTAAGCGCCGACCACCGCTGCTTCCCAGGGGGCGAGCCCCTGGGCCAGAAAGCCCACGATGGCCCCCGCCAGCACGTCGCCGCTGCCGGCGGTAGCCAGGCCCGGATTGGCAAAAGGATTGAGGGCCGTTCGTCCCTGGGGCGCGGCGATGACGGTGTAGGCCCCCTTCAAGACCACCACCTGGTTCCACTGCGCAGCCATACGCCGGGCCACGGCCAGACGGTCGGCCTCGATCTCCGCCGTCGAGAGACCGCTCAGGCGGGACATTTCGCCGGGGTGGGGAGTGAGGATGCTCATCTCCTGGAGGTAGGTCCACCAGTGGGGGATGTCGGCCAGGGCATTCAGCCCATCGGCGTCGATGACCAGGGGAGGCAAAGGCTGCTTTTCTGCTTCCGCTTCCTCGACTGTGGACACGAAGCCGATACGCCCTTTTCTGGCCCCCGGCTCCAGGTTCAAAAACTCCCGAACGAATTCTATCGTCTTTTTCTCTCGCCCCAGACCAGGGCCCAGCAAAAGAGCCTGATAGTCTGACATTTTCTCTCTCAGAACTTTGGCCGCCTCGGGGATGAGGATGCCCATATCTTGCGGCAGGATCAGAAAGGTGGTTTCGCTCGACTTGGCGGCCAGGATAGGATAAATGCTCTGGGCCAACGCCAGGGTGACCAGCCCGCTCCCCACCCGTGTGGCGGCCACTCCGGCCAGGTAAGCTGCTCCCGTGTAATTAACGGACCCGGCTACTATCAGCGCCTTGCCAAAAGTACCCTTGTGGGCGGCCAGAGGCCGTGCGGGCAACAACTCCTTGACCAATTCCGGGGTGGTCAACTCGATCTCCACCTGAGCGGCCAACTTCGCCGGAATCTCGATGTCGGCCACCAGAAGTTGGCCCACGTATTCCGCCCCGGGGAAAAGGAATTGTCCCACCTTCGGATACCCGAAAGTGACCGTCAGGTCGGCGGGTACGGTAGCGGGATCCACTGCTCCCGTGTCGCAATTCAGGCCGCTGGGCACGTCCACCGCGACGAGCGGCAGGCCAGGGCTGGCGGCCGGCAAGCAGGGTTCGGAGATCGGGTGCAAGGTGCTTTCCGATATCCTGGCCTTTTGCCGTTCATTTACTTCTTTTGTAACCGCTTCCAGTATTTTCTTCAATAATCCTTCTATCGGTCGGGCCACTCCCGTGCCCAGCAGAGCATCGACGACGAGGTCCGTGTCGGTCAGCAGGTCCCGCAGCTTGTTAAGCCTGGCGTCCTCCTCGGCCCACATCACGGGTATCTTCTGCTCCTGGGCCAGGCGAAAGTTTTCATCTCCCTCGATCTGGCGTTTCCAGATATAGAGCATCGCCTGAGCGCCTTTCTGGTGCAGGTGACGGCCGGCCACCAGCCCATCGCTGCCGTTGTTGCCGGGCCCTACCAGGATGAGGATCCTTTGACCGTCTAAATCGCCGCTGTATTGCTGGATAGCCTGGGCCACGGCCCGACCGGCGTTCTCCATCATGGTGGCGTAGGACAGCCCCCCGGCATCGGCGGCCTGTTCTATCTCTCGCATTTGCTCGGTAGTTACCACTTTCATTCGAGGTTCTCCTTCTTCGAGTCAGGCATTATTATAACACACCTCTCCAGCTTCGTCCAATGTGGCGGGCACCTTCTCACCCGGTCTCTGTTCAGGAATAGACAAAATTGGTCTAATCTGCTAAAATTAGCAAAATGGGGAAAGGGGGGAGAGGAAACGTGACCAAGTATATTTTTGTAACAGGTGGAGTGGTTAGCTCGGTGGGCAAAGGGGTCACCGCGGCCTCTGTAGGACGGATATTGAAAAGCCGCGGCATCTCGGTGACCATTCAAAAGCTGGATCCTTACATCAACGTCGATCCGGGCACCCTGGCCCCTTACGAGCACGGCGAAGTGTTCGTCCTGGAGGATGGGGCCGAGTGCGACCTGGACCTGGGCACCTACGAGCGGTTCATCGACGAGAATCTGACCAGGGCCAGCAACGTCACCACCGGCCAGGTGTACGCCGAGGTCATTGCCGAAGAACGGCGGGGCGATTACCTGGGTAAAACGATCCAGGTCATTCCGCACATCACCGATGCCATCAAACGACATTTCACCCAGGTGGCTGAACTAAGTGGAGCCGAGGTGGTCATTGTGGAGGTGGGAGGCACGGTGGGCGATATCGAGGGCTTGCCCTTCCTGGAGGCCATCCGCCAGGTGCGCAAAGACCTGGGGCGCGCTAACACCATGTATATCCACGTCACCCTGCTGCCCTACATCGGGGCCACTAAGGAGCTAAAAACCAAGCCCACCCAACACAGCGTCAAGGAGCTGCGTAGCATTGGCATTCATCCTCAGGTCATTGTCTGTCGTTCCGATTACCCCGTAGAGGATAGGTTGAAGGAGAAAATTGCCCTTTTCTGTGATGTGGAGAAGCGGGCTATCTTTCCCCTGGTCACTACCACCACCCCTTACGAGGTCCCTCTCATTATGGAGGATGCCGGGTTGGGGAACTTCATTGTGGGACGGCTGGAGTTGGAGGCTGACCAGCCTGATCTGGACGATTGGCGGGCCCTGGTGGAGGAGATCAAACGTCCCAAGGGAGCACTGATCATCGGGCTGGTGGGCAAATATATCGAACTCCAGGACGCCTATCTCAGTGTGCGCGAGGCTCTTTACCACGCTGGCTTCCACGCCAACTGTGATGTTAAGATCGAGTGGATCTATTCCGAGGATCTGGAGCAGGGACGCGACCTGGAGAGGTTAGGCGCCGTAGATGGCATTTTGGTGCCCGGGGGGTTCGGTTATCGGGGGACCGAGGGCAAGATCGTGGCCGCCCGCTACGCCCGTGAGAACAAAGTGCCCTACCTGGGCCTTTGTCTGGGGATGCAGGTGATGGTTATCGAGCTGGCCCGCTACGCTCTGAACAGCGACGAGCCTAACAGCGCTGAATTCGACCAGCACACCAAGCACCCGGTCATCGATCTGATGGACAATCAACGGGCCATCGCTGAGGTAGGAGGCACGATGCGCCTGGGCATCCATCCCTGTCACCTGGTGCCAGGCACCAGAGCGGCCGTGGCTTACCATCAGGAGGTGGTGTATGAACGCCATCGTCATCGGTTTGAGTTTAACAACGCCTACCGTGATATCCTGGCCGGGGCTGGTATGGTGCTGAGTGGCCTCTCGGCTGATAGACGTCTGGTGGAGATCGCCGAGATAGGCGACCATCCCTGGATGGTGGGCACGCAGTTCCACCCTGAGTTCAAGTCCCGTCCCAACCGTCCTCACCCTCTGTTCAGTAGTTTCATCGCGGCCGCTAGAGCCTGTCGCGACCAGCGGAGAGAAGCCATCGAGAAGTTAGCCGCGCCACTCCCAGAGAAAGTCGAGTTGAGCACCGTAGAAGGGTAGTGTTGTAATCCGTTATTTGCTTACCATTCGTGGTTTTGAAGCCAGGTTGTTAATCGACCGAAAGCGTGATATAATTGAATTAGTTGTCAGGTCGAGAGTGGATAACCTCAACTGGCCCTTAACTTAACCTTCACTAAATCTCCACCCAACGTCAACCAAATTGTGTTATCATTTAATGGGGGCGCGTTGGGGATTTGCAGGATGAAAAAGTCTCAAAGGGCGGCTTGATGAAGCGTGTAGGGACAATGTTGAAAACAGAGCCGGGGTTGCAACCTTTCCTCCCAACAAGGGGAAAGGATTTGAGGTTAAAATTTTGGGGAGTTAGAGGCTTAACTCCTGTTACGCCGCGGACAGACGATATTGAAGGGAAGATATTGAGTGCCCTGCGCGGAGCCAGCGGCGTGGATTTGTCCAATGCTGTTAGCGTGCAGGAGTACATCAGTGGTTTGCCGTTCTACATTCGCAGTACGGTAGGAGGCAATACGGCCTGCGTGGAGGTGAACGCTGGTCGGCACCTTATCGTGTTAGATGCCGGTTCTGGCCTGCGTCCTCTGGGGCTGGATTTAATGGCCGGGAAATGGGGACGGGGAAAGGGCACGGTGCACATCTTCCTCAGCCATCTGGGCTGGGATCACATCCAGGGTGTTCCGTTCTTCACTCCAGCTTACGTGCCCGGCAACCGCATTATTTTTTACAGTCCTTTCCCAGAACTGGAGCAACGCCTGGCTGAACAGCAGAAATTTGAACATTTCCCCACCGCCTTGCACGGCTCGCATATGAAGGCCGACAAGGAATTTGTGCGGTTGGAGGAGAATCAACCCCTGGTCATCGATGGCCTCCGGATCCACCACACTCTGCTGGCCTACCGTTCTTGCGGCTATAGGTTGGAGGTTGAGCAGACCTGCCTGGCCTATGCCCCTGTGGTGGAAGAAGATGCCAGCAGGTTACAAGAACACCTGGCCTTCTTCCAGGGGGTTGATATTCTTATCCTGGATGCGCGCTGTGCCTCGAAGACAGATCCTCCTCTGGCCCTGAGAACGATCTTTCAGGCCGCGCCGCGCGGGCTTTTTCTTTTCCACTACCTGCCGACCCACAGCGGTGAGGACATCGTGGACCTTGTGGAAGAGGCCCAGGATTATCTGAGCAGGGAACAGCCGGAATTGCAATGTGATATCCTGGCTGCTCAGGAAGGGTTGGAGATAGGAGCCGGGCCGGAGCGAGACATCAAAGTTGGGGAAAGGAGAATGGCCGAGGCGGCCATCCTCTCCCTGAAAGGACGTTTTGACGCCCATACGGCCAGCGAGATCAGGGATGAGATCATGTCTTTTATCGCCGACGAGCAGGTCAGCAAGCTGGTCATCGACATGAGCGGAGTCACCCAACTCAGTGTGGCGGGCCTGAAAGTGCTGCTGGCGGCCAGAAGTGGACAGAGCAGCACCGCCATAGCCCTGGCGGGCCTCTCCAACACCGTGCGACAGGTGCTGAAACTGGCCGGTTGCGAAGACTTCTTTGCCATCTACGAGACCACCGACGCCGCCCTGGATGCTCTGGAAGCCCGAGAGTATCTAAACCTGGCCGGTCAGACGCTTAAAGATCGCTATCGCATCGAGGCCAGGCTGGGTCAAGGGGGCCTGGGAGCAGTCTACAAAGCTTTCGACACCCGTTTGGAACGGCCGGTAGCCATCAAGGTGCTGTCTTCATCTTTGAGTGAGGGGGCCACGCAGCGTCTCTTAGAGGAAGCCCGCTCGCTGGCCCGTCTAAACCATCCCAACGTCACCATTATCTACGACAGCGATCAGCATGAAGGCAAACATTACCTGGTGTTAGAATACGTGCCCGGCCGCACTTTGAGAGAGGTGATCGAAGGAGAGCCTGCCTTGTCCCAGGAAGCGATCATTGACATTTCGCTGGACCTTATGAGCGCCCTGGAGTATGCTCATAGTCGAGGCATCGTCCACCGCGACCTCAGGCCGGAGAACGTTCTGATCGCCGAGGATAGGGTGAAGCTGATGGACTTCGATCTGGTCAGGCTGGAAAGCGGTAAACCTCTCACCGAGGTGCCGATGTTCATCAGCTCCCTGGATTATATGCCCCCTGAACAAATTCTGGGTAAGGGCACCGACCCCCGTTCCGATCTCTATTCCTTTGGAATTGTGCTCTACGAACTGTTCACTGGCCGTCGTCCTTTCCGCACCGATTCCGACGAAGCCCTGATGCAGATGCAGACCCAACAGCGTCCGGCCAGCCCTCGCCAGTATAACCCTCGCCTCTCGCGTTCTATGGAACACCTGATCCTCAAACTTTTGGAGAAGAACCCTGACGACCGCTACGACTCCGCCGCCCAGGTGAGGGAAGTGCTGGAGAGCCTGGAAATAGTTAGCGCCATTGAAGGGGGAGGATTGTTCCAGACTCGCCGACGAAAGATGGTGGGCCGGGAAGAGGAGTATCAGCGCTTGCTGGAACGTTTCAAAGCCACCCTGGCGGGCCAGGGCTACCTGGTATTCATCTGCGGCGAGGCCGGGATCGGCAAAACCATGTTAGCCAGAGAGGTGATGACCTATGCCCGGGCCGAAGGAGCCACGGCTCTGATCGGACATTGCTACGATCTGGAGGGCGCTTTGCCCTATCAACCCTTTGTAGAAGCTTTGAGAGGGTATGTCACCAGTCACCCCAAGGAGGTGGTGTGTCGCCATCTGGGCGATGTGGCGGCCGAGTTGGTCAAGCTCGTGCCTGAAATCCCACAATGTGAACCTGCTTTGAAGGCCGGAGCCCCGCTTGAACCTGAACAGGAGAGACGGCGTCTTTTCGACGGAGTGGCCCGTTTCTTGCGCTCTCTGGCTCAGGAGAAACCATTGTTGTTGTTCCTGGAGGATTTGCATTGGGCTGACAAGGCCAGCGCCCAGTTGCTGCTCTACCTGGTTAACAACCTTCAGCAAATGCCTGTGCTGGTCATAGTGACCTTCCGCGACGTAGAACTGGAAGAGGGCAATCCCTTCCAGGAAACGATCCAGACCCTCAGCCGTCAAAATCTCTATACCATGATCACCCTGCCGCGGTTATCTCTCGCGCAGGTCCGCGCTCAACTGGAGAACATTTTCGAGCAGCCCGTCAATGAGGGGTTGGCTACTCTCATCTATAAGGAGACGGAAGGCAATCCCTTCTACGTCGAAGAAATGGTCAGAGCTCTGATCGAGGAGAAAAAGCTCTATCGCGAGAACGGACAATTGCGCTGGGTCAATATTGAGAGCCTGGAGATTCCACAGAGCATCAGGGACCTGATCGTCAGACGCCTGCGTCGTCTGTCCGAATCGGCGCTCAAGGTGATGAGAGTGGCGGCGGTGATTGGCCAGCGTTTCTCCTTTGAGGTGCTGAGGGCCGTGATGGAGGTAGAAGACGAGGTGGTGCTGGATGCTATTGATGAGGCTCTACGGTTGCGGCTGATCAGGGACGTGGTGGCTGAGGATGTGCTGCTCTTCAGCTATGGCAAAATCCGCGAGGTGCTCTATAGCCAGATCAGTCGTCTGCGCCGTCGCGCCTTGCATCGCAAGGTAGGCCAGGTTCTGGAAGCCATGTATCGCTCCTCGACGAACCAGATACTCGATCAACTGGCTTACCACTACGTCCAGGGTGAGGACTGGGAGAAGGCCATCGAGTATCTTTCCAAAGCCGGCGATAAGGCCGAGAGCCTCCGCGCCGATGACAAAGCACTCAATTATTACCAGCAGGCTTTGCACATTTTGCTTAAAGGTCAAAACCAGGCCGGAACGGGCTCCCAACCATTCTGATATACGTCCTGAGTTGGTCTATATGTAGCCTGGTCATGCGTAGAGTGTGGGGGGACGCAGATAAGTGAGACTGAAATTCTGGGGAGTGCGAGGTTCCATCCCCAGCCCAATTCGACCAGAGGAGATCGAAGAGAAAATCTTAGAGGCTCTACTAGGAGCGGAGGGCGTTGACCTCTCTGACCCGGCGGCGATTCGCGAGCACGTCTCTCGTCTGCCGTTTTACAAACGGGGCACGATAGGCGGCAATACTCCCTGCATCGAGGTGAACGTAGGGCGGACGGTCATCATCCTGGACGCTGGGTCTGGGTTGCGTCCTCTGGGGCTGGAGCTAATGAAGGGAGAATGTGGTCGTGGTCGGGGGGAGGTGCACATTTTCCTCACCCATCTTCATTGGGACCATGTCCAGGGTTTCCCTTTCTTCGCTCCCGCCCGTGTGCCTGGGAACCGGATATTCGTTTATAGCCCCCATCCTAACGTGGCCTACCTGCTCGCTGACCAGCAGAGGGCGGAGCTTTTTCCCATCCCTCTGGAGCCTATGCGGGCCGACATCGGGTTTGTGCGCCTGGACGAGCGCGACGCCATCTCTCTGGATGACGTGCGTATCCGCAACATCCCTTTTGCTCATCCGGGTGGTTCCTATGGCTACAGGTTGGAGAGCGACCAGGCATGTATCGTCTACGCTACCGATGCAGAATATAAAGAATTGGCAGAACCAGATACCAGACAATACATAGAGTTCTTCCAGGGGGTCGATGCTCTTATTTTCGATTCCCAATATACCCTGGTGCAATCCTTTATCGAGAAGGAGAACTGGGGACACAGTTCCTCGTTCATTGGTTTCGATATGACCACCAGGGCCGGGGCCAAAAATCTGATCCTTTTTCATCACGATCCTACTTCCAGCGATCAAAAGGTTTTGGAAATCATGAGGGCTACCAAACAGTACTGTGGTCAGCACTCATTCAGCTCTCAATGCGAAATCACCATCGCTTACGAGGGACTGGAATTCAACTTTGGGGTAAAATCTCGGTGATTACCCGGTGGAGGGCAATCTCATGGATCTGATTGGCAAAATCATTGGTCGCTACAAGATTATCAAGCAGTTGGGCGCGGAAGAGGTAGCTGAGCTGTATGAGGGCGTAGAAGCGAGACGCGGCTATCCCGTGTTGATAAAGGCTGTGCCTTTCCTGCTGAGTGACGATCCGGCCTTGCGCCGGCAGTTTCAACAGGTGGCCGGGCGCATTGCGGCCCTGAAAAATCCTAACCTTCTGTCCTGGCGTGACATCGGCCAGGAGGGAGGTACCCTCTACATCATAACAGAGATGGTGCGGGCCAGCCCGCTGTTCGAGAAGCTGCGTCAACCGCTGGACCTGGAAACGGCTATCCGGCTCATCTACCAGGTGGGCGAGGCTTTGCAGTACGCTCACGAACGGGACCTGGTGCACGGCGACCTCAGCCCCCAGAAAGTCTTGCTCACCGAGGAAGAGCGGGTTTTGGTGACCGACCTGGGCCTGAGTAGTTTGTTGAAGATAGCGCGCACCAGGTTGAAACGTCACGTTTCAGCTTACACTGCCCCTGAGGTCCGAGCCGGCCGCGCCCCCGACAGGCGAAGCGACATTTATTCCCTGGGAGCCATTCTGTACGCCTTGCTGACCGGACGGGCACCGTCCATGACCACCATTGCGCCCCCCAGCCGTTTCAACCCGGCGATCCCTCCCGCCGTGGAGACGGTTATCCTCAAGAGCCTGTCCTCTGACCCGGCCGACCGCTACCAGAGTGTGGCCGACCTGGGCCTGGAGCTGAGTTTAGCCAGTGTAGACCTGGCCGCGCCAGGCGAGGAACACTTGTTTGAAGAAGCTGAAGCGCGTCAGGAAGAGGCCCCAGAAAAAGTAGAAGAGGTAAAGAGAGAAGAAAGGGAAGAAGGCATTCCTTCTCCAGAAATCCCGTCCATGCCCAGCCTGGACATGGACGCGCTCTGGGGATCGCTTGCTGGGCAGATCGATATCCAGCAGGCGGATATATCCTGGGAGGCGCCAACCATCTCTACGGTCGAGCCTCCACCGATGCCTGACCTGGATTTAGAGGCTGTCTGGCGGTCGCTCTCAGCTCAGACGTCTTTGCCCTCGGTGGAGGAGGTACTGTCCTTGCCCATGCCTGAACCTCCGCCCATGCCGGTCATAGATTGGAAAACTACGCTGGGTGAGAGTGCCACCCCTCGGATCGTCGCCCCGCCGTCTCCGCCGGAGAGGAAAGCCCCCGCCCCACCTGCTGCTCCGCCCTCTCCGCCGCGCCCCCGGCGAGCAAGGCCAGGCGAAAGACCAGCCAGCAGGGAAGAAAAAGTTCGGCGAAAAGAGCCAGTGAGCGCCCCCCCAAGACGACGAAGGGCCATCCCCAAGGCCGAAGCCCCCGCTCGCCCCCGCTCGGTCTGGAGGACGATAGCCATCCTGTTTTTAGGGGTGATCGGGTTCACCATTTTGGCTTCCTGCGGCTGCTGTGGCTTGCTGGGCCTTTTCGGGGAGCAGTCCACCCCGTCGAGGCCCGGAGCCACTAAGACCGCCGTCACGATAAAGACCCCGCGGCCCACGGAGCTGCCGGTTGAAGTGACGATCCCCACGGCCACGCCCGGCGCGCCAAAGGCTGGCCCCGCCCCCACGGAGGGCCCAGTGTTTGCCGACGATTTCGCTCAACCCGATAGCGGCTGGGCGAAGGAGATCAAGGACGATTACGAGATAGGTTACTTTGAGGGCCAGTATCGCATCCTGGTGAAGAAAAAGAACACGGTCGCCTGGTCCACTCTGGGCCAGAGCTTCACCGACTTCCTCCTGGTGGTGAATGCCAGACAGGCCGGCGGCTCAGATAACAACTCCTATGGCCTCATTTATCGCTACCAGGACAGCGATAACTTCTATTACTTCCGCATCAGCGGCAATGGATTTTACTCTGCGGCCAAGATGGTAGACGGCCAGTGGAAAACATTGGTGGGTTGGAAACAATCGCCCTATATTAATAGGGGCCAGAGCACCAATCATCTAAAGCTTGTCTGTCGTGGTCGGTACATGAGTTTCTACGTCAACGGCGAGCACCTGGCCGAGTGGCGGGATAGTACCTTCGCCCAGGGCGATATCGGTCTGGCCGCCGGTACCTATGGCGAAGCTGGCGTCCTGATCTACTTCGATGACCTGGAAGTTTATGCCGTTTATTGAGGGACGGGGTGGGCAATTGGCGGTTGAGCCCGTCTTTTTTAAAAAAGAGATGCCGGACACTTCTCCAGTGTCCGGCATCTGGTAAGCTGATTGGATTAACGTCGTGGACGTTCACCCAGTTCAACGGTCACGTCCTGCTCTTTGCCATCGCGCAGGATGGAGAGCGTGACTTTCTGGCCTGGTTGAGTCTCTTCCAGCAGGTAGAGCACTATATCGTCCATCTGCCGGATGGGAGTCCCCTCGATAGCCACGATGATGTCGCCGCCCACCTCCAGTTTATGGCCGTCGATTTCCACCGTTCGGTCACTGCCTCGTAGCTCGGCTTTATGGGCCGGCCCGCCTCGCGCCACTTCGATGATCATAGCGCCCCGCGTATCGGCCGGCAGGTCCATAGCCTCAGCGATGACCGGGAGAACGTCTGCACCCGAGATGCCCAGCCAGGCGTAATTATAGTGGCCCTTATCGATCAGCTCAGGCACCACTCGCCTGGCGATGTTGATGGGGACGGCGAACCCTACCCCGGAGCTGGAGCCAGAACGGGTCAGGATCAGGCTGTTGATGCCGATGACCTCTCCTCCAGAGTCCAGCAGCGGCCCTCCGGAGTTGCCAGGGTTAATGGCGGCGTCGGTCTGGATCATATTCGGGATGGAGAAAGGGCTGCTTCCTGGGCGGAAGGTGCGTCCCAGGGCACTGATAATCCCGCGCGTCATCGTGCCTTCCTGCCCGAAGGGGTTGCCGATGGCGATGGCTAACTGGCCTACGGCCAGCGTGGCGGAATCTCCCAGAGCCACCGGCTGCAACTCGACCTCGTCCGCGTCCACGCGGATAACGGCCAGGTCGCTGTCAGGGTCGGTGCCGACCACCTCCGCTTCAGCGATGGCGTCGTTCCAGAAAGTGACCATCACCTTGTCGGCTCCTTCCACCACGTGGTTGTTGGTCACGATGTAGCCTTGCTCATCCCAGACAAAGCCGGAACCTTCTCCCTGCTGGTAATAATATTCCTCTGGCGTACCAGGAAAAGAGGGAACACCAGGAAAGTCCGGGAAGCCGTAATTTACGGCCATCCGCTTCACGGTCATGATGTTGACCACCGAAGGGTTGACCCGACGGTAAAGGTCCATCAACAACTGCTCCTCTTCGAGCGCTCCGCTCGGCGGTGACACCACCGGGAGCGGCGTCGGGGTGAGAACCAGGGACGCAGATTGCGCGCTGGATGCCAGGGAGGGCACAGCCGCGAAACCAGAGCCTATTAACACCACGCTTAAAACAATCGCTGCTGTAAGCAGTACATATAGATTAAGTTTTGTTTTCATTTTAAACCTGCCTCCTATATAGTTAGTGTGAATCTTCTTATCAACGATGGAAGAATCTATCTTGCATTCTATCACCTCTTCCTTAAAATTACATTAAAGGGAGGTTAGAGTTTCGTTAGACTTGCGGGACTCGATCCCGTTCCAGGCCCAGATATTCCCTTTGCCACACTTCTTCGCTGAGCTCGGCCAGCTCTGCATCGTAAGCCAGAAGCTCCTCGTAATAGTTGCCATCCAGAAGGGCCAGCCTGGCGGCCTCGTCCTCGGGTTCAGCCTGATAGGTATTGATGAGACCCCGCGCCATTTCGTGGTGATCCTTGTAAGGACAGGGCATCAGCCAGTTGCCGTGTTTCTGGGGCTCTTCCTGGCCGAAGGCGTATTCCGATTGCCATTCTCGAATAGCGGCGAAGAACGGATTAGCCCAGACGTCGTTCAGGTTCTCACTATTATTGTAAACGTCGTTGATGTTCACCGGGGAATAGGGATAGAACACGCAGGGCATCACCTTGCCGTTCCAGTCGATGTAGAGGTAGCCACTTTCGCGGCCGGCCGAAAGGCAGCCGTCGGATACAGGGCCAAAGGTCCAAAAGTCGGGCAGCATGATCTTGCGTTCCCTGACCACCTGCCACGTTCGGCGCCACATCCACATTCGCTGCTCCGGAGTGGGCATGAAGGTCATATCCCGTGCTCGTCCGATGGGCGTACACTGGAATATCCAACCGTAGAGCGCCCTTTGCTCCTCGAAGAAGAAGTCCAGGAACTCGTCGGACAGGATTGCCTGATGGTTACGTTTGGTGGCCGTGATGGAGATGCCAAAGGGCACCCCGGCTTCTCGCAGATTGGTCATGGCTTCCAGGATGCGTTTGAACGTACCGGCCCCTCTGCGTTCGTCGGTAAGCTCCTCCATGCCTTCCACGGAGATGGCCGGGGTCAGATTGCCCGCCCTGCCCATGCGGTCAGCCATTTCCTTGTCGATCAGGGTGCCGTTAGTGTACATCAGGAAGAAGCAGTCGGGGTGCCACTCTGCGGTGTCCATCACCCCTTTGCCCTCCGAACGGTACATCAAAGGCTCCCCGCCGGAAAAGACGAAGAAACGAGCCCCCCATAAGGCTTTGGCCTCTTCGACGATGCGCTCCAGGATGGGCCACTCTAGCTTCTCCCGGCTGGCCCCGGAGTCGGCGTAACAGCCCGTGCACCGCAGGTTGCAGCCTTTGAAGGGGCTGATGACCAGGAAGGCGGGCGGAGCCTGACCGTGCTCGGCGATGAATCCCTCGTAGGCTTCACCGCTGCCGCCCACAAAAAGAACGTCTACCAGGAAATTGCAGAAGGGGCCGCTCATCCAGGCTTCGGAGAGATTGCCTTGCGCTATAGCGCGGTCAACGGTATGAAGCAGGGCCGTAGCGATGGCTCTTTTCTCTTCTATGACCGCTTTAGGGCGTTTGTGGAAGCCGGGATAAGTCTGGATGGCCTCTTCCAGATGCTTTTCGATGCGTCTGACGACGAGTCTTCGGAAAGCATCGCTGCGCAAGAGACGGCCTGAGACACTTATGAACGTGTCACGACCTTTGCCAGCCAAAATCGCCTTTGCAAGATTCTCAGCGTTCATGGTAAGTCTCCTCCTTAAATTTTTCTTTTCTCCTACAAATTGGGAAGACGAGGGGAAAAAGGACTCGTCTTCGTCGCTTATCACCCGTCGATTTTTGTCAGGCGGGCGAAGCTAACCATAAGCCGTTTCACTCCCCCTTCCTCGAAGGCGACCACCACTTCCTCGTCGCCTCTCACCATCTTGCTCTCGACGATCGTTCCGTGACCAAACATGGGGTGACGCACCCGGTCGCCAACGGCGAACTGGGAGATAGCCGGGGGGCTGGGAGGGGCGGGTTCGTACTCGATGGTTTTTGGCTCGAACGGCTGGGCTTCCGTTATTCCTTTCTCTGTCCCTTTGATCAGGTGAGCCGGAATATCTTGCAGGAAGCGTGAGGGTTCGCTCAGTTCCCCGCGACCGTAGTAGGCGCGGCGGAAAGTGTGAACCAGGTAGAGACGATCTTTGGCGCGGGTGATACCCACGTAACACAGCCTGCGCTCCTCTTCCATGGCGTCTGCATCTCCGAAAGAGCGACTGTGGGGTAAGAGGCCATCGTTCATCCCTACGATGAAGACCACGGGGAACTCCAATCCTTTGGCCGAGTGGAGGGTCAGCAGGGTAAGGGCCTCTGTCTCCTCCTCCAGGTTATCCACGTCGGAGACCAGAGTCACCTGCTCCAGGAAGGTGCTCAGGCCGACCTCCACAGGCAGGGCGCTGTGTTCTGCGGCCACGGTGCGTAACTCCATGACGTTATCCCAACGCTCTCGCCCCTCCTTAGTGCCGTCCTGGAGGTAGTCCTGGTAGCCTGCTCTTTCCAGGACCAGGTCCAGCAGTTCCAGGACGTTGTGCTTCTCGCTGGCGGCGATGAATTCTTCCAACAATTCCAGGAAGCTTAACAGGGCTTTGCGGGGCCCTGGCCCGAAGGGGGCGCTGCTGGCTGTCCTCTGCTCTTTTAGCCTTTGGAGAGCGGTGTAGAGCGGTATATTGAGGCGGTCGGCCCAACTCTCCAGCGTGGCTATGGTCTTGGCTCCGATACGGCGGGGCGGCACGTTGATGATGCGTTCGAGGCTCACCCTGTCGTAGGGGTTGTGGATGAACCGCAGATAGGCTATCACGTCTTTGATCTCCCGGCGCTGGTAGAAACGGGTGGCCCCCACCAGCCTGTAGGGGAGGGCGCGCCAGACACAGGCATCTTCGATAGCGCGTGACTGGGCGTTGGTGCGATACATCACGGCACACTGGCCGGGCGTGACCTGCCCCTGGGCGGTCAAACGCTGGATCTCGTCCACCACAAAGCTGCCCTCTTCGCGCTCATCGTAGGCCTCCAGGAGGATGACCAGCGGCCCCCGGCCACGCTCGGTATAAAGCTGTTTGGCCGTGCGCTGCACGTTGTGAGCAATGACCGCATTAGCCGCGTCCAAAATGGTCTGGGTGGAACGATAGTTGCGTTCCAGCAGGATAGGCTGGACCTGGTAATCCTCCTGGAAGCGGCGTATGTTGCGGAAATCCGCCCCCCGCCAGGAGTAGATCGATTGATCTTCGTCGGCCACCACAAAGACGTTACGATGCTTTCCGACCAGTTGTTTGATCAACTCGTATTGGGCCACGTTGGTGTCCTGGAACTCATCGACCAGGACGTGAGCGTAGCGTGCCTGATACCTGGCCGTAACATCGCCTTGAGTGTCGAAGAGGCGGACGGTGAACATCAGGATATCGTCGAAGTCCACCGCATGGTTGGCGGTCAGCAACTCCTGGTAGCGTCGATAGACCCGCCCGATCACCTCGTGCCGGTAGGAGGCCGCTTCGCGGCCGGGATAAGCTTCAGGGAACACCAGCTCGTTTTTGGCCCTGGAGATGGCCGCGTGCACGCTCCTGGGATGATACAGCTTATCGTCCAGGTTTAAATCCTTGAGGGCCTGGCGAATAAGCCTCAACTGGTCGTCGCTGTCGAAAATGACAAAGTCGGGGTTCAGAGCGGCGCGTTCGGCCTCACGGTGCAGAATGCGGGCACAAATGGCGTGAAAGGTGCCAATGGTCAACCCTCGCTGCCGCTCCCCGAGAAGGTGGTGCAAACGCTCTTTCATCTCCCGCGCGGCTTTGTTGGTGAAGGTCACGGCCATGATGTGGTAGGGGTTGAGCCCCCCCTGGTGAATCAGATAGGCTATACGCTGGGTCAGCACCCGGGTTTTGCCGCTGCCCGGCCCGGCCAGCACCAGCACCGGGCCAGCGGTGCTTTCCACGGCCTGGCGTTGTTTAGGATTGAGTTCGGCAAGGATATCCATTAGTCAATCAGCCCACTTCCCTGGCAGGCATAATCCTCTGATTACCCCGCCTCCTCCAGATAGACAACAGCATTGTCACTAAATGGCTGTAGTGCTGATGCCTGGCTTCATCCTTGATTATATCATAACCTCCAGACGCACACAAGAGCGGGCCGGGCGGCCTGTTGACAAATCGGGCGAATCGATGTAAAGTGTATAAAGTCACTAACCCTTAGCGCAACCTCCATTCGATCTACATTTACAGAACGCTCAATCTGTGCTATGATTCTTAGAGGATAAGCCTGATCGCAGCGTCTCAATTTTGAGGAGGCAGTTTTGTCCGGCGAGAAAGTATTGGTTGTTGATGATCGGGAAGAAAATGTGGAGTTCGTGGTGCATTACGTGCTGGTGCCCCACGGCTATCAGCCTCTCACGGCCAAAGATGGGGCGGAAGGTCTACATAAGGCCCTGACCGAGGGACCGGACCTGATCTTGCTCGATATGCAGATGCCCAAGATGAGCGGTTTGGAGGTCTTGGAGGCGCTGAGGGCCGAAGGAGTAGAGATTCCGGTCATCATCATGACCTTTCATGGTTCGGAGTCCCTGGCCGTGCAGGTCTTTCGCCTGGGGGTCAAGGATTACGTCATCAAGCCCTTTAACGTCGAGGAAATGCTGGCTTCTATAGAGAGGGCCCTCACTGAGGTGCGGCTCAGGCGGGAAAGGGATCGACTGGCCGGACGGCTGATGCAGGCCAATCGTCAATTGGAACAGCGGCTCAGGGAGTTGAACACCCTGTACGGCATCGGCAAATCGGTGAGCGCCCTGCTTGATCTGGAGAAGCTATTGAACCGCGCCGTGGAAGCGGCGGTGTACATCACTGGGGCGGAGGAGGGCTCCCTGCTCCTGGTTGACCAGGAGACAAATGAACTTTACATGCGAGCGGCCCAGGGTTTTGATGAAAAGTATGCGCGGGGTTTTCGGCTGAAGGTCGAGGATAGTATGGCCGGGGAGGTGCTGAGAACCGGCCAGCCGCTGGTCATTGAAAATATGGCCCACGATTACAAGATCAAGACGGCCTATCTGGTCAAGTCCGTCATGTACGTGCCTTTGAAAGTGGAGGATAGAGTGATCGGCGTGCTGGGAGTGGATAATCGGGTTTCCGATAAGAACTTTAGCAAATACAATCTGTTTATGCTCTCCGCCCTGGCCGATTATATGGCTATCGCCATAGAGAACGCCCGTCTTTTCAACGAGGTGGAGAACCAAAAGAGCAAGCTGGAAGCCATCTTAACGGGCGTGGGAGAGCCAGTCGTTGTTACCGACAACGCTAACCGGCTGCTCCTGCTTAACACAGCAGCCAGGTGGGTGTTTTCCACCGGCCCGCGGGATGTGAGCTACAAACCCCTGGCCGAGGTGATCCACAACCAGGCGCTTATCAAACTCTTTTCTCAACCGATCACCGGCCGGCTGGCCCAGAGCATGGAGGTCCCCCTGGATGACGGACGGACCTTCAACGCCACCCTGACCCATGTCTCTGGGGTGGGCCGGGTGGTGTTTATGCAAAACATCACCCATCTCAAAGAACTGGATCGTATGAAGTCGGAATTTGTATCCACCGTCTCCCACGACCTGCGTTCCCCTCTGACCTCCATTCGGGGCTTCGTCGATCTGCTGGTTATGGCTGGAGCGTTGAACGAACAGCAGTCGGAGTTTGTGGGCAAAATCAGGAAGGGCGTGGCCGATATCACGGCCCTGATCAACGACCTCCTCGATATCGGGCGCATCGAAGCCGGCGTCGATCTGACGATGGAAGTCTGTCAACTGGGCGACGTTATCCGCGAAGTGACGGACAACCTGCAAGGTGAGGTCGAAACCAGGGACCAGCGCTTGCACCTGGATTTGCCCCCTGATTTTCCGCCGGTATGGGGCAACCGTATGCGGCTGAGCCAGGTGATATCCAACCTGGTGGGCAATGCCATCAAGTACACGCCTGCGGGCGGTTCGATCACCGTGAAAGCTATGGGGGAAGGGGATCAGGTGTTGGTCAGCGTCCAGGATACAGGCATTGGCATCCCGCCAGCCGATTTGCCTCACGTCTTTGACAAGTTCTACCGGGTGCAGAGCGCGGAGACGGAGAACATCAGCGGCACGGGATTGGGGCTGTCCATCGTCAAATCGGTGATCGAGAAACATAACGGGCGCATCTGGGTGGATAGCAGGCTGAGAGAGGGCAGCACTTTCACGTTTATCCTGCCCAGACATCAGTCCAGTGAATAACCTCTGCTTCCAGGGGGGAGGCTTTTGGGGTAGGCTTCACCGAACCGCAAGCAATTCTGGCCCTCAAACATGCCATTGTAGCTTTAGCGGGAGCACTTTGATTGGATGTGTATATTGAGTTGTTTCTAAGCTTTTTTGAAGGAGAGCATTTTGAGCATTTCGGCTTTCATTTCCAGAATAAGACGTAACCATGCTCTGGAACATGCTACCATTCACGTGTTGAGCCAGCGCCGTCCCCAATTGCAGGTGGTCGGGCGTAGCACCTCCAACGGTTTTATTCTTTATGGGAACATCGCCACGGAGGTGGTGGTCGCGGCGGCCAACGAAGCCCTGAGCCGCCTCCAGCGTGGGGAAAAGGGATTGGCCGTTCATTCCCGCTGTGGCACCAACCTGGCTACAGCCGGTATATTGGCTGGCCTTTCCTCGTTTCTGGTCATGTCAGGGCGTTCCCGGTCGCGTTTGTCGCGCCTGGAGAAGCTACCCCAGGTCCTGTTGGCGGCCACAGTAGCCATTGTCCTGGCCCAGCCTTTGGGGCTGATCTTGCAGGCTCGTTTGACTACCTCAACCGACCTGGAGGGAGTGACTATTCAAGACGTCACGCGCCAGGTGAGAGGCAAGGTAATCATTCATCAGGTGGATATCGATCAGGAGTGAGGATGTTCTACCTGCTCCACGGCGAGGACGAATTCAGTCGCTCGGAAGCCCTGGCCGGCCTGAAGGAGCGGATGGGCGATCCAGCTATGGCCGAGCTGAATACTATCCTTTTCGATGGCCGTAAAGTCACCCTGGATGAGTTAAAGCATGCCTGTGACGCGGTGCCTTTTTTGGCCGACCGACGGCTGGTGATCGTGGAAGGGCTGCTGAGCCACCTGACAGCCGGACGGAAAAAGAAGGGCCAGGCAGAGACCAAAGATGAGCCGCCCGCCTGGAAAAAAGCCTATCTGGAGGGTCTGGTAGACTATCTGAAAAGACTGCCCGATACTACGCGCCTGATCCTGGTGGAGCATAAGTCTATCGATGCCCGCCACCCGATCCGCAAGCTGGCCGAAGCCGAGGCCAGGGAAAAGCGGGCCTATGTCCAGGAATTCCGGCCGCTTCAGAGGGGTCAGGTACAGGGCTGGATCAGAAAGCAGGCGCAGAGTAAAGGGGCAGAGATCGCCCCGGCTGCTGCTGAGGAATTGGTGGCCTTTGTGGGGGGCAACCTTCGTCTTCTGGATCAGGAGATTGACAAGCTGATAGCTTACGTTGATAGGACGCAGACCATAACGGAAAAAGAGGTGCGCCTGCTGGTCAGTTACGTCCAGGAAGCCAATGTCTTTGAAATGGTCGATGCCCTGGGGCGGCGCGACGGTCAACTGGCGCTCACCCTTCTACATAGGCTCCTGGAAGATGGCAACCCGCCCCTGGCTCTATTAGGCATGATCGTCCGTCAGTTCAGGATCATGATTCAGGTCAAGGAGTTGGAGCAGAGGGGCGTATCCCGTTCGGAGATCGGTGCCAGACTGAACCTGCATCCTTTCGTTGTGGAGAAGGGGGGACGGCAGGCACGTAACTTCTCGATGCAACAACTGGAACAGATTTACGACAAACTGGTGAAGACGGATTGGGACATCAAGACGGGACGCCTGGATCCCATCTTGGCTCTGGATACGCTGGTGATAGGGCTGAGTGGAAGGAATGAGTAGTCAGCTAGCCCGCTTAAGCTCTTTCTTCTTGGGCTTGGTATCTGCCACTCCCAGCCAGAAATAGTTGGGCATGATGTTACGGGCGGCGACGACTCTCACCCGCCCGCACTCAACAACGAGCGTTCGCTGTTCATCCTCAGCCAGCAAGTTCCTATTCACAAAACAGGTATTAGGAGCGTACCCAAACTTCTCCCGATAGTGCTGAACGGCCAACTGTATTTTTTCCTCAAGGGTCCGCTTCGCGTCGTTATCGAACCACATCCAACCGACTTCCATGTTTATTTTCTCCTTGCTATGTATTATCTTTCGAACCACAGATCGCGGTGGGTGGTTTCCACCTCTTCGTCTTCGCCGACTACTCTGAACTGGCGTGAAGTGTTTTCCCAACCCGGCCCAGGCG
>CAZYHC010000021.1:0-78956 GCA_964646625.1 uncultured Anaerolineales bacterium
TGGCCTGGCCTCTGGAGGTGGCTCAGAACCATGTCCCCAACCAGTGACGCTCACCGCCATCCCGTTGACTCCACCTTTCGGATGTGATACAATGGAGCGCAGGAGCCGATGTGGATTGTGGTCACGGATGGCCCCAAATTACGGCGCTCCTGTCACAATCCCTGACTTTCGAAAGGAGTCGATCGATGACAGAACAACTGAGCCCTGAGCAAATAGAAGCATTGAAAGCGATAGATACCCCTACTGTTTGCAATGCCATAGAGAAATTTGGCGTGCGCGGGCGAGTGGAAGGCTTTTTGGGCATGGACATTCGCTGCCTGTCGCCAGAGTTGGGCACTATGGTTGGTTATGCGATCACCGTTACCGTAGATTCGACTACCCCGGACGTGCCCCAGACCAAAGAAGCGTGGCACGCCTGGCTGAGAGCGATGGAAGCCTCTCCCAAACCGGGCGTTCTGGTGCTCAAGGACGTTGGCCCACAGCCGCGCAAGTCTGCACACTTAGGCGAGGTCATGGGTACAACCGCCAGACGCCTGGGCGTCATCGGGGTCGTCAGCGATGGGGGACTGCGTGACATCCTGGAGCTCAGGCACCTGGGACTTCACTGCTTCGGCCCGGGCTTGGTGCCTTCTCACGGCAACCCGCGCCTGATCGAAGTCAACCTTCCAGTAGAAATTGATGGGGTACGCATCGAACCAGGCCACCTGCTGCATGGGGACCTCAACGGAGTGACCACCATCCCGCTTTCGATTGCCGCCAAAGTTGTCGAGGTGGCTGCCCGTGTGCGTGAAGAAGAGGCGCAATTGATGGCCTACATCCACAGCCCTGATTTCACCGTTGAAGGCGTTTTCCAACGCACCATTTCGCGCCGAAAACTAGCCTGAATTGGGGCCAATCATACTGAATAGCGTCCGTGATCCACCTTGCCAATTCTGGCAGAGTATGGTATCATATGTCCGACTCCAGACAGGGAGGTTGATCTGCGTGAGGTTTTGTGAACGATCAGAGTATAAATAATATGGACCGAAAGAAAGGAGGAATATTTTGAAGATTCTGGAACACCTGGCCGTCGGGATCGGCGATCGCATCGCCGGTAAGCCCGGCGCGGCCAAGGCTGGCGACTATCTGGCTGACAAGTTCGCTGACCTGGGGTTGGAGGTGGAATTTCAGGAGTTCAAGTTCGTTTCCTGGGAGTTGGATAGCCCCCCCACTCTACATATTCATTCGCCTGTCGAGGAGGAAATCGCCGTCGGGCCCATGCCCTACACCGACTCGACGCCGGACGAAGGGGCGACGGGCTACCTCAAACGCATCGGCACGGCCCACGTCGTTCCCGGCCTCTTTGAGTGGCCCAAATACGCCGTGATGGGGGAGGAGGGCCGCGAGCTGGCTTACCTGCTGGGGCACATAGATGGGAAGGCTATCCCCATGCCCAACCAGCAACCCATGTTCATGTCCCCCCAGGGCATCATCTCCGAAGCCGACCACCTGCGCATCGAGCAATGGCTGACAGAGGGTGAGGTCAAGGTCCGGTTCAGGAGTATAGGGCGTTATGTGCCGGGGTATAAGGGGCGGAACGTCATCGCCACGTTGCCGGGGGAAAGTGAGGAAACGGTCGTGGTTTGCGCCCACTATGACTCCGCTCTGGGCACCTCCGGGGCGGTGGACAATGCCTCCGGCGTCCAGGCCCTCTATGACACGGCCTGCCGTATCGTGGCGGCCAAACCGGAGCGCACCTTCCGCTTCATCGCCTTCGACGCCGAGGAGTGGGGCCTGCTGGGCTCCGAATTCTACGTTAACGAGGCCAAAACCCGGGGGCAATTGGATAAGATCAAAGCCTGCATCAATCTAGACTCGGTAGGCATCGGCGACACGATGTTCTGCTGGGTAGGGCCGGACTTTTTCCATGGTCAGGTAGATCAAATTCTCCAACGGCTGGGGATCAAGGAGGAGTTCAAAGTGGATTACTCCAAACCTCTGTCCGGGTCTGACCACTACCATTTCTGGACGGAAGGCATTCCGGTGGTTATGATCTTCTTCTGGCCCTACGAAGCCTATCACCTGCCGGCCGATACCTTTGACATCATAGACCCCCATGTAACCAGGACGGCTACTGAGATAGCCTTTGAGATCGCCACCATCTTAATGAGGGCGGAAACCCGCCAGGGCGCGGGATAATCACGTGGGACGGATACCACATCCGCCGCTAAACTATTCTCACAAAAAGAGGAGGAAAAGCATGAAAAAGAAAAGAATGTTGTGGTTATTTGTGTTCATGGTCGTGGCCCTGCTGCCAGGCATGGTCTCGGCCGCTCCCCCGGAAATGGGAGGCACGGCGGTGGTGGCCATCGCCGCCGATCCGCGAGCCATCGATCCGGCCTTCGCCTACGACTTCGACACCAACCCGGTGGTGACTCAGATCAGCGAGGGCCTGCTCAAGATCGACGCCGAAGGCAATCTACAACCCCTCCTGGCCGAGAGTTGGGAGAATCCCGATCCCTTGACCTTCATCTACCACATCCGACAGGGAGTGAAATTCCACAACGGCGAGGAGATGAGCGTTGAGGACGCGATCTTCAGCCTGGAGCGGATCCGCGATCCCGAACTGGCCTCCTATCTGGCCTGGATGTTCGACAACGTGGACACCATCGAGAAAACTGGCGACTGGGAGGTCACCGTCAAGCTCAAAGCCTTTGACGCCAGTTGGAAATACGTCCCGGCCACGGCCGCCGGGCACGTCCTCAACAAGAAGTGGGCCGAGGAGGTGGGCGACAAGGTGGGCGCCGCCGACACCGGCCTGGTGGGCACCGGCCCCTTCAAGTTCGTGAGCTGGGCTCCCGGCAACGAGGTGGTCATCGACCGTTTCGACGACTACTGGGACAAGGCCAGCGGGGGGCCCTACCTGGATCAGGTCATCTACAAAGTCTTGCCCGAGGCCAATACTCGCGTGGCTGGCCTGGAGACAGGCGAGATCGACATCACCATAGGTAGCATTCCCCTCGACCTCCTGCCCGTCGTGGAGGGTATGGACAACCTGGTGGTCAAGACCTGCCCCAGCTACTTCAACGAGAACTTCTTCTTCAACTGCCAGCGCGAGCCTTTCAACGACCCCAAAGTCCGTCAGGCCATTAACTACGCCCTGGATAAGGACACCCTCTTTAACGAGCTGGTCGGCTCTGGCGGCGATAAGCCCAAGAGTGTGCCTGTCGGGCCGGCGATGTGGACCTACGCCAAGGATCTATGGGAGGCGGCTTACGAGGAGTTGCCCGACTACGCCTACGATCTGGAGAAGGCCAAGGAAGTCCTGGCCGAGTCCAGCGTGCCCGACGGGTTCGAAGCCACCATCACCGTCAACCCTGAGCCTCTGTACCTCAACACCGCCCTGGCCCTTCAGGATGCGGTCAAGCCGCTGGGCATTGACCTGGCCATCGAAAAGATCACCCTGGAGGAACGCTACGAGATTCAGTGGAACGCCGAGCGCAACTACGACATCATCCCCGTCATCTGGGGCGCGGATTTCCCTGATCCGCTGGGCAACCTGATCCCCATCTTCCACTCCTCCGGCGTGGGGGACGGCGGCAACAACTTCGGCAACTACATCAACCCGGCAGTGGACGAGCTTTTCGACCAGGCTATGGCCGAGCCGGATGACACCGAGCGGGCCAAGCTGCTGATCGAGGCCACGAAGATCATCGCCGAGGACAGCCCTCTGATCGTCATCCACCTGGTCAAGATCATCATGCCCATGAATACGCGCCTGACCGGCTATGAGCCGGTGCCGCTCTGGTTCTGGGATCCCTTCATGAAAGATATCCACCTGACCGGGGAGTGATAGCGGGCACATTTTTAGAACGTAAGGTGCCTGGCACTTCCGAAAGTGCCAGGCACCTATCAAAAGTCATTATGGTTCGCGGAATTCGCCCCATTCGGCCTTTGTGGAAAGGTTCCCATGCTTCGTTACGCGCTTAACCGATTGCTGTTGATGATCCCCATCCTGTTCTTCGTCTCGATCATCATTTTCCTCATGGTTCACCTGGCCCCTGGCGACCCGGCCAAAATCATGGTGGCCGGCCGGCGCACCACTGCTGAGACCCTGGCCAATATCCGGGCCAGATACCACCTGGATGAGCCGCTGCCCGTGCAATACGTCCTGTGGCTCAACGATGTCCTACACGGCGACCTGGGTACGAGCTTCCGCCTCAAACAGGACGTCATGCCCCTTATTCTGAATCGGTTGCCCCTGACCCTCAAACTGGTGCTGGGCAGCACGGCCATCACCATCCTGATCGGCCTGCCCCTGGGCATCCTCTCGGCTGTTTACAAGAACTCGTGGGTTGACTATCTGGCCTCCTTCGTAGCCATGCTGGGGGTCTCGGCCCCCGTCTTCTTCAGCGGGGTGCTGGCTATCCTGATCTTTGCTTATAAGCTGCACTGGCTGCCGGCCTTCGGGGCGGGCAAGGGTCTGGCGGAGGAGATTCGCCACCTGATCATGCCCTGCGTGGTGCTGGGTTTGAGCATGGTGGCCCTCACTTCACGGATGTCCCGCTCCAGCATGTTGGAGGTGCTAGCCAGCGACTACATCGAAGCGGCCCGGGCCAAAGGTCTGCCGGGGCATACGGTGGTGGTCAAACACGCCTTGCGCAACGCCCTCATCCCCGTGGTGACGGTCACTGGCCTCCAGGTGGGCTTCCTGCTGGTGGGCGCCATGCTGGTGGAGCACACTTTCGGTTTGGGGGGATTGGGGAGCCTCCTCATCAACGGCGTCCAGAATCGCGATTACCCCCTGGTGCAAGGGGTGACCCTGTTCATGGTGATAGCCTTTATCCTGATTAACCTGGTGGTCGATCTGCTCTATGGCGTCATTGACCCCCGCATACGCCTGGAGAGAGGGGGGCAGCGAGGATGAGCTCCCTGGAGGAAAAGCTAAAGTGGGCAGACCCAGAAGAGTTTTCATACACTCGTCCTCCCTTTTGGCGCTCGCCTTTCTTCCGCAACCGCCTGGCAGTGGTCAGCGGTATGTTCATCGTCCTCATCGTCCTGGCGGGGATCCTGGCTCCCCTCATCGCCCCCCACGATCCTAATGACCAGGACCTGACCCGCTCTCTTCAGGGAACTGGCTCCGAGTACCTGCTGGGCACCGATAAGCAGGGGCGCGATATCCTGAGCCGCATCATCTACGGCACGCGCACGGCCCTGCTCAGTGCCTTGATGGTGGTCATCCTCTCCGAGTTCATCGGCGTGCCACTCGGTCTGATCTCGGGCTACTACGGGGGCTTCATTGACAACCTGATCATGCGGGCCTGGGATATCCTCCTGTCCTTCCCCTCCCTGCTTCTGGTCATCCTCATCGTAGCGGCTTTTGGGCGGGGGCTGTCCAGTGCGGTCGTGGCCCTGAGCATCGTCTATGTGCCCATGATCTCCCGCGTGGTGCGCAGCGCGGCCCTGGTGGAGCGCGAGCTGGACTACGTGGAGGCCGCCCGGGCCATTGGCTACCCCGACAGACGCATCATCTTCCGCCACGTCCTGCCCAACTGTCTTTCCCCCATTCTGGTGCAGTCCACCATAGACCTGGCCTACGCCATCCTGGACATCGCCGCGCTCAGCTTCCTGGGGCTGGGCATCCAGCCGCCTACGTCCGATTGGGGCTCGATGCTGGCTGAAGGGCTCAGTTATCTCTACCTGTCTCCTAATGCCTCGTTGGCCGCGGGCTTTGCCATCATGATCACCGTCATCGCCTTCAACCTCTTCGGCGACGGCCTGCGCGCCCAGTTCGACCCCCGCCAGAGGGAGATTTAGCGGAGATTTAGTTATGAACCAGGCCCCTTTGTTGCAAGTCAGCGAGATGACCACTACCTTCCGCACCGGGCGCGGCCGGCTGACGGCGGTGGACAGCATATCCTTCCACATCGATTGTGGAGAGCGGGTCGGGCTGGTGGGAGAGAGCGGCTGTGGCAAGAGCGTGACCTCGCGCTCCATTATGCGCCTGGTGCCCATTCCTCCGGGGCGGGTGGAGGGCAGCATCTACTTTGCGGGCGAGGAATTGCTGGACAAGACGGAGAGCGAGATGCAACGGGTGCGGGGGGAGAAGATTTCCATGATCTTTCAGGACCCTATGACCTGCCTCAACCCCGTCTACTCTATCGGGGAGCAGGTGGCCGAGACGCTGCGCTTTCACCGTGACCTGTCCCGCACAGAGGCCCAGGCCCAGGCCATGACCTTGCTGGAGCAGGTGGGGCTTCCCCAGGCGGCCAAACGCCTGCATTCTTATCCTCACGAGTTGAGCGGGGGCATGCGCCAGCGGGTGATGATCGCTATTGCCATTGCCTGTCGCCCGGCCCTGCTCATCGCCGATGAGCCGACCACCGCCCTGGACGTGACCATCCAGGCCCAGATATTAGAACTGATGAAGGAACTAAACGCCGAGCACGGGATGTCCATCCTGTTCATCACTCACGACCTGGGGGTCATCGCCGAGATGTGTGAGCGCGTGCTGGTCATGTACGCCGGGCAGATCGTGGAAAGCGCCCCCATCTATGACCTCTTCGACCGCCCCCTGCATCCCTATACCCTGGGCCTCATGGCCTGCATTCCTAAACTCGACGAGAGGAAGGAGCGACTCCAGCCCATTGACGGCGCCCCCCCTGACCTGGTTCGACGACCGCCGGGCTGTCTTTTTCATCCCCGCTGCCTCTACGCGCGGGAACGCTGTCGGGCAGAGAGGCCGCTGCTGCGCCCGGCAGGGCCGGAACACCTCTCGGCCTGTCATTTCTTCGAGGAGCTGTTGCACGGTGACTGAAACACGTGACCAGGCCAGTAGTAAAGATGTAAGTGGTTACTACCCCCTTCTGGAAGTGCGCGGGATCAGCCGATACTTCGAGCTGCGCCAGGATTGGTGGTCGCGGCTGCGAGGGCGGGCGGCAGAGTTCCTGCTGGCCGTAGACGAGGTCAGCTTTACCATTCCCCCACGCTCCACCTTCGCCCTGGTGGGGGAGTCGGGCTGTGGGAAATCCACCACCGGACGTTGCATCCTGCGCCTTATCGAACCCAGCGAGGGAGAGGTGCGCTACCAGGGCCAGAACATCCTCCGCCGGGAGGCGACGGCTATGCGTTCCCTCCGCCGGGAGATGCAGATCATCTTCCAGGACCCCTATTCCTCCCTCAACCCCCGCATGACCGTAGGCCAGATGTTGGGCGAGGTGCTAAATTTTCATCAGATTGGGGCCAGCCAGCAGGAGAGAAGGGAGAGGATCGAGCAGCTTATCCACCAGGTGGGACTAAATCGCCAGCACATAGACCGCTACCCCCACGAGTTCAGCGGGGGACAGCGCCAGCGGGTGGGCATCGCCCGCGCTCTGGCGGTAGAACCCACCTTCATCGTGGCCGATGAGCCGGTATCGGCTTTGGATGTCTCCGTCCAGGCCCAGATTATCAATCTCCTCATGGACCTCCAGGACGAGTTCGGCCTGACTTATCTCTTCATCGCCCACGACCTCAGCGTGGTGCAGCACATCAGCGATGTGGTGGCCGTGATGTACCTCGGTCGCCTGGTAGAACAGGCCCCCACAGCAGAGCTTTTCGCCCACCCCCTGCACCCTTACACCCAGGCGCTTTTGAGCGCCATCCCGCGCCCCGATCCCAGCGCCAGGCAGGAGAGGATTATCCTCCAGGGTGAGCTGCCTTCTCCCGTCGGACGCTTCCCCGGCTGTCATTTCCACACCCGCTGTCGATTCGCCATGCCTGTCTGCGAAAGCGAAAGGCCCTCCTGGAAACACCACCAGGACGAACACTACGTCAGTTGCTGGTTGTACGATCAGTAAGCCCCTGCTACCCCGTTCGGTCACCCCAATTTGACTGATTCCCTTCGTCGATGTATAATAGTTCATTGATGTATATGAATTTGTTACCCATCTCCGGTAATACTGACAGGCACGTCAACATCCTCCGCTCCAATATATGGTGCATACCAGAAAGTATTGGGCCCGAAGCTGGGTGATTGACCTTCTCACAATGGGAAGCTCTCCTGTACAATACAAGATGGAAATCTATACGCGATAGAAAGGAGCTAATTTGTGAAAATCTCCGCTCTATCTAAAGCTCTACTGGCCTTCCTGGAACTTCTGGAACTGGACGAGAGTCTGATAACAGATTTGAAGTACCTGACCAGGCTTGTCTTGAACATTATCCTGCAGGTGGTTAGCGCCGATAAAGCCTGCCTGATGCTTCTGGAAGAACATCAAGAAGAGTTATCCACCGTTACTGCCGTTGGCCTGCCAGATAAAGTGGCAGCAGAGACCGAGGTGAAAGTCAGGGAAAGCATTGCTGGCCGGGTGCTGAACGGAGGAAAACCCTTACTGCTGGAACAGGAGCAGGACGCTGAGCTCAATGATAGTATGGAAGCCCTTGCACACAGGGCACGGGAACAAGCAGCCGAAGTCCGAGCTGTTTGCTATCCGTTGTTGGTGAGAGAGCAGGCTATCGGCGTGCTCTACCTCAGCCGACGGGGAAATGCGATCCCTTTCCAAGCACCTGAATTGGAGCTATTACCTATACTCTGCAACCAGGCCGCGGTGGTCATCGAGCATACTAAACTGCTCAGTGAGAAGCGGCGGCAGGCCGAAGAGTTGACTTTCCTGAACGAGGTAAGCCAAATCCTGACCTCCACTTTTGACTTGCAAACAATCTTAAACCTGGTTTTGCAGGGTATCAAGGATATATTAGACGCAGACGCCAGTTCAGTCCTGTTATATGATAAGAAAATAGATAAACTGGTCTTTAAATCGGTCGCGGGCAGGGGCAGTAATAGAATAAAGGAGCTGCCTCTGGCTCTTGACGAAAGTATCGCCGGTTGGGTAGCGCAGCATAAAGAGCCTGTGCTTATATCTGAAGTGAATGCCGATTCACGATTTTGCCCCCGCATTGACCAACTGACCGACTTCACTACCCGGTCTCTCCTGTGTGCGCCGCTGATAACCAGGGGCAAGGTCGTCGGCGTCCTCGAGGTCGTGAGCGCAAAAACAGGCTATTTCCGCGCCAGAGATTTGGAGCTATTGACCTCCCTGGCCACTTCGGCCGCCATCGCCATCGAAAACGCCCGGCTGCTGGAAGAAACCAGGCGCCAGTTGGTGGAAAGCCAGGTGCTTTTTGAAGTCAGCCAGAAGCTGGCCACCCTGCTCTCCCTCGACGAGTTGCTCCAGGTAATCGTAGACTCGCCCGCAAAAATCATCCCCGTAACCAATAAGAGCATAATCCACCTGTTGGATAAAGAAAACGGCCTCCTTACCCCGAAAGCTACATCTAAGAGAAAGGGTTTCCCCACAGAGACCGTGCAGATGCGCCTGGAGAAGGGCATTGCGGGGATAGCTTTGCAGGAGAACAGGACGATTTATGTGCCCGACATCAATGAATCCCCCGATTTTTTATGGCCCAGTTCCCTGCCCTCCTTCCGTTCCCTCCTGGTTGCTCCGTTGACAGTAGGAGGCGTACCCATCGGAACGCTCAGCATCGACAGCGGGGAAATAGATGCCTTCTCCTCTGACGATGAGCGTCTGTTGACCACCTTCGCCAACCAGGCTTCTATCGCCATAGAAAACACCCAGTTGTACGAAAGGGTTCTGGAAGAGAAAAGAAAGACTGAGCACATCCTGCGCGACATCGCCGAAGGTGTTTACACGGTGGACTGCGAACTGTGCATCCTGACCTTCAACCCCGCCGCCGAACGCATAACCGGCTGGCGAAGCGAGGAAGTGAGCGGTCATTTTTGCACGGAACTTTTTAGTGAAGATGGTAGCAACCCGGAGCTTCCCTCCTTCAGGGAAATGCACCTCCAGGCCCTCGCCAAAGGCAAAGGCTCACCTTCGTCCCACTGCGATAACATAATAGTAACCCGAAAAGACGGCCAGAAAGTACCGGTCTCCGTCAGCGTAGCGCCGCTGTTTGGCCCCGGCAACAAAGTGATAGGCGCGGTCGGGGTTTTTCGCGATATCTCAGCGGAAAAAGAGGTGGAGCAATTGAAGGCCGAATTTATTGCTACAGTCTCCCATCAGCTTTGCTCCCCGCTCAATAACATCAGCACCTCGGTGGATTTGATGTTGAGATCCAAATTGGACCAGGAGCAGCAGCAAAGCATGCTGGAAATAATTCGGGATGAAAGCAACCGCCTGGCCAGATTTGTGACCGAGATCCTGGATGTATCGCAACTGGAGTCGGGGCAGGTCAGCGTGGGGCAGGAGCCAGTGGCCCTGCTGCCCCTCACCAGACGGATTATAAACGTCCTGGAAAAAGAGGGGAGTAAACACCGCTTCGTCATCTCGGCCCCGGTCGGGCTGCCTTTCGCCCTGGCCGATGAGAGCAAGGTGGAAAGCGCGCTGCAAAACCTGCTCGATAACGCCAGTAACTACTCCCCTGAAGGGACTACCATCACGGTCGAAGTGAGAGAAGAGCCTGCCGAGATGGTGGTCAGCGTGCTTGATGAGGGGGAGGGCATCCCCCCTGAGCACATAGAAAAGATTTTTAGCAAATTCTATCGGGTGCAATCCAAGGGTCGCCGCTCCACTCACGGCTATGGTCTGGGTTTGTATATAACTAAAAAATTGTTGGAAATGCAAGGAGGCAAGATTTGGGTGGAGAGCGAGATGGGGAAAGGTTCCCGTTTCAGCTTCAGCCTGCCCAAAGTGGAGATCCAGCACGAGGACTGGCAGTAAGACCTTTAGGGAGGGCTTGCAGATGGGCGCCGGAGCAAAAATATTAATCATCGATGATGACAATACTTTTAACACCATCCTGCGCCTGGAGCTTGCAGAACAAGGCTACCAGGTGATGACCGCTACCAGCGGCCCGGAGGGATTGCGAAAAGCCTTCGACCACAAACCGGACATCATCCTCCTGGATATAATGATGGCCGAGATGGATGGATTCACCACCTGTCAGCGTCTCCGGGAATTATCGCCCCACGTTTCGATCATCATACTCAGCAGCAAAGGGCTGGAAAAGGACATAGTGAAAGGCTTAAAACTGGGCGCCGATGATTACCTGGTCAAGCCTGTCCGCCTGTTGGAATTGCGGGCCAGGATCAAGGCCCGTCTTCGCCGAAGCAAGGGCCTATCCACCACCCCCCACTATCTCGCCGCTGGAGATTTGACGATTAACCTGGAAAAACGCCTGGTCATGGTCAGAGGGGAGAAAGTGGACCTGGCCCCCAAAGCCTTTAGCCTGTTAGCTTATCTCATGCAAAATGAAGGGAAAGCCCTTTCCCACGATAACATCCTGGGCCAGGCCTGGGGCCCAGAATACGTGGGAGAGAAAAATCTCCTCAAATACTGGATCCACTATCTGCGCCAAAAGATAGAGGACGATGCCACCAACCCCAAATGGATCCACACCGTAAGAGGCCTTGGCTATATGTTCTGCTGGTGAGGTGAGAAGAAGCGACTTAGTAATAAATTTCACTAACCCAAATCTAACCATTTTCTAACCCATTTTTAACTTTGGTATGGTACAATATACTGGGTAATGAGGGGATATTTACTTCGGAGGGTACTTCAGACCAGGCCGGCACATCGGTAGCGGAAGAGCGTGTATACGCACCTGTGGACTGATCGCGGAGCGGGAGAGCGAATTTGGTGGGTCACCAGAGGATTAAGCGATATGAAGTGCCATTATCCATTCTCATATGTTTGCTGGGAGTTATATCTTGCCAGCTTCAAAAAGGCTTCTATGCCCCCCCAGAAGAGGGTGAAAGAAGAGAGGTGAACGTCATTGCCGGTGTAGCGGGGGTGGAAGCAGGAGATCAGATCGCCTGGGTAGAAGGAAAAACGACGCTCGCGACAGGGAGCAGGATCACCACCAAATACGGCGCCAGATTACTTTTCAGTGATAGCAGCCTGGTGTACCTGACCCCCGGCAGCGAACTGGTAATTATCGATTACCATCCTGAGCTTAAATTAAGCCCACTTAAGGGCTGTCTGGAAGTGGAGACCGAGAGCTCTTCGCCAATACTGGAGATCTCGACTTCCACGACCGCCTCCTTTGTGCTGGAGATACTGAACCTTACCATCTCTCCGGCGGGAGAGAAAACCAGTTACCGCCTCTGGCTCGATAAGCCTGGCGTCCGCGTGAGAGTGGAAGTTGGTCAGGTGAGGATCAGGGCTGATGGACAAGAGGTGATCATCCCGGCTGGAGAGGAGTTGTGCTTTATTCCTGGGGAAGCGCTGCCCTCCATACAGCAGACCGCCAGGTCCACGCCCTCCGCTCCCGCAGCCCCCGCAACCCCTCCCTCGCCAACGCTTACCCCCACTACTACCCTGTTAACGGCCACCACCTTCCCTCCTGAGCACCCCTCTTATCCATCTCCCGTCCTGGTGGGGCCGCTGCACAGAAGCCATTTCAGGGCAGAGGAGGACATTTTATTAATCTGGGCCCCGGTTGGCTCGCTGGCCGAAGACGCGTGGTACGAGGTTCAACTGTGGAAGCCGGATGAGACTGAACACACAATCGCGGCTTGGAGCAAGGAAAACGTCTGGAAAGTGGGGAAAAAATATTCCCCCGGCTTATATAACTGGAGAATTGTCGTGGTACTTGGGCGGGATGAACAGCGCCAGATGGAGCTCAGTCCCCCCAGCCAGACCTGGACTTTCTCCTGGGGAGTAGCCCGGCCCCCCATCCCCAGCCAACCTACGTCCACGGAGCCGGTTCCTACCCCCTCCCTACCCACAACCCGGATACGTCCCACTCCTGAGCTCCTTGAACCCGCAGACGGTCAAATCTTCACCGCCCCGTTCATAACCCCGTTTATACCCCTGAAGTGGCAGTGGGACGATGAACTGGCCCCGGATGAATACTTCGACATCCAGCTAAGGCCGGCAGGACAAGGTGAATCCGTCTTCGTGGACTGGTCCCGTCAACCTTATTACGAACTATCCCGCTGGGCCGGTTGGAAAGCAGGCAGATACACCTGGACGATAGCCATCGTGCGTGGACACCTGGAAGAGAGACGGAAAGTGATCGACCAATATCTCGGCCTTGAGAGCGAACAGCGGACATTCCGCTGGGATGAGGGCACAGATTAACACAGAGGGCATTTTAATAACGCTCTACCCCCAACACACAGAAGGAGAGAAAAGATGACGAACAAAGTTTTGCTCATTGACGATGACCCCGCCTGGGTCAAGCTGGCCACTGTGGGGTTGGAACAGCACGGTTTTAAGGTAACAACAGCCAGAAGCGGCCTGGAAGGGCTGCAACTGGCTTACGAAATCCACCCCGACGTGGTGATCCTGGACATTCAGATGCCGGAGATGGATGGCTGGCAAACCTGCCAGCGTTTGCGGGAGATTTCCGATGTGCCAATCATCATGCTGACCGCCAGATACGCCCTGGAAGAAGATGTGGTCAGGGGCCTGAAATTAGGCGCTGACGATTACCTGATCAAACCGGCCTGGGAATCGGGGGTCTCCCTCGATGAACTGGCCGCCCGCATCGAGGCCCTTCTCCGACGGAGCAACGGTTACCGCCAGGTGTCCAACAAAGCCAGTTTATATTCGAATGGCGAACTGACGATAGATTTCCTCCAGCGTAAAGTTTGCGTTTCAGGAAAAGAAGTTTCCCTGACCCCAACGGAGTTCAATCTTTTGCGCTGCCTGGCCAAACATGAGGGCCGCAAACTGCCCCACGCTTACCTGCTCAGCCAGGTCTGGGGAGTGGAGTACAAAGATGAGGTGAGATACCTCAAACTGTATGTCAGCTACCTGCGCAAAAAGTTAGAAAAGAACCCTTCCCGGCCGGAGTTAATCTTGACCGAGTGGGGAATCGGCTACTACCTGCGTGATAACAATGGCTCCCAGCGCCGCCCTGAAGGATCCGATACAGCCGTGTGAGGCGCACCGGCTCGATTTACATCTGGCTTATAACCATTCCAGTGACGTTAAGGCCCTAACGGGAAAGGAAACATATTAGTGAAAGTATGTGTTACCGGCGGAGCCGGTTTTATCGGTTCGCACCTGGTCGATGCCCTTGTCGAGGAGGGACATCAGGTGGTGGTCGTCGATAACCTGGCTACGGGCTACGAGCGCAACCTCAACCCGAAGGCCCAATTCTACAAGCTGGACATCCGCAGCCCAGAGCTGGCCGCAGTGTTCGAGCAGGAGAGGCCAGAGCTCGTCAATCACCACGCGGCCCAGACTATGGTGCGCACCTCCACCGAGGACCCCTTCTACGACGCCGATGTCAACGTCACAGGTCTGCTGAACCTGCTGAACAATTGTCTCAAGTTCGGGGTCAGGAAGATCATCTTTGCCTCCTCGGGCGGGACCGTCTATGGCAGCCGGGCCCGGTTGCCCATTGGCGAAGAGCAACCCTTCGCTCCGGAGAGCCCTTACGGCATCACCAAGGTCGCTTCGGAACATTACCTGCGCTACTTCGCCCATAACTTCGACCTGAAATATACCAGCCTGCGTTACGCCAACGTCTACGGCCCGCGCGATCACGTCTCCAGCGAGCACGTCATCACCGTCTTCAGCGAGCAACTCCTGCGGGGCGAACGACCTACCATCCACTGGGACGGCGAGCAGGCCAAAGACTACGTTTACATCGACGACGCCGTGCGGGCCAACCTGCTGGTCATGAACGAGGGAGACAACCAGGCTTACAACGTCGGCTCCGGCGCGCCGCTGTCGGTGAACAGCATCCACGTCCACCTCTCGCGTCTCACCGGCACCGATATCGAGCCTGCCCACGGCCCCAAACGTCTGGGCGACGTGCGCCTTTTCTACCTCGATTGCAGCAAGGCCAAACGAGAACTGGGGTGGGAGCCGAGAATCGATCTGGAAGAAGGGCTGAGAAGGACGGTAGCATACTACCGGCAGATGGTGAATAGCGGATAGCCATAACCATACACCATCAGCCCTCAAGCAAACATAGCGAGCGAACAACGAACTGATGAAAGCCATGATCCTGGCTGCTGGAGAGGGCACGCGGCTGCGACCGCTGACCCTGGAGCGGCCCAAATCCATGTTACCCATTGCCGGTAAACCTCTTCTGGAACACATTATAGATCTACTCAAGTATCACGGCATCGGGGAGATAGCCATAAACCTGAGCTACAAACCCCAGGCCGTGATAGATCATTTTGGCGACGGTCGGCGGTTTGGGGTGGAGATAACCTATTCCCTCGAAAACCCCCTCCTGGGCACGGCCGGGGCGGTCAAGAAGTTGCAACCCTACTTCGATGACACCTTCGTCGTGGTCTACGGCGACCTGCTGACCGATCTGGACCTCACCTCGCTGGCGGAGTATCACCGGGCCAGGGGCGGGCTGGTCACCGTGGCCCTGTACAGGGTAGAAAATCCTTCTGCCTGTGGCCTGGTCGATTTGAACAGGAGCGGACGCATCCTGCGTTTCGTGGAAAAACCGCCCCCCGAGGAGGTCTTCACCGACCTGGCTAACGCCGGCGTATACGTCGTGGAGCCGGAGGTGATCGACCATATCCCTCCCAACACCTTTTATGATTTTGGGCAAGATTTATTCCCGCTTCTGCTGGCAAGAGGCGTGCCTGTCTACGGCTACCCCATCGAGGACTACCTGATCGACATCGGCACGTTGGAGAAATACGAGAGAGCACAACGGGAATGGTCACAAGGCGCCAGATATAATCGGAGCGCGGAGGACGCGTCAGGGGTCAGGGCCATTTGATCCAAACCGGGTCCCAATCATGATGAGGGCTGTTGTTGCTCAGACTGCGTTGATTGTTGCCCTCGGCATCCATGAGCCATATCTGTCTGCGCCCCACATCTCGATCGGACCAGAACACAACCTGGCAGCCATCGGGCGACCAACTGGGGTGCCCATCTGCGGCTTCATTTATCGTCAGCCTGCGGTCGGGTCTGGAGCGGTCATCTTTATCGATCACGTGGATCTCCTGGTTGCTGTCTGTGGTCGAGACGTAGGCAATGTGAGTACTGTCCGGCGACCAGGCCGGGTCGAAGTCCCAGCCGGGGACGTAAATAGAGTAAGCCGAGCCCCGGCTGCTGGGATGAACCTGTTCGGCATTGTCCACCAGCAGCCAGACCCAACCGTCCGCCAGGTTCTGCACCCAAATCTGACGGTCGTAGCGCCCTTCACACTCCAGACAAGTATCTTGCTTGTCCGCACGGACGAACAAGCGTTGACTCCTATCCGGGGAGAAGGTATCCAGCTCACAGGCCAGGTCGTAAGCCCAACGGTTGGTCAGCCGGGCGATAAAGCTGCCGTCAGGGTTCATGACGTAAGCGGCCTCTTCCCCTTCACGGTCGGAGAGGAAAGCGATCATGCCCTTCAACACAGGCGGCATCTGCAAGGGGTCAGGGGTGGCCGTGGGGGTGGGCACGGGGGTCGAAGTTGGAACGTTCACTGCCGTCAGGAGCGGGGTGGGGGTGGCGGTGAATTGATTGGGTGGGGTGGGGGTGACGGTACCGGTGATGATGGCCTGGGCAGTGAGCAACATAGACACCATCTCGGCAGTGGCTCCATTCTCCGGGGTGGGAGTGCTGGTCACCGCCAGAGGCGTGACCCAGTTAAGGGGGGTGGAGGTGGCGGTGCCAATCATAATGGCCCGGGCAGTGGCCGTTCTGGCGCTGGCCGCAGCCATCAATATATCATCCGGGGTGGGAGTGCTGGTAACTATGACCAGAGTAGGAGTAGGGGTGGCCGTCACCAGGTTAGAAGGCGTGGGGGTATTGGTGCCTACAGCCAGGGCCATAGCGGTGGCCATGGCCGCGATGTGGGTGGCCGTAGCCCCATTCTCCGGCGGAGGGGTGCTGGTGACCACGAAGGGCGTCGCCCAGTTAGAAGGGGTGGGGGTATTCGTGCCAATGGCGGTGGCCCGGGCGGTCTGGGCCACTGCGATGGCGGCCACAGTAAACACGTTCTCTGGCGTGGGGGTGCTGGTGACCATAACGAGGGCCTGCGTAGAAGTCGGGGTATCGGCCCCTGGCCTCCCTCCAACGGCAGCGGGAGCAGGCGTGGGAATGCCCAGGGTCAGCCTCAACACCGGGCCCGCCCCCATGCTCCCCGGCCCATAACCGCTATCCCAACTGAAGAGGTTGTCAGGGCCGGCAGAAGGCCCATCCAGCCGGAAGGCCGCCTTCCCGTGAGCAAAACGCTCTTCCAGAGCAGCCTTTTGGCTGGCATTGAAGGTGAAGACATTTACGATCCCTCTCCCCAGAAAGGTGATGACACTTACCGGCCCTTTCCCCAGAGTGGTGCGGTGTAGTGCGGGGGAGAAGGTATGCTCTACTCTGGCGTTATGAATCTGAGCGTAAGAGTGCAGAGGCCAGTTTTCATCTATATCTTCGTCCAGCATACTCAGGGCCCAGGTGCCCCCCTGGCCCAGATGTTCAGCATTGAGGCCGGTCAGCCTCAATTCTGCGGCGTAGACAGTAGCGCCGGGGGGAATGAAAGAAAGGTCGAACTGCATCGCTCCGTGGTAGATGTTGCCGTCCAGGACACCGCTCCGGATATTATGTGCCCCAAAGTGATTACCTTCTTCGCCGCTCACCACCCACCCAACCCGATTGATGCTGGGGCTCAAGACGTAAACAATCCCTCCGGGCGGAGCAGCGAAGGCAGGCGGGGGCGCCATTTCGGTGGCCGTACCGGCCAGCTCAACTCCAGTGGGGGAGAAGCTGGGGGCGGTGGTGGGGGTCGGAGAGGAAGCAGGTATCGGCGTCGAGGTGAAAGTGGGGGTAGCGACCAGGCGCGGCGTGTCCGGGCTGGATATGGGGGCCAGCCTCTCGGCGACCGGCTCCACCCTATCCCAGGAGGAGAGCCTGTTATGCAAAAAGAGCAAGACAGCCGGGAAGATGATGAACGGCCATACGAACCTGGCTATATTCTGGATGGCGGAAATCAAAAACCGTATCATTGCTCCTACCTGGTCCTCAATAAGCTCCCCTGCCCCGGAGCACCACCCCGATGGTACTGAACAGCAGATGCAAATCCAGCCAGTTGGTATAATTACGGACATAGTACATGTCCAGCCGCACCCGCTCCTCATAGGATAGGTCGCTTCGGCCGCTGACCTGCCACAGGCCCGTCAGGCCCGGTTTCACGGTGAGCAGGTTGTATTTCCAGCGGCCAAACTTCTCCAGTTCTGGAGGGGCGATCATGCGTGGCCCCACCAGGCTCATCTGCCCCAACAACACATTGCAAAGTTGGGGAAGCTCGTCCAGACTGTACTTGCGCAGGAAGCGGCCCAGCGGGGTAACGCGCGGATCATCTTTAAGTTTGCCCGTCCCTTTCAGTTCCTCAGCCAGAGCGGGATGATGCTTCTGCAAGTAAGCATCGCCATCCTCCCGCATGGTGCGGAACTTAAAAGCGTCGAAAGTGCGCCCCCCAGTCCCCAACACCCGGCGACGGTAGATAGCCGGGCCAGGCGAGGTCAGCTTGATCAAGATGGCGATAGCCAGCAGAAGAGGCGACAATAGAATCAAGCCCACAACGGTCAGGACGTAATCCAGAAGCTTCTTCAGGAAAGCATCCAGGCCCACGATACGCAGCTTGTTGAGGCTGATAAAAGGGACAAAACCCACTTCCTGCACCTTCACCCCGGTGGTGAACAGTTCAAACAGACCGGGGGAAAGCCTGACCTCCACCTCGTCACTGATGCCGAAGGTGCGGTAGATGTCCAGCAGGCGTTCATGGCTGAGAGCAGCGGAGGAGATGATCAATTCATCAGCCTGGTATTGCTCCACCAGTTGAGACAGAGCGTCGCTGTTCCCCAGCACCGGGAGACCATCTATCCTGCTACCTTTAGGCCGATGATCATCCACTATGCCCACAATGGTTATCCCGGCGCTGGATGCACTTCGCAGTTGGTCGATGATGACGCGGCTCTCCTCACCAGCGCCCACGATAATGGCCCGGCTAAGCAGATACCCTTTCTTCCGCAGGTGATAAACCAGGCGCCGGAACCAGAAACGATAGCTCCCCACTAATAAGATGGAAAGCCCCCAGACCATCATCAGCCAGATGCGGGAAATGTTCTCCCCCGGCTTTGCATCCCGGAGAAAGAGGAAGCTGTAAAATAAAATAGCTACTATCCCCGAGGTACAGGCGTTGATAACGTGGGCATACTCTTTAGTCCCTCCCAGGAGAAGGTGATGGTTGTAGAGCTTCCAGAGATAGAAGATGAGTAGCCATAAGGGGATAACCGAGATACCCAGCAAAGAATAAAAGATAACGGACGGCGTGTGATAATAAGACAACACCTCAAAGCGCAGCCAGTAAGCCAGGACGAAGCTCAAGCCGATGAAGGCCGCATCTAATACGGGTAGCCAGGCCACGAAATAGTTGATCCTTTTGTCCCGTATGGAACTTCTGGTCTGTTCCCCAAGGGCATGATATCCTGCCTGCTCACCCAAATATATTTCTGTCATTTATGTCACCTCCCGATAGATTCCTTCCAAACGCTCGGCGATGACTTGCCAGTCGTGTTTTTCCTCCACGTACTTCCGACCACCTTTGCTTATTTTCTGCCAGAGAAAAGGGTCGTCGAGCAGACGGAGCACCTGTTGGGCCAGGGCGGGGGGCTCATCGGCCACCAGCAGGTGCTCGCCATCTTGCACCTCCAGCGCGGAACAGGCCAGCGGGGTGGCTACCACCGGCGTGCCCACCGCCATAGCCTCTAACACCTTGTTCTGAATGCCGACTCCATAGCGTATGGGGCAGATGGAAATGGTTGCTCCGGCCAGGTAGGCCCCCAGATGGGGCACGTAACCCTCCACCCTCACCCGCTCGTCCCGGGCCAGTGCTCTGACCGCCGGGGGCGGATCTTTGCCCACGATCTGTACCCTAACCCGGGGGCGCGCGGCCCAGATAAAGGGCATTACCTCCTGCACCAGGTAAAGGACCGCCGCCATGTTGGCATGGTAGCTCATCTTGCCCGAAAAGATCAGGGTCTCGGGCTCACGCCAGCCGTGCGCGGCCCCAAAGTAATCCAGGTCAACCCCGTTGGGGAGCACGACGATTTTATCGCCGCTCTCTCTGCCATTCAGGTTTTCCAGGGCCATTTTATCCTGCCACGAGGTAACCAGCACCTTCTCGTATTGTCCCAGCAGCCAGCTTTCATATCGCCTGGTGCGATTCAGGTCCAGGCGGGCCACAAAGCGCCAGAGGAGGCCAGGCGCCTGGCGGGCAGTCCGCTCGAAGAGCAGGCTGATGCAATCCACGGAGTCATAGACTTTCGGCAGGTGTCTGACGACGGGCCCGAAGTGAGCGCCGCGCAGGTGTTCCACGTGTACCAGGTCGTATTGTGCTTCGCTCAGCAAGCGGGTGATGAGGCGGGCCATCGCTGTGGAATGGCAAAAGGCCGCCTGGAAAGGGGTGAGGCCGGGCAAAGCTTTCAGGCAATTGCTCAGCGATTCCCGCCTGCTCAGTGCCACTGTCTCGACACGTGCACAATGCTTTCTCAGGGCTACCGCGTCTTTCTCCTCCCGTGGCGAGCTCTTGAGGCTCAGCACCGTTACCCGGTGCCCCCGGCGGGACAGGTATTTGATCAGGTTGTAAGGTCGCACGCGGATCAGCGAAGGCACGTAAGGGGTGATATACAGTATGTCCATTTACTTCTTTCCTTGCCCCTCCCTTTATCAAGGCGTTCAGGCAACGCCAGCCGGTAAGGGCACTCTATGCCTGGCCGGTTGTTCTACCAGGCGCTCACTGCCTCTCCTCCTTCTGATAAATCTGGTCAGTCTATTGATGGAGTCGAAGTTATCTGGCACAATTTCCTGGTCGGCGACCGTGATGTCGAAAGCCTCTTCGACGAAAGCCACCAGTTCCAGCACCCCGGTGGAATCGATCAGGCCCAATTCCAGGAAAGAATCGTCGTAGTTAAAACTATCCCCATCTACCATGAAATCTTCGATCAGGAACTCTCTAATGCGCCCTTCAATGCCCATGCCTAAAATCCAGCCTCCTCCTATCTCTATTTGCTTTTAAAGCCCTTCAGACGGCAGCCCTAACTGCTCCTTCACCCGTTGGATAATGGTCGGGTTTGGAGGGGCGTTAATGCGGGCCAAAGCTTCTTCACGACTGAACATGCCTTCTCGGACCAGGTTAGCCAGCTCCAGCACGTAAGGGTGATACCCCATCTGCTCCTGGTGAACCACGTTGGCGAAGGCGTTCATGAGACAATTGGTTGAATTCGGGTCGGTGTCGTCGGGTTTTTCCCAACCCAACCGTTTTATTCTGGCAAATATCTCTCCCTCATCGTAGTCCAGGAAAGCCAGGGGAGAGATGTAGTAGGGGAAACGGCTGGCAGCGGCGAAATCCTGTTCTGCCAGGAAGTATGGACGCCATTCATCGCCCACTATCTGGTGCAAGGGGTGGGCCGTGGCTTCCATCATAGCCTTTATCATCGGCGGGTTCGTTTTAAAGATGGCTGAGCTTAACGGCACCTGCCCTGGCGACCAACCGAAGAAGACGAACGGAATGCCTTTCTCAACGGCCAGCTTCAGGGCGATGAACTTCACCAGCCCCATACATGAGTTACATATAGCACTTGCCCTCTCCAGAGCCTTCCGGGAGTAGAGGTGGCCGTTCATAGAACCCACAAACACCCGCCTGATGAAATCAAGCCGGGGCTTGAATATAAGCAAATCCACTCCCAGATTATCGGCCACGCGCCGCATGTTTTGCCTGGCCCCTTCGGAGACGAAGCCGTGGTCGAAGCTGAAAGCCAGGACGTGCAAGCCGTAGCGTTCTTTCAAGAGGGCCAGCGTGTAGGTGCTGTCCTTGCCTCCGCTCCAACTCATCAGGCCCTCGTAAGGCCCCCGGTAACTTCTCAAAAGCTGCTCGAACTTCCCTTTCAGCTTCCTTTTTCGTTTTGCAAGCCTTTCCTTCCCGCTAAAGTTCAGGCAATACTGGCACAGGCCCTCCGCGTTGAAGCGGATGCCGGGGAAGGTCTCCGGCAAGATGCAACGCACGCACCTTTTCAACATCCCCATCCTTTCTATCAGGGGCCTGGTTTGGAAGGGCCAGGCCCCTCTCTATTCATCGGCGAACACTTTCATTACCTTTATTTTTGTATCGTCCCTGGAAGCGGCCTCGGTCCGAAAATTCTCGATGAAGAGGCGATGCACCAGTTGGAGGGATAAAATGCCACTCAGGGCCATCCCGTCCCCCTCGCTCAGCAGGCGGCCGCTTCGGACTTTCTCCACCAGCCTGGAGGTTAAGGCCGGGTCAAAGTAGCCATTTCTTTCCACCCGTTCCGGCTGTAGAAGCTCCTGAACGTAGTCGGGAGCGTCCGGCCCCAGGAAGCTCGGCCCAATAGGGGCGCGGTAAGGCTGCTTTGGCCTCTGGCAGACCTCGGCGGGCAGGAGGTGGGCCACGCTTTTCTTCAAAATGTATTTTTCCCGCAGGCCCCTTAGCTTGAGGTGGGGCGGGATGCGGCTGCAAAATTCGACCACCCGGTGGTCGAGGAAGGGCAATCTTCCCTCTACCGAATGGGCCATAGCCATGCGATCTCCCTGGGAGGAGAGCAGATAATGGGACATGAAAATGGAAATCTCGATGTATTGCGCCTGGGAGAGCGGGTGCCAACGGGCGAAATCTCCATCCAGGCTCGCCTGGAAATCCTCCAGGGCATCGTACCCGGCCAGCGCGGCTTTTAGTTCTTCGGAGAAGAACCTCTTGAGCCGGGCGGTGTTTTGCCAGCGGATAAGATGGGAGTATCCCTTCTCTGCGGTGTCGATGAGTCCGGCCCGGAAGAAAGCGTTCAGATATGAAACGTTTTGGGAGACGAGCTGTGGCAGGTAAAGGTACAGCCGCTTGAGGAGCAGGGGGCGGGACATGGAATCTGGCGCCCTGGCCCAAAAGCGCCGGATTTTATCCTCTTTGAAGATGTTGTAACCGGCCAGGATTTCATCCGCCCCCTCGCCGGTCAGGACCACTTTGAAGCCGTTCTCTCTGACCAGGGCCGAGAGAAGATACAGAGGGGCCGGCGCAGTACGCAGGATGGGTATTTCGGCGTGCCAGATTACCTGCGGGAAGACCCGGCCAATGTCGGAGTAATGGCATTCCACCCGGCGGTGCTCGGTTTTCAGGAAGGCGGCCATCCTCTTCTGAAAAACACGCTCGTCGTAGAGCTCATCGGAGAAGGCGATAGAGAAAGTGCGGAGCCGGTTGGGAGTATAATCTCTGATGAGGGCGGCGATGATGGAAGAATCCAACCCCCCGCTCAGATAAGCGCCCACCGGGACATCGGCTCGCAGCCTGAGCCGGGTGGCGTCCGTCAAAAGTTCGCGTAAGCCTCGGGCATAAAACTCCTCTGGCTCCCGGCCCACCTCTCCATTTTCGGGGAAGGTCAAGCCCCAATACCTCTGTACGGCTATTTCCCCCCTCCTGGCTCGCAACCAATGGCCGGGGGGCACCTCGAAGATGTCGCGGAAGATGGTTCTGGGCGGCAGAGAGCCCCAGAAGGTAAAGACCTGGGCGAGGGAGAGGGGATCAACCTCCGCCTGCACCCCAGGGGCGGCCAGGAGGGCTTTAATTTCCGAGCCGAAGATGAGCGCCCCATCGGCCAGGGTGTAATACAGCGGGCAGATTCCCAGCCGGTCTCGGGCCAGCAACAATTCGGCGGAGCGAGAATCCCACAAAGCGAAGGCGAACTGACCATTGAGCGCTTCGAGGCAGGCCGCACCTCGCTCCTCGTAGAGATGGACGATGACCTCTGTATCGGAGGCCGTGTGGAATCGATGCCCCCGGCCGACCAACTCTGCCCGCAGCTCCAGGTAATTGAAGATCTCGCCGTTGAGCACCACCCAGGTGGTTTCTGCTTCGTCGTGTACGGGCTGCCAGCCGCCTTCCAGGTCGATGATGCTCAAACGCGCGCTGCCCAGCCCCACCCGGCTATCTTTATAGATGCCGAAACCATCGGGCCCCCGGTGCCGGAGCAGGCCCAACATGCGCCTCATGAGGGGGATTTCTATGGGCTGGTCTTTATTCAAATTAAGTATGCCGACAATGCCGCACATTCCGCCCTGCCGATTCCAGTTTTTAAGGGAGGGCTGATCTCTGTATCTTGCCCGAGGTGGTCTTGGGTAGCTCGGTGCGGAACTCGACGATGGCGGGCACCATGAAATCTTCCAACCTCCTGGCACAAAAGCCAATAACCTCCCGCTCGCTCAACCGCGCCCCATTGTGAGGGACGATCACCGCCTTGATCGCCTGGCCCAGGATCGCATCGGGCACTCCGATCACCGCTGCTTCCAGGACCCCTTCCATGCTATAAAGGACGTTTTCCACCTCCCTGGGGTACACCTTCTCTCCCCGGCTTTTGATCAGGTCATCCCGACGGCCTTTGAAGTAAAGAAAGCCTTCCTCGTCCAGGGTGAAGAGATCGCCGGTGTAAAGCACTCTTTCGCCCGGATAAGGGCCGGGGCGATAGGTTCTCTCTGTCTCTTCCGGCATTTCCCAATAACCCTGCATCACGTGTGAGCCTCTGACTACCAACTCTCCTATCTCCCCTGGCCTGACCCTTTCGCCTTTTTCGTTGATGATATAAACCTCGGTGTTGGGCATAGCTTTGCCCACCGAGGTCGGCCGGCGGTCTATCTCCTCTGGGGGGAGATAGGATGCCCGCTTGCATTCCGCCAGGCCGTACATGGAGTAGATTTTGGTGTGGGGGAAGGTTTCCCGCAGTTGTCTGATATGGCTGACGGGCAAGGCCGCGCCTGTATTGGTGATGTAGCGCAGGGCGGAGAGGTCACGGGCTTTCAGGTCTTTGATCGAGAGCAGGCGAGCGAAAATGGTAGGCACCCCGGGGAAGCCGGTTACCCTCTCTTTTTCTAAGAGATTAACCACCGCGTAGGGATAAACGAAGCCCCTTTCCAGAATCAGCGTCGCTCCTGTCTGAAAGGCCATAAGCACCTGATACAGACCATAGTCAAAGGATAAAGGCAGGACGTTCAGGATGATGTCTGGAGGGACGTTTTCCAGATATTGGGTGATGGAGGTGGAAGCAGCAATCACGTTCAGGTGGGTGGACATCACCCCTTTGGGCCGGCCGGTGCTGCCGGAAGTGTAAACGAGGGCGGCCAGGTCCACGTCGATGCCGGTTCGGGGCGGCTGATGGTCAGGATAAGTGTCCAATATCTCTTCAAAGGATGGCCGGGAAGGCGGCAGCTCTTCACCTTCCTCTTCCTCAACCGCCCCGCAAGTGATAACCAGTTCCAGCGAGAGCACTCTTCGGGAAATTTCGGAGAGCAGTTGAGCCTGGCGGGCCTGAGCGACCAACGCTTTAGCCCGACAATCGTTCAGGATGTAAGCCAATTTATCTGCCTTGGTGCCGTGGTGGATGATCGAAAATACGGCCCCGGCCTTCAAGATAGCGAAGATAGCAATCACCACTTCCGGGCAGTTAGGCAGGAAGATCGCCACCCGGTCGCCTCTCTTCACTCCATTTTCGAGCAAGGCATGGGCCACCTTGTTAGCCACGCTTTCGAGCAGAGTGTAAGTCCACCTCTGTCCTTCAAAGACCAAAGCAACCTTATCTGGAAAGCGCCGGGCACTATTTGGCAGGAAATCGTTCACTAACATCTTGGCCCCCACGGAAAATTGTCGAGCACTTCTTTACCTCACCTTTCCTCAGATAGCCCCTCATAGGGCTTCGCAGCGGAAAAATCAATTTCTACCCTACATATTCTATTTTACACTTTAAAGGTTAGAAAAAGATATAAAAAGGGTAAGAGAAAGATTAGAAATTCCTTATTAACGAGCTATTAAATTGGATGGCGTATTTTTCACATCATGCTTTGAGAGTGGTACACGTACATGACGGCCAGGCTAGCGATTGGAAGGCAGCGATCGGTACGCAACCACGTGAACCAGAGCGTGGTGGGCACAACGGTGGCAGAGGGGCTGAAAGCCCTGAGAGAGCGGGCGGTCTCTTCAGGGAAAAAACTTTCGCCCCCCCAGCCTGATAATGATGACCCCTCCTGTCAGAAGCAAGGCCGGGCCGAGCGCGATGGCTAACTCTAAAAGCTCATCGCTCTCGGTATACAATCCTGCGGGCAGGCCGGTAGTGCCCGACAGCAGCGTGGGGTAAGGCGTGGCCGTTGGCCGGAGCCTGGGTGTAGGAGTGGGCGTTTGGGTAAGAGTGGGAGCAGGAGTGGAGGCGGGAGGGGGAGAAGATGCAGACGTGGTTGAAGCTGGCGGGAGGCCATCAGGCTGGTTGCCGCTATACCATACCTCCCTAATCCCGTCTTCCCACGAATCCTCACGTGTGAACCAAACCGTGTGCAGCCGGTTATCCCGGCCTATTACAATTTTTGTATACTCAGGGTACAACCTGGCGCCAGAGTAAATTTTTTCAGCCTCAGACCAGCTTTTTCCCTCCCAGGTCAGGTGGTAAACGCCCAGTGGAGCCTCCTCCACGAGGTCCTCACGGCCTACCACGACCAGATGAATACGCCCTGCGCTGTCAGCCGCCATATCATACATATCAAAATGCAGCCCTTGTTGGCCGGGGCGGGCCAATATTCCTGGAATCACCTGCGGCGGCAGCCAGGAGCGCCCCCCATCCGCCGACCATTGATAGAAAAATTCCGGGCGCGAGGTCGCTCTCCAGACCAGCATCACCCCTCCGCGATCATCGCCGCCCACCGTAATCTGGGTCGGTGATTGAGGGTAGGTCAGATAAATGGCGGGCTCCCAGGTCTCACCGCCGTCCGTAGAGAAGGTATAACCACTGTAGAGAGGATTGCCGTCCCCGGTCAGGCGGTCCCACCCTTCGTCCCAGGCCACGTGTATCGTGTCGTGGCCGTCGATTTCCATCTGGGGGTGGCTGGAGCCCGTGGCCGGGGAGCGAAAGAGGTTGAGGGGGTAGGACCAGGTCTGGCCGCCATCTGGGGAACGGCGGTAGAAAATATCCGAATAACAGGACTGGAGTTCCATCCCGCCAGCGCATACGATATCGTCATATATCACGTGGATCGTGCCTTTAGAATCCACGGCTATATCTCCCATGTAGCCGTTTCCCTGATTGAGACGGTGGGGCGCAGACCACGAGGAGGCTGCCCTAGCTTTTACGGCGGGGGCTTTCTGGTAACTCATACTTAGCACGTTGACCGCAGAGCCGCCAAAGAGCATGTGCAGATTCCCGTCCCGATCCGCTGCAATAGCGTTGCGGATGATATCCTCAGAAGGAGGGACAATGTCGCTCGGTTCCGACCAGGTTTGCCCATTGTACATGCTGTAGTAGACCTGTTCCAGGTGCCCCCTCGTCACGGCCGTAGTCTCACACCAGACCACGTGCACATTTCCCAGGCTATCTACTGCCAGATCAGGGAACCAAGAGCCATTAGAGGTATGCGATATGTTAACCGGCTCGCTCCACGTTCCCGTCTGAGCAAATCCAGCAGGAGCAGAGGTAAGCAGTAAAAAGGCCAGACATAAGCAGTACAGTATGGTTTTGCCCACGCACTTGCAGGATATCATATACCCTCGTCTGCAACCATAGATGATAACTTATCTGAATGTATTCTATACACCGCCGTTTGGGAATTGGAGAAAACTTCTTCTAAATACGAAGCCCTACCTGGATTATACGGCCCCAGTTCCCGTTCTGGTTCCCCAAAGAATACGTAATCGATATCGTGTTCCCGAAGGAGATGTAACCTGAAATTTTCATCCGTTTTTACATCAAAAAATTTCTCTACCGTGTCTTTCTTGCCGAGAAAATCAAGCGTGTGGGCCCAGTGGGCCAGAAAAGCCCTGCTATCGGTCAGAGCCGGGATGTATCGACCGATGGTCAAAGAGCTGAAGACAACATCATCAGGTTGTGCGTTGCTTTCCAGCCAGTGGATAGCTTCGAACTCGTCCCTGGACAAATAATAAGGGTAGTGGTGCCGGTTCAAGTCTACGAAGCGCCAGGCGAACAGGTAGAGGTTAGCAGGTATCACCGCCAGCATAAAAATCGCTACCAGCCCATTCCGAAAGTATTTCCCATGCCAGGCTCCTCCCTCACGGCGCTTCCCCCCAAGAAGCTGGAAAAGACCGCCGGTCGCCAAGATACCTATAGGCACCTGCCAGCTATTGAGCATGTGAATCTGGAAGTTGGCGGGTACGTAGGTGATGGCCCAGCCAGCCACGAACCAGACCCCGACGAAGAGCCCTGCTTCGCCGGGCAGAGGGCCCGGTGAGTCCACACCGCGGCCCGCGTTCCAAAGCCACAGGAGTATGGTTACAAGCGCCGCGATGAAAGGCAACCCTAGTAAGATGACCATGTGCTGCGGAGGAGGGGTGAAGACCCAGGCGTTAACGAACTGAGCCAACACCTCCCTCCAGGTCGGGCTGAGACGGGTGAGCAACACGGCATAGAGGGCCGGAGGCCACGAGAGCAACCCGACGACAGCCATACTTTTTATCCAGCAGGTCGGCAGTCGCCGGTCGCGTAGCAGGCGGGCCCCGATGTACGCGGCCGGAACCCCCCACACGATCAGCAGATCGTAGCCATGCTGCCAGCCCAAAAAATGCGCTACCAGCCCGGCGTAAATAGCATAGCGAAGCTGTCCGCGCCACGACCCAACTATCAACAGCCAGAAGACGAGCAGGATCAAGCCTGCCGCCTCGATAAAGTGCGGATAGGCCATCAGGCATAGAAAAGAGTTCCCCTCGGCGACATATACGTCCAGCGGATAGGGCACATCTTGCAGCCCCAAGATGTATTTCAGCACCACCAGCACCCACCCGAACCCTGAAGCCAGCGCAATCGCCAGAAAAGCCACGCGCCTCCGCCGCACGTCGGGGAAGCTCAAAGCAACGAAGAGATAGAGCAACACCAGGAAGAACGCCCCGGCCAGCCAGCGGAAAATCTGATATACCAGGGCGTAATGCAGGCCGGTATAACGTCCAAACCGCCCTAAAGTCCACCACAGCAGGTTGAAGAAGATAGGAGGATTGGATTCCGGCGTGAGCCTGTTCGGGATCAGGAAGGCGGTCTGGAAACCCCTGTACCAGGCCAGGTATTGAGCATGGTCAGACACGTTCAGGATAAAGCCCATGAATTGTTTTTCGGGCGGCGTGGTAAGAGCAGCAAAAGCGTAGGGCAGTGAAGTCAACACCAGCACCGCGATTATGAACAACCCCACGAAACGCCATTCGCTTCTTTCCATTCTCAGTGTTTCGGTTCTCAATGATTGCACGACTTTCCCTCCTTCACTTAACCTGTTTCTTACTTTGCTTTTCCGCATAGCGGGGGGAGATGTCGAGCGAGTTCCGGCTGAGCCGGACGTATTGGCTCTCGTCCCACCTTAAATATCTAAGGGCCTTTCCCTCGGGCAGGGGTAATACTTGCAGGTATGGGCCAGCCTGAAGCTGCGGCAGCACCGAATCGTCGAAGAGAACGAGGGTATGCACGTGCTCCGGCAGGGCCAGGGTTGCCTCGTCAAGCTGGTGCGAAAGGGGCGTAAGCTGGAAATCCCGCAGGTAGAAATCCGGCAGACGGAAATTACGTGACCCGGCGAGCACCACCGTCTCCCCAGGCTGGAAAGCCCTGCGAATGGCTTCCAGGCGGCAAGTTACATCGGCGTCATACTCCCTGATGGTGGTCCAGGTCGGGGTGCTGAAAATCGAGCGAGGGTCATCAAACAGGCGCGGCGGGCCAAACCAGAAAAACGCACCGTTGCCCACGACCACCAAAAGGATCGCGGCCCTCCAGGTACGTGCCCCGCCATTCGCCCGACGTCTGGTCACCATAGCGATAGCCAGCCCGGCAATGATGACGAAGGCGGGCATGATGGTAAAGGTATGGCCGGGTTGCCTGAGGTGAATGAAGACGAAATATACCGCCGCCGGAGCAATCCAGAGGGCAAGCGTCTGTGCTCTCCGATCGGTCAGCAGGATGCGCGGCAGGCGCTCCAAATCGTGCCGATGCCGGTATAGGGCATATAGCCCCGGCACAAAACCTGCCCCGACACAAAACACGGTAAACACCCCCAGGCGAGCCGTATTGACGGCCACACTCGTCAGCCTGCTCGATTCCTCCAGGTGGCTGCTGCGCCACCAGCCCATCACTTCCCAATATGCAACTGGCCCGCCGGATAACACGATCATGGGGATGGCCCAGAGCGCCACCCCCCCGGCCATTACGGCCAACGCCAGGGCTATTTTGCGCCCCGGAAACCGGCGCGCCGAGATAGCCCAGAGCGGGAACAGGAAAACAGGGGTGTTCGGCCTTACTCCACCAGCGAGCCCTAAAAGCAGCGCAGAGGCGAAGAGCACTTTTTCGTTTCCGGCCTGCTGTCTGAAGCATAAAAAGACCAACGCCGCCACCAGGCAAGCCTCGGGCATATACGAAAGTGCCACTTCCCCGTGAAACCAGATGAGCGGGCTGCTCAACAACAGTAGAGCCGCGTTCAGGCCCGTCCTCTTTCCAAACCAATGCCTGCCCAGCAGGAAGATCAAAGCCGCGGCCAATCCACTGGAGAGGACGCTGAGCCAGACCAGGCTGGCGTTGGGGTCGGGCAGGCACCAGTTGATGCACTTAGCAGCCCACAGGTAAATGACAAACGTCCCCGGGGGATGGGGTTGATGCAGCCGCACGTCAAAATGCTCCAGCGCCAGAGCGAAATTGACCGAATCCCAATGGTGCAGTATCCTGCTTCGGAAAGGGATTCGACTCACGATGCCCACCACAAATAGAATGGCAGCCAGGCCCCAGGGGTCAAGGCGGGAACGCAGCGAGTGAACCTTATTAAGCATCGTCAAGTGACTCCTTCTGTAGCCTGCCGAAGCCGGCCAGGGGCTTACTGAACGCAGCCTGGGCCAGGGGTTTGTTCCCCGGCCAGGCGCAGGCCCACAGTAAAGCAATAATTACCAGCCCGCCCGCCAGCGGCACGAGGCTCCAAAATGAGCGCAATCCCAGGCTCATCCCCAGGTTGCGGGCAATATCCCCTGAAGCAAATCTGGGGATCGAGTAGTTGAATAACGGGTTTGGAGTCCAGTCTGGAAAGCTTTGTCCTCCAATAGACTCAATCCATACGCAAGCTACGGACCATAGCGTCAGTCCGCCAACGACTAATTGCCCTATCCTGCGCCCGGTCAAAACCGGCCAGGCTATGCCTAGCCCCACAGCCATAAAGGGCAACATCGGCAACAAATATCGAGGCCCTACGGCGAAGCCCCCTTCCCACATGATCGACGAGCCGTTAAACAGCAGGAAGCTGATAATCGCCCAGGCACATACAGCCCATTCGGTCAGATAGATACGACGGTGCCGCCAGAGGCCAAAGCCTGCCACCGCAGGCAATAGCACCGGCGAGAGGTAGAACAAACCGCGAAAGGAGCCAAAAGTAATACCCCAGAGAGCGTCCGGCCGGGGATAGGTGAGGCTGAGGAAGCCGGTATGGTGCTTCTCCACGTAGAGCGTGGAATAGAGGTATCCCGTCGTCAAAAGCTTTCCGTAAATCGCCCAATTGTATGCCCCTTGCAGCACTGCCGGTAGCAGAGCCCCGACCGCAATCCATAGTACAGTCCGCATTGACCGCACCGACCACAGCGCATACAGAGCCAGAGCCCCCGCCATCAATATGGCGGGATATTCCGTGATCACCGCCCAGCCCAGCAGTAACCCCACCACCCCCAGCTTCCAGGGCGAGGGGCACGCCCCACCCACCTGAAAGATCAGGTAGAAGGCCAGGAACAACAAAAAGGCGACCAGTTGGTGGCTGAAAAAGTTTCCGGTATAGGGGAAGGCCGGGGTAGCCAGGCCATATACCAGGGCCGTGAGCAGGCGAGGGCCCTCCTCCTCCACGAAAAAGCCCAGAAAGCGATACAAAATTACCCCCAGCAACGCCGAAGGCACGGATACGGTGAAGAAAGTCACGAAGTAGAGTGCCAGGGCAAAGTATACCTTCTGTGGCAACAGCCCCGTCCCGTCCTGGCGCAACGTGGCGGCCAATGCTTCACCCTGGGTCAGTTTTTCTGTCAACCGGGTTACCGCCGGGATAGCGGCCATCGTCCTGAATACGGCGTAGAAAGGGACGGCCAGGAACGATAAGCCGGGAGCCTTATCACTGTAGTAGTGGCCCTCGTAGCAGGCGTAGTCGCCAGTGTTCTGGTAGTATTCGTCAATGTCCAGTCTCCCCTGGTCAACTATAGCCATCACCAGGTCAAGCCGGGAGTTCTGGCTCCAACTGGCCCAGCGCGGGAAGAAGTAGCCATAGCAAGTCAACAGCACCAGGAAGATACATATCTCGTGTCGGTATCGCTTCAGCCAGTCCATGTCACAGCCTCTCACTTATTATGTAAAGCTCGTAGATAAACAGCCTCCAACGGCTTGCAGGCCGTTCGGTAGTCATATTTCTCCACGACCACCTGACGGCCATTGGCTATCAATCGTGCCGCGCGCTGCTCGTCGCTCAACAAGCGGAGCACCTCGGCGGCGAATGTGGCCGCTTCGTCTGCCACCAGGATATCCTTGCCAGGCCTCACCTCAATCCCTTCACAGCCCAACGTGGTGGAAACGATGGGGATGCCCCGCGCCCAGTTTTGCAGAATCTTCACCCGCATCCCGGAGCCAGCCCGCACCGGCACGACCACCAGGGCCGCCCGTTGAAAATAAGAGGTGGGATCAGCCACGTAGCCGGCGACGTTGATGCCCATGCCATTTCCATCCAGGGCAACTATCTCCGGGGGAGGATCCTTCCCCACCACGTCGAACTGCACCCCGGGCCGTTGGGCACGAATGAGGGGAAACACTTCACGGGCAAACCACAACACGGCGTCAACGTTAGGCGGCCAATACATGGTGCCAATATGGAGGATGTGCCTGGCCTGCGGTCGCCGGGCCACCGGCCGCGCCTCATCCGTATCGATAGCGATGGGGATGACCTGGACGTCCAGCCTTTGCCCGGCAGCCTCTTCCAGCGTCGCCCGGTCCTCATCGCTGACAGCCAGCACGGCGTCGAACTGGCGGCAGATACGGCCCTCATATTCCTTCAACAGCTTCCATTCCCGCTCGAAAATCCACCTCCTGGGCCCGGCAGGCATGGTCTCCCCCAGCCGTTTGTAGAGCATCCAGAGAGCGTTATGGGCGTCGAGTATCTTGAAGGGGCCGGGCACGCGTGCCGCGTATTGGGCCATGTTGAGTTGGTCGGCGTGGGCCACCTCAAAGTGCGTTTCGGCAGCCAGGCGCGCTATCAGGTGATGCATCGCCGCCCGCTGGTCGCGGAGCATTATAAACGGCTGGCCGCTTAGAAAGCTACGCCCCATGTACCACAGGTCACGCCAGACGCCTCTCCTCATGGGCACAGTATGGATGGCCCGGCAGTAGCGCCGTAGATGGGCCACCTCATCGGCCTGATCGCCGCGCACAAAAGAGACCAGCGTTACCTCGTGGCCCCAAGCCAGGTACTTGAGCACGTTATAGGTTTTGATCTTGGGGCCACTATCCGGCGGATAAGGAAGCACCTGGGTCAACAGCAGGACGTTCATCGCTCTAACACCTTTCCAGGGCGGCGCGCAGCTCGCCCCAGGCGACTACCGGGCGGCCGCGTCGTCCGCCGCTGGCCCAGCGTAGAAGTTCGTGCCAACACCTTTTGAGCAGAGTCAGGCCCATAATCATCCCTCTCAAGACCTCTGCCGGGCGTGGGCCATAATGTTTACGGAAGAACATCACCCGGCTGCGGTAAAGCTGCGCTTCCGCGCTGGTACGCTTCTTCCGGCTGCTGGCTCCACCGTGATGGACGATGCGGACCTGCGGGGCGTACCATACTTCCCACCCGGCCTGCCTCATGCGGTAGCACCAGTCAACCTCTTCGGCGTACATGAAGAAGTCCTCGTCGAAGCCTCCCATTTCTTGAAAGACCTGGCGGCGCACCAACAGGCAGGCTCCTTCTACGTAGTCAACCTGGCGGGGGCCTCGTCCTTCCTCCGGCCCATGGCTAGGGTAATGGGGGCTGTACAGGAGTCGGCCCAGCCCGCTCAGGATCAGGAATTCCCGCCAGAGGGTGGGAAAATCGGTGTAGGAAGCCTGGAAAGTCCCGTCAGGGTTGAGGAGTTGTGCCCCCACCAGGCCGGCCTGGGGGTGTGATTCGGCCAGGGCAAGCAACCCCTCGCTCGCTCCCGACAGGACCACCGCATCGCTGTTCAGGAGCAAAATATAGCGCCCCCCACTCACGGCCATGGCCTGGTTGTTGGCTCTGGTGAAGCCCACGTTTTCGTCATTCTCGATCAATCGTACCTGGGGGAAATCCCTCTTCACCATCGTCACACTATCGTCCTGGGAGGCATTGTCCACCACGATAACCTCGAAATCAGTACCGCTAACGTTCGCATAAATAGAGGCCAGGCATTGAGCAAGGAGAGCACACGTATTCCAATTGACGATTACGATAGAGAGCGTTACCGCAACTTTGGGCGACTTCATGGCCCCACCTCAGAAGAAAGTGCAGGAGGGAATCGCCGATCGTAAAGGAAAACCCGCATCCGAAAATTACGCCCCCCCACCACGTTATCGAACGCAGCCATCTGTTGGGCGTGCTCATCCACCCAGAGCAAATCGCTTTTTTCTACGTAATTGACGTTCATGTCTTCCACGAACCAGATCCGCTGCTCAAAATCATCATGTACCAGAGACCTCAGTTGATCAAACCCCAGGACAGGCTGCCGAAGATAGAACTCCCCGATCTCCGGCTTGGTGGTGATGACCAGGTCACCTGGTTGCTGTCGCTCCTGGATAAATTGAAACGCACCTTTCCAGTCATCCCGATTGCCTTTTTGATAGCGATGGTAGAGCACATCTTCACTCAGCGAATCGGCCAATAACAACAAAGGTAAACCGAGAACCAATAGCCGCAGCGACGATCCTTTCGTCCGCGTACCCAGCTCTATAGTGCCAGAAGAGGCTAAAATGATCCAGGCCGGCAAGGTGATAAAAACGTACCGATTGGCCGTATAGGTAAAAAAGGTGAGAAGCAACAGGGCCAGCAGAGGTATGGCGATCCAAAGGCCAAAGAGAACCCCCTCTGGCCGACGGTTCACGAGCAGGTACAATCCACCCACCATTCCCATACAGAGCACTGGCAACCGAACGTAAAAGGCCACGCCCATCAGCACCCACAAGGGATTGTTATTCGGCCTGCCAAACTGGTTGGCCTGTAGCTGAGTTGAGGTGGTCGGCAAAGTAAAGAGCGCCAACAGTATCGCCAGGAGGACAGATAGGCCCAGAAAAATGAGGATATTACGTACCCGCAAACCAGGCGGTTTTGGAGCACGCCGCGCAACGATGAGCACCACATAGCCGGCGACAATCACTCCAGCCAGGATAGCAGTGGCATGTTCCCACACAGCCCCTACCAGAAACAGCGCAGATAGACCAAGCAACCAGGGATTGTCCTTTTCCAGGCCCTCGTAAAAGAACATTACGCTCAGGGCGTAAAAGAGCATCAGCAGAATGTAAAAGCGAGCGTTCTGCGACCAGTAGATGTGCCAGGGAGCTACAGCCAGGAGAAGGGCCGCCAACGTAGCCAGGGTCGGGTTGAACATGCGCCGGATGAGCAGATACAAGATGGGAACAGTGACGATCCCGATAATACACGGGCCCAGACGGGCACTCCATTCACTCACCCCAAACAGAGCGAACGTCCACTTTATCAGGTAGTTTGTGAGCCGGGGCGGAACGTGCGCCGTTGGAGTGGTGGTGCTGTAGACGGTGTAGTATTCGTCAAGCCAAAAGCTCCACCTGCCCAGGCGGTAGAGGCGTAGCCCTGCGCCGAGCAAGGTGATCGCTCCCACCAGGACAAACGGATGAACCAACACCCGCCACAAACCAGACCCCCAACCGTGAGCCTCGAACCGACGATACGTTGACAGCTCCTCCTTAGCAATCATGTCTCACTCCTGCTGGCATATGTTAGCCAGGGCCACCATTCCCCCGAGCAGGACCCAGCCATATACAGCGTAATCAAACCCGGCGATGGTCTGCGTGTAAACGAAGGGCAGCATCCAATCGCCAAGACCTGTGGCTACAATTGTGCCCACCGCCCCTCCCAAAGCCGCTCCAGCAAAGCCTGTGGTGAAATCAAAGTGATTCTTCACGTTCCAGCGCAACCTAAGCCCTGTTTTGAGCAGCGCGGCAAGAAACCAAAGCCAGCAGAACATTCCTACTATCCCCGTCTGGGAGAGCACATCAATGTAATTGCTGTGAGTCGCCATAGCTTCGCCGGGGAAATAAGACATGTAGTAAGCAGCATAACCCGCCGGCCCCACGCCGAAGAGAAAGTGCTTGCCCGTCACCTGCCAATTGTGACCCCACGCCTCTAAGCGGGAATGTCCACTCTCGCCGCTTTCCTGAAGGACGACCCCCGTGTAATAGTCCCAGTTCAGGCCGAGGTAAACCCCCATCACTATCAGAAAGAGCAAAAACAACCTCTTAGACCTTAACAGGCTTATAGTGGCCATGGCTATAAGCGGAGGCACCCAACCGGATAGCCAGGTCACCCTTACGATAAAATAGATGTAAAGCCAAATGGCGGTCAGACTCAGCAAGCCCAGACGCAGCCAGGGAGAAAGCCGTTTGTTGAAGAGCGCCTGGGCGTAAGTCAGCGAAACGAACCAGAGGGAAAAAAGCCCCCCTGTATTGAGAAAAGAAAAAGTTCCCCTGGCATTGACGTTGAGAAAATCGGAGAGATAGAGGTCGGTGAGGTTAGCTACAATGCCCATTATCCCGATAAAAATCATCATCCCACAGAGTAATTTCAACTCTCGGATATCTGCGAGGCCATTGGCGGCCAGGAGGAAGGCGCCAGGCAATAACACCATCACCGCTAAGGCCCCCAATTGAACGAAAGGCCAGGTGCTCCATACCGTTACCAGCGGGTCGCGGAAGGCGTTGCCCCATACGTAGGAGATAAGGCAAACGATGACGAACCCTAACAGAGGCTTGTTGGTAGAAGCTGGCTTGAGCTCTATCTTTTTCTCCACCACCAGCATCTTGAATATCCGGATGGCGATGAGCATGGCCGTCACTACCAGGCTGGCTACAATGTAGCTCTCAGTGCCGGTGGATACGGAGAAACGCACGAACGCGGCGGTCAGCACAAGAGCCAATACCCCGTATTCAGGCCGCCAGGCGGCCAGCGGGAGCAGGGCAAGGGCTGCTAAGGCTATCAGCAACAGACCCGGCTGCTGGAGGCGCGGGCTCAGGAAGCCAACACTCACCAGCGCCACCGTCAACCCCACGAGCACGCCAGCACGGATCAGAACTGGATTTGGTCTTAGCCCTTCTCGCATAATGACCATCTTCAGACACCCTTTCTACGCTCGTCCACCCTCTCCTGCAACAACTGCTCCAGTTTCCGCCCGCTGTGTTTCCAATCGTATTTTTCGCTCACCAACTGCCGCCCGTTCTCGGCCAGTTTCGCCCGCAAAGCTCCATCGCCCAACAGGCGTAAGATGGCCTCGGCGAACCCGGTCGGGGTATCAGCGATCAAGATATTCTCGCCGGGCGTCACCTGCAACCCCTCGGCCCCTTTGCTGGTGGACACCACTGGCGTACCCAGGGCCATCGCTTCCAGTATCTTCAGCCGTGTTCCCCCTCCAATGCGCAGCGGCGCCACGCACGCCCAACTGCGAGCCACGCAAGGGCGTATTTCATCCAGATAGCCCGTGAAGACCACGCCTTCGCCGAGAGGCAACCGCTCCACGGCCACTCCATCCGTCCGCCCGGTGATGCGCAGGGTAACTCCAGGCCGTTGGGCCCTCACCAGAGGGAAAATCTCGCCCAGAAAGAAATCCATAGCATCGAAGTTAGCGTCGTAAGTGAGCACCCCGGTGAACACCAGGGTGTCCGGTTCCGGGGGGCCGAGATCGCCGCGGCAGAAATCCAGATCGACGCCGTTAGGTACTATCGCGATAGGGCGGTAGCCAGGAGCCACTTTCAGGACGTTGTCCCGCTCCGGCCTCGATACCACCGTGCAGCCGTCAAATTCATGCAGAAGCCCGCCCATAAACCGGGATAACTTCCACCAGGTCAATCCAAAGCGAGCCCTGGATAGAACGTTGCGCTGGGTGGTAAACTGTTCCCGAATAACGGTCAGTTCAACTTCCTCGAATATGCGAGGTCTCTGCCTCAATAAAAGCGCATATGGCGCAGAGCGCAACTGGGAGGCGACAACTACGTCAAAGGAGTTCCTCCCCCCCACCTCTTTGACCAGCGCCTCCATGTCCGAATTGTAGGTGTCAACCACAGACCGTGGGCGGCTGGACAAGAAACCAAAGACAGCCCGCAGCCGCTCAGGTTCAAATTCCAGGTACGGAACCGCCTGGACAGACTGACAGTAGGATTCCATCTTCGTCAGGTGCTCCCTTGTTACCGGCTCCTGGGCGAAAGAGAGCAAGGTGATCTCATGTCGCCTGGATAGCTCCTTAATCAGGTTGAACACCCTGATCTTGGAGCCGTTATCTGGGGGGTAAGGAAACCATCCCGAAAGAAAGAGCACTCGCATCCTCGTTTAACTCCACGCTCCTTAGCGTCCTTCCAACTGGTACAGGTTGACCACCGCATCTTCCAAAGTCAGATCGGCCACAGGGCTCATCCGATAATGGCTATGAAAGAATGTTTCCACACTCTGGCTATCGGTCCCCATCAAGCTGGCAAGGCGAGGGCTCAGGGTCATAGCTTGAGACACAAGAAAGACTCGACGGCCTTCGAGCAATAGCCCCTCAATCCGTTGGTTCAGTCGCCGATAACCGTTCTCCTGACCACCTTTCGCCTTGCGGAAAGAGTCAAACATATCGAGCACGTTGGGGCGTTCCCCGTAGTAGGGCAGGTAGCTAATCAAAGCAGAATGGGGCACGATAACCGCGTCGTCAGCCAGCGTGTTCTCGCCTACCCAATAAGAAATGCGCAAATTCGTATTGCTGCGGACATCATGCGCAGGCAGGATAGTCCCAAACAGGTTGAGCAAAAACAGCGAAGCAAGCATCGCGCTGCCCACAGCCCAGGCTGCCCGGCGCTCAGCCCGTTGAACGCTGCTGTCCAGCAACAACGATACCAACGTCCAAAACGGAGACAGGATCAACATCCAAAACGTAGCAGCAGCGTCCCACCAGATAGCCACCAGGCTTAAGGAAACAAACCATGCCAGGCAAAACGGCACAATCAGGGGGTACTGCTTCCAGGTTTGCCTCATGTGGCGGGCAAGGCACAGCCCTCCCGCCAGGAAAGAGAGGCCGACGATGCCGAACAGGACGAGCACCAGAACGTCCGACGCTCCTGGCAGTTCGCCACGAGCCAACTGCTGGAATAGCACCTTGCGAGGGACGTAGGCAACGGCACGAATGGCTCCCAGAACCGCTCCCCTCAAGGCATATTTGCTGGAGCCCTGCCATCCACTTAAACTTGCACGGGCCAGATAGCCAGTCCACCACCGAATAAACTCTCTCGGCTGCCAAAGGCCCAGCGCGCCGCAGCCTATCGCCAGGTAGCCCGCCATAGACACCAGTGTTCCGGAGAGGAAATATGAAACCACATCCGCGACGCGTTGCCGGGTGCGCCATACGAGCAGGAGCATCGCCAGGCCCGCGAAGGCAACGTTTACCTGGTGCGCCAGGATAGCCAGCCCCCCGGCCGCTCCCGCCCACATCGCACGCTTTGCCGTCGGCCTGTGCCTGAAACTGATAGCCGCCCCAAAGGCCAGGCCCAGGACAGTGGCCCCAAAAGAGTGGACGTCCGCCTCTACGCTAAACTGCCAGGTAGCGAGCGATACGGCAAAAAGTAATGCTCCTTCCAGGGCCACCAGGCTTTGAACGCCCAGGCTTCGCAGGTTGATAAAGAAAATGGCCACCGCCAGCGAGCTAAACATAGCACTGGTTACCTGGAGCACTTCCATACTGCGAATTTGCAGCCCCAGGGCCTTTAAGGTTTGATAAGCCAGGCCCCCAGGTAGCAAGGCCAGCGGGTGGTGCGGATTTAAGATGGACCTCCAGGCCCCCTTCTCCACGATGTGGGCATATATGACCGGGTCCCAAAGCATGTTCTCTGACAGAGTGAGTAAGTAGACCGCGCCCACCCCCACCCACAACAGCAGGGGCCTCCACTGAAGTATTAACCGCGCTCGATCCTGTAAGATAGTTTTCATCTCCTCACCTCAACCTGACCCTTAACCTGGCACTGTGCGGCATAAATCTTATTCCAATATTTCCCATACGATCTCGCTTTGATATTCCCAGGCAACCCGCCGTTTATATCTGTCGAAATCCTCTAACTTCAGGCCCGTATTGTAGGCCAGCCAGGACCATCTTCCCTCGGAGTAACTGTATACATCGACGAGAAAAACTCTCCCACCCTGTTGGCGTCGTTCAACGATCGCTACGTCCAGTGCACGTAAAGGCTCCCGCCCCGTCGCCGAAACATCTATGAGGTCTAAAATGCTTCGACCAGCCAAATAGGGCACGTAGCCTGCCCATCCCCAATCGGCGCTGACCAGCAAGTCCTCTGGCTGCATGTATGCTCCGAACAGGCCAGCTTTCTCCAATCCCTCGTTAGGCACGGAATGATAAGGAAGCACATTCGCGGTAAAGTTAGATAGCGCCATTAAAACGATCGTCATTAGGGCAAAGATGATCGCTATCCGCCCCATCCACTTATTAGAATGGGCTGTAAATTCGGTCAAAATCAAGGCCAATACTATCCAAACTGGAACAGTAGGGATAATCCACCACTTCACTTCATACGGATCCCACCAGGTATTGAATAATGCATATAACGTGAACCAAATGATGCAGAGAGATAACAGATCAGAATAGAGGGCCCACAGCTTCCGTCTATTGTTTATGGCCCAAATGCCCCAGAGCAGAAAAGATAGGAGCAGTACCCCCAATGACATTTGAGGGATAAGTTTTTCAAAAGAAGGTTCACCCTGTAAGAGCCGACGCAACCCCAATCCCTTGTTAAGCGGGATGAAGGTCGCCACAAAACTAACCACCATGCTCCTCATGCGACTCAGATCGAAGGCCCCCCATATAGGTAAGGCCCTCGGATAGGTGGTCAGCCAGGCAATGAAGTCCCGCCACGAACGGCACCCCCCCACCAGATAACCAACCCCAAGATACACTCCTCCTAAAATCACGCTCAGAAACAGGAGATAACGAAACGCATCACTCCATCTGCTGCGCTCCACGCTCCTACCTTGCAGCAAACCCAAAGTGACCACGGGGACAAAGAAGATGTTAGTTTGCCAGAAAAAAATAGCCAAAGCACTACTCAGCGCCAGCAGGAGGAGGTATCCGCTGGTGCGCTTTCCGCCCAAAGAGGAGACGGAGATAAGCAATAAGAAAGATAGCAGAATGAAGAAAGCAGCGAGGGTGATGTATTGGACATCTTCGCTGTGCACCCAATGTCCGTAAGAGAAAGCATAACCGCCAGAGAGCAGCAAGCCGATGCCCTCGCGGCCAGTCAACCGCCTCAATATCAGGAAAAGAACGCTGACGTTCAACGCTCCAAAGGTAGCACTCAATATTTGCAGGGGCACGATGACAGAGCCGCTGTATCCGCCCAGACGCAATAGCTCGCAGAGCAGGTAGCCCAGTGGCCGATAGAGCAGACGGCGGGGCAAGAAGAGGTCTATTGCATGACCACGTTCTATAGCCATCACCTCGGTGACCCCGTTCAAATCACATTGGATGGACAAAAAGGCAACGTAAACCGCCAAAGTGGCTATAGCCAGGATCGCGGGCAGCACCACCAGTTTCAGGGGAGAACCCCTTTTCAGGCCCTCGATATTTGTTACGGTTGTTATCATGATAGCTCAACCCTCCCCCACCGTCTCCGCTGGAAATCCACTATAGCTTTCCACATAGCCCTCCGTTGAGCCGACTTATGCCGCCACCTGGGCCGCAGGCTCCAGCTTACCAGAGTGCGCAGGTATTCGACGAACAAGGTATGCAGCCAGGCGCGCATTCCTGCTCCGCTCGCTTTCAGAAAGAGCAGGCGGTTGCGAGTCATGTAGTAGTGGACCTGCGGGGAGGCGGCCCGACAGGCCGGTGAGATCTTGTGCCAGATTTTGGCCTGGGGGACGTGTACGATCTTGAACCCGGCCCTGGCAGCCCGCACACACCATTCCACCTCCTCGTAGTAGGCGAAGAAGCGTTCGTCAGGCAGCCCCACCTGTTCCATCACCGCCCGCCGCACCAGCATGGCGCAGCCCGTAATAAAGTCCACCGCACGGGAGGCTGTTCCAAACTGCCCTTTGTCCTCTTCGTCAAGCCCTATCATCTGCGTGCTCCCCCGCGGCCAGTCAATTGCCCCCCCAGCCGACCAGATAATCCCCGGCTGGTCATAGTAGTAGATGGTCGGCCCGGCGAAACCAATGGCCGGGTCGGCTTCCAGAGCTTCCACCAGGCGGCGCAGAAAAGCGGGCTCCATCTCCGTATCATTGTTCAGCAGCAACACGTGGTCCGCGCCCTGGGCCATGGCCTGTCGCAAGCCCACGTTGTTGCCTTCCACGTAGCCCAGATTCTGACCATTCTCGACCACAGGTATGCCTGGGAAATGCGCTCGAATGGCCTGCACAGAGCCATCGGTGGAGCCATTATCCACAACCATGACCTCATAATGCGGGTAGTCGAGCTTTTGCAACGATTCCAGGCAGGCCAGAGTGTCCTCCAGGCCGTTCCAGTTGAGAACGATTATCATTACTTGAGACGAAGCGCCTGACATAAGTCCTTCCTGGTCCTTTCTTCCTCACCTTCGCTCCCGGCCTCACTCCGCTCCCTCACCGCGTCCACCGTTCCACTGTGCCAGCCCGCCGGGCCGGGTTGCCATAGACCAGCGATTTGGGCGCTACGTCTCGGCGCACCACCGACCCCGCCCCGATGACCGAACCAGAACCGATGGTTACGCCTTTCATCACAATGGAGTACGGGCCAAGCCAGACATCATCCCCGATGGTGATAGGAGCTTCGACTTCCGCCTGGCCGCTATCTTCCAACCAGAGCCGATGGCCGATGGAGTCGAAGATGCTGCAATTCCAACTGATCAGGCACCGGGCTCCAATGCGCACCTCGGTGGCGGCCATTATGCGGGTGTGCCGCCCAATGACCACTCTATCGCCTACCGAGATCAGGCCCGTCGGCCCCACATCGAGGAAACAATTATCATCCACCCGCACCCCACGCCCCATAACGATCCGCCCCCCTCTGCGCCTGATGATGACCCCCCTGCCCAGCCTGACGATCTCCCTGGAATCAAAGGCCCGCCACCTGAACAACCCGCGGATGAGGCCAGAGACAAGCCATAATTTATAATCCAGCGGGAATTCCCAGAATTTCCGCCAAAAGTGGTCGTAGCTCAAAGGCGGCTCTTCACCCTGACGTTCGTGGGTTTGGAACTCGATTATCCCCCTGTCCCCTATATACTCTAATTTCCACTCATTCTGTTCCATGCCCGGTTCTCCTTACCCGTCTTTGTACCTCCTCAACTATTCTGCTCGTCTCAGCAGCAGCCTTATCACCTGTCGTAATTCGTCCCGCTCGATGGCCCGGAACAGAAAGAGAAACACAATGTATAGCCCGGCTCCAACCCCTATGGAGATAAACAAGTTCACTTCCCGCAGGAAGAACACCCCTACGCCCATCGCTCCTGCGGCCAGGGCCACCCGGAGCAGGGCTTTCCATTGGCCGCCGACCAGCAGTTCGCTTCCCAATAACTTCCAATATTGGGCCAGGCGAATGCTCCGGGCGCCCAACCGCGCCAGGGCCGCCCCTACCACCCCGGTGGTAGGTATAAACGCCAGGTCAAACCCTACACTGATAGCCGCATTAAGCACATTGACCTTCGCCCCTGCTTTCTCCTGGCGGAGGGCCATGATCAAGGCCCCCATAAGCTCGGAGAGAAACATGCAGGGCAGCGTCCAGATTAAGATACGCGTCAAGAGGATGGAATTGGCAAATTCCTCGGTATACAGGGTGACGATTAATTTATCGGCCAGGATAGTCCCTCCCACCGCAATCGGCAGCGATAACATCAACAGGTATTTGAGAGCGCGATGCACAACCCCGTTAATCGAGTTCTCATCTTCGCTATAGGCCCGGGTCAGGGAAGGGAACATGGAGCTACAGATACTCTCAGCCACCAGTCGCAACATCTGTATCAGTTGCAGAGGGACGTTATACCAGCCCACTATCGCATCGCTCAGCACCAGCGACATTAACACCGAATCAAACCGCCCTTGAAGCGAGAAAGATAGGCTACTGATCCCGAATGGGAGCCCGGCTTTCAGCAATCCCCCCCAACGGCGGGGAGCCAGGACAAAATCCCGAACCCGCACCCTCTGGAAAACAAACCCGCCTGCTAAGATGGTCATACAGGCCCCCCCTGCCAGCGAAGCGACGAGCAACCCCAGGAAGTCCCACCCACTGATCAGAAAAAGCACGCCCAGCCCCCAGAAGATCAACTGTTTAACCACTAACAAGCCAGCGGAATAATCCAACCTCTCCCAGGCCATCAGAACCGAATCCAGTGGCCCCTGGACAGCATAAATGAACAACCCACAGGAAGCGATGAAGATACCCAGTACCATCGAGGGTTCTTTGCCCAGGAAATAAGCCGTAGCCGTAGCGACAATGACCACCACTCCCGACAAAAGAAATCGCAAGACCACCACATTGGGCAGCAACCAATAGATGCTTTCCCGCTTTCTGGCTATTTCTCGTAACATGTAGGGCGCCATCCCCAGGTCGGAAAAAATGTCGAAGATTTTGATGAAAGCCATCACCGCCGCATACTGGCCGAAGTGGACGACGCCCAACCTTCGGACCACGTAGACGTTGAAGAGCAAAGCCAGGATTTTGAGAAGCACCTGAGCGCCCATTGTAAAGGCCGAATTGCGGACCACCATGGTCGTCAGGCTGTATTTCGGCTTTACCACGACCGCGGACGACGGGTGGCCCGGCTTAGCCGGTGCGGAAGCTGCCGACGCGTTTGTCATAGCTGATCCCCTTTCTGCAAAGAGTGGTAGATGTTCGCTAATTCGCACCCCTCTTCCTGAGCCGTTTTGACCGGCAAAATGCCCTGCTTTAGCTGTTCCAAAACAGCGGGGTCATCTACGATCAGTTGCAACTGTCGGGCCAGGTCATCTGCATCCGCAGGAGTGAAGCGCAGACCATTCACCCCGTGTTGCACGAGTTCGGCCATCCCTCCCAGGTCTGAGGTTACTACAGGTGTCCCGGCGGCGAAGGCTTCCAGAATCACGGTAGGGCTGTTCTCGTACCACACCGAGGGCACTACCAGCACATCCAGCCCGGCATGGATACGGCCGATCCGGGAGTTATCGAATCTGCCCGCAAACACTACATCGTCCCTGCCCCTGATATCATTCTGCAACTGGCGGGTGAAGCCGGGGAATTGCTCCGCATGACCATAGATGAACAACTGCGGCTTTCGCTTCCCTGGGTGCAGTTGGCAGAAGGCTCGCATCAGAACATCTACGCCTTTGTGCCGGGCAATCTGGCCGATGTAACCGATGCGCAGGTGAGAGTTTGCTGGCTGCTGCTCGGCTGGCGCCCAGCCCTCCAGATCGAGCCCCTGGCGGATGTAGAGAAAACGCCGGGGACGCACCCCTTGGGCCTCAAAAAGCTGTTTGAGAAACCGAGAAGGGGAAATAACAACCTCCACCGCATTTAACAGGGACAGGAGATAATCATGTCGAAGCTGGACCTCCTGCTTCAGATGGGATACCCCGCTGAGACGCAACCCCAGCGGATGTTGCCACAACCGCCGGAGCACCCCTCCCAGGATACCTTTGGAGAGATGGTCGGGAATGCGTAGGCGCCGTTTCTCCTTACACAAACAGAGCGTACATTTCAGATGATCTATCGGCATCTGGCATAATGTTCCATCACTCTGTACCAGATTTATGTGGGGGCAGAGAAACCAGAAATCCGTCAGGGTCACCACCACGGGGATGCCAAGCTCCCCGGCAGTCGAGATGGCGGCGCCAGACATCAGGTAGCCGCTGATGAGATGCAACACGTCGGGGGCAAACTCTCGCAGGAAGCCCCTCAAGTGTTCTCCAATCCAGGGATTGCGATAGCTCCAGAGAAATGGGTGAGGAGCTTGCTTCAAGTTAAAATATAACCGCCGCACCGGGACGCCATCATAACGCTCATCCACAGAATGGAGGGTATCTCCCTGGTGGCTGATGGATTCGACGCAAATTACCTGCACCTGGTGTCCTTGCCTGATCAGCCAGCGGGCCGTGCGATACGCCCGCCAGGCCGCGCCCCCCACCCGGTCAGGGGGAAAATGATGAGTAGCCAAGACAATTTTCATAAGATTACCGTTCTCCTGGATAAAGAAGCCTGACTTTCGCCCGGCCCTCAATCGTAAAACTTTCGCAGCATCATCTCATAAGTCATAATGGGGGCAATCTTGCCGATAGTCCATATCTCCCGGCCAGCTTGATGCCGTTCCCAGATGGAGCGGATGAACTGCGGGTTGAAGATGTTGCGCCCCAGGGTGCGTTTGTCGAAAAGGATGCTTTCCGCCCAATCCCGCAGGTCGGTGCAGAGCCAGTGCTCGTAGTCGGCGTATAGCGTGCCCAGTTGAGAGAAAATCGGTGCCAAGTGGCGATTGATACGGTTCTTCAATTTCTGGACAAGCGCATGGCCCGCCCAGATAGACCAGCGGTCGGTGAATAGCAAGCCATTGTATTCCCAGGGAATCAGCGCCAGATCGGGCCTTTCGTGGTTGATAACCGCAATTTGCAGGCGGCGGTTCCTCCTGACTTCCGGCGGCAGGGAGTACATGAATTCAAAAAAATTGTAATCGTAGTATGGATATCTTTCTTCAATATGCGATTGATGGAATAATATAGTATGCTGATATAGCCTTCTATAACAATTCAGCATATTAAAGTACTCAAACAGGTCGTAAAAATCATATTGGGAAAAGCGAGAGACCTCCCTAATCAACGATTCAAAGGCCAGACCGCTGAGCCTGGGGTAGAGTTCATCAGAGAACAGGTGTTTCTCTTCGGCCTCATTAATGCCCGGCCAGTCATGAACCTGGTTATAGAAATGAAACAGGTAGCAATTGAAGGCCAGTTCATCTACAGGTGGATTCAGGAGAATACGTTTGCCCCCCAGGATATAATCTCCTGCCAGGCCGCTGAGATTAACCTCTATCAATTCACGCACCTGATCCATGATGCTGATACCGTGGGCATGAAGCCAGGCTTGAAAGCCTTCGGTGAGGGTCAGATGCAAATCGGCATATTGCTTAACCCATTCCCCGTTTGAAAACTCAAAATAATGGTGCTTGCTGCCCGCTCTCCGCGCAATCCAGGAGGCATAAACCGCGTCCCGGCATTTTTTGTCCCCATAGGTAATGGAGGCCACCGGCCTATGCTCGTTATTGAGGAGGCCGATGATGGTCCGCGAATCCAACCCCCCGCTCAGGAAGACCCCTGTGCGGTAATCCCCATCGGTCAACCGATTGACCACTTGCCTGAACAAACGCCCCGTCTCCGCCACGATTTCCGGGAAAGGGGTATTGGGCGGGAGTTTGGCAATCCGGGAGAAATCCCAATAGGGCTTGATGGTCAGTTGGTCGGTCTGGAGGTTATACTCCAGAAGTGAGGCGTTAGGCAAGAGCTCAATCCCTTCGAAAAAAGTTTTCTCCCCCAAAAGCTGCTGGAAGCGCATGTATTCTGCCAGCGCGGTGAATTTGAGCTTTTTTCTGAATAAGGGATCGCATAGGATACCCTTCATCTCCGGGGCGAGAAGCAACCGGCCATCGTAGTGGGCGTACATCATCTGGCGCAGGCCGTAACGGTCGTTAGCAATGAGCAGGCGCTGGCGGGTGCGATCCAGGATAGCCAGGATAAAGATGCCTTCCAGATCATGAATGAATTGCTCCCCTCTTTCTTCATATAACCGCAGTACCAGCCCCAGGTCACTGCTATCATGCAGACGATGCCCCTTCGCTTCCATCCTATGCCGGATTTCTTCCACATTGTAGAGCTCACCGCTCATAAAGGCGATCAAACTTCGATCCTGATTGACGACAGGCTGCCTTTCCCGGTTGAAGAGGCCGATGCCAATGCGCCCCAACCCCACGCCTGCTGGCTCATCAATGTGGGTATCTACCACGTACCATTCACGGTGAGACATCTTCGTACCCATTGCCGTGAGAAGGGGGGCGATAGGGCTTTTTCGCTTGGAATCCAGAATTCCAAAAATTCCGCTCATTAGGACCTATAACGATAATAATGAGAATAACCGTTCATTGACCTGACCTGGTTGAAAACCAGGCCCAGGATCCTCGTTCCTTCCTGCCGTGCCAGACGCTCCTTGACTTCGGCTACCGCTTGCCTGGTGGTGAAACCATTGCGTACCACCAGCACCGTCCCATCCACCACGCTCGCCAGAACAGCCGCGTCAGGGGCCACCAGGCCAGGGGGGCTATCAATCAGAATCACATCGACGTATCTTTTCAACTCCCTGAGCAACTCGCCCAATCGTGGAGATACCAACAACGAGACCGGATCCAATGGCAATTTTCCACTGGAAATCAGGTAGAGGTTATCGATGCCGGTCTTTTGCAAAGCTCTTGAGAGCCGTTTCTGCTGGGTCTCCTCACCGCCGTCCAGGAGCTCGGCCAGGCCAAAGACGTTGGGGAGGTCGAAGATTTCATGCAAAGAAGGGTTGCGCATGTCCCCATCGATAATAATTACGCGTTTGCCCCCGGCGGCGAAGGCCGTCCCCAGGTTGGCGGTGGCGAAACTCTTTCCCTCGCGCGGTTCGGGGCTGGTGATGAGCAGGGTTTCCAGGGGCTCACTGGAACTGCCCAGGAAGATACTCGCTTTCAACTGCCGGATGGCTTCCGCTTCCACGGAGTGGGGATCGGTCTCGGTGATGAGGGCCCCGTTCCTGGTCTGTATCCTGGCAATGCCCCCCAGAATGGGCAGGTCGGGGAAGAGATTTTGCTCCACCATCTCCTCCCATTTTAACGTGTTATCCAGATATTCGATCAGGGAGGCCGTCCCCAGGGAGAGCCCCAAACCAGCCATAGCCGCCACCAGGACGACCAGGCGAGCTTTGCTGGAAATGGGGCGGCTCGGCGCAACCGCCTGCTCCACAATCCGTAAAGTGTTGGGAGAAGAGTGGCCGGCATAAGACTGGAGCAGCGCCGCATAGGTGGATTGATAGGTGGTCAAAACCGTCTCCAGGCTTTGAAGCCTTTGTTGTGTATCCATAATTTCGACTGCCGAAGTCAATTCGATAATGGCTTCCTTTAGCTCCTTGAGCTCCCCTTGCACTTTGACGATTCTCTTCTCCAGGTCATCCAATTGCTTTTTCACGAAAGCCTGTTGTACCGTTCGCCCTTCTAAAGAGGTTGGGCTCTGTAAAATTAGCTCTTCGGCCAGGGCATTGGCGAGGAGAGCTGCGGCCCGGGGGTTAGTATCGGAAACCACGATCTTCAGCAGATGGGCCCTATAGTCCACGTGGGTTTCTATCTGAGCGGCCAGAACCGCGGGCGCCCTTTCCAGGCCAAGCTTGTTGACCACCGCTTCGGTGATGGGGCGCAGTTTCACCACTTCGGCATAAGCCTCCGCCAGGGTTGTGCTGGTTCTTATCTGGCCCGGATCCGGGTTGGGGGTTTGGAGGGCTGTCCCTACCATCAAAGTAGCCATAGCCGTATATACGGATGGTTTGCGACGAATGCTATAGTAGCTAATCGTAGCGGGAATAATGGCCCCCAGGATACACAACCACCACCAACGTTTAATAAACCTGAAATACTTCCGAACCTCCATTATTCGCCCCCTCGTCTCGATACTTTCAGCCCCACATCCAGTTAAGGTGTTGCCAGCCAATGCTGAAAAAAGCTTTCAGGGTGTGCAGGCTATTGGCGCTTCTGAGGTAGGTCAGGGCCGGACCGGGACGCAGCGCCCACTTGCGGAAAGCCCGCCGAGCGGCCTTTTCCAATTGCTCTGCCGAAAGATGGGGATACTCCAGCACGGTATGTTCGTCCATGTCGAAGTCCTCCCAGCGTTGCATCCTGAGCCAGCCCTGTTCTTTGGCTTCTTCGTAGAAATCTGTGCCCGGATAGGGCACCGCGATGTGAAATAGAGCCAGGTTCAGGGGAAGCCGGCTGGCCAGGCGGATAGTTTCCTCCACAGTTTCCTCCGTTTCGCCCGGCAACCCGATGATGAAATAACCCCAGTTGCCGATACCTGCCTCCCTGGCCCAGCGCAGAGCTTGCTCGATTTTGGCCAGGTTAACGCCCTTCCTGGCTCGATTGAGCACCTGTTGCGAGCCGGATTCAATGCCCCAGGAAATCATCCAACAGCCCGCCCGCTTCATCCAGGCCAACATCTCCGGATCCACCATATCCACCCGGCTGTTGCAGGTCCAGCGGATTTCGAGACCTTGTGCGCGGATAAGCTGGCAGAGAGAGATAACCATCTCCCGGTCGTAGGTGAAGAGGTCGGCCTCGAAATGGATGTTATGCACCCCCAGGCGGCCCAAAAGTTTCAACTCCTGGATGATATGCTCCGGCGAACGGGAACGCACTTTATTTTTCCACATCACCTTCTGGATGCAGAACCGGCACCGGGCCGGGCAGCCGCGGTTGACCAGCACAAAGGCATAGGGGCCGCGAATCATGGGGATGCGGTACTTATCCAGGGGGAGGAGATGATGTAACGGCAGAGGCAGTTCATCCAGGTTCTCGATGAGGGGCCGCTCTTCGTTGATGACAATTTCCCCCTCGCGGCGAAAGGCCACCCCCTTGACTGCCGCCAGGTCGCGGCCTTCCTGGCGGGCCTCGATCAGCTCGTGGAAAGTAAGCTCCGGCTCGCCCCGAATGACGTAATCCAGGGAGGGAAAAGCTTCCATCGTCTCGCGGGTCAAAGGGGTTACGTGCGTGCCGATGGCGACGGTCTCCGCGCCCACCGTTTTGGCCAGGAAAGTGCTGTACATGTCGTTGGTCAGGGTGGGGGCCGTTACCTGGGTAACCATAAAACGGGGGCGTTTTTCTTCCAGATATTGCTGGAACTGGGGCCAGGTGATTTCTTCGGCAATGCAGTCCAGGATAGCCACTGCGCGGCGGTCGGCGACCATGGCCGCCAGTTGGGCCAAAGCGGTCTGCGGCCAGACCATTTTCTCCCGACTCCGCCGTCCCACCCGGCAGATGTCCCTGATGAATACCTCCCCATCTGGAGAAGGGGGGTTTAAGAATAATACATCAAGCATACGCCTCATCTCTCCTTGCCCCTGCTCAACCGCCGGCCTTTGCCCCGTTGATATCTTTTTCGATGTCGAGCTCCCGCGTGCTCAACTCCGCCAGAGTGCACATCGTCACCCAGGAGATCACCAGTTGCAAACCAATCAGAACGGCCATGGCGCTGAGCAGCAGGTAGAACCAAAAATGGGTGATGGGCAGGCCCTCCAGCCCCAGGGCCATGCTGACTGCCCCCAGAACCAGGCCCCCAGCGACGGTCAAAAGGCCCAGCCAGCCGAAATGGTGCTCCAAAGGTTTTTTGAAGAGAGGACGGCCCAGCAACCCCTGGCGCACCGGTCGGGCGTGGAAGAGGGAGACCAGGTAATTGAAGGACGCTCCCAGAGCGAAGATACTCACCCCGGCCACACCCAGCACCAGGGCGGCGTACACCCCCAGCACGCCCCAGGGCCCCAGGTAGTTGATTCCTTGCAGGCGCATAACTACCAAAACAGCCCCAATGCCCGCCGCCGCCCCCAGCCCAGCCAGCCCCATCCCCCCTAAGACGCGCACCGGGTTGTAATTCAGTGCCGTCCAGATGATCGAGCTAAAGAAGCGCGGGCCATCGCCCAGGATGCTGAGCTTGGAGCGCCCCACCCGTTCCCGGTAGGAGATGGGCACCTCCACCATCTTCACGTTTTCATACAGGGCCCGGGTGCTCATCACCGGGGTGAAGTTCAGACCGTCGGGCAAAGGATAGAGACAGGGCAACATCTCCCGGCACAAGACCCGCATCCCGCTGGCGCTGTCGCTGACGCTACGGCTCCCCACCAGGCTGACCAGGGTGGCAAATATGACGTTGCCCAGACGGCGCATTAAAGGCATCTGGCTCTCCATACCAGCCATGCGTGAGCCGATGACCAGGTCGGCTTTCTGCTCCAGGGCCACCTGGCAGAGCCGGGGAAATTCTTCCGGTGGATAAGTGCCATCGGCATCCAGGAAAGCCAACAAATCGCCTCTCGCATGCCGAAACCCTGTCTTGAGCGCCGCTCCGTAACCCAGGTTGACCGAGTGCCGAATGAGCCTCACCCCCCGGTAGGAGGAAACGATCTCCGCCGTTCGGTCATGTGAACCATCATCCACCACGATCAACTCCAAATCCTCAATCCCTGCCTCAGACAAAGGGCTTTTGACCGCCAATACCCGCTCTATGATGCCGGAGATGCCATCTTGCTCGTTGTAAGCCGGAATCACGACCGAAAGCACGCTCATTGTCTCCCTCCTCCCATTGTGTCTTATTATGTCAACTATATTTGCCGGTCAGGACGCTTTCCTGCCACACTTTCTTGATCTCTTCCGTCCGAACTTTCCCGGCCCTCGCGGCCTTCAAGTCCTTTATGACCCTGGCAGGCACTCCCACCGCCAGGCTATACGGCGGCACATCCCGCGTCACCACGGCCCCGGCCCCAATAACACTGTTCCGACCGATGCGTACCCCGTCAAGCACGATGGCCCCAGCTCCAATCCAGACATCGTTTTCGATCACGATGCCTTCGGCGGTGATGCCCTGTTCGACGAGCGGACGTGTGGGGTCATCGTAAACGTGATTGACGGCCATGACTTGTACCAGGGGGGCCAGGAAAACCCGGTCGCCAATGGTAACTCCCCCCTGTCCTCGGATGACGCTGAACTCCCCGACGAAGCAGCGCCGCCCGATGGCGATGCCGGCCTGGGGGATACCGCGAAAGTTATAGACTTGCAGCGTGGCATGGTGCATCACGTAAGTATCAGCCCCGATCTCAATACCTTGCGGACAGGCATGCAGGTAAACCCCGTGGTCGAGATAAACCCCGGGCTCCAATGAGATATTAGCGGGTTGACCCAGGCGGACGCCGTGCTCAATGGCTACAAATCCCTGCATCCGCATGATCAGACGATAGGCCAGGGCCCGCAACCCGATGCCTAACAGGGTCGGCACCCAGGCCAGGCCCAGAAACAAGACCTGTTCCAAAACATAGCGCCCCAGGCTGGTGGACTGCCCCGAAAGATAATATTTGATTTTTGGCCCCCAATCTCCGAGCCGGTTATCGTTCTGCTGGTTAACCATTTTGTCCGCTTTTCCCTAACGCCTCACTGTTCGGCTTCTTCCAGCAACACTGGTTCTTCAAGCGGCACTCTCTGTCCTCTCTCGGAAGGGAGCCAGTTTACCGCCCAGGAGGCACTTTCTCTACTGAGTTCCTGGCGAGTCACCGTGCAAATGAGATGTTCCAGCAAGAGGTGAATATCTTCCACCTGCTCCATGCAATAGTTGGGCACCAGGATGCAGATGTCCACCACATCCTTCAACTGTCCGCCGTCGAAGCCGGTAAAGCCAATGGTGATGGCCTCCATCGAGCGCGCCAGGCTGATAGCGTGCAGCACGTTGGCCGAATTGCCGCTGCCGGAAATCCCGATGACCACGTCGCCCGGCTGGAGGAAGCTGGTCAGTTGCTCGGAGAAGACGCTTTCGTAGCCGGAATCGTTAGCTAAGGCGGAGAAAAGGGGCATGTTGTCCGTCAGGGCCAGGACGCGAAGACGCGGCTGGCCCGGCGGGGTTGTATTCTTCGCCAGGTCGCAGGCGAAGTGGGAAGCGGTGGCCGCGCTCCCGCCGTTGCCTAAAATGAAGACCTGTTTGCCTGCCTGGCGAGCATATCGGAGGATGGTGATGACTTGTTGAATCCTGTCCAGCGGCAACTGTTCCAGAGTCTCCTTAACCTGCTGTAAATATAATTTGATCTCTTCTACCATTTTCTGATTTGACCTCCCCTGTGTTTAGCGGCGGACGTTGAAAATAACTTTGCTGCCCCCCCGTTCCAAATTGAAGGACAGTTCCCGCAGGCCGCGCAGGGCGGCGCGCACGGCTGGCTGCTTTTCCGGCGGGCAATAAAGGAGCAGGAAGCCGCCCCCTCCGGCCCCGGTGATCTTGCCCCCGATGGCCCCTGCCCGACGGGCCGCCTCGTACATGCAGTCGATTTCCTCGTTGGTGACCCTGCTGGCCAGTTGTTTCTTGAGTTGCCAGCCCTGATGCAACAACTCCCCGAACCCATCAAAATGGCCGTTTTCCAGGCACCGGCGGGCCTCGTAAGCCAGGGCCTTCAACTGGCGCAGAACCTCCAGTCGTTGCTCGATATTGGCCTTTTGCTCGGTTAAGATGTCGCTGGAGCGGCGCGTCATGCTGGTGAAGAAGAGCACCAATTGTTGTTCCAGCCCCCACTTGATGGCATCTTCCAGCTCCACCAACCTGACCTCTACCTGCCCGTTGGCCTTGAACTCCATGAAGCGCAAACCGCCGTAAGCGGCGATGTACTGATCCTGGATGCCGATGGGCCTGCCCAGGATGTCAATCTCGATCTGGCAGGCCTGGCGAGCTAACTTCTTCGCATCCGCGGCCTGCCCTTTATAGGCATACATGGCGTTGAGCAGGCCGACGGTCACCGCGCTGGAGGAGCCCAGGCCCGAACCCTCCGAGGGGATGTCGGCCATGGTGAATATCTCCACGCCGTGAGTGATGCCTGTAATGCGCAGCGCCTCCCGCACCAGCTCGTGCTGGATCTCGTCCAGGTGCTCGACCAACTCGGTCCTGGTGTAGCCCACTTTGATCCCGTCGTCGAAGCGCTCTTTGATGATCACGAAGACGTATTTATCAATAGCCGAGCTCAGCACGCACCCCCCTTCACGAGAGAAAAAATCCTTGAAATCTGTCCCCCCGCCGAAAAGGCTGATGCGGATGGGCGTTTGGGTGATTATCATGATTCGTTCTGTCTCCTCTGGCTAACCAGGGTGCCTGGCACTCTGGGAGTGTCGGGCCCTTCCACAGCGTCTCCACACGTTCCATAACGTTCCATTTTGCCGTCTGTTCAGCTCGGGCAAAAACGGTACCCTATCCCCCACTCGGTAACCAGGCGGGTGGGAGTTCCGGGGTTCCCTTCAATCTTTCTACGTAAATTTTGGATATATAAACGCAGGTAATGAACGTCGCCGATGTACTCCTCTCCCCAGACCTGGCTCAAGATGGCCTCATGGGATACGACCTGGCCTGCCTTCTGCACCAGACAGGCCAGCACCGAAAACTCAGTAGGAGTCAGGGTTACCGGCTTTCCACGGACAGTGACCTGATGATGGTCGAAATTCAGGGTCAAATCTCTATCAGCATATACAGTGGGGCGCTTATAGCCCTTGAATATTTTATAACGGCGCAAGCGAGCCTCCACTCTGGCTATCAGTTCCATTATGCCAAAGGGCTTGGTGACGTAATCATCGGCTCCCATTTGGAAGCCCTTGAGCTTTTCGTGGGCCAGGGTGGTGAGAATAATGATGGGCACATCGGAAAGCTGCCTTATACGGCCACAGATTTCCCAGCCATCCATCTCTGTCAGGCCAATATCCAGAAGGACCAGGGCAGGACGATGCCTGTACAACTGCCGCAGCCCCTCTCTGCCGTCCGTGGCGACGATGATTTCATAGCCGATTCTCCCCAGGCGGAGCCGCAACAGTTCTTGCAGTTCCCGATCATTATCTATCACCAGGATTTTATCCTGCATCCTCTACCTCCTCTTAGGCAGGCTGAAGCTAAAGCACGAACCCTGCCCCACCTCACTCTGCACCCACATCCTCCCCCCGTGAAGCTTGACCAGCTTCCTGGCGATATAAAGCCCCAGGCCATAGCCGAAAACCTTTTGGGAATCGCTGCTGTCCACCCGGTAGAAGTATTCGAAAACCAATTCCTGGTGCTCAGGGGGAATGCCCAGCCCTTCATCGATAATGTGGATAAGCACTTCCTCTTCCGTCTCTTCCACCCTGACCGTAATTTGGCTGCCTTCGGGGGAATATTTCACGGCGTTATCCACCAACTTGCCCAGGATGATATCAATGTGCTGCTCATCACCTATGACCAGAGAGAGCTTGGCCGGGATTTGAGTGACGAAGCGATAGGCCGGGGCCTCCAGCTTGAACATATTGATCGTCCCCTCGATTAAGGACGGGAGTTTCACCGCGTCCCAGTGCACTTCCATCTCGCCCGCTTCTAACCGGGAGACGACCAATACCTCCTGGATGGCCTTTGTAAGGGAGGCGCTTGCCCCCTGGATGATTTCCAGCATCTCCCGGTAGTCTTCCAATTTGAGGTCGTATTTCAGCATCAGTTCGGTAGCGGCATTAATTTTACTTAAGGGGGTGAGGAGGCCGTGGGAAACGCTGGAGATAAACTCCGATCTCATCCGTTCCAGCGTTCTTTCCAGCGAAACGTCACGGAAGACGGCCACGGCGCCAATCACCTGGCCTTCGGGGTCCAGGAGGGGCGCCGCGCTGGTGGTCACGGGGATTTCCTGCCCATCTCTGCCGATGAGCACTGTACCGGCCTCCAGAGCAACCAGCCGTTCGACCTTGTCCATCGCTTTCCGTACCAGGCAGTCCGTCTGGCACATAAGGTTGCCGTATTCATCCTGCTCCTGGAGCACCTCGGCACAATTACGGCCCAGCACTTCGCTCTCCTGCCAGCCGGTGATACGTTCAGCTGCCACATTGAAGGAGAGGATGCGTAACTCCCGATCAACCGTGTACACCCCGTCGGCGATGCTGCGCAAAATTTGTTCTAGCTTGTCCTGCTCTTTCATCCCTATTTCGAAAAGCCTGGCGTTCTCCAGGGCGACCGCCGTATGATAAGCCAGAACTTGCAGCGGCCGGAGGCTCTCTTCACTAAAGGCGTGGGGGCGGGGACTTTCCAGGTGCAGGGCACCCAACGCTTTCCCTTCACGGTAGATAGGCACAGTTAACTGAGAACGAACCTCCTCTTCTGACAGGCGCTGGGGGGCGAGGTGCAAATTCACTTGCCGGGTAGTTATCGTTCTGTAAATGGCTTTTTTAGCCTGTGCGTCTGGCTCATGGTAGGGATAGTCCTGGGTGATCCAGGTCAGGTCTTCCGGTCGTCCTTCGGTGGTCAAGGCCACGGCCCCCATCTCGGCGTCGGTCATGCGCCGGGCCTGGGTCAACGTCAGTTCGGCTATACTCTCTGGCTGAAGGGTGGTGTTGAGCTCCTGGGCTATGACCTGGAGGCTGGAGAGTTCTTCCACCCGACGGGCCAGAGCCCGGTTGACCTCGGTATAGAGACGGGAGTTCTCAATAGCCATAGCCGCATAATCAGCCAGGGCAGAAAGCAAGTGCATGTCTTCTCTGGTGAATCTTTTGTCGGATAGCCGGTTATCTACGCCCAATACCCCGACCACTCTGTCACCCACTTTCACCGGCACATTCAATAGGGCTTTGACCAGGTAGTCTTTTCTGATCCTGAACCTTTGCTCCCGATCCAGCCGGTTAAACAGAATGGGTTTCCCCGTCCTCACCACCCGGCCGGGGACGCTATCTTCCACTTTCAGTTTGAAATCCCTGGTGCACTTCCCTTTCAGGTCGCGAGCGGCCCGCATATGTAAATGGCCGTTCCCTTCGTCGAGGAGAAGCAGATAACCTTCTTCCGCGCCGGTGAGCTGCATGGCGGTTTCCACCACCAAATGGTTCAGCGCTTCTTCTGAGTTCACGAGTGGGATGAGGGCTTTGCCCACGCTGTAGAGAGTGGAGAGTTCTGCCACCCGGCGCTCCATCTGCTGCAGACGTTGCTTTTTTTCTCTCCTGAGCCGTTCTTCGCACAAAACTCTATCGATAGCCTCCCGCATGGCATCCAATTCAAAAGGCCGAGTGATATAATCGGTCACTCCCAACCGGAGAGCACGTTGCACCACCTTTTCCGAACCATAAGCGGTTACCATGATGACCGGTGTGGTGCAACCTCTCTCCCGCAGCGCTTCCAGAACCTCCAGCCCCGACATCTGGGGCATTTTCAAATCCAATATAATCAAATCTGCTTTCTCGATCAACGCCTTGTGCAATCCTTCCTCTCCACTGGCGGCCAGGACAGGTATGTAACCATCTGGTTGCAGCAAATATTCCATCAGGAGTTCCATGTTTTCAGGTCTGTCATCGATAACCAGCACTTTCTCTCCGACCAACTCTCTCTTCCTCCTGATAAGAAATCTCAAATGATCTTCAGGTAAGCGTTCACAGGGCCAATGGTACCTTAGCAGAAACTACTAACTCGATTATAACATACGAAGGTAAGAATTTCGTAAAAGAGAAGTTAGAAATGGGTATAAGTTTAGAGCACTTTGGGACCATTTTCTAACTATTTTCTTGCTATTTTCTTGGCTGAAAACAGGAAGCCCCCGCCTTTTCCGGCAGGGGCCTACTGTTTTGTTGCAGTCTTCAGATTTAACATGCTGTCAGGTCATTGCTTGCTTACTATGTTCCTCCCATCTCTCCCGAACTGTTCCAGGCCACAATCGCAGCCCCCAGGATGCCCACCTCATCGCCCAAAGCAGCGGGGACAATTTCCAATACCTCTGCGGCCTTCGGGTAGGCCCAGCGGCGCACCCCTTTCCATACCGCTTCGAAGAAAAGCTCGCCGGCTTTGGAGACCCCGCCGCCGAGCACCACCCGTCGGGGATTAACCAGATTAGCCAGGTTGGCCAGACCGATCCCCAGATGATAACCGGCATCCTGAAGGATTTTACGGGCCAGGGCATCGCCCTCCTGGGCAGCCTGGGTTACCAGTTCGGCGGTGACGTTTGCCGGGTCTGCTGCGGCCAGGGTGGTGAGGCGCGTTTCGGCCCCTTCTTCAAGGGCTTGTCGTCCCGCTCGCCCGATGGCCGGCCCCCCGGCAAAGACTTCTACGCAGCCCCAGCGACCACAACTGCACGCCGGGCCGTTTACATCGATGGTGATGTGCCCTACCTCCCCGGAGACGTTGGCGCAGCCGCGAAAAAGCTCCCCGTTCACCAGGAGGCCGGCCCCGATGCCCGTGCCCACCGTAACGTAAACCAGGTGGTCAACTCCCTGCCCGGCCCCGAAGTGATATTCAGCCAGGACCGCCGCTTTAACGTCGTGCTCAATGAAGGTGGGCAGAGAAAGTTTTTGTTCCATGATGGTTTTGAGCGGCACGTCGCGCCAGCCCGTCAGGTTGGGTGGAGAAAGCACCACCCCGCTTTCATGGTCTAAAGGCCCCGGCGAACAGATGCCCACCGCAGCTACCGGCTTGCTTAACTTCTCCGCTCTGGTCAGGAGGCTCTGAATGCAGTCGGCCAGGCGTCCCATCACCGCTTCCGGCCCTTCCTCCACCCGCGTCAGCTCCCTGGTACGGGCCAGGATTTCCCCGCCTCGATTAACCAGCCCGGCGGCAATTTTGGTTGCCCCCAGGTCTACCCCTACGAATAGCTCCTCGCTCATCTGAACGTTTCCCTCACTGTTACTTTGTTTGTAGCTTTCGGTGACGAGACCTGCCCTTTCGATTCCCTAATCCAGGATGCCCGCTTTGCGCAAAGTCGCCCACCATTTCTCTTCCCAGATCGTGCCGCGCACGAGATCGTTGATCTCCTCGGCCTGAAGAAGGCGCTCCCAGAAGGTGACGATAAAGGTGATCCGTCGCCAGCGGCGGCTGGGAATGGGTCGGGGGAGACGCTGGAGCGGACCAAGATGTACCTTGTAATATTCCTGGTCGGCGCGGGGGTGGTCGGATTCATCGGGGAACAGCTCTCGTCTTTTCACCACCTCCCAGGCGGTGGTCAGGGCGTAGTAGTTCACCGCCCACTTCTCTTCCCCAAAGGCCGCCGTCTGGTAAAAAGCCAGCACCGGCGCGCCGATAGCTCGCTGTGGACACTTCTTCGCCGGGATGCGATACCAACGCTGGTCGCGGGCGAGGGCGAAATCGCGCCTGTTATTCATTATAGCCACCAGGACGGTGGCGTACCTGTCGGGATACATGATCTTGATCTCAAGTTTATGGTTTGGGTACAGCCAGGTCGTCCGGCCCTGGCTCGGATAGAGTGGCTTCCGGGAAATTTTCCTGGATCAGTTCGTGGACGATCTGGGCGTATTTAACCTTTTCGCGGGCCCAATCGGCGGTCATCGGTTCGCTGACCCAGGGCTTATACAGGGCTCCAGGGCCGGCAGCGCAGGCCGGGCCGGGCTCAATCTTGTAGTAACAGGGAGCGCACACCCGGGCCATTTCCGGGCTGTCGTAGAAACGGTTGAAGCCGCCAAAAGATTCGGCCAGGATGACGTGCAGGTCCATGGGAATGTCAATGGCCTGACGAATGGAAGCCAACTGAGGCAGGCTCAGATCGCCCAGCGGGTTGAAAGTGTTGGCCCCTAACATCTCCAGCAGTTTGCCCCCGGCGGCTGAAGCATGGCCGGCGTAGATGGACACCTTGAAGATCACCTCTGCGGGGATGTCGCCGTTCTTTCTCATCTCGTTCAGGAGCCACATCAGTCCCTCATCGATGACCAGGAACCCACGAAAGCCGATCTCGATGCAGGTCATGATATCGGAGATAACGTAACGCAACTGATCGGAGCCCCGGAAACGCAGCCCAGAAAGCCCCCCTTCAGGAGTGACGAGTTGACGCCCGATGTCCCAGGCGGCGCGAGGGCCCGGCGTCAACACGACCTCCAGGCTGGCCTCGGCGGCCATCTGAGCAAAGTCTCTGAGCTCCGCCTTGTCTAAAAGAGTAGCCCCCATGACCACAGAGATAACGCGGTGGATGGGGACCTTTCGCCGGTTCATCTCCTCGATGAGAGCCTCCAGGGTGGAGGGGCGCTCCACCCCCGATACCTCCATGCGATACCAGGCTCCATCGGGGAAACGTTTGGTACTGGTAGGCAGTTCATAAACGTCGCGACCAGGGATGCCCACCCTCTCCATGGCCGCCGCAACTCTATCCATCTTCATCGATGCACCTCTTTTTTGTTTTCCGGGGGATTCAATCTTTATATCAATATTATATCACGCCCTCAGCGTGCCGTCAATCCTAAAAGGGCAAATCCATAGTTTTGGTCAGGAAAAGCCGCAACAGGTCCATAGCCGTCAGCTCGAAGAAAGTGGCCACCAGACCCAGCAGCAGAGGCACAAAAGCCTGGTAAAGAGTGGTAGCCAGGCCCTCCCGCCGGATAATGATGACCACGATCATGGTGTTCACCAGGGTGAGCATGATCACCACCCCCAGGGTGCTCACCAGGGCTACGGGCCAGAGCAAAGGAGCCCATTGAGTCTGAACGATCAGCACCAGCAGCGCAGCCAAAAATAAAAGGCCAAACAACTCGCCGAAACCGTTGAGGCTCCTTTCAGCACTAACCCTTTTCCAGAGGGTGAAGTTGAAGACGGGGTAGACGATGAGGCTCAAAGTCAGCCCGTTGAGGGTGCCTGTGGTCAGGCGCAGAATGTTGTGGGGCTCGTAGAGGTGAGGGGCGTCGGGGAAAAAGTGCATGTAAGAGTTCAGACCATCGACGGCCATCAGGACAATGAAGCTCACCAAAACGATAAGCACTCTGGTGGGGGGTAGATTGCCGGCCTTTCTTCGGCCGGCGAGCCACATGGCGGCGAAACCAAGCATAGCTCCCAGGTAAGTGCCCGAACAACGGGCGCAAAGAGGCAACTGCCGGCCGGCTATAAAATAGGAGTGGTCCGCTATCCTGTGGCAGATGGCGTAACCAACAAGGTCGGCCTTATCCAGGAAGGATAGGGGCGGAGCAGCCAGGAAAACGATGACAATCACCAGGGCGATGACCATCACGGCCGTAGAGAATCCGCTTTTCGTTTTGTCCTCTGAGGGGCTTGGAGTCACGACAAAGTTATCCCGATCCAGGGTTGCTTATATACTACCACGAAAACCCCCTAAGGCCAAATTGCGCTACCAAATCGATCAACGTAGATAGTCCCTCAGCTTACGACTACGGCTGGGATGGCGTAAACGGTTAAGAGCGTGGGCCTCGATCTGGCGGATACGTTCGCGGGTTACGCCAAACTTGCGCCCCACTTCCTCCAGAGTATAGTTATACCCATCCACCAGGCCGAAGCGCAATTTCAGGATGCGTACCTCGCGAGGGGTCAAAGAGGCGAACACAGCATCGAGTTGCTCTCTCAGCAGGCGATGGGTAGCCACGTCGGTAGGAGCCTCCGTTTCCTGATCCTCGATGAAATCACCCAGGTAGCTATCCTCCTCTTCTCCCATCGGCATCTCCAATGAGAGGGGACGCTGTGAGTTTTTCATGATACGCGCCGCTTTGCTGGGGCTGACGTTCAACTCGAGGGCAATTTCCTCTAAAGTTGGCTCGCGGCCTAGTTCCTGGGCCAGTCGACGAGAGACCTGATTCAGGCGGGAGATCTGATCGTGCATGTGAACCGGCACGCGGATAGTGCGTCCCTGATCGGCAATGGCCCGACTGACAGCCTGACGAATCCACCAGGTGGCGTAAGTGCTGAATTTATAGCCGCGCCGATAGTCAAATTTTTTCACGGCCCGGATCAGACCGATATTACCTTCCTGGATGAGATCGAGCAAAGGCACTCCTCGTCCCACGTACTTCTTGGCCACACTGACCACCAGACGGGAGTTAGCCTTGATGAGATGTTCACGGGCTGCCTGTCCCTTCCTGACTTGCTGTTCCAGCATCGCTCTATTTTCCTTCTCACCACTAATCAAACATCGCTGGGCAAGTCGTCCCCGTTCCATCTGTTGGGCCAACTCCACCTCTTCTTCCATCGTCAGTAGAGGAATGCGCCCGATCTCTCTCAGGTATAGGCTGATCGCATTGTCAACGTCTATTTCACGCCCATCATCTTCCTCTTCGCGAGCCTGGCCTCTTGCTTCACCATCTACTGTTTTTGTCTCTAGCACCAGAGACTTTTCTTTTTCATCGTTCAAATCAATCCCCCGTTCAAAGAGGATAGCCAGAAGATTATCCACATCCTCAATCTCGTTCTCAGCCTGGGGAAAAGCTTCCAGGATATCGTCGCAGGTGATAAAGCCTCGATCTTCACCCACCCGGAGCAGACGCTCGATATCGTTCGACATATCTTCCAGCATGGATACCGCTCCCGATTATTATATTATGTTTACTGATTATGGCTGAGCCGTGGTCGTTTTTGTCGGTCTGGCGGTGGTGTCCGTCGGCGCCAGCGTGGACGTGGGCGTTGGCTCAACGACCTCTGTAGCGGTTGGTTCGGCGGTAGCCGTGTCCGTCGGTGGGCGCTCTGTGGTTGGCAGTTCCACGCCGGGCAAAACGGTCGGGGCGATGGCTTCTGTACTGGTCGGTTCAGCGGTGGCTGTGATCGTCGGCTCAGCGGTCATGGTGGTTGTTGGCTCCACTGTAGCCGTTATCGTCTCAGGTGGTATTATAGTGACCGGCACAGTGATGACAGGCGTATCGGTGGCCGTAGGGATGGGCGTTGGCTTCTCAGGCGGCTCGGTGATAAGCCTTTCCAGGTCATGGCCTATGGTGCTGGCCACAATGTAGACGGCCGGGTCGCCTTCCTTCTGAATGTAATAGCTGGCTTCGTTGGGAGTCTGATCGCCTATAAACAGGTTTTCCTCTTCCTCGCTCTTCAGCTTGATGGTGGCGGTGATTTGTGGGGAGGTCAAACCGTAGTCGGCCAGGTTCTCCGCCGTGTCGGTCAGGGCGCGGCTGGCCATCAGCTTGGCTATCCGGAGGGCCAGGGAGTCGAGCCGGCCTTTATCGGCCTCTGCCTGGGTCGGTTCTTCCATTTGCCAGGATTCCCCGTCCTCGGTCCGTTTCACGCGGGTTCTTCCTTCCTCACTCTGCACCGTCAACTGGACGATGTCTCCATCGGCCATATCGAAAATGGTCACGGCAGTGGTAGGCGTGGTTTCAACTTCTGGCTCCTTCTTCTTCATTTCGAAAAAGTAGACATAGCCGCCAAGTAGCACTAATACTATTACCAGGATAAGGGTGTTACGCCACTTCACTTCTATCGTCACCTCCAGAGATTAAGTCAGCCGAGTAAACAGAGGTCGTAGATAATATACGTTTTAGCCGTTACATTCGTTTCATTGGATTGACTACGGATCGACCACTGTGGTGGGCTACCTTCTCTGCCACCAGACCATGGCTCCAATGGCCAGGATGACCAGGGGCAATAAGCCTGCGCTGGAGTAAAGGATGAGCCGCATCTGGGGCGGAGTGAGTATGATTTGCCTGGTATCCGGCGGCTTGGGCCGGATGGAGATCAGCTCTTCCTCCTCAGCCAGCCAGTTGATGGCATTCAGGAACAGATCGACGTTGCCGAAGCCCCTTATAGAGTTGAGAAGGGCGTTGGTTACGAGATCGGAATCGCCAAAGACCACCAGACGGGCCTCGGTCTCTCCCCCTTCCACGCTGGCGGCGATAGCCAGCGGGCCTTTGATATCCTGCCCCTCATCATAGCGGGCCGTTTTCTGTTGCAGATTTGTCTCTCCCCAGCTATCCTGGCTGGTTTGGGCCAGCAAGACGATCCGTAACCCCACTGGAGCATCTTCCAGCTTCTCCACCGAACGGGCCAGGGGATAAAAGGTAGCCAGTCCACCCAGGTCCTTGGTGATCTGGCTGAAGCTGTAGTTGCTCACCAGGGGGGAGGCCACGTCTCCAAAGAAGGAGCTGGTGGGATCAATGATCACATCGTTCCGCAGATGCAGGCCCCGTTTGCGGAGCTCGTCGTCGAACGTTTCTTCCAGATTGGGGTCGGACATGATCAGGGCCTTGCCCCCTTCGTTCAGATAACTATCCAGCCTCTCCAGTTCCTTGTCGTCGAAGAGTGTCTGAGGAGCAGCGATGACCAGCACGGCCAGATCGCTGGGCAGGGTGTCGGTCACGGTAGCCAGGTTGATGACCTCAACCTTATAGTTATCTCTCTCCAGCAGATCTTTGATCTGGCTGTAACCGTTCTCCCGATAACCGTCAGGGTCGTGCTCCTTATGTCCGGTGGTGAAATAGATTCCCTTCACCTCGTCGCTGGAAACCTTGACGAGGGCACTGGTCAGGCCCTGTTCGTCCACAGATAGGATCTCCTGTCGTTTATCGCCCCGCTCCAACACAACCGTGCCGTAGGTGGTGATCTCGTATTGGCGAGCCAGGGCCGGGTTCTGATCGGGGTCGATGAACTCGTAAGTGAGTTTGTTGGTGTAGGCGGTGTATTCGCGCAGCAGGTCTTCCAGACCTTGTTTTGCTTCTCGCTGGTAGGGGTCGGCTTCCGAGAAGAAAGCGGTGAGCTTAATGGGCTCCTGCAACCCCTGCAAAATCTGTATGGTCTGAGGCGAGAGGGAAAATTGCTGGTTGGCCGTCAAGTCTTTGCGATATTGATGTCGGTTGGAAAGAAAATTGACCAGCACCAGGATGCCCACAAAAGCCACACTCATGACCAGGGCGTTGGACCCATACCGAACCGTGCGCCCGACCAGAAATTTCTTGACCTCTTCTGGCTTAGCCAGGATGTACAGACCGCTCAGGGCCAGGCCCAGCGCCAGCAGGGCTTCGACCCTGATGTTGAACTGCTGAGTAATGGCGTAGAGGGTCAGGCCGGACAACAGCGCGGCCACCCCGAAATAAGCGATGTAGGTGCTGATTTTCTCCAGATAAGCGCGCATTAACTCCACCTCCTGGTCTCCAGGGCGCGGGTGGCCAGGAAAAGGCCCACCGCCATGACGCTCAAATAATATACGACATCCTTGGTATCTATCACGCCCTTGGGAAAGTCGAAGAAATGCCCGGAGAGGGCCAGAAACGATAGCACCTGGCTCAGAGGCGGACTGGCGACGTTAGAGGCGGCATCTAAGAGCCAGAGAATTAGAAGAACGCCGACCCCCAGGATGGCGGCCACAATCTGGTTTTTGCTCAACGAGGAGGTAAAAAGCCCTATGGCAAACGCCGCCCCTCCGAAAAGCAGGATGCCCAGGTAGCCGCCAGCCATAGGCCCCCAGTCAGGGTTGGCGTTGAAGATTTTAAGGATGACAGGATAATAAAGGGTGCAAATCAGGGTAACCACCAACAGACCCAGGCTGGCCAGGAATTTACCGATTACCACCTCCCAATCTCGCACAGGCGAGGTGAGGAGCAGTTCAATCGTCCCACTACGCTGCTCCTCGGCCAGAAGACGCATGGTCAACAGCGGCGACATGAAGAGCAAAAGAGTGGTCATATTATGAAATAGATAACGCAGAGTAGCCTCGCGCGAATAATAGGTGATCAAAGCGAAAAGATAGCCGGTAACGGCCAAAAAAGCAGCTATCACCAGATAGGCGATAGGTGATGCAAAGTAAGCTCCCAGTTCTCGTCTGGCGATGTACAGCACGTTGAGCACAGATCGTTTAACGCCACTCATGAAGACACCTCCTGCCCTTGCTCGGCGGTCAGTTTAAGGAATATCTCTTCCAGGCTCATACCTACGGGGCGCATCTCCAACAGGTTCCAGCCGTGCTCGACCACCGTTTTGGCGATGTGGGCTCGCCGGTCGGCTCCCAGGGCACTTTCGATCTCGTAGTGGCCGTCTTCCCTGGCCTCGACGGCGGTGACCCCTTCGATTCCCTGGAGCGCGGCGACCATCTCTTCCGGGGGGGCCTGCACCTGCAAGAAAATACGCTCCGCTCCCTTCAGGCGGGCGGCCAGGCCCTCCGGGGTATCCTCGGCCACGATGCGACCTTCATCTATAATCAGCACCCGTTGACAAACCTGGCTGGCTTCGGGCAAAATGTGGGTGCTGAGGATGATGGTCCGCTCCTTCCCCAGTTTACGGATAAGCTCCCGCACCTCGATAATCTGTTTCGGGTCCAGGCCAATGGTCGGCTCGTCGAGGATGAGCACCTCGGGGTCGTGCACCAGGGCTTGAGCCAGACCGACCCGCTGACGGTAGCCCTTGGAGAGTTTGCCGATCAGCATATCGGCGTAGCTTTCAACGTGACAGAGCTCCATCACCTTATCCACTTTGGCTCCACGATGTCGGACCTCGCGCAGACTGGCCATAAAGTTGAGGTAGGAAGATACTGTCATCTCTGGATACAGGGGTACGGTCTCCGGCATGTAGCCAATGCGCCGCCGCACTTCCAGAGAATGGTCGAAAACATCGTAGCCAGCTACCCTGGCCGACCCTGCACTGGGGGGCATAAAGCCAGTCAGGATACGCATGGTCGTGGTCTTACCTGCGCCGTTGGGGCCCAAAAAACCGACCACCTCACCCTCCTCGACGGTGAAACTCACCTCCTGGATAGCTGCCAGGCTGCCATAATATTTGGTCAGATTCTTGACTTCGATCATCGCTACCGGTCTCCTCTTCCTCTCAATGTTGCTTTACTCTCGCTCGTACAAACCAAACTCCACCATAACACACAAACATTAAAGGAACATTAAAGGAGCGTTAGAGGGGGATTAAAACCTGGACTTTTCAGGTGCCCGGCCCTTCCGAGCCTGCGGGTTTGTCTCGCAGGCCAGGCACCTTTCCCTGGACCTCTCCCTGCATAGACCAGGGCCCGGCCCAGGTGATCTTCACTCTGGCCACTCTGCCCCGCCAGGCCGCCTGGCCTCGTGCCAGCGGTTTCTCATCATCGAGGAAGAAGACCAGCTTGTTGGTGCGGGTGCGCCCCTTCCATTTATCTCCCTTCTTCTCCTCGACCAGAACCTCCAGGGTCTGGCCCAACAATTGGCGATTGATCTGGCCTGCTATCGTTTCCTGTAGCTCCTCGATGGCCCGGCGACGGCGTTCTTTCTCCTGGGGGGGCACGTCGTCCGGGAGACGGCTGGCGGCGGTCTGCGGCCTGGGGGAATAGGCGGCCACGTGCACCACGTCGAATTGGAGGTCCTCCAGGAGGCGATAGGTGCCCATGAATTGAGCCTGGGTCTCGCCGGGAAAGCCCACGATCACGTCGGTAGCCAGGCTCACGCCGGGGATGGTCTGGCGTATCCTGGCTATCAGCCGCCGGTAACGTTCCACGGTGTAACCGCGCCCCATACGCCGTAATACCTGGTCGTCGCCGGCCTGCACCGGCACCTCGACGTGCTCGCAGACTTTGGGCAGATGGGCTACAGTCTCGATAAGTCGGTCGGACATATCTTTGGGATGGGAGGTCAGGAACCGGATACGCCACAACCCTTCGACCTGGTGGACGGCGGTCAGCAGATCGGCCAGGTCGGGGCGGTCGGGCAGGTCGTGGCCGTATGAATCGACGTTCTGCCCCAGGAGGGTCACTTCGCGCCCCCCACGCGCTACCAGGTCGCGCCCTTCGGCCACGATCTCGGCCAGGGGACGGCTCTGCTCCCGCCCTCGACGGTAGGGCACAATGCAATAGGTGCAGAAATTATTGCACCCGTGAATGATAGGCACGTAAGCACAGACCGGAGCCCGCAGACCGTTTGGTAGGTGCCTGGCACTTCCCAAAGTGCCAGGCACCTTATGTCCTAAGTATTCCATGAGCGGTTCGAGCTGGGCCGGTTTGAGAAAAAGGTCAGTGTGGGGAAAACGCTCCCGGAGCGGGGCCAGGTCCTGGCCCACAGCGCACCCCATGAGGACGATGATGGCCTCCGGGCGACGCTCTTTGATGGGCTTCAGGGAGCTAAGGCGGCCATAGACTTTGTTTTCGGCGCTCTGCCGCACCACACAGGAGTTGAGTAGTATGAGGTCGGCCTCCTCGGGGCGGGACACGGCTTTGTGGCCCAGGCGTTCCAGTTCTTCGGCTGTCCGCCGCGAATCGGCCACGTTCATCTGACAGCCAATAGTCCAAAGATAGTATTTCATATATCTATAGTTCTTGGTATCGGCATTCTTGCTCGAAGATAAGGGCTAACTGGGGAAGCTGAGGATCCATTCAAGAGCCTTCCTGATCACCTGTAGCCTCTCCAGCTCGTCGGCAGCCACACCCCACTCTATCGAGGTCTCCCAGGATGGATGCTCTGGCACTTCGCCTCGCTCTATTTTGTCCTCGAAAACACTTAAGCTACAGCCATATTCCTTTTCAAAATCGCTTATGATACTTTTATATAAACCGATCTGTTTTTCCACATCCTCAATGGTACGGCGCAAAGTGGTAGTGTCAATCGGTAAGGGATGTTTTTCTAATATCTCCGCTATTGTCATCTGAGCATCTCTTTAACCACAAAGGACACTAAGACACTAAAAATATTAAATATAAAATCTTTGTGTCCTTTGTGTCTTTGTGGTTCATAAAAGGATTTTTTTCCTCTGTGTACTCTGTGGCTAAGAAACATGGACAGTTTGCTCCCGGTCCGGCCCCACGGAAATAATGACGGCGGGCACCCCGCTCAATTCCTCCAGGCGTTGCACGTAGCGGCGCGCCGCCTGGGGCAAATCGGTCATCACCCGCGCCTCTCTGATGCTTTGCTGCCAGCCGGGCAGTTCCTCGTAGATGGGCCGACATTCGGCCAGGACGGCCTGGCTGGTGGGGAAGTGGTCGAGGCGTTGTCCCTGGCAATCGTAGGTCACGCAGATTTTGAGGGTGGGCAGCGAATCCAGGACATCCAGTTTGGTGATAGCCAGCCCGGTCAGGCCGTTGACCCGCACGGCGTAACGCAAGGCCACCATGTCCAGCCAGCCGGTGCGTCGTCTGCGACCGGTGGTGGTGCCATATTCGTGGCCGACCTCGACCAGGATATCGCCCGTCTCGTCCTGGAGTTCGGTGGGGAAGGCGCCGGCCCCCACACGGGTCTGGTAGGCCTTGACCACACCCAGCACGTGGTCGATGCGATTCGGTCCCAGCCCCAGGCCGATCAGGGCTCCCCCAGCCACCGGCGAAGAACTGGTCACGTAAGGATAGGTGCCGTGGTCGATGTCCAGCAGGGTGCCCTGCGCTCCCTCGAAAAGGAGGCGTTTTCCGGCCCAATAAGCTTCGTCTATGAGCAGAGCGGTATCGGCCACGTAAGCGGCCAGCCGTGCGGCGTAGCCCTGGTATTCCCGGGCCACGGCCTGCGGATCGAGGGGCGGCTGCTCGTAGACCTTTTCCAGGATCACGTTGTTTTCCTCGACGGCGGCGCTCACCCGTGCGGCAAAATCATCTCCCGTCATGTCCTGAGCACGCAGACCACGACGGGCCACTTTGTCGGTATAGGCCGGCCCGATGCCCCGCCTGGTGGTGCCGATGGCCTTCTGGCCCCTGGCCGTTTCCGCCGCCCCGTCCAGGACGAGGTGATAGGGCATGATAAGATGGGCCTGAGCGCTGATCTTGAGCCGCGCCGGGGATACATCGGCTCCTCTGGATGAGAGGTCGTCCAGCTCCTCCAGCAGCCGTTTGGGGTTGATGACCATCCCGTTGCCCAGAATGCAGATGACGCCAGGGTAGAGGATGCCAGACGGGATGTGGTGCAGCTTGAAGATTTGTTCCCCAATAACCACGGTGTGGCCGGCGTTGTCTCCTCCCTGGTAACGGGCCACCAGGTCGGACTGGCGGGCCAGCAAGTCGGTGATCTTACCTTTACCTTCGTCGCCCCACTGGGCTCCGATGATTACCGTTGCAGACATTTGTTTCCCTGCCTTTCACACTCCAAAGAAAACCACAACCACCAACGTCAACACCAGGAGGTGAATTGTCTGGTCTACCACCACCTGGACAAACTTTTTCGAGTCACTCTGACCGTAAAAACGCATCCACAGCTTAACAATATCTGTAGAGTCTAACAGCCAATGGGAGAAAAAAATAATAATCGCACTCAGTACGGGATAAAATGCCGGCTTATTATTCATAGCGCCAGAGAGCCAGAGGGCAACCATTATGACCGCCGTGTAAGTAGTAAAATGCGCCGCCCCGGCCAGGGTAAGCAATCCATTTTTTTTGTCTGTAGCCATCCAATCGCTCTGCAATAGCCAATCACCCACGAGGTGGCCCATCAATAACCAGGCAAAAACGTTCATCTATCAACTACCTCGAGACTTGTAAGTTTTGGTTTATGTCCTGGCCAATATCTCTCGCGCCACCACCAGCCCGGAGGCTGAAGCCTGGATCAGCCCGCGCGTCACTCCCGCCCCATCGCCAGCCGCAAAGAGGTTCCTGATCGGGGTCTCCAGACAGCGGCTCAACTCCAGCCGGGAGGAGTAGAACTTGACTTCCACCCCGTAGAGCAGAGTGTGGCGGGAGCAGACGCCGGGGGATAGGACGTCCATCGCTTCCAGCATTTCCAGGATGTTGGCGATGTAGCGGTAGGGCAGCACCAGCCCCAGGTCGCCGGGAGTGGCTTCTTTCAGGGTGGGAGTCACCATGCAGCGGGCCAGGCGCTGATCGGTGGTACGTCGTCCTTGCTTCAAGTCGCCCAGCCGTTGCACGATGACGCTGCCGCTGAGCAGATTGGCCAGGCGGGCAATGTATTTACCGTAGGCGATGGGCTCCTTGAATGGCTCGGTAAAGGTCTTGCTCACCAGGATGGCGAAGTTAGTGTTGGTAGTGTGTCGGTTGGCGTAGCTGTGGCCATTGACGGTCATCACGTCCCCGGCGAATTCGGTCACCACTTCGCCGTAAGGACAGACGCAGAAAGTCCGCACTTTATCGTCAAACTGGCGGGAGTAGTAGATCAACTTGGGCTCGTAAACGATGTTGGTTAAGGGCTCCAGGACGGTAGCTGGTAGCTCGACCCGTACTCCCAGATCCACCGGGTTGCGTCTGAGAGGCAACTTCAGTTCATGGGCCACCTCGGAAAGCCAGGTCGTCCCCTCGCGACCGGGAGCCACGATCACGTATTGCCCTTTAATGATCTCTCCTCTGCTCGTCTCCACGCCCACTACCCGCGAGTTTTCAGTCAGAATACGGCGCACCTCGACCCGGGTGCCGATCTTCACCCCGCGCTCCAGCAGTTCGTCCCGCATGGCTCGCAAAATGTCGCCCGAACGCTCTGTACCCAAATGGCGGATGGGAGCAAAGATGAACTGCAAACTGGCCAGAGCTGCCTTTTTCTCCAGTCCCTCCAATTCGTCTTTCTCGGTCCCATGTACCGGCCCGCTGGCTCCGAAACCAACGTAGATATCATCCACTTCCTTGATGAGGGCTTCTGCCTCCTCCACCCCCAGGAGGTCCGGCAGTTGGCCTCCCACCTTTGGAGAGAGGGTCAATTTGCCGTCACTGAAAGCGCCCGCCCCTCCCCAACCGGAAAGGAGAAAGCAAGGGCTACAATGTCCACAGTGCCCCCCGGGTTGACGAGCCTGGCAACGGCGCTTCTCGATATCAGGTCCTTTTTCCAGCATGGCGATGTTGAGGCCGATATTTTGGCTCAGTTCCAGCGCGGCGAAGATGCCGGCCGGCCCGGCGCCAACGATAATCACGTCGTAATGGGTTCCGGTCATTTTCCCCCTTGTTCAAGCCAGCACGCCCTTGACGCGCACGAAGTAGCTGCGCCAGGCTTTGTCAATGAGCTCCGGGGTCATCTGTGGGGGCACCTTATTGTAGCGGGCGATGCTTATCAGCTCATCGATGACGTCGCGCGGGTGGCAGGCCCGCAGTTGAATGCCTGGTTTTATGTAATGTTCTTTCAGCAGATAGGTCAGACCATTTTCGTCATAAGGCACGCCTTTGGTCCGACAGACCTGCTGGAATATCGCACGGTACTCTTCGAAGGTGGGGCTGCCCACCTCAATTTTAGTGCGGATGCGGCGCAAGAAAGCCTCGTCCACCAGGCTTTCCGGCGGCAGGTTGGTGGAGAAAATAATCAGCACGTCGAAAGGCATCTCGATTTTGCGCCCGGTGTGCAGGGTGAGAAAATCAACTCGCTTCTCCAGAGGCACGATCCAGCGGTTGAGCAGGTCCTGGGGGCGGGCTTGTTGGCGGCCAAAATCGTCGATGAGCAACAGGCCGCCGTTGGCCCTGGTCTGGAAAGGAGCTTCGTAGTACATGGAAACTTCGTTGTAGATCAGGTCCAGGCTCGCCAGGGCAAGCTCGCCTCCGGCCACAATCACCGGCCGTCTGATCAACAGCCAGCGGGTGTCGTATTTGTCGTGGTCGTCGGTTTTCACCGCCCGGTGGTTGATGTTGTCGTAGAATTTGATGATCTGGCCATCCACCTCGATGGCATGGGGTATGTAGATGTTCCCTTCCCTGAGCACCAGCTTGCCGATAGTTTCGGCGATGGAGGTCTTGCCGTTGCCCGGCAAGCCGTAAAGGAAGATCGAGCGTCCGGTGTTGATAGCCGGCCCGATCTGACTCATGGTTTCTTCGCTCAGCACCAGGTGAGAAAAGGCCCGCTCGATGTCCTTTTCTTCGATAAACACCTGCTGGATGGATTGAGCCTGCACCGACTTGATGTAAGCCTGCAACGGCACCGGCGCAGGGCCAACGTAGTGGCTGCGTTCCAGGATTTCGCGGGCCTTGTCCCCGCCCCGGTCGGTGATGACGTACTGGTAAGAAGCCTCGCGCGGGCCGTGGCTGCCTCTTACTTCGCAGAAGCGTTCACGTTTCATAAAAGTGATTACTTTGTCCACCACCCCGTTGAAAGGCAGTTCCAGCGCACGAGCGATTTCTATGCCCGTCATGTAGCCTTCATAATAGAGGACTTTGAGGGCCAGATCGGCCAGAAAGCCCAGGCCAAGCCCCGTCTCCTGGATAGATGCAGGCAGAGGTGGTTTGAAGGCCAGGCCTTCCTCGCCCGGCTTCTCCCTGACTTTGCGCAAAATGTCTCTGGACATATACTTATCCGTCATGCTTTCTTACTCCGTATAAAGCAAGCCCTTTTCGATCTCCTCGATCAGAAAAGGCAAATTGGGTTCCTCGAAACCCAAACGCGGCGCAGGTATCCGATGACGCTTGATATCGGGAGGTACATGCTTGTGATGGGGATGAGTGTCGGCTAAAGAAGGATCATCCGGGTGAGGCTGAGAGTCATACCAGTAAAGCTTTTCGTCGCCTTGCAAGACCAGATACGCATATCTTCGGATGATCCCTTTGGAAAAGTCCAGCCATTCGGCAACCCGCAGGGTAATGCTTTTATCAAATTCGATTTCTCCCCGTAAGGTGCCTTCTTTTGGGCCGGTGGCATACAGGACAAGGGTAGATCTTATTATTGAAGGAAAAGTCTCTGCCAGAGAGTAAATAAACCGCTCGTAAGCTTCAACGGCGCAAAGCAAGCTACACCTCTACAAGCTTGGCTCTGGGCGTAAGATAAACCGCTCCACCTTCTGCTGATTTTTCAAGCATAGCTATATACTCCTGACTCAGACGGCGAAATTTTTGCTCCCGATCCAGCCTTGTCTCGTATACGCCTGCCCACATGCAGAATTCTTCTGTGTCTTCGTACTCTCCGTTGTCTAACTTGCCTTGAAGAAACAGTTCGTAGAAATCTGGGGAGGCTACCCCATACTTTTCCTCGAATTTCTTCAACTCGTTGTTCAAGGCGTATATACTCTCGATAAGCTCCTGTAGCGTCATCTTCATCTCCCAGATTGAGTATAACCTATCGGCGTCCAAATGTCAACTATTCTGGTCGTTCAGCACCTTTTTGAGAAACTGGCCGGTGAAAGACTGGGGCATCTGGGCTACCTGTTCGGGCACGCCTTCAGCGATGACCCGGCCCCCGGCCTCGCCTCCTTCTGGCCCCAGATCGATGATCCAGTCGGCAGTTTTGATCACGTCCAGATGGTGCTCGATCACCACCACCGTGTTGCCAGCGTCCACCAGACGGTTCAGCACGGACAGCAGCCGTTCGATGTCGGCGAAGTGGAGCCCGGTAGTAGGTTCGTCCAGGATGTAGAGGGTACGCCCCGTAGCCCGGCGAGAAAGCTCCTTGGAGAGTTTGACCCGCTGGGCCTCACCTCCTGACAGGGTAGGAGCCGGCTGCCCCAATCTGATGTAACCCAGCCCCACGTCGTAGAGCGTTTGCAGTTTGCTCTTAATCTTGGGGATGTTATCGAAGAAGGTCATGGCCTCTTCGACCGACATACCCAGCACATCGGCGATGTTTTTGCCCTTGTAACGGATCTCCAGAGCCTCGCGATTGTAACGGCGACCGTGACACACCTCACAGGACACCCACACGTCGGCCAGAAATTGCATCTCGATCTTGATGGTGCCCTGTCCATGACAGGCTTCGCAGCGCCCCCCCTTGACGTTGAAAGAGAAGCGGCCCGGTTTGTAGCCCCTTATCTTGGCTTCGGGCAGAGTGGCAAACAACTCCCGGATGTAGGTAAAAACGTTGGTGTAGGTAGCCGGGTTGGAGCGCGGAGTGCGCCCAATAGGAGACTGATCGATATTGATCACCTTATCCAAAAATTCGAGGCCCAGGATGGCATCGTGGCGGCCAGGTTTGATCCTGGCCCGATGAATCTCGTGGGCCAGACGCTTATAGAGCACCTCGATGATGAGGCTGGATTTACCTGACCCGGAAACGCCGGTCACGCACACGAACTGGCCGAGGGGAATGCTGACGTTGATATGCTTCAGGTTGTTCTCGGCGGCCCCTTTGATAAGCAGAACCTGTCCGTTTCCGGAACGACGCTGCTGAGGCAGGGGCACCTGACGCTCCCCCTTGAGATACTGGCCGGTGATAGACTGCGGGCAGGCCATGACGTCCTCCAGCACACCCGAAACTACCACCTCTCCTCCATGCTCACCCGCGCCCGGCCCTAAATCTAGAATGTAATCAGCCGAGCGGATGGTCTCCTCGTCATGTTCGACCACCAGGACGGTGTTGCCCAGATCGCGCATCCCTTTCAGGGTGTTGATCAGGCGGGCATTGTCCCGCTGGTGAAGGCCGATGGAGGGCTCGTCCAGAATGTAAAGAACGCCCATCAATTGAGAGCCAATCTGGGTAGCCAGCCGGATGCGTTGGGCCTCCCCGCCCGCAAGCGTGGCGGCCATGCGGTCGATGGTCAGGTAGTCCAGGCCGACGTTGACCATAAAATGCAACCGATCCCTGATCTCTTTCAAAATCTGGCGGGCGATGGTTTGTTGTCGCCCGGTGAGAGGGCTATTTTCGCCTCGTATGGCTTCTACCCAGTCCAACGCTTCCAAAACCGACATACAAGTCACCTGATCGATGCTTTTGCCCGCCACCGTGACGGCCAGCGATTCAGGCTTGAGCCGTTTCCCTCTACAGGCAGGACAGGGACGGGTAGCCATGTAACGCTCCAACTCCCCTCGCATGTAATCGGAGTTGGTTTCTCGATGGCGTCGCTTGAGATGGGGGATGATCCCCTCGAAAGTGGTGTCGTAGGTGCGCCACTGACCGTGCTGGTTATGGTAGTGCACGGTGATGATGTCCCCTTTACGACTGCCGTAAAGGACGATGTCCATCTGCCTGGGGCCCAGTTCTTTGACAGGCACGTTGAAGGGAATATCGTAGCGATCGCACGTGGCCTTGAGCAGTTGGTTGTAATAGGTCTGGCTGTTTCCCCTCCTGTATCCCCTTGGCGCCCAGGGGCGGATGGCTCCTTCGGCCAGGCTCAACTCCCGGTTAGGGATGATCAGATCGGGGTGGAACTCCATCTGGGTGCCCAGGCCGGTGCAGGTCGGGCAGGCCCCGTGAGGATTGTTGAAGGAAAAGGTGCGGGGCTCGATTTCCGGCAGCGAGATGCCACACTGGACGCAAGCCAGGTTTTCAGAAAAAAGTGTGTCTCGCGGTTCGGAGTTAGTGACCTCACTGACCAGCACTACGCCGCCGCCCAGCTTGAGGGCCGTTTCCACCGAATCGGCCACCCTGGCGCGGTCGGTGGGGCCATCTGTAGCCCCTTTTTTGATGATCAGCCTATCCACCACGGCCTCTATAGTGTGCATTTTATAGCGGTCAAGGGCGATATCTTCATCCACGTCGTGCACCTGGCCGTTGACCCGCACCCGCACGTAACCAGCCTTACGGACGTCCTCCAATATCTTTTTGTGTTCTCCCTTACGGGCCTTGACGAGCGGAGCCATGATCATGATGCGGCTATCTTCGGGCAACTCGAGGATGGCATCGACTATCTGCTCCACGGTCTGGGTGCTGATCTCCTGACCACATTGGGGACAATGGGGGAGGCCGACGCGAGCGTACAGCAGACGCAGATAGTCGTAGATCTCCGTCACCGTGCCCACGGTAGAACGGGGGTTGTGGCTGGCCCCTTTTTGATCGATGCTGATGGCCGGGCTGAGACCTTCGATGTAGTCCACGTCGGGCTTCTCCATCTGGCCCAGAAACTGGCGGGCGTAGGCCGAAAGAGATTCCACGTAACGACGCTGGCCCTCGGCGTAGAGCGTGTCGAAGGCCAGAGAGGATTTACCCGAACCGGACAGCCCGGTGATGACCACCAGTTTGTCCCTCGGAATCTCCACATTTATATTCTTCAGGTTGTGCTCACGCGCTCCCCGCACGACGATCTTATCCTGGGGCATACCACTCGCTTCCTCAAACAGAACTTGTGTTCTAATAAATGATACCATCTCTAAAGCTTTTTGTCAAATCCCCAAATCATTATTTTAGCACGAAAAGGGCTTTTTAGCAAAGAAAAAGGCCCTCGAAGGGCCTACGTCAGTGTAGGGGCAGAGGATAAAATTGAAGCGGTTCACCCCTGCCAACCGGGTAATAACGAACCTTGAACCCCTTCGCCAGCGATATATCAGTTTTTGTCCCGCAGGCGGGCTAACTCCTCGACCAGTTCTCGTTCCCGCTGGCTCAAGCCCTGAGGCAGATGGACCTGAACGGTAGCGTACAGGTCGCCCCGCTGTTCAGGCTGCCGCAGATGGGGCATACCCCGACCTGTCAGCCTGAAGGTGCGGCCATTCCGGGTCTCCGGGGGGATTTTGAGCTGGACATCGCCGTCCAGGGTGGGCACCCGCACCTCGCCTCCCAGCAGGGCCGTGTAAAGGTCCAGGGGCACAGAGCAGTGCAAGTCATGTCCTTTACGCTCAAAATGTGGATGGGGCGCGATCTTGACCCGCAGGTAAAGATTTCCAGTCTGTCCACCGCCTATTCCAGCCGCTCCTTCGCCCGCTATCCGCACCCTGGAGCCGGTGCGCACGCCGGGCGGGATTTTCACCTCCAGACGCTTTCCATCCTTGCTCAAGAGACGCCTGGCGCCCCGATAAGCTTCTTCCAGGGTGATCTCGACCTCCTGCTCGTAATCCTGTCCCTGCCGCGATCGTGGTTGATACTGGGTTCGACCAGGGGCGGCCCCCATTCCACCCATGCCCCCCACTCCACCGAAGATAGCATTGAAAAAATCCGAGAAGGGACTTGCCTCACCAAAGAGGTCGCCAATATCGCCATAATGCACGTGCACCCGTCCGCCACCCGGCTGCTGCGTCGTCCAGCGGCCCCAATCAAAACCATCCGGGCGTCCACCTGCCTGTCGCCAACGCTGCCAGTCGGCCCCCAGGCGCTCGTATTTGCGGCGCTTTTCAGGATCAGATAGCACCTCATGGGCTTCGTTAATTTCTTTGAAGCGTTCCTCGGCCGTCGGGTCGTCTGGATTCACGTCGGGGTGATGCTGTCTGACCAGCTTGCGATAGGCCCGCTTGATCTCTTCTTCGCTGGCCTTCCTATCCACCCCTAATATCTTATAATAGTCTTTATATTCCATAAACTGATTTTACCACCTTTCTCCACATGACAAAGCACTCTGCTGGAGAGTGCTCGCCTGCAGGAAGGCACGGGTGAGAGTTCCATCGCCCAGACCTGCGCCAGGACCTGATGGATAATGTCGCATCTCCAGTATACCCGCTGGCCATTAGAAACGCATTAGAGAAATGTTAGAGTTTTGTTAGAGTTTTTCTCCCTTAGCTCTTTCTGATATCTTTGGGCCGCAACAGGCCGATAACCATCGTGGGCCGCTCTCTTATTATTTTACCCGATAATCCAAATTTGTCCAATTTAACACCCAGGGGGGGCGAAGATAAAGTAATAGTAGAAGGCAGGTAGTCTCCCCCAATTGCGTTGAGGCAAACCCGACTTGCCATTTTACCGCAGA
>CAZYHC010000022.1:0-67702 GCA_964646625.1 uncultured Anaerolineales bacterium
CTAAAATCTGACTTCTTGAACGATTAGCGCTCTGATTGCACAATCGCTACGTCAACACCAGGTAGTGTTTCCCAAAACACATGACCTGCGTGAATTACGCCGCCTGGCTATGGCTGTAGACCCAGGCTTCGATCTTATCACCGACCTGCTCAATCGTTTGACCCCCTACGCCGTAGGATTCCGCTATCCTAGCGAACAGGCAACGATCACGGAAGCCAAAGCTGCTATAGAAGCGATGAAAGCCGTGCGCCATTTCGTACAAGACAGGCTGGACATGGGAAGTTCAGGGGGGGAATTTTAGATTAAGGAGGTCTGAGAAGGTTCTATGCTGAAAATCGAGAAACGCCTGACCCCATCGCGGACGGCCGGCTACCTGGTGCCGGTTATCTCGCTGGTGCTGGCTTTGCTCTCCGGGTCCGTCTTATTGCTGATCGCCGGGGCCGACCCGCTGACGACCTACAAAGCCATGCTGCTGGGCGCTTTCGGCAGCAGGTATGCCATCTCAGAAACGATGGTCAAGGCCATTCCCCTGATGTTGTGTGGTTTGGCTGTATCCATTGCTTTCCGCATGGTCTTCTGGAACATCGGAGCCGAGGGGCAACTGGTGGCGGGGGGCATTGGGGCGGCCTGGATAGCCCTCTTCTGGGCCGAGAAGATGCCGGCCTTTCTGGTGCTGCCGGCCATGCTGATCGCCGGGTTCGTGGCTGGCGCGTTGTGGGGGGCGGTTTCCGCGGTGCTCAGGGCTTTCATCGGGGTGAACGAAGTGGTGGTCACTCTGATGATGAACTACATCGCCATCCAGTGGACGGAGTACTTGTACTATGGGCCCTGGAAGGACCCCAAGGGCTACGGTTTTCCGGGCACGGCCGAATTCCCGAAGGCCGCCTGGCTGCCTCGTTGGCCGGGCAACCGCGTGCACCTGGGATTGGCGTTTGCTATTGTGGCCGCTTTTTTCATCTGGCTGGTGCTGGTGCGTACCAAGTGGGGCTACGAGATCCGGGTCATCGGCGAAAACCCACGAGCCGCCCGCTATGCTGGTATCAGCCTGGTGCGCAACGTCATTCTGGTCATGTTGTTAAGCGGCGGCCTGGCCGGTTTGGCCGGCATGGCCGAAGTGGGGGGCATTTCTCACCGTCTACAGAAGGGCTTATCGGTAGGCTATGGCTACACGGCCATCATCGTGGCCTGGCTGGCCCGCCTTAACCCCTGGACCTCGCTGGTGGTGGCTATTTTGATGGCTGCGCTGCTGGTGGGAGGCGATCAGATTCAGATCACCATGCAGTTGCCCGCAGCTACGGCTTTCATCCTGCAAGGGCTCATCCTCTTTTTCGTGCTGGGCGGAGAACTTTTTACCCAATACCGGATACGCTGGCAGCCACGCCTGGCTGAAGAGAGAATCGAAGAACCTGTCAGGGGGGTGCAATCGTGAGCGAGGGGTTGATCGTATCTATTCTGGCGGTTACTATTCGGGCCGGCACGTCGCTGCTCTACGCCACGTTGGGCGGCATCTTCAACGAACGTTCAGGAATAATGAACCTGGGCGTAGAGGGGATGATGATTATGGGGGCGGTGAGCGCTTTTGCTACGGTTTTCCACAGTGGCAGCCTGTGGCTGGCGGTCGTGGTGGCTATGATTGCGGGCGGATTGTTAGCTCTCATCCACGCCATCCTGTCCGTCACCCTGCGGGCCAATCAGGTGGTCAGTGGTCTGGCCCTGACCCTGTTCGGCACCGGGCTGGCCAACTTCCTGGGCCAGAAATTGGGCCCGGAGGGCAGGCCGCTGGTCGGCCAGGTGGGCCCCAAATTTCTGAAAGCGCCCATCCCCGTCCTGTCGGATATCCCCCTGCTTGGTCCGACTTTCTTCAACCAGGATATCCTGGTCTACCTCACCTATCTGATCGTGCCTCTGGCCTGGTTCTACCTGTATAAGACCCGCCCGGGCCTGCACCTGCGGGCCGTGGGCGAGAATCCCCAGACCGCCGATGCGATGGGAGTGAATGTCGGTGGCCTCCGTTACCTGTATACCATTGTAGGGGGGATGCTGGTGGGGCTTGGGGGCGCGCATCTTTCGCTGGCCTATACCCCCGGCTGGACGGAGGGCCTGACCGCCGGTCGAGGCTGGATCGCGGTGGCCATGATTATCTTCGCTACCTGGGATCCGTTCAAAGCGGTGGTAGGGGCCATTCTGTTTGGGGGCATCAATGCCGTCCAGTTCCGGATGCAGGCGGCAGGCACCACCATTCCGGCCGCCTTCCTGAACATGATGCCCTACGCCTTCACCATCGTCGTGCTGGTGATTATCACCTGGTGGGAAGCCTTCAGCAAGCGGGTAGGCGCGCCAGCGGCCCTGGGTTTGCCCTACGTCCGCGAGGAAAAAGGTTGAGCGTTGACTCTGTATTATGTGTGTTATTATATTATTATATGGAAAAGGCCCTCACTCAGCGGAGGGCCTTTTTTGATCCCCTTGCGATTCCAGGGAAGTTTCATTGAGCCTCGTCGCTTTTGGCTTCCTGCTCTCTCTTTTTCCTTCGCCGCCAACGCCAGACCAGCCAGACGATGAAAGCAGGCAGCGCCAGAAGCACCGCCAGCACGGGCAGGACGAAGATGACGATCCAGATGAAGACATCGACGATGAACTGTATCGCCCGGATCAAGGCCCGGATGGCGTTGCGCAGGGTGCTTAGCGGCTGCCAGTCGGCTTCGATGAAGGGCCTGCTCTGTTCGGCCGGGCTCAGATCGAGGGTGATGGTAGCCAGCGCCGCTGAACGTTCCAGGTATTGCATCCGTCCTTTGAGCCGCTCGATCTGGCCCCGGATTTCGGTCAACCGCTGATGGACGGCCAGAATCTCCTCGGCCTTGCCCGTCCGCTCCCGAACGGTCTTCAGAAGCTCACGCAGTTCCTTCTCGGTGGCCTCCAGGTTGCGCAACTGGGCCTCCAGGTCGGTATACTCCTCGGTGACGTCCTGGCCCGCCATCTTTTCGCTCTGAACCTTGAGGGCCACGGCCTTGATCTGTTCCAGGGCTTCGTCCAGGGATTCGGCCGGGACGCGCAGGGTCAGGTTGGCCCTGAGTTGTTCGGCCTGGTACCAGGTGTTGGAGTCGGCTACGTAGCCTTTTAGCCTTTTGACGATGGCTTTGATCTCCCCCAGGCCATCTTCCACGTCCTCCACCACCAGGGAGAGGTCGGCGGTGCGGATGATCATGCGCTCCTGGCTGCTCTCCGTGTCGTAACCACCGGTGACGGGCTGCGCTTCCTCTGCTTCCTTCAGAGCCTCCTCCTGGGCCGGGGGCCGGGGCGCGGCCTGTTGAAGGCCACAACCCGCCGCCGCGCTCAACAGAACGCACAGAAGAATTAGCAGGGAGGTGAGGGAATAAAGTCTCTTTTTCATCTGCCTTTCGTTTCCTTTCCTCGTTACTGATTGAATAGCCTTTCAATGATTAAGACGGCGCAGCCCGCCCGATGGTTCCACGATCCTTTCGCCTCTACCATCCATAACTTAAACGGCTGATGAGACGGGAAGGTAACCCTTGATCTCTCATCTTCTTCTGGGTGATCTCGACCGGGTAGGGGACGCGATAATGCTCTATGGTGATATCCTCGGTTTCCAGGATAGCATAGCTGGCCCGGGCGTCGCCGTCGCGAGGTTGTCCCACGCTGCCGGGGTTAATGATCAGCCGATCTTCGCCCAACAGTACCGCCCCATTGAGAGGCAGGCTAAAAGGCTCACAAAGCTCGTTGCCATCCTGATCCATCCAGTAACGGAAAACCACAGGGGCATGGGTATGTCCCACCAGGCAGAATTGGGTATCGAAATAGGCAAAGTTAGATTTGGCCACGGAGGGATAAAAGATGTACTCCCAGATCGGAAACCGGGGACTGCCGTGTACCAGGGTAAAGCCTTCTTCGAGCAGACAGGTCGGCAGGTTCTCGATGTATTCCCGGTTCTCGGCCGTGATCTGTTCCTGGGTCCAGCGGCAGGCCTGTTGGGCATCGGAGTTAAAATCCTCTATAGCCAACAGATCGATAATGGCCCAATCGTGGTTGCCGGCCACGCAGATGTGGGGATAGTCGCGCAGTTTTTCGACACATTCGTTGGGATCAGGGCCATAACCTACAATGTCGCCCAGGCACCAGATCTGCTCGAAGTCAGGAGCATCCTCAAGAACAGTCTCCAGGGCTGCCAGATTGCTGTGAATGTCGGAGATAATGAGGCAACGCATTTTGTCCTTTCTTAGACCTGTATCAACGAGCTAGAGTCAGAGGGTGTGATGAAAGTCAGCCAGTATATAATACCATATTTTCCCAATTTAGGCCAGAAGCCGGGCGCCCGGAGTCAGGGCCTCGTCAAAGTCAGGCCGAGGCCAACGGCTTTATCCCTCCTGGGTAGGTTCTGTTCCAGAGCTCAATTGGTGGTATTCGCCAAACCAGTGGGAGAGTTCGTCTACCCGGTGTTGGCTTTCTTCTCTTCTGCTCCGCTCCTGGTAGTCGAGCAGACGGGCAAATATCTCCTGTTGGACGCCTGCGGGGTTGTGTACAGATTCGAAGGTAAAAGCTTTAGGGCCCGCTTTGGTATCGATGAACACGTCGCCTATGTTCAATATCTTGGCCATGACGTTGGGGATGTTCAGAGAGATGTTTTGGATGTCCTCTATCGAGCCTACGTTGGTAGTTTCCCGCAGGCCGAAAGGGGCGCTCTCCCGGTCCACGATGAGCCGGTCAGTGACCACGTAGATGTCATTGCGCCAGTCCTCGTAGGCCCACAGAAACCAGGTGAAATCGACCAGCAGCAGGATCAGGAAGAAGAGAGGTAGAAGTGAAGAGAACATTGTTGAGGTTAGAGGGCCAAAAGGAAACAGGCCGAAGGCAGAGGTCACTATCAGATAAATCAGCGCCAGCAGGAATATGAGGGGCGCTGTTACCTGTTTCACCAGGACGTACCAGTGTTTGCGCCAGGTCACTTCTTTACCTTTCTGCTCGCGCAACCTGGGCACGAAATAGCTAAAGAAATGTCCTAATATCCCCCTCTCGTCAAACGGCGCGCTCTCCACCCTGACCGTTTCCGGAATGCGTATCTCTTCGCTCGGAGGCAGGCCCATCTGCTGCCGTAGAGCCTGTATTCTTTGTCCTTTGTATTCCGCTTCACGGCGCATGTGGGCCGTGTCCCTGACTTCGATTACTAGCCGCTGGATCCTCTCGGCTTCGGGCAGGCGGGCGAAGGTGATGGGCGTGCCCATGCTGGCCGTCTTGATCACCAGGTCTTTGAACCCCAGCAGGCTGGCTATCAGGTTAGGGGTTCTGGTTCGCACGTCCAGCACCTGATCGATGGGCGCCTCGTAACGCTCCTCGCCTAGAGGTAAGACCCGCTCGATGTGCACCACGCGCTGGTTGGTGACGATATATTGATCGTTGATCCAGTCAATGTACAGCCAGGCCGCCCAGATAGCCACCAGGATGGTAACCCCCACCATGCCTGCTATAAAGATTTGGGGAGGCAACCCCAGGTAGGGAAAACCGATCAGGCTCGCGGCTATCCAGATAATAAGCACCAGGGCGGGCAGTAGCATCGATTCCACCAGGGCGTAGGGGTGTTTGTGCTCGAAGACCTCTGCTATCTCACCCCAATGCTTGCCGGGGAACTCGATGCGAGTTTTGTGCAGGAAATCTCTAACCGGGGTGTGTTGGGCGCAGAGTTTGTAGAAAGCCCTGCGCCCGAAAACGGCCAGTTCGGTATCCTCTACGGTCTCGATGGTAGCAGTGCGAGGGTCGCCGGTAAGGAGCGACATTTCGCCGAAAAAATCTCCGGCCGAGAGATAATTTAGCAGCCGTTCCACTCCCTGGGCGTCAACGGCACGCACTCCAATCTGCCCGGAAAGGATGACGTAGAAAGCATCGCCCCTCTCCCCCTGGCGAAAGATCGCCACCCCTTCGGGGAAGAAGGCCGGCCGGGCCATTGCGGCCACCTCGCTCAGATGGGCTTCGCTCAACGAGGCAAAAAGACGAGAAACCCTCAACTGCGATACCGGAATGGTGGGCCCTTCGAGCAGCAGGTCCTTAACCTTTGGGTGCCGGAGCACTAGTTTGTGGAAGGATTCTTTATCAAAAACGGCCAACTCGGTCTCGGCTGTCGTTTCGATGGTTCTGTCGTGAGGTTTGTTAGTAAGGAGAGCCTTTGCCCCAAAAAAAGCCCCCGCCGGCAGATACCCTGATAGATGCTCTACCTTTTGGTTGTCAACGATGAGCTCCCGCACCCCGCCGGAGAGAATGAGGTAGAAAGCCTCACCTGGCTCTCCCTGGCGGCAGAGTCTCACCCCCTTGGAGTGAGACTCCAGTTGGGACATTTCGGCTACCCGTGCCAATTCGTTGTCGGTCAGTGGGGCAAAGATAGAGAATTCTCTTAACCTTGATCCCGTCACCATAGGCGTTCTCCTATAAATACTCTTGCAGGCGTTCAGCCAGTTCCCTGGTGATGCCTTTAACGGAAGTCAATTCCTCCACCGAGGCCCCACGCAGGGCCTCGATAGAAGTGAACCGCTTGAGAAGGGCTTTTCGGCGTTTGGGGCCGATGCCCGGCACCTCTTCCAGGATAGAGGACAGGGAAGCCTTGTCCCGCAGCTTACGATGGTATTCGATGGCAAAACGATGGGCCTCGTCGCGGATGCGCTGCACCAGGAAAAGCCCCGGCGAGTCCGCGGGCAGGATGATGGGCTCGCTCTGGTCGGGCGCGAAGACCTCTTCCCGCTTCTTGGCCAGGCCCACGATGGGCCTCTCTTCCAGGCCGTACTCTTCCAGCACCTCCAGGGCGGCGTTCAACTGCCCTTTACCCCCGTCCACGATGATCAGATCGGGCACGAGAGCCCAGGCCGATCCTGACTCCGAACGTTCGCCGTCCCGTTCGCTGTCCCGTTCGCTGTTCTCCTGCATCCGCCGGAAACGCCGCCGCAGCACCTCCTGTAGCATGGCGTAATCGTCCGCGCCCTCCACGCTTTTGATCCTGAAGCGCCGATAATCGCTCTTGCGGGGCACGCCCTTGACGAAGACCACCATGCTGCCCGTGGCCGCCGCGCCCTGGATGTTGGAGATGTCGTAGCACTCGATGCGGGTGGGCGGTTCCAGCAGCCCCAGGTGTTCCTGCAATTCGGTCAACGCCTCCACGTGTTTGGCCTCGTCGATCATCCACTGCGCCCGCAGGTGGGCCAGGGTTTCGGCGGCGTTGGCGGCAGCCATCTCCACCAGTTCCTGCCCGATGCCCGGCCCAGGCACCCGCAGCACCACGTCGGCCCCCCGCTTGGACTTGAGCCAGCTCTGGATGATCATGGCTTCGTGCGTATCCTGGGGCAGCAGGATTTCGGGAGGCACCTGGGCCGCCTCGTCATAGAACTGTTTGAGGAAGGAGGTCATGATCTCCTCGGCTTCCTCGTCGGCCGTGCCCTCCAGCACGAAGTATTCCCGCCCGATGAGCTTGCCCTGCCGGATGAAGAAGACCTGGACGCAGGCGTCCCCGTCCTGGCGGGCGAAGGCGACAACGTCCTGATCTTCCAGTTCGCCGGACACGACCTTCTGGTGTTCGACCACCCGCTCCACGGCCCGAATCTGGTCGCGCAAGGTCGCCGCCTTCTCAAAATCCAGCTTCTCGGCCGCCTTCGACATCTGGGCCCGCAGGTCGATCAATATCTCGTCGGTCTTGCCCTCCAGAAAGAGGCAGATGCGTTCCATCATGGCCCGGTATTCCTCTTTGGAGATGGCCCCGATGCAGGGCCCGGCGCAGCGCCCGATGTGATAATACAGGCAGGCCCGCTCGTCCTGGCCGGTGATGTTCCGTTTGCAGGTCAGGTAGGGGAACATCTTGCGCAGCAGCTCCAGGGTCCGACTGACCGCCCACGACGCGGTGAAAGGGCCGTAGTAGCGCGCCCCGTCCCGCACCATGCGCCGCACGATGTAGATGCGCGGATAATCCTCCTGCCAGGTGATCTTGATGTAGGGATAACGCTTGTCGTCCTTGAGCCTGACGTTGTAGTGGGGGCGGTGTTTCTTGATCAGATTGCATTCTAAAATGAGCGCTTCCAGCTCGGTGTCGGTTATGATGAAATCCAGGTCGGCGACATTGGCCGCCAGCCGCCCCACCTTGGGAGACTTTCGGGCCGAAGCGTGAAAGTAGGAACGCACCCGATTCCTCAGATTGACGGTTTTGCCCACGTAGATGACGTTGCCCTCGGCGTCCTTCATGAGATAGACGCCTGGCTTGGTGGGCAGCGTATCCAATTGCTGTTGGACAGTAGACGATACTTCCATACCTGCTCCCTATTCCCCAATACCTTTTATTCCGCTCGAACACGCGGTAGAGCGTATCTGGGTCAGGGCCTTCCTCTGGCACTGCCATCCCCCAACGTTCTATCCCTACCTGGGTCGAAGGCCGCCTGGCGCTTATTCCGCTGCTTTCGGAAAGCGTCTTCCATATCCTTCAGTTGCCGCCCTCAGTCCTCGTTGCGGCGGCGGACGCTAACCTGGTAATCCTCCTCGGCCCGGCGGCGCTGCTTCTCGTACTGCCTTTGGGCACGGATGAGAGCGCGGGCGTCGCGGCGCTCGATGGCATCCGCCCTCTGCTCCTGAAAGTCCTCCCACAGAAGGCGCATGGCCCGCTGGTGATCCTCCTCCATGCGCTGGGTTTCAACGTCGACTGGCACTGCCATCCCCCGACGTTTCATCCCTTCCCGGATAGCTTTCACTAACCGGCTCCAGCCATCCTCTTCAAACAGGTCCACCCACTGGAAATAACGCAGGCTTTCCGGGCTTTCCGGCGTCTTACAATCTTCCAGCCGCACTGGAATCAGATAGATATCGCTATCCAACATTCCCTGCCAGATATCCAGGGCCTCTTTAATTTCTTTCTGAATCCAACCTCGTTTGTCTACCGAGTTGACTGACAGACACACCAGGAAGAAATCAGAGCTGCGGATAGCTTTTGGGATGGCGAGTCTCCATCTTTCGCCCGGCAGGATGTCTTTGGTGTCCATCCAGGGTTTGAACCCGGCCTCGGACAATTTCTGATAGAGTTCCTCTACCTTTGCTTTATCCTTTCGGGCATAGCTGAGGAAAATCTGACAGGTAGGCATGTCCCTTCACTCCTTTTTCGCGCCCTCCGACCCTCCGCGTTTCCGCGCTCCAAACTGCCTACCGCAACATCACCCGCCGCGCCACCTCGCGGCCCTTGTCCGTCAGGGCCAGCCCCCTGTCATCGACCCGCCGGGCCAGGCCGTGCCGCGTCACGTAGCGCACCACGCGCTCTCTAAAGGCGCTGCTCCACTTCATGTGCTCGGTCATGTGCTCCAGGGTGCACTCCTCTTCCTCCTCTGGCGTGTCTTCGTGGTTGGAGAGGTGCACCAGCAGCATCTCTCCGGCGAACTGCCACCGTTGGCGGCGGCGCGTCGCCCACTGGGCCACCAGCCCCCGTTGGGGGGCCAGAAGCAGGGTCAGGGTGAAGATCACCCCGGTCATGGTCGCCATGCTGCCCGCGATGGAGGCGTTGAGCCAGCGGGCCAGGAAGTAGCCCGACACCGCCGAGACGACGCCCACCACCACGCTCAGGATCAGCATGACTGGCAGCCGCTCGGTGAGCAGGTAGGCCGCCGCTGGCGGAGCGATCATCAGGGCCACCACCAGCACCGATCCCACCGCCTCGAACGAGCCGACCGCCGTCACCGAAACCAGGGTCATCAACGCGTAATGCAGCGCCACCGGCGAAAAGCCCAACGCCGCCGCCAGCCCCGCGTCGAAGGTAGCCAGCTTGAGCTCCTTGTAGAAGACCGCGACGAAGGCCAGGTTGACCAGGCCGATGATACCGGCCAGCCACAGGCTGCGCGGCCCCACGTCCACGCCCCCCACGATCAGCCGGTCGAAGGGGGCGAAGGCCAGTTCGCCCAGCAGCACGGCGTCGGTGTCCAGGTGGACGTTGGCGGCGTAGCGGCTGATGAGGATCACCCCGATGGAAAAGAGGGCAGGGAAGACTATGCCGATGGCGGCGTCTTCCTTGACCAACCCGGTGCGAAACAGGGCCTCCACCAGGATCACCGTCAACACGCCGGTCAGGGTGGCGGCCAGGATCATGGGCAGGGAGGCGGTGCTCTCGATGAAAAAGAACATGATGACGATGCCCAGCAGGATGGCGTGGCTGATGGCATCGCTCATCAGCGACATGCGCCGCAGCACCAGGAACGTGCCGATGAGCGAGCAACTGGCCGCCACCACCGAAGCGATCATTATGATTTCAAGTTGCGCTTGGCTCATTTTGTTCCCTCCTACGTTCAAGCCACAGAGATCACAGAGAACACTGAGAAAGAGCCGCCGATGAACTCCGATGAACACAGATTTTTTCCTCTGTGAACTCCGTGTACTCTGTGGCTCTATCTTGCCATCGCTCGACGGGCCGCTTCCCGGCCGTAGGGCGTCAGTTTCAGGCGACCGTCGGCGCGACTCACCAGGCCGTTGGTCACGGCCCAGCGCACGGCGCGCCGCGCAAAGTCGTCGCTCCAGCGCATGTGGGCGCCCATGTGGGCCAGGGTGCTCTCCTCGGCCTCTTCGGGCCCGCCTTCGTGGTTGAGGAGGTGCACGGCCAGGGCCTCGGCCGCGAACTGCCACCGCTGCCGCGCTTGCCGCCGCGCTTTGGCCAGGATGCCCCGCTCCGGCGCGAGCAGCAGCGACAGCAAGACGACACCGCTCATGTACAGGATAATGGTCGGGCCGGTGGGCAGCCGGGCGATCAGGCTGCTGGTAATGGCTCCCAACAGCCCGACCAGCGCCCCGAACGCCCCCGACAGGATGACCATCACGTCCAGCCGTTCCGTCCATTGGCGGGCGGCGGCCGCCGGAGCCACGATCATGGCGCTCATCAGCACCACGCCCACCGTCTGCAACCCGACCACGATGGCAATGACGATCAGCGAGGTAAGCAGCACCTCCAGCCCACGCACCGGATAGCCCACGCTGGCAGCGAACTCGGGGTCGAAGCTGAGCAGCTTGAACTCTTTCCAGAGCAGCACCACCGCAGCCAGTGCCACCGCGCCCAGCACCGCCATGGTCACCACGTCGCGCTGCATCAGCGTGGCCGCCTGCCCGAAGAGGAACTTGTCCAGCCCCGCCTGGCTGGCTGTAGGCAACTTTTGAATGAAGGTCAGCAGTAACATGCCGAATCCAAAGAACACCGAGAGCACAATGCCCAGGGCGGCGTCCTGCTTGATGCGGCTGTTCCGCACCACGGTTATGACCGCCAGCGTGCCGATCCAGCCGGCGATGGCCGCCCCCAATACCAGCACCAGCGGCGCTTTGGAGCCAGTCAGCAGGAAAGCCAGGGCCACCCCCGGCAGGGCGGCGTGGGAAATGGCGTCGCCCAGCAGGCTTTGCTTGCGCAGCACGGCAAAGGCTCCCAGCACGCCGCTCACCAGGCCCAGCGTGGCCGAGCCTAGCGCCACCGTCCTCAGAGTGTAGTCGAAGATCAGATCGTGCAGAATTTGGCCGATGTCCATATTACTACCTCGACAAATGGTTATGATGAGTTCGTAGTGGCGACTTCAGTCGCTTCTCCGGCTTCAAGAATGGCCAAAGTCGTTACTACAACCTATCAGAATCTATATGTTGGTTGTCGGAGCCATTGCCGCCCGACCCCGACTTCAGGAAGGCGATCCGTCCGCCGTAGGCCCGGCCCAGGTTCTCGTCAGTAAAGACCTGGCTCACTGGCCCACAGGCGATGAGCCGCACGTTGAGCAGCGTGGCCCAGTCGAAGTACTCGGGCACGGTTTGCAGGTCGTGGTGGACGACGAACACCGTCTTACCAGCGGCGCGCAACTCGCGTAACAGGGCAACGATGGCCCGCTCGGTGGTGGCGTCCACGCCGGCAAAGGGCTCGTCCATAAAGTACACCTGGGCGTCCTGCACCAGCGCCCGGGCCAGGAAGACCCGCTGCTGCTGGCCGCCGGAAAGCTGGCTGATCTGCCGGTCGGCAAAGTCGATCATGCCCACCTTTTCCAGGCTTTCCAGGGCCAGGGTGCGCTCCTGGCGGCCGGGCCGCCGCACCCAGCCGATCCTGGCGTACAAACCCATCATCACCACGTCCAGGGCGCTGGTGGGAAAGTCCCAGTCCACGCTGCCGCGCTGGGGCACGTACCCCACCAACTGCCGCTGCTCCTGGTAGGGCCGCCCGTAGATGCGCACCTGGCCGGCCGCTGGTTTTATCATCCCCAGGATGGTCTTGATGAGCGTGGTTTTGCCCGCCCCATTGGGCCCGAGGATAGCCATCAACACTCCCGCTGGCACTTCCAGGTCCAGGTCCCACAGCACCGGCTTATCTCGATAAGCCACCGTCAGGTCCATTACCTCAACAGCCTTTTGTTTGTCGTTCAAGTTTGCCTCTCCTTGTTCAAGGTGCCTGGCACTTCCAAAGTGCCAGGCACCTGTAGCGTTTCAATTATCCCTCAGCAGCGCGCTCACGATGGTATCAATGTTGTGGCGCACCATCCCCACGTATGTGCCCTCCGCTGTGTCCGGATCGCCCATGGCGTCCGAGAAAAGCTCACCCCCGACCTTCACCTTGAACCCTCTGGCCTCCACCGCGGCCTGGACGGCCTCGATGTTCCGCTCCGGCACCGACGACTCCACGAAGATGGCCGGGATCTCGCGCTCGGCGATGAACCGGGCCAGGCCCTGCACGTCGCCTGTGCCCGCCTCGGTGGCAGTACTGATCCCCTGCAGGCCGCGCACCTCAAACCCGTAGGCCCGGCCAAAGTAGTTGAAGGCGTCGTGGGCGGTGATGAGCGCCCGTTGTGCTTTGGGCACCTTCTCCGCCTGGCCCTTAACGTAGTCGTGGAGCTCAGCCAGTTCTTTCAGGTAGTTTTCGGCGTTGGTCTGGTAGAGTTCGGCGTTTTTGGGGTCTATCTCGGCCAGCGTGTCCCGCACGCTCTCCACCGCTTTCATCCAAAGCGTCACATCGAACCAGACGTGAGGGTCAGGGGCCCCTTCGAACTCGGCCGGGCTCAGGAGCAGGTCAGGGTCTATCCCCTCTGTCACTGCGGCCGTCTTGACCCGGCCCTGCATCTTTTCAAACACTTCGGCCATCTTGGCTTCCAGGTGCAGGCCGTTGTAGAAGATCAGGTCCGCCTCCGCCAGCAGAATCACGTCCCCTTCGCTGGCCTTGTAGAGGTGAGGGTCTACGCCCGGCCCCATGAGGCCGTTCACCTGGACCCGCTCCCCGCCCACGATCTGGACGATGTCAGTGATCATGCCTGTGGTCGTCACCACCCGAATTTGCCGCTGGGACAGATCGCCGTCTGACTGGCTGGCTCGCTGACCACAGGCCGCCAGCAGAGCCATCAACGTTACGCTCGCCCAAAATTGTACTTTACGCATCGGCTCTCTCCCTGGTTCTGATACCCACTCATCTTTCAACCCTTCTTTCAATTCTACTACAATCGTAAATATTATACCATATTTGACCACTGTTTCCAATTCGTTGTAGTGGAGAAAGCAAAATGGGCGAGGCTTTATGACCTCGCCCGATGCCCGCGTCTCTTCGAGGCTACCGACCTGCCTCCTGCTCTGGGGCGAAGCGGCTCACCCCACCGTCCGTTCCACACCAGAGCGCCCCTTCGCCATCCACGGCGATGGCCGAGACAACGCTGACCGCCAGGCCGTCCCTGGCGGTGTAGGTGGTCCAGGTGGTGCTGTCGAAACGGCTCACTCCGCCGTCCATGCCGGCGAAGGGGTTGCCCGTCCCGAACCAGAGTGCCCCCTCGTTGTCCAGGGCGATGGCCCGGACGTGGTCCGAGGCCAGGCCATCCCTGGTGGTATAGGTCGTCCAGGTGGTGCCGTCGAAGCGGCTTATCCCCCCATACCGCGTGCCGAACCAGCGCGCTCCCTGGTCGTCCAGGGCGATGGTCCAGACGAAGTTGCCGGCCAGGCCATCCCTGGTGGTATAGGTCGTCCAGGTGGTGCCGTCGAAGCGGCTCACCCCGTCGCCGTCCGTGCCGAACCAGAGTGTCCCATCCTTGTCCAGGGCGATGGCCCGGACGTGGTTCGAGGCCAGGCCATCCTCTTTGGTGTAGGTCGTCCAGGTGGTGCCGTCGAAGCGGCTCACCCCGCCGCCACGTGTGCCGAACCAGAGCGCCCCCTCGCCGTCCAGGGCGATAGCCCAGACCTCGTTAGCAGCCAGGCCGTCCTCTTTGGTGTAGGTCGTCCAGGTGGCGCCGTCGAAGCGGCTCACCCCGTCGCCGTCCGTGCCGAACCAGAGCGCCCCCTCGCCGTCCAGAGCGATGGCCTGGACCTCGTCACCGGCCAGGCCGTCCTCTGCGGTGTAGGTCGTCCAGGTGGCGCCGTCGAAGCGGCTCACTCCGCCGCCATAGGTGCCGAACCAGCGCCCCCCCTCGCCGTCCAGGGTGATGGCCTGGATCCCGTTACCAGCCAGGCCATCCCTGGTGGTGTAGGTCGTCCAGGTGGCGCCGTCGAAGCGGCTCACCCCATCCCAGGTGCCGCACCAGAGCGCCCCCTCGCCGTCCAGGGTGATAGCCCAGACCTCGTTACCGGCCAGGCCGTCCTCTGCGGTGTAGGTCGTCCAGGTGGTGCCGTCGAAGTGGCTCACCCCACCGCCATAGGTGCCGAACCAGTGCCCCCCCTTGCCGTCCAGGGCTATAGCCTGGACCCCGTTGGCGGCCAGGCCGTCCTCGGTGGTGTAGGTCGTCCAGTTCTCTCCATCGAAGCGGGTCACCCCGCCCCACGTGCCGAACCAGCGCGCTCCCTCGGCGTCCAGGGCGATGGTCCAGACGAAGTTGCCGGCCAGGCCGTCCTCTTTGGTGTAGGTGGTCCAGGATGTGCCGTCGAAGCGGCTCACCCCGTCCCACGTCCCAAACCAGAGCGCCCCCTCGCCGTCCAGGGCGATGGCCTGGACAGCGTTATCGGCCAGGCCGTCCTCTTTGGTGTAGGTGGTCCAGGCTGTGCCGTCGAAGCGGCTCACCCCGCCGCCAAACGTTCCAAACCAGAGCGCCCCATCGGTATTCAGGGCGATGGCATTGACGTAGTTATCGGCCAGGCCGTCCTCTTTGGTGTAGGTCGTCCAGGTGGTGCCGTCGAAGCGGCTCACCCCGCCCAGCGTGGCGAACCAGAGCGCCCCTTCCCCGTCCACGGCAATGGACAATACGACGTTTGAAGCCAGGCCGTGTTCGGCAGTGTATTTCACGCAGGTGTCGTCGGTCAGATTCCAGCGCAACACCCCGCCGCCCGTAGCCACCCAGAGGTAATCCTCGACCAGAGCCAGGTCAGTGACGTAGTTGCCGTTCGTATAGCTCGTCCAGCGGGGGTGAAGGGAAGGAGGGCTTTCCGGCACGACCCGAACCGCTTGGGCCGGAAACTTCCATCGCTTATCGGTGACGAGCCAACGTTTGCCTTTTTTGAGCAGTGAAACCTTTTCGTCGAAGGAATAGACCTGGGATATGCCCAGAGCCATCGTCTTCACTCCGACTACGGCGCGGACCACCGCCCGCCTGCCGTCGTCCCACAACGTTTCAACTTCCAAGCCCACGAACTCTATCTGGTCACCGCCGACCAGGGAACGCAGAGCCGTCTGCGGCCACGTGCCCGCCTTGATTTTTTCGAGGGTTTCCTGCTCAACGCATTCTTGCAGCTCAACCATATCGTTGGCTGCCAGAGCTGCCAGGAACTTTTTGACCGTGAGGGCCGGGTGGCCGGAAACGAAGTCCAGCGAATGCATGCCACACTGCCAGACCTCGCCGATGCGCATGCACGTCAGGTTGGATTCGTGCTTTTTCCAGGCCGCTCCGACGCTTTCGCGGAATTCGACCTCAATGCGCAGCGTGGCGAAAGTGCCGTCGTTTCGCAGAACCAGGTAGATGGGATTCTGGTAAGGCATCTGGTAGATAAGCGCCCAGGCTTGCAGCGTCTGTTTGGCGGCTTCGAGCAGGGGGCCGGTGGTCAGGGGACCGGGCGGGGCGGGCGTGGGGTTCTCCTCCTGGGCGGTAGCTGCCTCGGGAGCGGTGGCTTGGCGGCGGGCGTAGGCAGGAACAGGCAGCGCCACGATGATGAGCATCGCCAGGTAAAGGACCGCTTTACTGCGTTGCAGCTTATTTTTCACCCTTCCTCTCCTTTCTCCAACAAAGGTTCACAACAGGTATACACTACATAAATCTTATCACAGATTGCACGGGAGAGCAAGGGTTTTCTGGGAGTAAAGTCCAGCGGGCGTCCTTTGACAATTGCCTGAATTCCGTATAAGATAAAAGCTATCTAACCAATAGACTCACCATCACCCAGATTTTACCCTCAGAATCACGATGGCTCAAAATAAGCGAACCAATGGGCTGTTATCCGTTGCTGTGTTGGTCGTGGTGTTGCTCTGCGCTGCGGCCCTGCGTCTGCATGGCCTCTACTGGGACGGGGGGATGGGCGCCTATCCCCATCCCGACGAGCGTCACCTGGCTAATACTATGGGCCGCGTATTCTGGCCCTCCGAGGCAAAGAACCTGTTAGACCCCGATTACAGCCTCCTGAACCCTCGCCGGGTCAATCCCGAAGATCCCGGCGGCGGGCATTACGACCTGGCTTATGGCACCCTGCCCGTTTATCTCTACCGGGGGGCGATGGCCCTGTTGGGCAGAATCACCGGCACGCGCTGGGATGGCTACGTCCAATCCTTCACGGTGGGGCGGGTGATAACCATCTTTTTCTCCCTGAGCACCGTGTTGTTGGTCTATCTCATCGGCCGGGAGATATATGGACGTGGTCCGGCTCTTTTGGCCGCGGCCTTTCTGACTTTCAGCGTGACCCACATCCAGCTCAGCCATTTCATGACCGTCGATGTGATCATGACTGCCTTCGCCACCGCCGGCCTGTACGTGAGCCTGCGCTTCGTGCGGGAGGGAAGGTGGTCCAACGCCCTGTTGATGGGCATGGCCGCCGGGGGGACAATGGCTACCAAAGCCAGCGGGGCGGTGCTGGGCGCCACCCTGCTCGCGGCCTTTCTGTTATGGAGCGCCCGGCCCACCAGGGAGGAGAAAGTGGCTTCCCTCAAAGAGGGCGGCCTGGTCTTGCTCTACCCCCTGCTTATCATCCTGGGAATCTGCCTGGTCTTTGGAACCTTCGAGTTTTACGCCGTCCTGGACCCGGCCACCTACTTCCGTGCTATAGGCCAGCAGGGGAGAATGGTGAGCGGGGAAGCGGACTGGCCTTTCACCCGCCAATACGTCAATACCACTCCCTACCTCTATCATCTCCGAAATCTGGTGCGCTGGGGATTGGGTTTCCCGCTGGGCGTGGCCGCTTTGGGCGGCGTCTTGCTGGCCGTCGCCCGTCTATTGTTCCTTCTGCTCTCCTCGCTCTTCTCCTTCTCGTGGCTGAAGAGAAAGCCGTACCTCCAACGGCTGAGAGAAGCCCTTTACGCCCACCCGACCCGCTGGGGTAGCCTGCTGCTCCTCTCCTGGGCTTTGCCTTATTTTCTCTACGTTGGCCGCCTGGAGGTTAAATTTGTGCGTTACATGTTGCCCCTGGTGCCCCTGTTTTGTCTCCTGGCTGCCGAGATGACCCTGTGGCTGGCGAGGCAGGCGGCCAGATTCCTCCGCCGCAAAAAGGGCTGGCTGGTGCAGGGAGCGGTGGTCGGCCTGGTCTTGATCCCCACTATTCTTTGGGCTCTGGCCTTCAGCCGCATTTACGACCGTCCCCATACCTGGGAGAGAGCTTCCCGCTGGCTCTACGCCCACGCCCCGGAGGGTGCCGCCCTCACTAACGAGCTGTGGGATGACGCTTTGCCGGTGGACATCGTGGCCGAGAACCTGTACAGGAGTCGTTATCCACAGTCGATTGCTATGGACATTTACCAGGATATGGCTCCGGAGGCCAAGTTTCGTCACCTGGCAGCGGCCATACATCAGGCTGATTTCATCGTTCTGGCTACCCCGCGTCTTTATGGCGCGGTGCGTCGTCTGCCCTGGCGTTATCCGGTGGAGATCAGGTACTATGAACTGCTCTTCACCGAGCAGTTAGGGTTCGATCTGGCTTACGCGGCCACCTCCTACCCCACGCTATGGGGCCGGGCTTTCGTGGACGACGAGGCCGACGAGAGCTTCAGCGTCTACGATCACCCCAAAGTGCTCATCTACCGCAAGGTCCGTGAGGTCTCCGACGAGGAGTTGAGGGCGCTTTTCGGCCGGGTTCTGGAGGCTGAACCTTTGCTCACCCGACGGGGCAGGGAACAGCCGGTAACTCTGCCTGTGCCCCGCTACCGCGAGCCTCTTCTCCTGGAACAACCTGTAGATACCCTGCCGTCCACCGACGATTACGCCTGGAACCGATGGGCCAACGCCCATCACCTGCTGGCCGTCCTGCTCTGGCTGGCGGTGCTGGAGATCGTAACCTGGACCGTTTTGCCCCTGACCTTTAGCCTCTTCCCGACCTTCCTGGACCGGGGTTATACCCTGGCCAAAACGCTGGGGGTGCTCCTGCTGGCCTATGGCGCCTGGCTGGGGGTCAGTCTGGGATTATGGTCATACTCTGGCCCGGCCTTGCTGGTGGCTCTGCTCTTTTTGGTTCTGGTTTCGGGCTTATCTGGCCGGGGCTGGGGGGAATTTTTGCGCCGCAGGTGGCGGGAGGTGCTTGTTTATGAAGCTATTTTCCTGGCGGCCTTTGGCTGCTTCCTGCTTTTGCGGCTGGTGAACCCCGATCTATGGCATCCTGTGCGGGGTGGAGAGAAGCCTATGGAATTTGGCTTTCTCAACGCCATTTTACGCAGCCCCACCGTGCCCCCGTACGATCCCTTTTTCTCCGGCGGGTACATCAATTATTATTACTATGGCCTTTTCCTGGTCTCCACCCTGGTCAAGTTGACGGGCATCGCCCCCTCGATAGCTTTCAACCTGATCGTGCCCACCCTCTTCGCCCTGACTTTTGTCGGAGCTTTTGGTGTGGTCTACAACCTGACGGGCCGAAGGCGCTACGGTCTGGCGGGCGGTTTTTTCGTGGCCGTGGCTGGCAACCTGGCGGCGGTGTGGCCCATCAGGGGCGTGGGTGGGCTGCCGGATGTATTTGGGGCTCTGTATCGACTGGCTTCCCCGCAGATACAGGGCGACCTGGGGCGCGTCCTGGCGGGCCTGGGCCGCTGGCTGACGGGCACCGCCCTGTCTCTTCCTACCGATTGGTTCTGGCACGCTTCCCGCATCCACGGCCCTTACGAGACCAGCATCACGGAGTTCCCTTTTTTCAGCTTTCTGTTTGCCGATTTGCACCCTCATCTCATCGGCATTCCTTTTGCCCTGCTGGTCGTAGCCCTGGTCCTTAGTTTAGCAGCAAGCAGTGAGCCGCGAGCAGGTAGTAAGCGGCGAGAGTATATTCGGTATGCTGTTATTTCTCTGGGGCTGGGGTCTCTGGCCGTCATCAACTCCTGGGATTTCCCCGTTTACGTGCTGGTGGTGGGCGGAGGGCTTTTGCTTCGCCGCTTCCTGCCGGGGCGCACGGGTAACAGGAATTTGATGGATACGCTGACAGGTATAGTGGGCATAGCCCTCAAGACGGCCCTGTTGGCTGGCGGAGGGTTGATTTTTTACTTCCCCTTCTTCACCTACTTCAAGGCTTTCGTCAAGGGGTTCGGGATGGTCCGCTATCCCACCGAGGTGAGGTACTATGTCGGCATGTTCGGTTTTTTTCTCTTCGTGCTGGTCTCCTATCTGATTTTGAAGACCTGTGATAGGTTCAAATTTAAGCCGCCCGATCAGGATGAGGAGCAGGACGAAGATGATAATAAAGCGAAGAGCACCCCTGTGGAGTCTATAGAGAAAGAGGCTTATTTACCACGAAGGCACGAAGACACAAAGACTTCAAGAACCTGGTGTCTTTGGGGCTTGGTGGTTAGAAAAGGGCGCTGGCTGTGGGGGGCTTCCATCCTGCTCCTGCTGCTGGTTCTCCTGATCCTTCCTTCCTTGTACGGTTCGCTGAACTTCAGCCAACTGGCTACCTTCGTGCTGATAGGCGAGGTTTTGCTGCTGACCATAGCCTGCTTGCTGGAGAAGAAATCTGAAGAGAAGGAATCTGGAAAGGAAGCTCTGCCCCAGGAACGTTTTACGCTGCTGTTGGGGCTGGTCGGGCTGGCCGTCTCCCTGGGAGTAGAGGTGATCTACGTGCGCGATCATCTGAGCGGAGGGGATGCCTATCGCATGAATACGGTGTTCAAATTTTACATCCAGGTTTGGGTTTTGCTGGCCCTGGCCGCGGCCGCTTCCCTGGGCTTCGTCCACAGGCGTCTGGCCCGTGAGCACAAAGGTAGTTTATTGGCTGCTTTCTGGTGGAACTGCTTCGTGATCCTGGTGCTGGGCGTCAGCGTCTATCCCGTCTTTGCCACCCAGGCCAGGTTGCGGGACCGCTTTCCACTGCATCCGCCGGTGGGCACCCTGGACGGTATGGCCTACATGTCCCTGGCCCACTACGATTGGGAGGGGCACCGCATCTTCCTGGAGCCGGATTACAAGGCTATCCGCTGGCTGCTGGAGAACGTGCAGGGCACGCCGGTCATTCTCCAGGCCGGCCACGACTTTTACCGGGCCAACGGCACGCGCATCGCCTACAACACCGGTTTCCCTACGGTGCTCAGCTATCTCCACGAAGACGAGCAGCGTTACCCGGAGCAGGTAGTGCAGCGTCAGAAGGATGTAGAAAACATTTACAATAACCCTGATGCAGAGGCGGTGCTGCCCTTGCTGGCCGGATACGACGTGAGTTACATTTACGTAGGGCCTTTCGAGCGGGCTGCCTACCCGTCTGAGGGGCTGGCCAAGTTCGATGCTATGCTGGCTTCCCACCTGGACCTGGTCTACGACGAGGATGGGGTGCGCATCTATCGTCTTCGTGAGGAAACCAAAGTAGCCTATGGAGGTAAGGTGCCTGGCACTTCCGAAGTGCCAGGCACCTGGTTGGCTGTGCCTACCCTGCCGCCGGCTCCTCCCTCTCCCAGAGAGGAGGAAGAGCTGAGAAGGCTGGAACAGGCGGCCGAGGCCCAACCCGACGACATCGGCCTCCAGTTGCAGTTAGGCCGTCGTTATCGTGAGTTGGGCCGTTACCAGGACGCGGTGCGGGTGTTCCAGAGAGCTTTGAAGCATCGCCCGGAGGACGTAGCCATGCATCACACCCTGGGAGATACCTACGCCGAAATGGGCCAGCCAGAGAAAGCCCTGGAACAATACCAGGAGGCGGTGTGGGTTGCGCCCCATAATCCCGCCGCCCACAACAAGCTGGGCATGGCCTACATGGAGCGCAGTCGTTTTAACGAGGCGGTGGGGGCCTTTCGCGCCGCCATAGAGGTCGATCCTGATTTCTTCGAAGCCTATTACCATCTGGGGGAGGCTTACGAGCGCCTGGGAGAGAGGGACAAGGCCAGAGATGCTTACAGCCAATGCATCGCCAGGGGAGGCCGCTCCACGTGGGCCGAACAGTCCGGCCAGAGATTACAAGCATTGGGGGAGTAGAAACATTTGGTGGCCCTGATTCAAGCCACAGGGGGCACGGATAACACGGAGGAAAGAGATTTTTCCCTCCGTGAACTCTGTGTCCTCTGTGGCTTTTAGAGGGTTTCATGGTAGTGCCAGGCAGGCCCCTGAGCCGTTACCATTGCCGCTGGAAGATCACGTTATAGGAATAATGCCCAAAGCAGAGGTGGTTGAGTTCCCGTTCTTCCAGGCATGTTGCCTCGCTCATGCCGGGGCAATAGCCCCCGGCCATCAGGTCGGAGACTTCCGGCTTCCTGGAGGTCAGCTTGCGGCTGATCTCGCTGGTGTATATCTGGTCGGGGCCCTGCTTGACGACGATCCACATCTCGTTGCCCCACAGGGCCAGGTCGGTCTGGCCTGGCGGTTTGCCGTCGCCGGTGATGGCCTCGGTGTTGCCGTAGAGGTCTCCCACCAAGATGCCGTTTAGAGGGTCGCCGTGGGTGTCGATGACGGTGACGAAGATATTTTGCTTGCCCACACAGCCCCCGTTCTCCTCCTTGCTCAACATGCGTTGCTCGACGATCTTGAAATCGACGTCCGGGGTGGGGGTATCCGTGGGTGGTGGCGGGGTAGGAGTATCGGTGGGGGGCAGGGGGCGCGAGGTATTTGTGGGAAGCGGCGTATCGGTGGGCGATGGCGTGGGGGAGAGCGTTGGAGTAGAGGTATCGGTCGGGAGCGGGGTAGGCGTAGAGGTGGGCGTGATAGTCGGGGTGGGGGTGAAGGTGGCCGTTGGGGGGCGGGGCGTCTTGGTAAAGGTGGGGGTGGGAGTCGGTTTGGTAAGCGCCAGGCGCGTCCAGGCGCAACCCGAACCCGCAACCAACACCAAAAAAGCGATGACGATGGTCACCACCTTCGCCGATCTGTGATTCATCAGATAGCTACCTCCTCGTTGGTAGAGATTATAATCAAATCTGTCAGGTCGACAGGGGCAGATAAAGCATCAAATCCTGGTATTCCTCTGCCTCCGACGCGCCCCATATCAGGTGCAATTCCTCGATCACCTCCCCGAGGGAGAGCCGGGCAGTCGCCACAAAGATGCCTGGGATGTGATGTCCTGCCTGCAAGTGATTGCGGACGTGGCCGGGCATGGTTCGACGATTACCTGTTACCAGAACTCGCCCTGCCTCCTCGATCCAGAGAAGAATATCTGGATCGGTAGCACTCAAGGGGGGAGCGCCTGGATCACCAACGGCAAGGACATCCATCTCGGGCTCCAGTCTGAGGAGCTGAACTCGCACAGCCCGATCTATGTTTTCGTCCAACAGGTAGCAGATAACACCCATCAGGGTTTCTCGCCCGCTGCTTGAGCCAGCACATCATCTCGCCGTTTCTGGGCAACCAGGCGAAGTTTTTGAGCTATCTCTGGGGGACTCTTCTGTTGTTCCTGCCACATTTCCTCTCCGTGTTGTCGCCAGGCTTCCAGATAGGCCTCCACAGCGGCGCGATTATGCAGGTAATAGGTAATAGTCGCATAGATCTGCTCCAATGAGACAGCCGGATAATGCAAAGCGATTTCTTCAGGAATCCGGCCGCTGAGATATTCGGAAAGGATAGTCTCGATTCCCACGCGAGTTCCCTTGATTCGGATATCGTCTGTGCTCAGAAAATCAAAATAATCTTCCAGTTGCACGATTTTGCCTCCATACACTCAGAGCCAGTAACCCAACATGCTGACTGTCTATCATCTCAATTATACACCAAAAACGGGGAATTTTCTAGCCCGCAGTTGCAGGGTGCAGGGGTACATCTGTGTCGATGTATTTTCTAACCGCAGAGGGCATGGAGTGCGTGGATTGGGCCTTTGTCTCAACGCGAAATGGGGAGACCACTCAGGTTGCGCAAACGGCCATAATATGCTAGGATTAATATTGAAGAATCGAGGTCACAACTACGATCTCAGCCTGGATGGGAGTCTATGGATAGGGTTTTGCTGGTAGAAGATGACCCTCTGATCGCGGAGTTCACCGAGAAGAATCTGAGCGAGGATGGTTTCCAGGTAACGGTGGCCACCACCGGCGAGGAAGCCTTACAGTGGATGGCTGTCCAGAGGCCAGACATTATCCTGCTGGACATCATGTTGCCCCAGATGGACGGTTATGAACTATGCCATCGCATCCGCCAGGGCAGCGCCGAAGGGACTTTGACCATCCCCGTGGACATACCGATAGTGATGCTTACCGCCCGTGCAGAGGATGCCGACAAATTGCGGGGTTTTGAGGTGGGGGTGGATGATTACATTACCAAGCCTTTCAACCCTCTGGAATTGGCCGCCCGCCTCAAAGCCGTCCTGCGTCGGGCCGGAGACCGGGATAGCTCCCAGGAAAGCATGGTCAAGATCGGCCCGCTGACCATTAACGTCCTGGAGCGTGCCGTTTATTTGAACAGGATGCTTCTCCAGCTCTCTCCCAAGGAGTTTGACCTGCTTGTGCTCCTGGCCCGTCATCCTAACCGCGTCTTCAGCCGCGAGGAGCTTCTAAAGGAGATATGGGGTTATACCTTCGGCAATACGCGGACGGTGGACGAACACGTCAAACGTCTGCGCCACAAGTTCAAGGAGAACGGCCTGTCAGCGGATTGGATCGTCACGGTCTGGGGCGTGGGATACAAGTTGCAGCCGGAGAACGACGAACCATGAGCACGATCCGGTGGTTGCGGCGGCGTTGGTCAGAACTCAGGTTCCGTATTATCCTGCTTTTTGCGGCCATCGCTCTTGTGACCTACATCTACTCGGGCCTGATCGTGTACCAGAGCTTTCTCTTGGAACTGCCCCAGGCTAAAGGGGAAGACTTGAAGAAAGAGGCTCTGGCGCTTCAGGACAGGCTGGAGGAGGCGCTGGCAGCGAACCTGGATCCAGTCGATACCCTGCGCGCCGCCTTGGACGTAAGCCCACGGGGCTATCAGGCCCGTCTATACGACGTTCAAGGCGCGCTTATTTACGCCACCGCCTCTTTCGCCTTCGATGCCGAAATCATCGAGACGGCCCTGGCCGGCCAGAGGGGATACGCGGTCCTTTCCCCCGCGGGGGGCGAAGATGGAGGCCGGTACGTCTCGGTCAGCGTGCCCTTGCGTCGCGGGGAAGCCATCGTGGCTGTGCTGGAGTTGGCCTCCTCGCTGGAAGAGGTCGATTATCTCTACTCCGTTTTGAGTCCCAGGTTGCTGGCCGGGGTAGGGTTCTCTCTGCTGGCTATCGCCGGAGCCGGCTTGTACCTGGGGTACAACCTGACCCGTACTTTACGGGAGATCGAGAGAGCCGCTAACCGCATCTCCCAGGGCGATTTCGCTTATCGCATCGCCGTGACCAGCAGGGACGAGGTTGGACGCCTGGCCGAAACCATCAACCACATGGCAGCAGAGTTGCAACATCTGAGCCAGGCCAGGGCGCAATTCTTGAGCAAGGTCTCCCACGAGTTGCGTACTCCCCTGACCATCATCAAGGGTTTCTGCATCACTCTGCTGCGCCAATCGCCGCCAGCGGAGGACGTGCGGAGCTTGCAGATCATCGACCAGCAGACGGACTATCTTACTCACCTGGTCACCGATCTTTTGGAACTGTCCCGCCTGGAAGCCGGCAGGCTGAGGCTACAACGGCAGCAGGTAGACTTTGTGGCCCTGGCCGGTGAGGTGGTGGAAAGCCTTGAGCCCAGAGCGGAGAAGCAGGGCGTTGCCCTTTCTCTTTCTAATGGAAGGGCTTACGGACGGGGTGATGCTTGAGGTCGATCCACAACGGATGAAGCAAGTGCTGTACAACCTTCTGGATAACGCTCTTAGACACACCCATTCCGGGGGAGAGGTGCGGTCTAGGCTGGAGGTGGATGGAGATAAGCTCATCATCCAGGTGCGGGACGATGGGGAGGGCATTCCAGCCGAAAAACTGCCCTACGTCTTCGAGCGTTTTTTTCAGGTCGAGCCTACCAGGGGCGGGACCGGACTGGGTCTGGCGGTGGTCAAAGAATTGGTGGAGGCGCACGGAGGAACGGTCTCGGTGGAGAGCGAGTTGGGCCAGGGTGCTACCTTCACCATATCTCTGCCGCTCTCTACGCCGACGATAATGGAAGGCTCGGATGTCTGAAACGAAGGTGGAAGAACCATCCCTCGAATGGGCGACGACGGCTGGATATTTGCTCCTCGCGGCCCTGATCGGGCTGGCCTCTTTTCTATCCTCCGCCTTTCTGGCCCGTTACGTGTTTTACCTGCTCTACATTGTCGTTCTGGCGGCCGTCTCATATAAGGACCTCCGCGAGCGTCGTATCCCCAACCGTATTATTTACCCGGCCATCGTGGTGGCTTTGGGGGCTATGTTCCGTTTTCCCGGCTGGCAGACGGCTTTGGGGGGTGGGCTGGCGGCGGGGATTCTCTTCATCGTCCCTGTGTTCATCTTCGGCCCGGCGCGGGCTGGCCTGGGCGACGTAAAGCTGGCCTTTTTCATCGGCCTGATCCTGGGCCTCTCTTACGACCTGTATTGGGCGTTATTCGTGGCCTTTGCGGCGGGGATGCTGGTGGGGGTGGTTGGCATCCTGCGGGGGCATCTTTCGCGGAAGAGCCTGTTGCCTTTTGGCCCCTTTCTGGCCCTGGGCGCCACGGTGATCCTTGCTGCCCGCCTCTTCGCTCCTTGAGAGCTGAACAGCGAGAAGGGAGAAAATTCGTAGTGGAAAATACCCCTATTGACCATGAGGAGCTTGCTTTTGCGCTGTGGCAGGCTTTCGAGTCGCTGGGCCTGAAGAGCGCGGACGATCCACCTGCCCCGCCGCCATTGACCGAGGAATACCTGGCCCGCCGCATCCGCGCCGTCTTCGACGACCTGGATATGCAGCAGTTGGCTATTAGCCGGCAGCTGTCTGGGGCCCAGCGCTTAGCGCAAGCCTTTGATTTAGGTGATTGGGCGCGCTCGCTGATAATGGCCTCCATCCGCAACGAGCAGCCCGACATCAGCGACGCGGAGTTAAAGCAGCGTGTCCGTCGGCGTATCCGGGTGAATTATGAGCATTAAAAGCTACCGCGATTTTGCCCGTTCAGTGATCGAGACGTTAGAGTCTCTTGGGATTGTGTATATGGTCGGCGGAGCGTTTGCCAGCATGTATTACAGCGAGGCCCGCACTACTCACGATATTGACATAGCTGTGGTCTTGCCTTTGGAAGAGGCCCAGCGGTTTGCGCGGGCCTTCCAGGAGTTAGGCTATTACGTGTTGATTGAGTCCATCGTGGACGCGGCCATCCACGATCAGCCGTTCAACGTAATTGACGCCGAGAGCGGTTACAAGGCTGACTTTTTCCTCATCCTCGAGCCGACAGAGTTGGAGCGTGCCGCGCTGGCCCGCCGCCGACGGGTTGTCTACGACGAGGCCCGGAAAGCCGAAGTCTATCTTTATTCCCCTGAGGATGTGATTATCTACAAGCTAAAGTACTTCCTATCGGGCCGGATGGACAAGCACCTGCGGGACATTTTGGCTATGCTGGTGGTGCAGGGCGAGGCCCTGGATTACGACTACATCGGGCGCTGGGCCGAAGAGATCGGGGCAGCCGAAGTATGGAGCCAAATCCTGGCCGAATATTGCCGCCGCACGCAAACGTAAGGGCTTATCGCGCCCTCAGCCAATCAAGGTGCCTGGCACAGCGAACGTTCGTTGTTGAAGTGCCAGGCACCTGAGTTTATTGTGCTCTCAGCCAGAGAACGACTATCAACCCCCCGGCATAAGCCAGGCTGGCAGCCCTCAGCACCCAGGAGAAACCAAAAGAGATAGCCAGCATCATGGATAATATGGAACTGAGGACCGAGGCGCAGCCATTGATGCCCCAGGCCCAGGGAATAAGAGCAGGAGCCACCTCATCCACCAGGGCGATGCCGCCAGGGAAAGGCATGCCCATCAGAAAACCCAGCGGGGCCAGGCTTACTAATGAGACTCCCAGGCGGACGATCAAACTCTGGCCCAGCAGTACCCGAAAAACGTAGGGCAAGGCCAGAGGATAGACCAGGATGGTCAGACTCAAGGCCGCCAGAGCCAGGGGCAGGGGAAATCGGGCCGAGACCAGGCTGCCCAGGCCAGAGAAGAGGAGAAGGCTGAAGAGAACCGCAGCAAAGGCGTAAAGAGGGTGGCCCAGGAAAAGGACGAAGTGCGGCAGAAGAGGGATTTCCACGAAAAGATAGCCCAGGCCCAATAGAGTAAAATACAGGAAGATAGGGAGCTTGTGGGGCGAGCGAGCGACTGTCTTTCTTAAAGCCAGCAGGGGCAAAAGAATGAGAACCAGACAGGCCAGCAGAGCCAGGATGAGAAGGGCTACCAGCACAAAGTAGCCGCTGCCCCCAAAGGGTTGCCATACCCGCCCAAAATCCCGCACAATGGCCGGGGTCTGGCTCCATTTAAAAAGATGGAAGAAGAAAGGACGGTCGTCGTCTGGGGGAGAAACGTCGAAGGGATAGGCGGCGTAGAAATCGCCTCGCCGGGGGTGGGTGAGCAATTCCCGGAAGGTGTGGTAGTGGTAAGGCTCTGGCAGCACGTTATAGCGGTTGATCTCTTCGGGGCGCAGGTCAGGAGTGTAAATGAGATCGAACCTCTTCTCTTCACAAAAGGTCCGCACCGTGTCCAGGTCGGCAGCACTGAAGGGCGTATTCTTGACCAGGAGCAGGGCGGTGGACCAACTACGCAGGGCCACCAGGCATTGCGCCGGCTGGGACACGCCGCTTTCTTCCAGGGCGGTGACCGCCAGCCCCCAGGCGCGCAGGCTCTCGCTGGGAGGCAACTGTAGCCACCGGCTGATGACCAGCAGGCCCTCCTGGTTCAGGTGGCGCAGATAATCGGTGAAGGCCTGGCGGGTATAAAGGTAATTCTCCGCCAGACTGTAGGCTCCCGAGGTAACGGGCTTGAAGGTATCGGCCAGGGAGACCTGGATGATGTCGAATCGCTCCTCTGTGCGGTGCACGTAACTGCGCCCGTCTTCGACCACTACCCTGACTCGCTCATCGTCGTAAAGATGCCCGTCCCACTCCCCAAAACGATCCCGCACCACCTCCACGATCAAGGGGTTGTTCTCCACCACCAGCGCCGAAGCGACCCCTTTCCTCAAGGCCACCAGCACGTCCAGGCCCCCTTTGGGTTCGATGATCATGGCTCTGGCCCCCGGTCTGAGGAGGTAAGGCAGGGCCACGGGCAAATAATCGATGAAGGCCAGGGCTTCGCTCTGGGGGTTCGTGATGGGTGACAGGTTTTCGCCGTCGGTGAAGAGAGCCAACTGGGGCGGATGGGTACCGGGATAAACCAGACTGAGGCCCGGGGCCGAGTGTATTCCCTCGCTTTCGGCCACATCCACGCGCGAAAAGGCGTTCCAACGGCTGAAAACCAGCCGGGCCCCAGGATAATGCAGAGTGGAGCTAAGGCCCTTGTAGGGAGACATACGCACCTCCAGAAAGGCCAGGGGGCGTATGATGAGAAGAAGAAGGACGACCACCAGGGCCAGGGACAGGAGGCCAGAGACCGAGGGCCGCACCCCGCTACTCAGCCTGGGATTCAGGAAGGCCAGCGCCGCCAGAGCGCCCAGCAAGGCCGCCAGCATAACCATGCCCGCTCCGCCCAGAAAGGGCAGGGCTACGACGGCCGCCAGGCAACCCAGTGCTGAGCCACCCAGGTTGAAGGAGTAGATCACTGCCGCCAGATCGGGCCGCGCCGCCAGCAGGACACCGACGGCCAGACCGCTGCAAAAGAAGGGCGCGGTCAGAGAGAGGTAGTAGACGGCCAGGTACAGAAATTGTCGCCGTTCCCAGGCGATGCGGTAGGAGTCGAAGGGGATGTAGTTGATGGTCAGGTACCCGCCCACCACGCTCAGGGCGAAAAGGATAGAGAGGATGGTCAGCAGTCTGGTCACGTCGCGCCCGGCCAGGGTAGGGAAGAGGGACAGAAAAGAACCACTGGCCCCGAAACCCAGTAAAGCAATGCTGACGGCCATGAAAGCAAAATGATACCATTGAATTACGGAGAAGAGCCGGGTCAGGGTGATCTCAAAAGCCAGGCTGCCCATAGAGAGCAGAAAAATGCCCAGGTAAGTTGGCCGCGATAACACCCTGTTTCCTCTTTTCTACTATCTGTACTAACGATCACGAATCTTTCAGTCTCGCAGCACGTATTATACTTGACAATGCACAATCACGCAAGAGGAGATTGTAAGTGGGGAGTTCGCTTCTATCTGAGCACCGCCTGTATACACTGGCGCAGGATATCCAGCACTTCATCGGCCTCTCCCTGGGTGATGATAAGCACCTTGCAGTTTCCTTCTGCCCGTAGTCGTGGTATAATATAATTACCTCGACATAAGCAACCGGCAGATACGGGGGAATGAGGTAGCCATGAACGATTTACTGCGACAGAGCATTGTGGCCGCCCAGGCAGGGAACAGGGCCGAGGCTCGTCGTCTTCTTACTCAGGTTGTGGCCCAAAATCCATACTCTGAGCACGCCTGGCTCTGGCTCAGCAGCATGGTCGAGACGGACAGACAGCGCGAAGTCTGTCTGGAGAACGTGTTGGCTATCAATCCCCGAAACGCTTACGCCATGGCGGGATTGAGAAAACTGAGAGCACAAAGGACCAGGCTGCTGCCTTCTGGCTCCGCCCAGGCCACCCCTGTTTCTCCAAAGGCTGCCAGGCGAAACAATTCCCTGCTTTTCTACCACATCGTCGTAGGGGTCTTGTTCTTTACCGTTGTTATGGGGTTTGCGGTACGCGCTTTTTTGTTGGTTTACCCTCTGATCACCGAACGTATCGCCCCCGGTGCTCCCCACTCCGCGTCCGTTATGGTGGTCTGGGCCGATGCTACCCTGGGAGGCAGATATGCCCCATCGCCTATTCCGCTTTGTGAGAAGCCCGGCGTGATTCCGGCTAATGGGGTCTGGATCCCACATGATACCAGACTGGAGGTGTATGAGTTCAGGAAGGAGCGCGGAGCTTACTTCTTCCGGGTGGCCTATCAGGGAAAGAGCGGCTGGGTTTCGGGCAACCTGGTGCGGTTCAGCGCAAACTTGCCTGAGCCGACGCCGGGACCAATGCCCGCTTCCGCCCCCACAGCGCAGTTGCCCGTGCCTGCCCCAACCGTAGCCCCCACGCCTGTACCGGCCTCGGCCGGAATACCTGCCGGGGTGGTAAAGGACAGGGTGAACATCCTCCTCCTGGGTATTGACAAGCGGCCGGGCGAAGGAAGAAGCTGGCGTACCGACGCCATAATCCTGGTCACTATCGATCCGGCAAACAAGACAGTGGGGATGCTTTCCATCCCTCGCGACCTGTGGGTGACCATCCCGGGTTATGGGGAGAACCGCATCAACACGGCCTATTCCAGGGGGGAATCCAAAGGCTATCCCGGCGGGGGGGCGGCATTGATCAAGGAAACGGTGCGATACAATCTGGCCGTGCCTGTGCACTATTACGTCTACCTCGATTTCGAGGGCTTCAGGGAGTTCATCGACGCTATCGGCGGCATCGACGTCAACGTGCGGAGAGAGATCAGGGACGATGAATACCCGGATGACAGCTATGGCTACGATCCCCTCTACATACCGGCCGGCCCACAACACATGAACGGCGATATGGCCCTCAAATACACCCGTACCCGCCATGGCACCAGCGATTTCGACCGCTCCAGGCGCCAACGGGACGTGTTGCTGGCCGTTCGTGACAAGGTGCTCCGCCTGGACCTTTTGCCCAGAGTCCCTGAGTTGATGACCACTCTGGCCGATAATATTCAGACCGACCTCCAGTTACACCAGATACTGGCCCTGGCTCAACTGGCTATCGAGATCGACCAGAACAACGTAAGGATGGCCGCCATCGATGGCTCGATGACGACCGCCCACCGCACTGAGACGGGAGCTTCCGTCTTGCTGCCCCGGTACGATAAAATCCGCCCCCTGATTGAGGAGATGTTCATCCCAGGTTCACCATAAGCTCGTAAGTTCTACATGCACTCTACTCATACGCCAACACTTCGCGCACGGTGAGCCGCGAGGCACTGCGCGCCGGCAGGAAGCTGGCCAGGGCCGCCAGGATGACCACCACCACCAGCCAGACCATCACGCCGCTCGCCGAAAAGGTATAGCTGAGAGGGACCTGTAGTAAGGCCATCCCCAGGGGGGCGCTGAGGAGCTTGCCCAGTGGGAAGGCCAGCACCGACCCCAGCAGCCAACTGATCGCCCCGATGATGACCCCCTCGACTATGAAGATCTGTAACATGGCGCCGTCCGAGGCTCCAATGGCCCGCATGACCCCGATCTCACGCGTCCGCTCCAGCACGTTGATGCTCATCGTGCCCATCAGCCCCAACCCCCCCACTACGGCCAGCAGCGCGGCCAGGATCAGGAGGATGACCGCCAGCAGGCCAAGCCCGGACCTCGACTCCTCACGCTCTTCGGCGATTTTGGCTATGGCCCTGACGCGCAGGCCCACGCGCTCGAAGTGTGTTTCCAACCTCTGCGCCACTTCAGATTGAAAGCCTGCGTCGTGTTGCTCGGCCACCATCCACACGCTGCTGGCGCGTCCCACGTCACGCACCACGCGCGAGAAGTAGGGATAGTTGGCATAGGCGTAAGGGACCGTGTGTAGGAAGACGCCGACCACCCGCCAGGTGGTCTCCCGCCCCTCGATCTTGAACACGATCTCGTCGCCCACTTCGATGTCAGGATCGTCCTCAAGCACCTCGGTGGCGATGACCACCCCGTTCTCGTCCTCCGGGAGCAGCCAGCGTCCCTCGACAATGATGGGCTTGATCAGACCGGTCCCCACAGGCAGGCCGAACATGAGAATGTTGCCGCTCTCGGTATCGTCGGCGCGCACCCGACGAGCGGTGGCGGAGCCCACCCCCTTCGCCTCGACCACGCCCGGCACCTGCCGCGCCTGGCACTCCAGGTGCGCCCGCCGATAGGGGCGATTGAAGGTCACCTCGATGTCGTAATGCCACAGTTGCCACAGCTCGTCGAGGGTGAGTATCAGCGAGGCGCGCACGCTGAAGACGCTGATAAACGGGGCCCCGCCCAGGGTCAGGGTAATCAGGGTGAGGACCAGCCGCCCCCGGCGGCGAAAGGTGTTGCGCAGCGAGAGCAGCAAGGGGCGAGACAGGCCGCGCACCCGCTGGAGCAGGCGGTCGATGAGGCCCTTCCCAAATTGCCCTTTGCCCAGTCCATAATCGCTCATCGCTTCACGCACCGTGACGCTGGTCCCTTTGATGATGGGATAGAGCGCCGCCAGGAGCGGCACCATGAGGGCAACCGCAACTTGAAGGGCCAGCACCCGGAGCGGCACGCCGAAACTCTCCAGGTCGAAGTTAAGCAGACCGGCCATGAGCCGGCTGAACAGGCGCGCCCCCAGCACGCCCAACGGCACGGCGATGACCAGCGCGAGCAGGCCGAAGGTGAGCACCAGAGTGAAGTACATGCCCATGACCTGGCTGGTACGAGCGCCAATAGCTTTCATCACCCCGATCTGCCGCACCTGCTGGGCCAGCAGAGCCGAGATGGTGTTGATCACCAGGAAGGCGCTCAGGAGGAGGGAGGGGAAACCAAGCCCCCCTAAAAGCAATACAACCGCCTGGAGGATGTCGTAGAGCGGATGTTTGCCCGGATCGGGCACCTGCGTCCAGGAGACGGCCCGCCCGCTTTTCTCCACCTTTTTCTGCACCTTTTCGGCCACGCGCTGGATGTATTTCTTATCATCCGCGTTCTGGGCCACCACGATGTGCAGCTCGTTGAAATCGTGCGGCTCGCCCAGCCACTCCAGGGTGTCGAAGGTGATGTAACCGTAGACTACGCCATCAAAGATGGCTGGCCTCTGGGATAGATCGTGGGTGAGACCGGCGAGGCGCAACTGGCGCTGCTTGCCGCTGGGCGTCTTGACCAGCACCACCTGGCCCACCTCCGCCTCCGCCAGACTAAGCGCGGCGCGCTCGACCAGCATCTCGTGTTCGGGCGGGGGCCACGCCCCACTTTCGGACCTGACCTTGTTGACGCGGATGTCGTCGTAGTCGTCAATGGCGAACAGTCGGAGTTCGCGCCACTCGTCTGGCCCAACCTGGAGACGCATGGTGGCGTTACGCCGCCCCTCTGCTTCCTTCACTCCCTGCATGTGGCGCACGACCTGAACCAGGTCGTGGTCAAAGGGGTCGTCGGTGTAGATTGTGGCGCTGGAAGGACTGATGGCGGCGTAGCTTTCGGCCAGGTCCCGCGACAGGACTTCCCGCGAGATGGCGATCACCCCCACGGCGAAGATGCCCACCGCGATGGAGAGCACCACCAGCACGGTGCGGGTCTTGTTTCCCCAGACGTCGCTCAGTACCTTTTTCCAGCGTGGACTAAGCATCGTCGATAACCTCCCCATCGGACAGGATGACGGTGCGCGACACCTGCCGGGCCAGGTCCCGGTCGTGGGTCACCATCAGAAACGTCTTGCCCTGAGCCACCAGGCTCTGGAAGAGATTGAAGACCGCCTCTGCCGTCCCGGAGTCCAGGTTGCCCGTAGGCTCGTCGGCCGCCACGATGGGAGGATCGTTGGCCAGGGCGCGGGCAATAGCCACCCGCTGCTGTTGGCCGCCTGAAATGGCGGCGGGCAGCTTGTGGGCCTCTTCCGCCATCTCCACCTGCTCCAGCAGGTGCATGGCTCGCTCCCGGCGCTGGCGTGGCGAATACATGTGGCAGAAATCCATGGGCAGCATCACGTTCTCGAGCGCCGACAGCGACGGCAGCAGTTGGAAGAACTGAAAGATGACCCCCACGTGGCGGCCTCGCCACTCGGCCATTTGATCCTCGTTGAGGGTATGCACCGCCACGTCGCCCACCAACACCTCCCCTGAAGTGGGCCGGTCGAGGCCGGTGATCACGTTGATGAGCGTGGACTTGCCGCTGCCCGACTTGCCGATGACGGCCACAAACTCGCCGGCGCCCACCTGTAAGTCGATGCCCTTGAGGGCGGGAAAGGGGCCTGCCGCGCTCTCGTAGGTCTTCACCACCTGTCGCAGCTCGATGAGATGTTCATTGCCATTTCGGTAGCGCCCGTTCGACAACGAACCGTTCGCTGTTCCATTTGGTCCATTTCGCTGAAACCAGCGTCCAAACATAAGTACCTTCCATCAACTTATACGCTGGAATAAAGGCGAACCCATTGAGAGTTCGCCTTTATTCGAATGGCCCGGCCTGGTGACCGCAGACTTCCAGGCATCATCCGCACGTCGTTATTAAATGTACTCGTCCAGCCAATCAAACATACGCTGGCTGGAGACGGCCAGCGCCCCGGTCTGGCAGTGGACTAAGCCCGTGTCCTCCTCCGTGAACAGCATGTAGTCTTTCGGGCACTTCAAGGCCTCGTACAGCTTTTTCCCCTGACTGAAGTCATCGGCCGTACCGTCCATAATCAGCATCCGGCACGTGATCTGGTCCGTGATCCCCTCATTGGTGAAGTCTTTCATCTTGATCATCAGATCGGCCGGCGAGGTGGCTCCATGTTTCCACATGGAATCCTTGAGCCCCCACCCGATAAGCGGGATGCCCCTGGCTAATTCCTCCATTTGAGCGTTGAAGGCCTGGGGGTCAGTCTCCAGGAGCTTGATTAGATCGGGATTGAACGCCGCGATGAATCCGTAGAAGATGTCGGCCCACCTATATACGCCCGGGTTGGCGATGCAGATCTTAAGGCGCTTCTCAAACGCCGCGGCCCGGGGCGCCAGCGCACCACCCATGCTGATCCCCATCAGGGCGATGCGGTCAGGATCGACGCCCGGCGTGTTAATCGCGAAGTCCACCACCGGGGTGATGACCTTTTCCCAATCGGGCCGGAAGGGGAGGCCCTGCAACCGAATCACCTTGCCCTGGCCGGGACCGTCGAACAGCAGGCAGTGATAACCGCGCTTGATCGCCCCATCCGCCAGGAACTTGCAATGCTCGGCCCAGCCATCACGTCCCTGGTGAACGATCAGGACAGGCGCCCTCTCTCCGGCAATAGGCGACCGGAAAAAGTAGCCGGGAAGGGTGGTGCCCTCGTACGGAATCTCGACCGGCTGCGCAGGAATGGACAGCAGTTCGAGCGCCTTGATGAAACAGGGGACGCTTTGCTCCGCCATTTGCTGCACTTCAGGATCCTTGGGCTCTGGATGACGATGGAGAGCAGCCATGTAATAATTAGCGGCTCTCAAATAGGCTTCTCCCGCACTGACTTTGTGGCCCCCCGCCTCGCTCTGTTCCGCGTACCCGCGAACCCTTTCGGCCGTCTTGAGCCACTCCTGCGGCCAGCTATACTCATCATCGGCGTTGATGCGACTGGCGGTGTCGAGACACTCCCCGATATCCGCCAGGCCCTGCCAGGTGTGGCCCAGGTAAAACAGCAACACGTTGTCCAGGATCGGATCGGCCATCATGCCTAACTCGTACCAGGGACGCTCGGCCTCCTCAGGAGATGGCGCGTTTCTGGTAACCTGCTCGGCCACGTTCTCCGCTTTAGCAGCTCGCGGCAGTCCGATTCCAAGCGCGGCCGCGCCTGCGGCCATCCCTATGCCCTTCAGTATACGGCGTCTGGTGATGCGATTTTCTTTCATGGTTTTCTCCTTATTCTTTTTGATTTGATTTTGCCAACAGAATTCTGGTTGTCAGCAACCGTTCTGGCGGGACTCCTTTCGCTCCAGACCCGACGGATCGCTTCGATCAACGTCTGGATGGGCGTCCCCTTCTCGATGAAGGCATCCACGCCCACCCGCGCCGCCCGCTCGCGAGCGGAGGGGTGACTGTGGATGGTCAGCACCACCACCCCTTTGGCCAGATGGCGCTCCTTGATCTGCCGGGTGGCTTCAAAGCCATCCAGGCCCGGCATCTCCAGGTCCATCAGCACGATGTCGGGGCTGAGATTCTCAGCCTGTCGCACCGCTTCGAGACCGTTGACCGCCTCGCCTACGACTTCCAACCCCTCCACCAATTGCAGGGCGGTCCTCAACTCCTGGCGCACCCGCTCCAGGTCGTCTACGATCAGGACCTTAATCTTGCCCATAGTTGTCACCTTCCATCGTCTCGCTCACGTGTTCTTTCCTCACCATTTCTTCTTGGCTTTACGCCTATAGTATAGCCCACATTCCTGCCGCGCACATCGGGCTGAGGGGGTGTTTTCGGGCACTAAAAAAGACCGATCGGGTGATCGGTCTGGGGAAGTAGAAGGCTACATCGCTGGTCTCAGGACCAGCGACGGATAGCGGGACTGAAAATCTATTCCTCCGCCAGTCCCTTTTTGAGGGCGTAGATCGCTGCCTGGGTGCGGTCGGCCAGGTGTAGCTTGCTCAGGATATTGCTGACGTGGGTTTTCACCGTCTTCTCGCTGATCACCAATTCCTGGGCGATTTGGCGATTGCTCAGCCCTCCGGCGATGAGGCGCAGCACCTCCAGTTCCCGCTCGGTGAGTTCGTCGGGGGTGGGCTCCTCTGTTCCATGTGCGATCTGGTTCATCAGCTTTTTGGCGATATCGGGATGCAACTGGGTTTCCCCCCGGTGAATAGCTCGAACGGCGTCAACCAGGTCGGAGGGGGAGACGTCCTTTAGCAAGTAGCCTGAGGCCCCCGCCTTGATAGCGGGGAAAACTTTGTCGTCTTCGGCAAAGCTGGTCAAGGCGATGACTTTTGTGCCGGGGTGGGAGGCGCAAATCTGCCGCGTGGCCGCCATGCCGTCCATTTCCGGCATCACCAGATCCATCAGCACCACGTCCGGCCGCAGTTGGCGCGCCTGTTCCACAGCATCTACGCCGTTGTCCGCTTCACCTACCACTTCGATGTCGTCCTGTAATTCGAGGAAGGTCCGCAATCCCTGGCGCACCATGGCATGGTCGTCCACGATGAGGACGGTGATCTTTTCTTCGCTCACGTTAGCCATAACTTTTATCCTCCTGGATCTGGAGGTTATCCACCCGGATACGCGTGCCCGCCCCCGGTTGCGATTCGACCGCGAAGGTCGCCCCCAGCATTTTGGCCCGCTCGCGCATACTGGTTAAGCCCAGGTGTGAGGTCTGCGAGTCAGCGCTGGCAAGCTCAAAGCCCATGCCGCGATCCTCTATCAGCAGTGAGGCCGATTCATCCCGCAGGCGCAAAGTGACCTCCGCCTGATCGGTTTGGGCGTGCTTGGCCACGTTGTTCAGCGCTTCCTGGACGATGCGAAACAGGGCTTCCTCGGTTTCCGGCGGCAATCGTCTTTCTCCCTCCACGTGTAAGGCCACGGTCAGCCCGTCCTGGTTTTGCCGCTCGGCAATGTGCCGGCGCAGAGCGGGGATGAGTCCTTCCTCGGCCACCGTCTTGGGCCGCAATTGAGAGACGAGGTAGCGCATCTCGGTCAGAGCGTCTTTCGCCAACTCCTGGAGGCGATCCATTTGGGCCACTACCTGGGCGGGGTCCCGCTCCAGCAAGATGCGGGCCGCCTCGGCCGTGAGGGTCATGCTGAATATGGTCTGGGTGACGGAGTCGTGCAGCTCCCGGGCCAGGCGGTTGCGCTCCTGGGCGGTAGCCAGTTCTTCAACCTGGGCCGCGTAGGCTTGCAATTCGCGATGGGCGGCCTGGAGTTTGGCCAGGAGAGCCTGGCTCTCTTCGCGGGCCTCTTCAGCCTGTCGGTTGGCGATAGCGTAAAGGCAGGAAAAAAGGTTAGCGGCGACGTAGATTGAACTTTCAGTCAGACCATATTGCCAGCCGTAGGTATAAACAAACGCCCCCGTCATAATCAAGGAAAGGACGCCGATCCATAAAAAGCCGATCCGCTGGGAGAAGAACTGCATGGATTGCATGCCAAGGAGGATGTAAAGGGCGGCAAAATAGTCATACAGGGGCAAGCTTGTCAGGATGAGAACCAAAACGCTCTGCAACGCCAGGTAGAGATGAGGATACCATTCAAAACGTCGGGTCAGCCAGGGTTCTGAGATGAGAAGCAGTAAAAAGACCGGCAGCAGGCCGGCTAAAACCCACCACCATTGATTGCCGAAGTATTCGACCAACGCACGGAGGGCAATGCCCACAAAAATGAGGTAGGAAGCAATGTCGATTATCCTGATTTTGCGTAGAGCCATAGGCATCTCCACTATGATTTATTATAACGGATTTTGCACATTGCTGGCAGTAGTTGGCGGCCAATCCTGCGTATGACCAGGAGTCCCGGACATCATGATCTTACCACGTTTTCTCTGCCTTCGCAACCAGGTCGGGGTCAAAATCAATATCAGGCAGGTTGTAATCCCATTCGACCTCCTTGATTGGCATGGGCACGAAAATGATCGCTTCTTGCCTCAGAACTGCGCCCTTCTTGTCACGGAATTGCCACACAGAGGTGTTATACTGTAGGCAAATGTGATAAGGAGGGTTTTTGCCATGAAAAAGCTGTGTACAACTATCTTGTTGATTCTGTTTCTGACCCAGGTGGGGTCGAATATGGCTCTGGCCGATGGCATGGTTATCCCCAACACTCTGGGCTACCTGGGGGTCGAATATCACCGCGTGACGGTGGAGATCGACGACCAGCAGGCCACCACCAGAGTGGAGCAGGCGTTTCACAATCCCTATGACATAACCGTCAGCGGTCTCTACACCTTTCCCCTGCCGGAGACGGCCATCATCTCCGACTTTCGGGTCAGGCTGGACGGCCAGCCTCAGACCATCAAGGTCATGGATACGGCGGCCACCGAGTCCTATTTGCAGTGGGCCATCGCCAATCAACGCGACCCCTCGCTTCTGCAATACTCCGGCCAGGAGACCTACGCTCTGGAGATCACCCTGCCGCCCCACTCGACCAGGGTGATGGTCCTGGAATACGAGGAAATGATCGTCCCCAGCGGCGACCTGTACCGCTATTATTACACCCTGAGCACAGAAAGGTACTCGGCCAGCAATCTGAAAGAGGTCTCCATAACCGTCGATCTGCGCTCTTCTCGTGGGGTAGCCAGCGTTTACTCCCCGAAGCACGACGTGGCCGTCGAGCGAGTCAACTCGCATCAGGTGCGTGCCCGCTACATGGCTCACGATGTCAGGCCCACGGAGGACTTCACGCTGTACTATACCACTACAGAGAAGGATTTTGGGGCGGCCCTGTTTAGCGACGAGGTCGATGGGCAGGGCTATTTCATGTTCCTCTTCTCGCCCAGCACGGAGGTCGTGGAGAAAGAGAGCATCGCCAAGGACATCGTGTTCGTCATCGATCGTTCGGGCAGCATGGCCGGGGAGAAGATCGAGCAGGCCAGAGAAGCTCTCAGGTTCATGGTGGGGCAACTGGGCGAAGATGACCGGTTCTCCATCGTCAGCTTCGATCACGAGATCGATACTTTCTCCCGTGAGCTAAGGCCCGCGGAGGGCAACGCCATCTGGGAGGCTATGGATTACGTGAACTACCTCATCGATCGGGGCGATACCGACATCGACGCCGCGTTGACCACCGGCCTGGACATCCTGGCCCGCAGCGGACGCTCCCAGGCCACCCAGGTGATAATCTTCCTGACCGACGGGCTGCCCACCGCCGGCGTCACCGACGAGACCGCCATCAGGGAGGACGTGCGGCGGGCCAACGATGGCCTGGGAGCCAGCGTCCACGTCTTCGGCGTGGGCTACGACGTGAACACCCACCTGCTGGACGGCATCGCCGCCGAGAACCACGGGGCAGTGACCTACGTTGAGCCTGGTCAAAGCCTGGAAGCGGCCCTGACCACCTTCTATGCCCAGATCGCCCATCCCCTCCTGGCCGAGGTGACCATCACCTTTGAGGGCATGGCAGTGGAAGCAGTTTATCCCCAGACCCTTCCCGACCTTTTTGTGGGTTCCAGCCTGGTTTTAACCGGCAAGCACGCCGGGGTCTCGGAACTGGTGACCGTGCGCCTGAGCGGGATGACCCCCCAGGGGAGAAAGGAGTACATCTATGACCTGGAGCCAGCTTCCGGGTACGTGTTTGTCCCCCGGCTGTGGGCCACCAGGAGGGTAGGCGAGCTTCTGGATCGCGGCCGGGTGGAAGGGGAGACTGAAGCCCTGGTCGAGGAGGTGCGGGCTTTGGGCCTGGCTTTTGGCCTGGTCACGCCTTATACCACCACCATCATTCAGGCCCAGACAGAGGGAGTGGCCTCCGAGGAAATCATGGCCCTCTACCGCCAGGATCGGGACGGCGACGGCCAATGGGATTACAACCTGGCCTCCGGCGACGCCACAGTCAGGGCCAGAGTGCAGAACCAGGCTTATCAGAACGCCGTCCAGGCCAACCTGGCGGCCGGGGCGAACGTGCTTAACCTGGGGCGCAAGAATTTTGTGCAGATGGAATACTACGCCGTAGACTTAGAGCTGTTGCACGATGCTGAGGGACAGCAGACCGCTAAGGTGAAGGTTGATAGGGTGATCCGCTTCGCTTCGCCGGAATACTTCGCCCTGGCTAGGGATAAGACCTTACAGCAGGTTTTGCAGGCCGGCCCGGACGTGATCTTTGAGCACGAGGGCGAAGTTATCGCCGTCCAGAGCGAGGTCACTTCGCAGGCCACCACCACGACCTCTGAGCTCGTTGTGGACCTGGGATGAACATCTCCTCGATCAGCGGGCGGATTTTATCGTAACGGGGCAACCAGCCAGAAGCTCTCGTCTCGGTTCTGTGGGCGGTCGTCATCGAGCCATCGATGGCGGCCGTCTTGATTTTGCCATATGCAACCGAGTCCGATTTGCCACTACTCCAGGATTCCTGTATAATTAAAAGGTGAGTTTGAGCCCCAGGGATTCAGGGGCAACGCTTTCGATATCACCTTCATTGGAGGCAGAGAGTGGCCGCGACCATCTTAATAATCGAGGATGACAAACATCTGCTCGAGCTGCTCAAAACTCTACTGGAGGCCTATAATTATGATATAGTAACCTCTAACAGTGGTCTTGAGGGATTACGGCAGGCCTACGCTACTCAGCCTGATTTGGTCATTCTGGACATCATGTTACCAGGTATGGATGGCTGGAAAGTCTGCGAGCGATTGAGAGAGATGTCCAAAGTGCCTATCTTGATAATTACAGCCAGGGCGAAGGCCGTTGAAGATGTAGTGAAAGGGCTGAAAACAGGGGCTGACGACTACTTGACCAAACCCTTTAATAACCAGGAACTCCTGGCCAGGGTGGAAGCTCTCCTCCGCCGGGTCCACTCTAACAAAGAGGGGGAGAACGGGGACTCTACCGTATACTCGGATGGAAGACTGACCATAGACTTTGATCGACGTAAGGTCGCGCTCAAAGGCCAAGAGATTTATCTGACGACCAAAGAGTTCGATCTATTGAGTTGCTTGGTGCAGAATGCCAACCAGACTTTGTCCCACAAATGCCTTCTCGCCCAGGTCTGGGGGCCAGAATACTCTCTTCAGACAGATTATCTCAAAGTATATATTCATCGTTTACGCCGGAAGATAGAGGAGGACCCCGCCCGTCCAGCTACGATATTAACGGAGTGGGGTATAGGCTACCGCTTCGTAGAAAACGTCTCAAGTTTATCCGTAAACAGGTCATCGTCAGCCGAATAAGGGGTTTTTGCCCCTCCATAGAGGGCATCTGTGTACCAGCTATGAGAGTTACTGCGTACCGTTCAAGGCACGCAGTAACTTTTTTTAACCATTTTTAACATTCTATTTACTCCAGGTTTACCTTAGTGTGATATAATGCTAAATGTGTGGTGATTCCAAATGTGCTGGATAACGCCCTTCAATACTCACCGGAGGGGGGGACTATTATCGTCGAAATCGATTTTAGCCTGCCCAAGATAACCAAAGATACCCAGGTAGGATGTTGAAGAAAATGAAACGGAAGTTGTTCTTCTGGGGCACGTTTCTCTTTTGCTCTGCCTTATTCTTAACGGTGCATGGGATAGCCTCCGGAGTTTTGGCCAGTTCCCCCTCCTATTCTAAACCAGAAGAGGGCCCAACGCCTACCGCTCTGCCCCAGGTGTTTTGGCGGGGCCGCATCGCGCAACAATACGATGCGGCTATGGGGGGCGTTATCGCCGTCCAGGTAATAGGTCTGCGGGATTGGCCCGTGGAAATCAGTAAGGAAGGCTGGCAGGCCACCGCTTACACCGGCACCAAGCCAGATTTTGGGGAGTTCGCGTGTGAGTTCAGCCCTCTTTTGCCGGACCTCTACCTGATTACCCCTAAAGATTTAGGTATTAGCCTGGAGGTCGATCTGACCCGAGGAGGGTTTGCCCTGGTAGAATTTGCGCCCTATACTGACCTCCCGCCGCCTGCGCCAGCGCCAGGGTGCGTGATGCGGGTGCGGAACCGCTCTGAGGTGGCGGTGCGGCTCACCATCGTGGACCACGAATATGACCTGCCCCCTGGGGCCTCAAAAATCCTGGCCGTCAATCCTGGGATTCACACCTACAGCATCTCTTCCTACGGATACGAGACCATCAGCGAAGAGACCCTTTTTGAAACTGGCTATTGGACGTGGAACATAAGCGCCGGGAAAGCCCTCAATGTCCCACAGATCGAAGGCATAGTACTGGCCCCAGATGGGGGCACCAGACTGGCGGCCGGAGAGGTGCGTCTCGGAAATAAAGAGGGGACAGTTTCCAAGTACAGCATTATCAGTGCCTTGGAACCTTTTAGTTTTGAAGGATTGGCCCCTGGTCTCTACTTACTGGATGTCTTGCCCCCGGGGGATTCACCTTTCTGGCCCCCGGATCCGATCCCCATCACCATTACGGAACCAAGGGTGGTGGAAAGCCAATTTATTACCGTCACAGTCACTTACGCGCAGATTCGGGGCACGGTGCTGGAACCAGACGGCGAAACTCGCCTGGCGGCTGGAGAAGTAGGTCTTCTGGGGGGAGACCAATGCGCTCCTCCTTGCGTCTTTGGTGGTCTGTGGGCTGAAATCGACCCCTACCAGCCCTTCCGTTTTGGAGGTTTAGCGCCCGGCACCTACGTCCTGGAAGTCTTTTTAGCGGAGGATTCGCCTTTCTGGCCCCCAGAATCGATGAGCGTGACCATCCCGGCCAACGGGGTAAAAGAGCCTCAGACGCTGGAGGTCAGGCTCACTTACCCCCAGGTGGAAGGGGTGGTGGTGGGAGCGGATGGCACCACCCGGCTTACAGCCGGAGGCGTGAGCCTGTGGAATGAAGATGGCTCCATTGCGTTATGGGATGAGATCAGCCCTGACAGGCCCTTCCGTTTTGGCGGTGTGCCCCCCGGCCGTTATTTCTTAGAGGTGGTTCCACCGGAGGGCTCCCAGCTTTCGCCTCCAGAACCGCTCCCCATCACCATCGAAGCCGGCAGCCAATACCGTGCTCCGCAACGGCTAACCCTGAAGATGCGTGGCCCTAGCCTCGTTGGCCGGGTTATATACCAGGGCCAGCCTATGGCGGGGGTTAGCGTGGATGTATATAACGCCGACGGCTCGAAATTGGGGTGGACCAGTACCGATGACCAGGGCCGGTTCGCTATCGGGGGGTTGGAGCCCGATCGATACTTCGTGGATGTCTTTCTGCCCTGGCCGCAGGAGGTCACACATTGGCTTGGGCCACCCACCCCCATCATCTTTACCCTGAGCGAAGAGCAGCCGGTCAGGGATATAGGGGTTATCGAGTTGATAATGTGGACCGATTTTTTGAACCATCACTTGAACCAGTCCTCATAAGCTCCTCACCATTCATACCAGGAGGTTGTGAAAGGGAAGGATAAGAGGTGAACGGGCAATGGAATTGAGAGCGTATCTTAAAATTCTTTTAAGGAGCTGGTGGATCATTATACCTGCTTTCCTGATTACCCTGACAGCCAGCGTGGTGTTCAGTTATACCCGGCCCGATATCTATCAGGCTTCGGCTACGTTTATCGTCAGCCCCAGTGCTTCTATTCGTGAACTGAGCGATCTGATCGGGGGCTTCAACAACATCAGTTTTCGGGATGGTAGTATTGTGACCACCTACGCCGAAGTATTTGTCACTCGCACCATCGTTGATACCGCCACCCGGAAGCTGGGCCTGTCATTTGAAGAGCTAAAGGAATACTCCTTTCGTAGCGTAGTGCTTCCCGATACCAACCTCATTAAGCTTACTGTGGAAGGGACCAGTCCACAGCTTACCAGAGACCTGGCTAATGCGATAGGGGCCGAAACCATCGAGTACGTTAGCGGCCTATACGAGATTTACGATGTCAAGCTTCTGGACCCTGCCGTGCTCCCTCGCAGTCCGGTGCAACCGAGCAAAGCACGCAACGTGGCCTTTGGCGCGGTCTTTGGCTTGATGTTGGGGGTCAGTTTAGCTTTCCTGAAAGAGTATTTGAAGGTGCCGGAAATCGTGGACTACTTGACCATAGTGGATACCCAAACCGGCCTCTACAATGAACAGTATTTCTTGATGCGACTGAAAGAGGAAATCAGCCGGGCCAGGAATCACGGGCATTCCCTGGCCCTGGCGCTCATGAGCATAGATCGTTTTGACCAGCTCGGGGAACTCTACTCTCCCGAGATAAAAGAGATCGCGCTCAAAAAGGTGGCCCTTTATTTAAAGCAGTATCTTAAAGAAGAGACGCTGATGGCCCGTCTCGGAGACGACAAGTTCGCTTTTCTTTTGCCCTACACCTCTGCTGAAGGTGCGGTGCAGACCATGGAGCGGCTGCGGACGAGAATGGAATGTAACATTTTCGAGCTGGGAGACAGCGGGGTCCAATTGAACCTGACCGTTAGCTTTGGGATCACCGATTGTGTTAATGGAACAACCGATATGGAAGGACTGCTCTCCGAAGCCGATCAGACTTTGGAGAAGGCCGCCCGGAACGGACAAAACACAGTGCTTTTGTTCGCAAAGCAGTAGGAACGCTCTCCTGTCAGCGCGATAAGGGAAACAAAAGTTCGAGAAAAACCTTGTGGAGTAAAAGAAGTGGGTCTGGCTGAGAAAACAGTTAAGGGCACGATGTGGACTTACGCTTCTCTCAGTGGCGGTAAGGTTCTGATCTTTATCAGCACCATCATTCTGGGCAGATTGCTCTCCCCTGACGATTTCGGTTTGATAGGCTTCGCCCTGCTGGTCATATATTACCTCGATCTCAGGGCTTTAGAAATGGGCGCGGCCCTGATCTACAAAAAAGACGAGATAGATAAAGCGGCGAACACTGCTTTCATCATCAGCATCTTAAGCGGGCTGGCCTTGTTCCTGGTGGCAAATTTGCTCTCCCCGTTGGTGGCCTCCTTCTTCCAGGAGGCCAGAGTCGAGCCCATCCTGAGAGTGCTGGCCCTGACCTTTGTGTTCTCTTCTTTTGGGTACGTGCATGAGGCCCTGCTAGAGAAAGAATTGGACTTCAAAAAGAAGTTCGTGCCCGATCTTGTCCAGGGGATAGTCAAAGGCGCGGTTTCTATATCGCTGGCCCTGCTGGGATTTGGAGTGTGGAGCCTGGTGTGGGGACAGGTGGTAAGCACTCTGGCCTGGGCCCTGACCCTGTGGGTGGTTTTACCCTGGCGGCCTTCTTTCACCTTCTATAAGTCGGTAGCCAGGGAGTTGTTGAGTTACGGCTTGCAACTGATGGTCGCCGGATTCCTGTGTCTCATCCACACCGAAGCCGACTATCTCATCGTCGGGAAACTGCTGGGGGGCACGGCTTTGGGTTTCTACATGCTGGCCGTTAAACCGCCCGATTTCCTCATCATCAACTTCTGTTTCGTGGTCACCAGGGTGATGTTCCCTGCTTACTCTAAATTGCAAGATAACCTGCCTGCCCTGCGCCAGGGATTCCTGACCACCATTAAGTACATTTCGCTGGTAACTATCCCGGCGGGCATAGGGCTTTATTTCGTGGCGCCCGAGTTTATCCTGACCTTTTACACTGACAAGTGGGCTAACTCCATTCCCGTTTTACAAGCCCTGGCTCTTCACGCCGCCCTGATGTCCCTGGATTGGGCCGCCGGCGACATCTACAAGGCCAGGGGGCGACCTGATATCCTTACCAAACTCAACATCGTGGAGAACGTTTTTATCGTCGCGGCGCTATGGTTTGGCGCCCGTTATGGTATTGTCGGGGTAGCCAGGGCTCGTCTGCTGACCACCGCACTTATAACTACGATCAGGCTCTTCATTGTCCACAAACTGCTTGGGGTGGGCTTTTGGACCATCGTGGCAGAATTCAGATATGCTCTGACCGGGGCGCTGGCTATGTTAATGGGTTTGTACGTCTTACGTTATTTCCTGCCCCCGGTCCCTGGCCTGGTCGCTATGGCGCTATCTGTTGTGACGGGAGCGGGTATCTATTTGTTGGCTCTCTGGCTGGTTCACAGGGAGACAGTTTTGGGGGCTGGTCGGGTTGTTGCGGGGGCAATAGGCAGGGCGTCGTAACCCCGTTTGTACGCTTCCTCTTGACAGAACAACGGAGATTGGAATGCCCTATTGGGATGGCTACGAAACGAGGATGATTAGCTCGAGGGAAGGACTGTTGAGTCTGGAGCGGGAGTGGGGGGAACTGTTGGACTCCAGCTCCTCGGCCAACATCTTTCTCACCTGGGAATGGCTCTCCACCTGGTGGCAGTTTTACGGCCAGGGCAAGCGCCTGCTGGTGCTGGCTATCAGACGCAAAGGGAACCACCAACTGGTCGGCCTGGCGCCGCTGGTCGTGATCGAGGAGAAACTGCCCGTTTCTCTTATCAGCGGCCGGCGGATCACCTTCATGGGCACCGGCGCAGCTTACTCGGACCACCTGGATTTCATCGTGCGCGGGGGAGAGGAAGAGGCGGTCATGGCTTGCGTGCTGGCTTTTCTGGAAGAGCACCGCCACGAGTGGGATTCCCTGGACCTGCCCAGTTGGCCGGAAGATTCGCCCCAGCGGGCCTGTTTTATGGCCCTGATTCAGGGCAGGTATCGATGCTACGAGGAAGTGAGCGGCATCTGTCCCTTCATCTCCCTGAACGGAGGGTGGGACGCTTATCGGAAACGCCTGAGCTCCAGTTTACGTAAAAAACTGAGACGTCGCCAGCGTAACCTGGAGAGAGATTATCCCGGTCAGGTTAAGTTCCAATGGGTGGAACGAGCCTCCGAGCTGCCAGCGGCCATGGATGCCCTGATAGCCTTGCATAAGAAGCTTTGGCGGGAACGTGGGGACTCAGGCAGTTTCAGCGACCCCACCTTTAATACCTTCCATCGCCGTGTAGCTGAGCTGTTCTTGCAGAAAGATTGGTTGCGCTTCTACACTCTAAGTATAGAAGATAGGATCGTTGCGGCTGATTATTACTTTAGATATGGAGATAGATGGTATTCTTATCAGAGCGGATGGGACCCTGATTGGGCTAAGTATGGTCTAGGAGCGCTCCTCCTGAGCCACAGCATCGAACGAGCCGCCGCCGAAGGGAGCGAAGAGGTGGACTTCCTGCGTGGCGATGAGGATTACAAATACCGCTGGACCGACTCGGAAAGAGAAGAGAGACGCTTGTGGGTGTTTAACACCCATCGCCGGGGTCAATTGGTTAGAATAAATACTATCGCCCTCAGGGGATTGAGAAGCTACGGAAGAAGGGCCAGAGACTATGGCAAAAACATGCTCTCCACTCTTGAAGAAAGCCTGAAGCTGGTTAAGCGGTAAGGAGCAGTAGAGTTCGGGGCCCTCTTTAACTTAAATTGCGATTTTGGGACGGGAAAAATGCAAATTTCTCTAAAAACGCTGGTGCCCATACCGTCGAGAAACGGGTTCAAACCCGGTGGTTCTGTGCCATCTGGCGACAACCGGTCACAGCCAACGGTGTGGATATCCATTTCGGTGTTAGCTCTGGTCATATTTTTGGGCCCGGCATTTGGCTATTTCATCGGTATAGGAATCCCTCTCTTCTACCTGCTGGTCGCTTTTTTGGCCATGATTTTAGGGTTCGTCAGCCTGATGAAACCAGAGTTTGGTCTGCTACTGCTTGTGGCCGTCATCTTTAGTTCGATCAATGAGGTAACGGTAACTCGCTATGGTATGCCTTCGGTTAACATCTTCCTTACGCTCCTGGTGTTGCTGGCTACTTTGGCCAATAAGCTGGTTCTCAAGAGAGAGAAACTGGTGTGGGACAATCAGAATCTGCCCTTGCTCGCTTATGGCGGGATAATAATGCTCTCGGTATTCGTGGCCGTCGATCAAGAATTGGCCATCAAAGAAGGATTCCAGGATTTCATCAAGGACATGATCGTTTATTTTATCATTATCATCCTGGTGGCCTCCGAAACTTCCATCCGACGCCTGACCTGGCAGTTGTTGACCATAGGAGCGTTGTTAGGTTCGCTAGGCGTTTTTCAAGGAGTTACCGGTTCCTACGGCAACGACTTCGGCGGATTTGCCAATGTTATAAGTGATCCTCTCATCACCAATGGGGGGAAGAGAGTTTGTGGTCCTCTCGAGGATCCCAACTTTTACGCTCAGATGATGGTGATGCTTGTTCCTCTGGCCTTGTACCGGTTATGGGACGAAGTTTCTCCCAGGCTAAAGGCGATCAGCGCTTATATTTTGGCGATTTTGGTTCTCACGGTGGTTTTCACCTTTTCGCGGGGAGGATTCGTGGCCTTAGTAATCGTTCTGGCCCTGGCTGCCCTCCAGAAAAAGGTGAAGCCCGGCTACATCATTGTCGGGTTTTGCCTGTTATTGCCATTGTTGAGCTTTATCCCCGCTGAGTATGGAGAACGCATGAGCTCTTTGGATGCTTTCCTGCCCGGTGGCTCCAACCAGCCGAAAACTACTGAAAAAGACGCTTCTTTGGAGGCCAGAAGCGCCCTGGTAAAAGTAGGATGGCTCATGTTCATGGATCATCCTTTACTGGGAGTAGGGACTGAAAATTTTGTGGTCCATTCCCGGGATTATGCCCAGGAGCTCGGTCTGTTTATAAGCGAACGGGGCGGGCAGGGGGTGATGGCCCACAATTTCTATCTGCAAGTGCTGGCCGAAACAGGGGTGCTCGGCTTTGTTTGTTTTGCGGCCAGCGTTTTGTACGCCTTTGCCGGGCTTCGGGCTTCTCATGCCCAACTTAAGAAACAAGGGCGGCTTTCTTTGGCCAGCATAACCGTGTCTCTACAACTCAGTATAGTTGGGTATCTGGTTACTGCGCTGTTTCTGCAGGGCGGCGGGTCTGATAGATGGCTTTGGTTGTTGGTAGCCATAGCCACCGCTATTAGACAAGAAGTTCAGCGCGGCCAGAAAAAGAGACAGAGATATATGGCGGGCAGAGAATTATGCGTATCCTGAGCGCGCACAATGCCCATTACCTCGCCGGCGGAGACGCCGCCAGCTTTATCAGAACCAACCGACTGTTGGAGGAGCGGGGCCATCAGGTTATCCTTTTCTCCGTTCTCCGTGACCAAAATATTCCTACGGCCTACGATCGGTACTTCCTGACGGATTTCGATACGGTGGCCCCGCTCCGAGCCGCTTTTAAGCGGTTGGAGGGAACTTTCTTCTCGCTGGAGGCCCGGCGGAAGATGGATAGGCTGCTTGAGGCTCATCCTGTAGATATCGCTCATCTGCACAACGTCTATGGCCGGATATCTTACTCCATCCTGGGCGTGTTAGAGAGCAGAGGGATACCCCTGGTGCAGACCATGCACGATTACAAACTGATCTGTGCGGTGCACGCCCTCAGTTCGAGAAACGGGGAGGTGTGTGAGCGGTGCAAGGGTGCTCGCTATTACCAGTGTGTGCTTGGAAAGTGCTCTCCTTACTCGCACCCTTTGCTTAAGAGCATCGTCCATTGTCTTGAGATGTATTTTACCCAATTCGTTCTCCATCATCCTGAGCGTATCGCCCGCTTTATCGCCCCCAGCGAATTCATGAAAAGAAAAGTGGTTGAGTTCGGGACGGCGGCGGATAAAGTAGAAGTGATCCCCAATTTCCTGGACGTGGAAGCCTACACTCCCGGCTTCGAGCACGAGGACTATTACGTTTACCTGGGGCGGCTTTCGGAGGAGAAGGGGTTGGATATCTTGATCAAAGCGGCGCAGACCGTGCCCGACGCCAAACTGTTGCTGATCGGAGATGGCCCCGAAATGGGCAGGCTCAGGCGTCTGGCGGCGGAGATAAAGGCCCCCAACGTGCACTTTCTGGGCTATCAAGCCGGCCCCCAGCTACACGAATTGGTGAGAAAGGCCCTCTGCCTGGTTTTACCCTCGACTTGCTACGAGAACGCTCCTTTTGTCATTCTCGAAGCTTTTGCGCTGGGCACGCCGGTAATCGGGAGCCGCATGGGGGGCATCCCGGAGCTTATCGACGAGCGGCAGGATGGTTTATTGTGCGCACCTAATGACGTGGATGATCTGAGGGAGAAGATGGTCTATCTTCTCGAGCGCCGACACACCGGTTTGATCGAGGACATGGGCCGCTACGGACGGGCTAAGGTCGAAAGGCGGTACAATGCCGCCCTTTATTATGAACGTCTCATCAGCCTCTACCGGGAGGTTCTGGCGAGCCGATAAAGGGGGAAAAAATGTTTATAAAAGAACTGGAAGATTTTATTGCCACCCGAAACGGGCATTGGAACAGTATCATCACCTATCATCTTCCGATGCTGACCAGCGTGGAGACGGCGCGGCGTTGTCCCGTGCTGTTCAAAACCATGCCTTTCCGTCCCAGCAGCGCGGGCCTGAACGTCACGGACAACTGCTGTCTGCGTTGCATCATGTGCAATCAGTGGCGGCAGAAGTCGGAACATGAACTGACGACCCGGGAGTGGCAGGACGTCATCCATCAATTGGGAGAGATAGGGATCCGCTCGGTGGGAATGGCTGGCGGTGAGCCGCTTCTGCGGGACGACCTGGCTACCCTGGTGGCCTACGCCCGCGGCCTCGGTATGAACGTGCACATCGTGACCAATGGCTACCTTTTGGACGAACGCCGGGCCAGGGAGTTGGTCGCAGCGGGAGCAGCGGCCTTCTCTTTGTCGGTAGACGCCCTGGGAGAGACCTACGATAAAATCCGGGGGGTGCGCGGGGCGCACCAAAAGGTCCAGGCTGCCGCTCAAATTCTGGCCCGTTTAAAGGAGAGTGGCGGCTTGCATGTGGAGATTCTGGCCACCATTATGAGCCTGAACCTGGAGCATCTGCCCGCCGTAGTGGAGTGGACCAAAAGCCTGAACCTGCCGATCGTGTTCAACCTGATCGATTATACTCCCTACTTTTTCCAGGTGAAGGGCAATGCCCAATCCCTGTGGCTCGGGGAGGATGACCGCCCTAAGCTGGCCCGCCTGGTGCGCTGGCTGACGGAGATGAAAAGCAAGCACGACGGCCTTATCGGGGATAGCTACGTAGACCTGGAGTACATAGAACAGTATTTCCAGGACCCTCTACAGAAGGACATCCCCTGCGCGGCGGCGCTCACGCGCGTGTTCATCGATTCTCACGGCCAGGTGTTCGGAGGATGCTGGTCGATGGGCCATTTTGGCGATCTGCGGCAGACTTCGCTGCAAGACATCCTCTCCTCTGAAAGATATCTGGCCGCTCATCGGAAGATGTTTTTCAAACAATGCCCGGGTTGTTCGTGTGGATGTGATATCAATCTGTTGTATTCCCTCCCCCACCTTATCAGAGAGATGAACCTGCGAAGACGCTACTCAAATTCGAGCTAACGAAATGGGCTTAATGCCTGTCCGAAAAGCGGATCAGGTATCTCGCCCAACAGGAGGACATGACTTGAAACTGGCCGTTTTCGTAGATCAGGTGTTTTGGTTTGACGGTGAACGCTACTCTACCGACGAATCCTTCATCAAGTTTGTGACGGCGTTCGAGCCGTACTTTGAGAAAATCGTGCTCTGCGGGCGGGTGGCGGAGGAAAGAAAGACCGAAAAGTACGTCTTGAACCCGGCCAGGACGGAGGTGTGCGCTCTGCCCTTTTACCAGGATATCTACACTTTGTGGAAGGGAGGCCCGTCCGTTACACTCAGCACGTTCAGCATTTTGGCCAGGGAGGTCGAGGGCTGGGACCTGGTCTGGCTCTGCGTGCCTCATCCTCTCGCGCTCCCCTTCATCTATTTCTGTAGGCGGAAGAAAAAACCTTTCTTTATGTTCGTTCGCGAGAACCTGGTTGAGCAGATGAAACACCGCAACAGAGGGCCAAGAAAAGTGGCCGGGGTCGCGGTGGCCAGTCTGTTGGATAAATGGGTTCAGGCTTTAGCCAGGGACCACGTTACTTTTACAGTGGGCCGGGAAATGTACCAAAGGTTCAAAAGGGACGGCAGGCCAGTGTTTGAAGCAGCCGTGCCCTTGATCTCCAAAAAAGATATAGAGCTATCCTTAGCCCGCAGAAAGCAGGGAAGAGATGAGGCCCGGCAGGCTACTCTGCTGAGCGTGGGCCGTTTAGACCCCGAAAAAGGGCTGGAATATCTCATCGAAGCCATGCAGATCCTGGTGGAGGAACATGGATGTAGACACCAGTTTGTGCTGCACCTGGTAGGCTCAGGCCCAGAGGAGCAGCCTTTGCGAAGACAGGTCCACCGTCTGGGGCTGGAGCGATACGTCCACTTTCACGGATACGTTACCCACGGCCAGGAACTCTTTGAGCGGTACAGAACTGCTTCCGTGTTCATCCTTCATTCTTTCACGGAAGGAATTCCCCAGGTTTTGTTAGAGGCGATGGCCTGTGGGACGCCTGTGGTAGCTACGAAGGTGGGCGGCATTCCCTACCTGATTACCGACCACCACGACGGTTTGTTGGTTGAACCGGCCCGGCCTCGACAGATCTCGGAAGCGGTCCTGCGTATTATTGGGGATGAGATTCTCAGAGGGCAGTTGATAGAGAACGCTTTTCAAACTGTCTTGCATTACACCCTCGAAGCTGAGCGAGACCGGGTGCTGACCATCCTGCGGCAGTTCCAACTTTTGCCCCCACAAGGAGATAAAGAACAGTGAAAGAGACCGCACCCCGGAACCCTACCGTCTCCATAATCGTTCCCGTTTACAATGAAAGGGAATACATCGAAAAATGTATACAATCACTGATGGCCCAGGACTACCCTGATATAATAGAAATCTTGTGCGTGGATGGTGGCTCGCCAGATGGGACGCGCCAGATTATCCACCACGTTCAAAAAGATTGCCCCAAGATCAGGTTGCTTGACAATCCGTATAGAGTGCAAACCGTAGCTCTGAACGTGGGAATAGAGCAGGCTAAGGGAGAGATCGTGGCGCGCATAGACGCTCACGGCTTTTACGCGAGGGATTACATCAGCCAATGTGTCGCTCATTTGATCGAAACGGGAGCCGGTAACGTGGGAGGCGCGGCCCAACCGATGCCCGGTAACTCCCTCATAAGTAAGTTGATAGCGTTTGCTCACGAAAGCAGATTCGGGATAGGGGTCGCCAAATTCCGCCGTCGGTCGGGTGGGGGGTGGGTTGATACGGTCTGGCCGGGGTTTTATTGGAGGCGCGTCTTCGACGAGATTGGGCTTTACCGCCCGGAGCTTACCCGCAACGAAGACGTCGAATTCAACGCCCGTCTGAGAGCACACGGGTATGGCATTTACCTTTCTCCCCAAATCAGGGCCTATTACTTTCCTCGCCAAGATTTGAGGGGACTTTGGGGGCAGAATTTTGCCAATGGCGTGGGCGCCATGCAGACGCTGTTTGTCAACCCCCAGGCTTTGGGCCTTAGACATTTGATCCCTTTTCTGTTCGTGACGGGCTTGTTGGGTTCGTTGCTCATCACCCCCTGGCACGTCTTGGGCCAGGCCGCGCTGGGGGCCATAGCCGTGGCCTATGCCCTGGGCTGTATCGTCTTTTCTTTGCAGATAGGATTGAAACACGGCCTGGGGTATGCCGCGCTGATGCCTTTTGTATTTTTCACCATTCATCTCAGCTACGGGCTGGGTTCGATGTGGGGGTTGGCTAAATTCGGCTCCCGTAGAAGGAGGAATGTTGAGAGCCATTTCACTGATGTATCATGACGTCGTTAATGAAGGCCAGTTTGATTCAAGTGGCTTTCCCGGCCCGGAGGCAGCCACATATAAACTGGAGCGGGAAGATTTTGAAAGACATCTCCAGGCCATCGCCGGAGTTATAGAGGGTCAACCTGCAAAGGTCTCTGCCCTCCTGGGAGGGGCAGAGAGACAGTTTCCCTTTCTCCTTACTTTTGATGACGGTGGGGTCAGCGCCTATACCTGTATTGCCCATATGCTGGAGAGTTTGGGATGGTATGGGCATTTCTTTATCACCGCCAATCACATCGGCACCCCATCTTTCCTCAGCCATGACCAGATTCGAGCACTGAGGCACAGGGGACACGTAATAGGCAGCCATGCCTGCTCCCATCCAGACCGGATGTCACATTGTAGCGGGGAAGAATTGGTAGAAGAATGGGGCACCAGCGTAAAGATACTGTCCAGCATCCTGGGTGAACGAGTTAGCGTTGGTTCACTGCCAGGAGGATACTATTCAAAAAAGGTAGCAGAAGCCGCCTCTGCGGCAGGAATTAAAGCCCTATTTACCTCAGAGCCCACTACGAGGGGCCATTACGTGGATGGATGTTTGGTCTTAGGCCGTTACACGGTGAGGAGATGGACTTCGCCTGAAATTGCGGCCGGACTGGCTGCCGGTCAATTATCTCCACGCCTGAAGCAATCCCTTTTTTGGAATTTGAAGAAGCTGGCGAAGTCCCTTGGCGGTGAGTTCTATGGGAAAATGAGCAGGTCTTTCTGGAGCAACCCTGGCCGGAAGGTACGCACGCTATAACCTTTTTTAACCATTTTTAACGGTCTATTTACGCCAGACTGACCTCGATGTGTTATAATGCTATTATGATGCTATGAAGGAAGGCCGGAGGCTTCGGCTGGAAGCGACGGGCCCGAGAACGTGGTTTTGATGAGGAGGACTGTGATTAAGCGAGCATTTGATCTGGCGGCTTCTCTGCTGGGTTTAATAGTACTGGCGCCCCTTTTCGTGATAGTGGGGGTGCTGATTAAACTTGATTCCCCCGGCCCGGTTTTTTTCAAAGGCGAAAGGATAGGCCAGAATGGAAAGCCTTTCCTACAGTATAAATTCCGCACCATGAGCCGCGGGGCGGAAAAACAGGGGTCGGTGACCTGCAAAGACGACCCCAGGGTGACCAGGCCGGGCACATATCTACGCCAGACAAAAATAGACGAACTTCCTCAGCTAATCAACGTGGTGAAGGGAGAGATGAGCCTGGTCGGTCCCCGACCGGAAGAAGCCCATTACACAGCCTATTACCCTGATAAGCGGAAACAAGTGCTGGCAGTAAAGCCGGGGATAACCGGTCTGGCGCAGCTAAGATATAGAGATGAAGCCTCTTTGCTGACGGGCCCCGATTACGAAAAAAAATATCGTGAACATATCCTGCCCCAAAAACTAAACATAGATTTACATTATATCAGAAATCGATCTTTTCTCCTGGATCTGCAAATTGTACTGGAAACGCTGCTCCCCGTTAAATTAACAGGTTAGAGGGAATCGTGCTCAGGCCTTAATGAAGACTACCAAATGGAGACTACCAATGGAGACAGATATGCGCGTTCCTATGTCCAGTCCGGATATCACTGCCCAAGAAATAACTCTCGTCAACCAGGTGCTCTACACCCCCTATCTCAGCATGGGCCCCATGCTCGAGCGCTTCGAGGCGGAGGTGGCCCGCTACGTGGGAACGAAACACGCCGTGGGGGTAAGCAGCGGCACGGCGGGCCTGCATTTATGCATTCGAGCGGTAGGGGTAGGATGTGGGGACGCCGTCATTACCACCCCTTTCAGCTTCGTGGCCTCGGCCAATTGCATCCTTTATGAGCGGGCCATGCCCGTGTTCGTGGATATCGAGCCCCGGACGCTGAACATCGATGTGCTCAAACTGGAGGAAAAGATATGGGAACTTAAGACTAAAAACTGGAAACTCAAGGCTATTTTGCCCGTCCACGTCTTCGGCCAGCCCTGTGAAATGGATGGCATCATGGAATTGGCTCGCCGGTATGATCTGGTCGTCATCGAGGATGCCTGCGAAGCCCTGGGAGCGGAGTATAAGGGGCGCAAGATAGGCACTTTCAGCCACGCCGCCGTTTTCGCCTTCTATCCAAATAAGCAGATGACCACCGGCGAAGGCGGGATCATCGTCACCGACCGCGATGAGTGGGCCAGGCTCTTCCAGAGCCTCAGGAACCAGGGGCGAGACGAGAACGGCACCTGGCTTAACCACGTGCGTCTCGGGTATAACTACCGGCTGGATGAGTTGAGCGCGGCCCTGGGAGTGGCCCAGATGAAGCGCATCGAGGGATTGCTGGCTAAGCGAGAGAAGGTAGCCGAGATGTACAACCAGAGATTGCGGTCGGTGGAGGGGGTGCAGGTTCCCCACCTTGCCCCCTACACCACCAGGATGAGCTGGTTTATCTATCTCATAAGGCTCGCGCCGGAATTGGATAGGAACCAAATCATGGCTAAGCTGGAGGAGAGAGGTATCTCGTCCCGGCCCTACTTTGTGCCTATCCATCTCCAACCCTTCTACGTGGAGAGATTCGGCTACGTAGAGGGCGACTTCCCTGTCACTGAGCAGGTAGCTAAGTCCACGTTGGCTTTGCCTTTTTATGGCAACCTGGAGGAGGAGAAAGTGGACTACATTTGTAGGACACTGCGTGAGATCATAGTAATGAATTAAGGAGTGCCCAATGCTCAATTTGTTTGCTGGCAATTTTACTTTCCCCCTGATCAGGCGACCCTTCTGGTTTATGGCTTTGGATTCCGTTGCCGTAGCCGTCTCATTCCTCATGGCCCTTTTCCTGCGCTTCGAGGGAGATGTGCCAGAAGAGTACCTGAAGGCCTTGCTGAGTTGTATCCTGATCGTTATTCCGCTTTACATCTTTATAAACTACTTTTTCGACCTCTACAAGCACATATGGCACTACGCCAGTTCTTACGAGGTGGTCAATATTTTCGGATCGGTGGCTGCGAGCACTGTATTGTTAGCCCTCAGTGACATTCTTTGGAGCGCCCAACGCTTTATTCCTCTCAGCGTCGTTTTTATGGGCGGAGTCCTTACTTTTGTGGTCTTCTCAGTTACCCGCTATCGCTGGCGCCTGGTGACGGGCTTCTTCTGGAGGTGGCGGACCTTGGGCGGCGGTTACGGCTGCCGGATGCTCATCGTGGGGGCAGGCGAGACCGGGCAACTCCTGGCCGGGCGATTGCAAAATCAAAGCACCCAATACGAGCTGGTAGGCTTCATCGACGATGATCCTAACAAATGGGGACGCAAAATCCATGGCATCCCCGTTTTGGGCAATCGGCATCTCATCCCCACCATTGTCTCCGAAGAGGCGGTCGATATCATCGTCATCGCCATCTACTACATCTCCGGTCGGGATTTCCGTAACCTCCTCTCCATCTGTCAGGAGACCACGGCCCAGATCAAGGTGTTGCCTAACATCTTCGAGATGATGGGCAACCACAACGGAGACGCCCTGGTCAGGGACATAACCATCGAGGACCTGTTGGGCCGGGAAGCGGTCGAGATCGACCACCACGCCTGCCGACAAGCCATCGCGGGCAAAGTAGTCCTGGTGACCGGGGCAGGGGGCTCCATTGGTTCGGAACTCTGCCGCCAGGTTCTTCGATTCGACCCCGAACTCCTTCTCATGCTGGACCGGGACGAGACCGCTCTCCATCGGCTAAGCCATGAGTTGGTTCCTCTGGAGACAAAGTCATCCTGGCGCTGCTTGTTAGGAGATATCTGCCGCTTAGATAAGCTGGAAGCCCTGTTCCGCTCGTATCGTCCCCAGGTCATCTTTCACTGCGCGGCTTACAAACACGTCGATATTGTGGAAAAACATCCTGATGAGGCAGTGTGGGTCAATGTGATGGGGACCAGGATCCTTTGTGACCTGGCCCAAAAGTACGGGACGGAGCGTTTCGTCTTCATCTCCACAGACAAAGCGGTCGATCCCGTGGGCGTGATGGGCGCTACCAAGAGGGTGGGCGAACTCCTGGTGACCGGCTTGCCGCAGGACGGTACCACTTTGTTCACCGCCGTGCGTTTCGGCAACGTGCTGGGCAGCCGGGGCAGCGTGGTGCCTGTTTTCTCGCGGCAGATTGAGCAGGGAGGGCCGGTGACCATCACCGACTCACAGATGACCCGCTTCTTTATGAGCATCGCCGAAGCGGTGAGCCTGATCATCCAGGCCGTCACGCTCACGCAAGGCGGGGAGATATTTGTGCTCGACATGGGCGAGCAGATCAAGATCGTTGACCTGGCCCGCAAGATGATCCGGATGCGTGGCCTGCGGATCGGCCAGGATATCGAGATCGTCTATACGGGCATACGTCCTGGCGAGAGGCTGCACGAGGAGTTGGTGGCGGCAACAGAAAAAGAACTGCCCACCCTGCACCCCAAGATTTACTGCCTGCACAACAATCATGCTATAGATAGAGCCACTTTGATGCAAGGGCTCGATGAGTTGGTAACCCTGGCCGAAGACAATCGGAGCGATGAGATTGTGGCTAAATTGCAAGAGATGGTGAAGACCGCGAATGGAAATGGACATGGAGGATAGCAGTTGGAAAAAAATCCTGTGCGCCGCTGGTTTTTACAGTGGCTTAATCCCGCTGCTTGTCTCCTGGAGCAGATTACAGGGGCAGGGAAAGGTGATAATACTGGCCTATCACCGGATATGTGAGGGGCGCGCGGCAGGTCTCTTTTTCGAGGACGTGGTGAGCGCCTCGCCGGCAGGCTTTGAAAGACAGGTTAAATATCTGGTTGAAAACTATAACGTGATATCCTTTGATGCTTTCATCGAGGGTGTTAAAGGCGAAAAAACTCTTTCGAAAAATTCGGTGATCATTACGTTCGATGATGGTTATAAAGATAACTATCTGAACGCCTACCCCATTTTGAAGAAGTATAATGTGCCAGCCACGATCTTTTTATCAACGCACCACGTCGATTCCGCAGTCCCCTTCTGGTGGGATGAAGTTGCTTACCTGATAAGTAAAACCAGGAGGCGCCAGCTCAGTCTCTCGCGGTTGGGGGAGTATGGTGTGGAAAATCCGTCCCAGAAACGGAAAGCGATAAACGCCATTGCCGGCAAGCTGAAAGAACTGGACGAAGGACAAAAAAGGTCGGCCATGAGCGAACTGGCTACCCAGGCAGCGGTCAGCGTAGAGGAGCAGACCACGAAAGACGCTCATCTGTCCTGGGATGAGGTGCGAGAGATGAGCCGGAACGGCATAAGTTTTGGAGCCCACACCGTGACCCATCCTATTCTCACGAAGGTGCCTTACGAGCAGGCCAGGTACGAAGTGGCAGAATCAGTATCCAGGATTCAAGAGGAGATTGAGCAGGCGGTGCGCTTCTTTGCCTACCCAAACGGCGCAATAGGCGACTTCAATGAGATCACTAGAAGTATCTTAATGGAAAATGGAATTAAAGCCGCTACCACTCTGGTTTATGGAATAAATAATCCAGGCAGTGGTGATGTGGATTTGTATGCTCTGAAAAGAATACTTATCACCAGCGATCACTTTCCCACGTTTTTGATGAAAATGAGCGGTATACTGGAAACTCCGCTGCGGTTGATACGCCGCAAGCCCTCCATCGTTCTTTCCACGCGTGGTGGCCTGAGCTCAGGAGAAGCGGGTTGAGAAAAACGTTTTTCGGGTTGGTTTTTCTATCGTGCTGGCTGGCTACGGCTCACTGTGCTTTCTTTCCGCTGAGGCCGGGCGCCAACGCTGCGCTGTCTGCCAGGCCCGGTCACGCTACCCATTGGACCGTCTGGGCCGAGAGTTCCACCCGCAAGGTCAGACGACACGAAACCCCCCCGGCTCAAACCTACATCTGGGATGGGAACGAAATACACCTCAAGTCGGCCAGAAACGAAAATGAACCATTCCAGCTCGTGATCAGAGCCCGGGATAGAGGGCTATCAAACGTGTTCGTCCAGGTGAGCGATTTATCCGCTGAGCAGGGCCAAATCCCCAGCAGGGAGGTAACTCTATTTTTTGAACACTACATCGAAATCACCAAACCTTCGGGATATTACTACGATGAGGGGCGGGCTTTCCAAATCGACTTGAGACCAGAGCGCAACAACGTGGATGAGTTGACGCAGAGAAAGGGTTTTCATCCCGATGCCTTGCCCCCCCTGACAAAACCGTTTCACCTGGAGGCGGGTCAAAATCAACCCCTCTGGATCAACGTCCACGTCCCCGCCGAGGTCCCGGCCGGAGATTATACCGCCCGGGTTATGGTCTCCAGCGACCAGGGGCGAATGAGCCTGCCCCTCAGAGTGACCGTCTGGGATTTCACTTTGCCGGCCGAACTGCATTTCAAAACCAGCTTCTTTATGATAGATGATATGTTCCTGGAGCGGTATTCCGGCCTCAGCCCGGAAGAGAGAGAGGAGCAAAGCGCGGCTTACCTGGCGCTCCTCAAAAGGACTTACCGACGCCTGGCTCAGCAGGGCTTTTTCGCCCTTGCCCTCAACATCTTTCCTGCCACCGAGATGGCGGAAGGGGAGTTGCAGGTCAGTTTTACGGACTGTGACCGCTTAATGGCTTATTTATTCAACGAGCTGGATTATCCCTTTTTACTCATGCCCATTCCCTGGGAGTTAAGCGACGTGCTTAGCGCTTATGCAGCCTATGGAGAAGCCCTTGACATCGACCGCGATAAGCTGGCAGAGAACAGGGCCCTGCTGAAAGAGTATCTGAGACAGGCTATCGACCATTACGCCCAAAAAGGCTGGCTGGATAGAGTGTACTTTTTCGGCATTGACGAACCGCAGAGCCCTGAAGCCTACCACGAAGTAAGAGCCTGGTCCGACTTTGTGAAGGGGATTAACCCTGGAGTCAAGGTGCTGCTCACCGAACAACCTCTACCGGAGGGCCCGGAGCATGGGAGCCTGGTAGGCTATGTGGATTTCTGGTCAACGGCCCTGAGCGTCTTCTCTGGCGTGGACACCCCCTTCTCCCCGGAAGACTTGATGAAAGCCGTGGCGGAGAGAAAAAACGCCGGTGAGGTGGTGAGCTGGTACGGAGCACTGATGTTAGCGCCGATGCCTTCTCTCAACATCGACCAGCCGGCCATCTCAGCGCGCATCATCCCCTGGATGAGCTTCCAATACGGTATCGATAGCTTTCAATATTGGGCCCTGGACTACTGGTACGAGGCCAATCCCTGGCAACAGCCCCTCACCTGGAACGATCCTCATGGGTTCGGAGAGTTCTACAACGGCGAAGGCTCGCTCGTCTATCCCGGCAATCAAATCGCACGGTTTACCACTCAGGCGGACGTGAGCGGCTTCATCCCTTCGATCAGGTCCGAGCTTCTGCGCCAGGGACATGAGGATTACCAGTATCTCTTTCTGCTTCAACAACTGGGCGGGGACCCGGCAGGGATTGTGGGTCAAATCCTGACCTCGGTCGTGAAATGGGACAGAGACGAGGTGAGGATGCTGGCCGCACGAGAGCAGTTGGCTAAAGAGATATTGCTGAAGTTGGGCCGGGAGGTCGCGGAGCAGGAATTCCTGCCCATCCCCCCACCTTCGGCGGAATATCTGCACGCGCAGGAGAGCGGCAAAGCATTTTGTTATGAGCAGTATAAAACCGATCCCGACTGCCTTGAGGATGAGGACTGGTGCAGGGCCTACTACAAACTATATTGCGACCGTGGCCAGGAGCCAACCGACCAGGAAGTGGAGTCCTATATAGCCAGTCATGGCCGCTAACCACAATTTCATTTAGGAGAGTTGTAATGGTGAAGAACGTAACGATACTTTGTCTCAGCTTACCGCTTATTTTGACTTGCATTTTCACCCTCCCAGGCCCCGAGGCCCAGGCTGCCCGGCTGGCAGATACACCCGTGCCTGAGCCGGTAGCCGTGATCAGACAACCGGTCAACAATACGGTTATACGGGGTCAGGTTCCTATTATCGGAGACGCCCTCAACCCTGTCTCTTTTGATTACTACAAGGTCGAGTATGTCCCGGAAGGGCAAGAGCAGGACGAGTGGAAGCTCATCGGCGCCCAACACCAGGTTCAGGTGGCGGCCGATACGCTGGAAGTGTGGGACACCACCCTGGTGCCAGAAGGGAGCTATCGAATCCGACTCAGAGTTGTCGATAAGTCGGGGAACTATCGGGAGTACCTGGTGCGGGGGCTTACAGTGATCCATGAGCAGGCGACAGCTACGCCAACGGCCATCCCGCAGGGGCAGCCTACAGCGGGGCCTGCTCTAACTCTTACCCCAGCCCTGCCTGCATCGGCTGAAGGACAACTTGCCACGCCTGTCTTAATGTCCACGCCCGGCATAACCCAGACGCCCTCAGCGCAGTTACCGGCAGTCTCCAGCTATGACACTACCCTGGCTGGCCTGGGCTATGGAGAACAGGTCCTGCGTGGTTACGGGGGGAGTACTGAGTACTCCTTCATTGTTCCTGACGATTGGCTCCTGCTGGAGGGCGGTTATCTAAACCTGCACATTAGTTACACCTCCGCACCGAAGGAGATGCAAAAAAGTGAGAGCTGGATGAATGCCGTGCTGATAGTAGACATCGATGATAAAACTCAGGTCAGCACACCTTTACCGTCAGGAGTGACCGAAGACTCCTACATGAACGTAGTGCTTCCTCCTGGTCTTTTTGCCGATCGCAGGGAGCCTGACCATACTATTAAAGTCACCCTGGACGTGGACGGAGAATGCTACTGGGTTATGACCTTTCGCCTGAAGATCCATCCCGATTCTTTTTTGCATTTTGAGTACAAGCGGGATCCGGTGCCCATCGATTTAGCCCTGTATCCCCGGCCCTTTGTACAAAACTCTCTGAAGCCGGACGCGGTGCGCTTTGTATTGCCGGCCCGGCTTGCAAGCCACGACCTGGCCAGTGCTCTGGCTATCAGCGCCAAATTAGGCCAGCTATCTCACGAGCGGGCGGTCATTAGCTCGACCACAGATGTAAAGCTGTTAGAGCACCCGGCACACATCGAGCCTCTCATCGTCGTCGGGAAGCCCCACGATAACCGTCTTATCGCCAGCCTGGCTTCGTTGGTAGATTTGCCCGTGGCTCTCGGCAAGCGGGAGATGCTATTGGCTACCCAGGGCCCAAAGCACGTAACCCCAGGGCAGCCTTTCACTTATACCATTACTGTGACCAACACCACGGCAAGAACCGCCGCCGGCCTGGCTATGCTCGATATCTTACCTCGTGGGACCCAATTCCTGGCTTGTGAGCCAGGGTGCAGCCAGGAAGGCAGAAACATATTCTGGAAGTTAGAGCCGCTGGCCTCCGGCCAGGCGAGCACGGCTACCCTTACCTTGCAGACAGTGGATAACGTAACCGAGGCGATTATTGAGAACAGCGTCATTTTGACCGGCAGCAACAGGGCTTTGCTTAATGCCAATACGTTCGCCACCGCTGTAAGCTCCAGCCAGGGGCAACAAGAAAACGGGGTTTCGCTCTCTTCTGGAGAGGGGTTCTTTTTCATCACCCCGGAGGGCAGGGAAGTGGCCGAGAGCGACGGTATCATCCAGGAGATCCATTCCCCCTGGAATCCCGGACAGGCCATCCTGGTGGTCACGGGGTTAACCGACGAAGCTCTCTACAAGGCCAGCCAGGTGTTGAGCACCCAAACCTACTTTCCCGGTATGCAAGGCTCTTTCGCTTTGATTCAAGGCATTTTGCCTCCTACGGGTGACCAGGAAGAGGTTTTGAAAGAACAGGTAACTTTTGCCGACATGGGCTTTGGTGATGAGGTAATTGATACGTTATTCGGTACACATGATATATATTACACATTCAAACTACCGGCGGCCTGGACCATTGGCGGTGAGACTTACCTTCAGCTACATTTCAGCCATTCTCAGTTATTGAGTGCCAGTACATCCTGGCTGGGGGTGTCGTTTAATGGCAAGCCTTTAGCCACCGTTCCTTTGGATAACAGCAATGCTTCCAGGGGCATTCTGGAGGTCTATTTACCGCCTGCGGAAGCCCAGAGTGGCATAAATGGTTTGACGGTCAGCGCCGCTCTGGATTGGAACGGCGAGGAGTGTATCGATCCCAGAGTAGGAGGCATCTGGCTGGTAATTTACAAAGATTCCTTTCTGCATTTATCCTACGAGAAACAACGCTTAGACCTGACTTTGAATCTGAGTCAGTTTCCTTATCCCTTTGCCGCCAGTTCTGATCTCAACGATTTAGCTTTCGTGTTGCCCCGTAACCCTACCGTTGTAGAGCAGGAAGGGAGTATCCGATTGGCTGCGCAGATAGGCTATGAGTCAGGCGGCGATCACTTTGCCCCTCAAGTGGTCCTCGGCGATGAGGTAAGCCAGGAGATTAAAGAAAATTGCGACATCATCGCTATAGGCCGGCCCACGGCCAATGGCTTTATCCGCGAGATAAACGGCCAACTCCCACAGCCTTTCCGAGAAGGCTTTGATGAAATAGAGCAACAGATAGACAGGATTGTCTTCCGCTTGCCAGAAGGCATCAGTCTGGGGCTCATGGAAGAGGTGCCCTCCTCCTGGAACGAAAACCGGGCGATTCTGGCGGTGACGGGCACCACTGACGAAGGGGTAGCCCAGGCCCTAGCGGTCCTTACGAACCCGAGCCTGGATAAAGAGCGCCTGAGAGGCAACCTGGTTATTATTAGAGAGGGGCAAATCCATAATATCGAGACGCGCCAGTTGACAAGCAGCGGGAAGGCTATGGCCGCTTTAACGGCGGTGCCAGAGTTGGCTCCAGAGGGAGAAGGAGAAAGTGGTAGTCCTGTAGCGGCAACCACCCCCGTAACCGCCACCGCATCTGTAACCGCCCCCGTTACCCAGGCACCGCTCACGGGGCAGCTTACCCCCACAATCGCGTTGGCCCCCACGGGATGGAAACGGCCTGCCTGGCTCACCCCCCTGGCCGCTGGTTCTGTTCTTACGGCGCTTCTGCTCTTTGCCTTTGGGGCACGACAAACGGCAAAAAAGAGGGAGTAAGTTCGTCTGGAACAACGCGCAGACGTATTTGCGCCGGACACCTATACGTCAGGAACACCCCGGGCTGCAAAGCCCTCTACCATGCACGGCCTGTATATCCCCCTGTATATCCCTAGGAAGCACTCATCCCAATCCAATGGGCTACGACAATGAGTCGGTCGCGATAGTGGCGGTGCAGGGTGTCCCAGTTCACGCAGGTGATAAGGGTCAGGATGGGATCGCCAGTGGGCTGCACTACCTCCACTGCCTCGGCGCTCACTACCTTGCTATAATCCACCAGGTAGACGTGAGCCTGGTCATCGGCATGGATAATTACGGGGTCGCCTGGGGCGAGACGATCCAATTCCTTGAAAGGGCCGTAGCCGCCGCTAGCCAGGGTGACGTGTCCGGCCATGCCTACATTACCGTTTTCTCCAGGGCGAGCCGTGCCTTCCAAGTAAGCTACTTCCTGGGAAAGCCCGGTTACATCCCACGTGCCGCCCCGCAGAGGGATTTCCACCACCGGCGCATCTACCTCCAGGGCCGGGATGATGAGACGCATCCCTAAAGCGGGAAGGGGTGCGTTTTCTGGTCCCCGCTCCGTTGTGTTTTGAGCTATTGATTCATCCTGACTGCCCGGCGAGCCGGAAGCCAGCGGCACAGAGGTAGGGCTGGCTGTGGGCGTGGGAGGCCCAGGAGTAGGGCTGGCTGTCAGGGAGGAAGTGGCGGGCCTCTCCGGTTCATTCTCCTGCCGGGCCAGAGGAGGCGGGGTAGGAGAAGGGGTGAAAGTGGCCCGCGGACGACGATGAGGCCCCTGAGCGTCTGTCTGACGGCGGCCATGCACAAAATCCGCTATGCCCCCGAACCAGCCTTCGTTCACCCCGCCCCATAGCAGGACGCAGGATAAGAGCAGGGTCGCTGCGCAACAGCTAAGCCCTATCTGGGCCAAAGGTATGGCTATGATTCGCCAGGTCCGTCGTTTTCTCTTCTCCATTCCGCGATTTCTTATCCTCAATTCTCCTCATGCCTGAGCTTCCAATAGATGAGGAGCAGAACTAATATCCCCATGATAGATAGCCAGGGCAGGAGGACGAGATCTACCCGGGACGGAAGCTGGCCCGTTTCCGGCAGACGAGCGACTTGCGGCGCGGTGGGAGAAGGAGAAGGCACCGCTATCGGCGTCGGCGTAGGCGTCGGCGGGGGCATCGGGGTTGGGGTCGGGCCCGGGCCCGGGCCAGGCGGTCTGGGTTCATCTTCCTTCGGCGTCGGTATAGGAGTGGGCGGCTCGGGTGGCGCGGGTATAAGGATCACCACTTCTTCGGAAGGCTCCGGGTCTCCCTGATCATAGTATAACGTGGCCTGGTTGTGGATTTCCGTAGGCAGCACCGGCCTGGCCTTTTCGTTGACACGTGTACGGATGGTGACGACCACCACTTCTTCAGGGGCCAGAGTGCCGATGTACACCACGACGACGTTGCCGGCCGTAACGTTGTACGTCCCTTTAGTCGTTTCCACGCTGAGGATATCCAGGAAGTTGGCGATGGGATCTTCAACCCGGACGCCGGTGGCATCGATTGTCCCTCGGTTGGTGACCAGGAGAACGAAGGTCACGATTTCGCCGATTTGGGCCACAGTGTGGTCACCTAGCTTACTGATGGCTGGGTCCACAAAGCTGATTACAGGATTAACCACCGTATCAGTGAGGGGGTCAGTTTGGTCGCTGGTCAAAGTGGCGGTGTTGGTGATATATCCACTCGGAAGCGACTGCCTGACCTCCTGCGGCTGCCCGGCGCCCTTCTCTGACTGCCCGGATGCGGAAGCAACCAGAGGAAGGTACACGTTGAAGTTGAGCGTGGCTGCAACCGCCTCGACGACCTGCACACGGAAGGAGACACACCCCGCGCCGCCAGGAGGTAACGTGCCTACGAACCAGCTTAAAGCTACTGTAGGCGAAAGCGGCGTCGAACTCCAGGTAGTACCATCGTAGTAGTAGACTGGTGGCGGGCTGGAGGCGCTGCCAGGAATGTAGGTCGTGTTCACCGGGATAGTATCGCTGAGGATGACGTTGGTAGCTGTGTAATTGCTGCTGTTGCTGTAGCAGATGGTATAGGTGATGATAGCGCCGGGATAGACGTCCCCCATCGGGTCGTTGATCTTAACTAAGTGCAGGACCGGCGTGCCCGCCGCCGTGTTGGTATCAGTGTCGTCGTCGTCGCTGGGATCGGGGTCGGTGGCGCCGGTAGGCGTGACGATGGCCGTGTTCTGGAGCGTGCCGCTGAAGGCGGGGTCTGCCATGCCGGTGATGGTCAGGGTGATGCGCTCCCCCGGGTTGAAGGTGAGGCCCGTCCA
>CAZYHC010000023.1:0-66966 GCA_964646625.1 uncultured Anaerolineales bacterium
GCCTCTATTTTTCCCTCCCACTGCCGTCATTCGCTGACTTTCCGGGAGATCTCATTGTGATCTTGTAGTGAGAGTAGCCTGCCGAAGCAGTCGAAGCCCGGAAGGTTTATTGGAGGTCTCGTTCAGTTGTTAAAGAGTGGTTGGATCCCTCACAAAATTAAAGGGCCATTTTCTCTCACTTCGTGATAGGCAATACACTTTCTATGGTTAGTATAATATATTCCGTCTGACACTACTTGAGAGTTAAGATCTCTTTTCCTTACCCCTTATATAAATTCTGATCATTATTCTTACATCGCCCTTACATCACCTAACAGAAGCCTAACATCGAATATTGTGGCTGTTCTAAACTTGACTTGGTGAGAACCTGTCTCACCACAAGATGTTGTGTAAGTACTGCTATATGACCCTACAGGTTGTGGTTTTAGAGGCTTTTCACCAATTGTAAAACGGATTAACTGAACATTGCCGAACATTTGAGCTATTGCAAAAAAAGTAACAATGTGGTATAATCAAAATAAGGTGGGGATGAAATCGGTCGTTTTTTAATCAAACCTCAATTAAAGTTTTGCCAGTAAATGTATAAGGGAGCTTGCTCAGTGATGAGACACCACTGTAATGGTTACGTGATTTCATCAAATAATGCTTCCTTCTGGGTTCAACAGCCCGGTAGCGCGCAATTTCTTGCTCAAAGCAGCAAGAGTTGCGCTTTTTAATCTCCTAAGTAACTCAACAGGCCGAATTTGACGGGTAGAACTTTGAGAACGCTACAGGTGTATCTGTGGAGAGATTTCCGTCCAGGGACTTTGCATTCCCGATAGGAGGGCAGGGCTTATGAGCGAAAGATTACGGATTATCAGCGCAATTCGTACACCTGAGATTATTGGCCGCGGCAGGGAGAGGAAGGCCATAAGGGAGGCTATAGAGGATGATCGAACGCGCATCCTCTATCTGAGGGGTAGAGGCGGTATCGGCAAGACTCGTCTCCTGGAAGAAGTGTCTGCCATCGCCGAGGAGAGTGCTAATAAGGAAGACTGTTTGTGGGGGGATATTATAGACCTATACGACACCGCCAACCACAGCGGCGATGGCCTTGAGGCAGCTATTATCCGGGGGCTGGATCCCAAGGAAAAACGCTTCGCCAACTACCGTGAACGGCGCAAAGAATTTGTGGAAGGCCGGGTCTCCGCCAGCCCGGAGCGGCTAGAGGAGTTGAGAAAAAAGAAAGACGAGGCTTTTTTAGCCGATTACAATAAGCTAAGCAAACACAAACGGCCGATCCTCTGTTTTGACACGTTAGAGTTGATTCAGTATGAACGCGATCCGGTACAGTCTATATGCGGTATCGAGAAGTTCGGTCTGGAAGAGGTGCAATCCTGGCTGAGCGACCGCGCCAGCCAGATGAGCAATACGATGATTATCTTGGCCGGCCGGCCTGAGCCAAAACTATATGAGGATCTCGTCCGAAGCCAGCTTGTTAACCCGGAGGATGTATATGATCTGGGGGGACTTTCTCTGGGGGAGACGAAAGATTACCTCGATACTCTTGCCTCTAGCGCGGAGCCTGAGGTGAGAGCTGCGGTGCAAGCTATAGATGACGAAGGGCGTGAGCTTATCCATCTATACACAGAGGGCCGCCCTATCATGCTCTCTCTGGTTTTAATTACGGACTGGGTGGTAAAAAGGGCGCCAGTCTTTGATGAAATTATCACCACCCCATTGGAAGAGTTGAAGGCCGACGATAAGAAACTGGCAGAAGCCAGAGAGTGGCTGGAGAAAGAGATCGCAGGGGTGCTGCTGGCTATGGACCCAGATAACCCTATTGCGCTGGCTCTGTGTTACGCAGCCTGGGCTCGCAAGGGCCTCAATGCGGAACTGCTGACCCGGATGTCCGGCCTATCCGTCGAGGAGAGCACAAAGGTGTTAGATGACCTGAAAGGGCTGGCCTTTGTCAAGACCCGGCCGGGTACTGACCTGATCTTTTTACACGATGAGATGTATGAGTTGATGGATGAACATATCCTTAAGGATCAGGTTGAAGAGCGCGATCAGGTTTCTCAGAAGATCATCGAGTACTATGATGGAGAGATAAAAAAGATGGCCCCAGCCAGTGACATAAGACAAAACCTGATAGTTGATCGCCTGTACTATCAACTGCTCAAGGATCCCAAAAGTGGTTATGAGGAGTACTGCTGGCTGGATGACGAAGCAATCGACGGCCACGAATTCAACTACGATATGCGTCTGCGTGATGAAATATTGCGCTTTTTCAGGCATCCCGTGAATGAGAAGCGGGCGAAAATGCACGGATTGCCCAAAGATAGCGTTGATAAAGACTGCGCCGTGAGATGGGTCAAACGCTACATAGCCCGCTTAGAGTATGAGAGAGCTTTGCGAATCATTGAGGACATTCAAGCCAGCGATGCGTCTTTGTTCGCCACCAAAGAGGTGCTTTTCGAGACCGAGTTGCTCACCGTCAAAGGGAAAGCTATGGCTTTACTGGGCCGCGCTGACATGGATGAGACGGTCGGGACACTGAAGGACGCCATCAACCTGCTCGTTAGTGAAGAGACGGTCAGGACGCTGAGGGCCACTATTAACCCGTCCGAAGGCGAGTTAGATATAGAAGAGACGCTTGGGACGCTGAAGGACGCTATCAACCTGTTCGAAGGTAAGGCGAGTCTGGAAGAGAGAATCGGGAAGCTGAAGACCGCTATCAACCTGCTAGAAGTTGAGGAGGGTATGGAAGAGGTGGTTGGGACGCTGAAGACCGCTATCAACCTGCTAGAAGTTGAAGGGGATGTGGAAGAGGCAGTCAGGGCGTTGAAGGCCGCCATCGAGTTGCTATTGGGGTAGGTGTGGAAGAGGCGGTCAGGAAGCTGAAGACCGCTATCAACCTGCTAAAAAGTTTAAGGAAGGTGACGAGGAATGAAAGATAACAACAATAATAATGATTATGAAAGCCGGAAGAAAGCACATATCCTGGCGGAAGCCTACCACTATATTGGCTACACTCACGCTCGTTTCGAAAAGTACCGGGAAGCTATAGATGCCTATTCGAGAAGCATCTCCTATCGTAGAGAAGCTGGATTACGATCCGGGTGGGCTGCTACTCTCAACGATATCTCCTTTGTTTACAGTGAACTCGGGGAGCTGAGAAGAGCCAGGAGATTCTGTGAGCATGGATTAGAAATGAGAGAGGAGATAGGGCACGAATACTTCATCGGCCTCAGCCAAAATACTCTGGGGCTGATCTGTTTGAAGGAAAATCGACCCCGCGAAGCGCAGAAACATTGCGCGAACGCTCTAAAACTCTTCGAGAAGCAGAATGATAGGCGAGGCATCGGTCTGGCCTGCAACGCTTTGGGGCAAACCTTCCGCAGGTTTGGGGCATCCACAGATGATTTGGCAGAGGCAGAAAATGCTTTCAAACAAGGAGAGGAATGCTTGAAGAGAAGCATCACTATCTTTACCGAACGGGAAGAAACCCCACGCCTGATAGAGGCGTATGACGAATTGGGCTGCCTTTACCGCGATTGGGGCACTATGTTAAAAGGTAGGAGGAAGGAAGCAAGGTCGTTTGTAGACAAGGCTGAAGAGAATATTCTCCTGGCCATCGAATTAACCCCGGCGGATATGCTCGCAGACAGAGCGGATTTCCTCGAAGATTTGGCAGAAGTTCATGTGTGGCGGGAGGACTTCACAGAAGCGAAGGAAGTGCTTGCAGAACTCGACAGCATCATTCCAGATGACCACAAAATCCTGCCAGGGAAAGGGATAGCAGATATCCCTGAACCTGTTGCTGGGTTCTGGGGTGCCCTGGGCAAGGGCCATCTGTTACGAGGGGCTATGGCTTATGCACAGGGTGAGTATAAAGAAGCCGCGAAGCATTATATGATAGCAGGTGCTTACTTCGAGCACAGAGCTAAAGAGGACAAAACGGCTCTGGAATATACTATCGGACACGTCTACGACAAGTTTAAGGTGTTGAAGTATAAGGATTTGAGAGAGGTAAGAGATTATGCGTGGGATATTTTGAAGCAATATCGAGTCCAGAGATACAGAAAAATATTTGAGGCAATAGAAGACACTTTAGGAATACCAAAAGATTTAGCTATTCCTTGAAATGAGAAGTTCTATTTTCTTATTCGATCACTCGCACGCGCAATCATAGTCACAGCCGTCATCGTGGCGAAGCGGGTCAGGCCGTTCTGTCCGCTCCGGCACAAGCTGGACTATAAGATCGGGTGTCTGTTCGTTCGTCTCAGGAAGGAAGAGCGAGAACCAAGGCGCGGACTTCATGATCGGGTAGTGCTTTTTCTGTTTCATATTATTTCTCATCATCAATTCTAACCTCCAATACTCTCTAACTTTCCCGAAAATATATCTACCTGATTAACCAGGGAAGTAAAAATTTTTCCGCCAATCAATTCCCGCAGCTCTTCATCTCCTCTCAATTCCTCGTATAAGCTAAGCACCTCGTCAATATCCAAAGAATCTTCTTTCAACACCTTTTTTAATTCTTCCTGCAACTTCCCGCCCAGTTCCTTTTCCTGCCCCTGGACGAGCGTTACACTAGCCAGATGGAAAAGCTTCTCTATGATAAAGCTGGTAGCGCTCTCTGGAAAGTTCTTTATCCAGTCGTCATATAGCTCGATGGCTGTGTTGTGACGCTTGATATATTCTCCTGTCTCGTTTTCCCGCAGGACGTTGGCCATCATCTTGCGCACTGTAGGGTCCAGGATGTATCCTCTATGGGCTGAACTCCATCTGACCAGCGTTGTCTCTACCATCTTAGCGATCAAATCCAAGTAAAAACGGTCCGCTTTTGTTTCGTAGCTTTCGTCTTCAAAGCGGGTCAGGAAAAAACGTAAGGGACTGGCATTGAACTTACGCAGGATGCAAACATTATCCAGGTATGTTTTAAGGTCTGTCGCCTTCACTTCTTTCAGAATCACACCATCAATGATCCTGTCCACGGTGCCATTTATCCGCCTTAGAATCTCCTTCAGGGTATCCTTATCAATAATCTCCTTTTCTTGCTGCTGGCCGATGTCGATGAGTTCTTCCAACACTTCCCTGCTGGTCAGAGGATGACCGGCGGAGAAACGTAATATAGCTTCAAGAACGTCTTCGGGATAGGCTTTCAACTGCTCATATATTCGTCGTCTATCGAGGGATTCCTGTTGTATCTTTTGCAATTGCTCCTGTGTCTGTTGCCAGTTAAAGGGTTGCAGCTCCACGGCCTCTACCCGACGGCGGACTTCAAACTTTTTCCAGCGTAAACGGTCCCTGCCGGCAAAAATGGCTACCACTTTATCACTACGCACGACGCGTTCTATCACCTGCTCTTCCAACCAGTAGAAGAGATCGTCACCGGCTTGTTCGGTGGTATCAAAAATAAGAACAGGCGAGACATGATCTGTCAATCGCCTGATAAAATCGACGAAGGTCTCGACCACCTCCGGTCGGCGCTCGTCACCAGAAATAGCCTGTCTAAGGGCTTCCCACTCTCTATGCAGTTCCCCGCCCCTTGACGCCATTTGCTCTGCCATACTCTCAACCAGAGCAGCCAACACATCAAAGCCTGGCTGCAGGCAGCCAGGCTTGGGATCGCTACTAAAATCCACGAGGGCGCTTACGCTTCCTTTATCCTTTTTATATATAGAGAGTATTTCATTTACCAACCAGGACTTGCCCAATCCTATAACACCATAAAAATTCAATATAGGTGTAGAAACGACTTCCTCTCGTTGAATAGCCCTGACCCTCTTCTCAATCAGATTCAACTCCTCGGCTCGATTGGCGAACTCTTCGACTTTGTAAGGTCTGAATCCGTAACGCTCGGGTTCTCTCTGATTTTGGGCAGGTGATGTGTCCATGATAAGTCCTCTCCAACCACTGCAAGCTATTTTATTTTATGGCCCTGACCTGACTGATGCCTCTTGGCTCACTGAGCAGATACATATAGACCATCCAGTAACTTTTTCAACCGCCCGCTCTCCACCTCTATTTCTCTTTCCAAATCAGGAATAGTTGCTTCAAGACGCGCTTTATCTGCGGGACTGATGATAGGGTCAGCTAACTGACGACGATATGCGTTAAGCATTCTGGTCTTTTTGCGGATGATATTTAATGAAGTTTCAAGGCTATCTTGCATCAACAGAAGTTTATCGGCGTTGATGGCTAACTCAACATCATCCAGCCATACAACAGGGGCATCAGCCTGCTCAGAGACTTTAATGTCCCTGGGCTTGCTTCCTTCACCCTTATGCTCCCGCCAATGATCCAGGAGCTTACCAGCTTCATCGAACAGGAACTTGGTCGCCTCTATCAGAACAGGTAGGGCGAATTGCAACGTCGGTTGATCTGTCACTTCTGACCTTCTTTCGCGGGAAGGAGTGGATATAGGCATATGTTCAAGATTACTCAAAGCCTTGATCAAATCTTGCTCTGTCAGAAAGATATCTTTTTCATTCATAGTAAACAAAGCCATAGGTCTTTAACTACGTGCGTGAACCCGGATGATTTCCTCTCCCAATAAGAGTAGGTTTCTAGGAGAGCCCGCAGCAACTCTGACTAATGCTTTATCTATTTTTTGATTGAAAGGATACTCGGTGATCGCCATCAAACTATCAAATTTCCCCTCACTGGCCATTTCCAACCTCAAGCGCAAAAGCTCGAGCAGTTCCTCTTCAGTCCAGGTGAATTTAGACACTCTAATGCGTCCCGTCTCTACACCACGGTGCTTTATCAATCGATCCTCCACTTCCAAAGGCAGAAAAAATTTAAAATATATATCAGGCATAGATACAAGGCTAAGAGTCCCAAAAAGATGTTTAAGAAGATCCTCGATGCCCTGGAGCGATTTGGTCTCCGGATAGCCATCTACCCCATCAACGAGGATGAAAATGGCCTTGAAATTAAGAGCCTTTGTGATACGACTGAAGCATTTCAGTTTCAGTAAATCGGAAGCACCATCCGCAAAGACGGAAGGCGGATGTAATTCCATTCGTGCCACAACTCTGGCAAACTTGAGAAGGGGATGACCTTTCAGAGACTCAGGCATCCCCTCCTTCTCCTCACCCGGTTCAGGCTCGTCCTCAGGTTTGGGTTCCTCTCCCGCCCGACGTTCCATCCCTACCTGGATAGCTTTCACTAACCGTGTCCAATCATCCTTTTCAAACAAGTCCACCCACTGGAACTTACTCAGTCTTTCCGGTGCCGGGCAATCTTCCAGCCGTACCGGAATCAGATAGATATCGCTATCCAACTTTTCCTGCCAAATATTCAGAGCCTGTTTAATTTCCCTCTGAATCCAACCTCTTTTGGCCGATTTGGCCGACAGACACACCAGGAAGAAATCAGAGCGCCGGATAGCTTTCTGGATACTGGTTTGCCATATTTCTCCTGGGAGGATGTCTTTTGTGTCCACCCAGGGTTTGAACCCAGCCTCGGACAATTTTTGGTAAAGTCTCTCCACCTCTTCCTCATCCTCTCGGGCATAGCTGAGGAAAATTTGAGCTGTTGCTTTCGCTATGAAATCCTCTTGTTCGGATGTCTCAGTTTTACTTGGGGATATCCCTTTCTCACTCATAGCCCTTTTGAGACGATAATCCCATTTTTCACCTGATGGATAGTGCGTGAGATAAAAGCCAAAGAGATCTTGATCATCATTGGACAATCTGAGAAACAAATTAGGATGCCTTACAAAGAAATCAAATAATTCCGATGTTGCACAACACAATATACACTCTAAATGAGCTTTTAATGATATCGAAGAGAGAGCCCTGACTAATTCGCTAAAATCTGTGTACCTGATCAGAAAAATGTCCTCTTTGCAGTGTCTTTTCAGGCAACGTCTTTCCAGCATCCAACGGTTGCTTGTTTTACCACCTCCTGGTGAGGCAAAAAGGGCCACCGAATACGGCCCTTGAATCATGTCGAACCCAGGATGTTGGATGAAGTGCTCCTCAAGATGCTCATCCCATTCTGCTGAGGCCCCTATGAAAGGATGGTAAACAAATCCTACTGTGTTTAACCATTCCTGGACTGGATCCGAATTTGGGGGTGTTGCCATCTGTTAAATTCTTACGGCGCAATCTTCAAACAAAAACCGTCCCTTGCCATTTGAGGAGGGACGGGATAGCTTAGGCCAGAAAGCGTTGTCTGCGAGATAGGCTTCCGCTGTCCCGTACAAAACACAAAAAGGGAATAACCTATCTCGCGATGGTGGCGCAAGATAGATCATTCCCTAATGTATCGGGACACGCCAATGCCTCAGAAACCATTTTAATCTAACAGCATCTTGATTCGACATAACCGTTGCTCCCTTTAATCAAATGCCCACGGAACTCAACCTCCTCCTACAGATAGAGTGTTACCTAGCATCCATTAAAGGGGTCGCTTCTCCTCTATCTCAATTATAATTGACATTTCCTGACAACACTCTGATAGAAAGTTAACAGAAACTTACAATCAGCTTACGATCAGAGGTCCAAACCTTACATCACCATTAGGGAACTTAACATTAGCTGACGAACGTTAACCTGTGTTAGCTAAACGATAGCCTAATCCCCGCTCCGTGATCAGGTAGATGGGCTTTTTGGGAATTGGCTCGATCTTTTTACGCATCCGATGGATCAGCTGGTCGATGGCTTCATCGGTTGCCCCATCAGTATAGACTTGATCGGAAATGGCGTCTTTGTTACGGGGGACTCCGTCACCTTCATAGAGGTAAACAAGGACGTTATACTCCAGAGGGCTTAAATCGATCTCTCTTTCTCCAATGGACACCTGGCCTTTGGCCTTATCTATTCGGAGAGGAGGGACGGAAAACTCCTCCAGAGCCAACTGCAAGTCCTTGGCAGTGATGTTCAAATCCTCCTCTTTCCCTCCATGTTTTTCCCCTCTGTGGCGACGGCAGTGAGCATCGAAAAGCTGTTTGCCTAGATGCAACAGATTTCGTGGCGAACCGGCCGCCCATCTCACCAGAATCCTGTCTATTCCTTGCAGTTCAGGAGAGCAGAGAGCAGCCAAACTATCGTACTGCCCCTCGCTGAAGGCGTCAAGACGGTTACGTAACATCTGCAATAGGTCGTCTTCCGTCCACACCACCTCCGGGCAATTCAGACGGTCTAAGTGGATGGCTGGCTCTTCCTCGTCCTCGAAATACGTTTTTAGCTCGATAGGCAGAAAAAATTTCCAAGCCAAATGCGGCAATTCAAGGAGGGGGGGGCTGGTGATGAGCGGTCTCAAAAAGGAGACGGTGGTTGTCGGATTGGCTGCCAGTTCGGTAAACTCGTCCACCCGGTCGATCAGAATGTAAACGGCCTCGACTCCTGTGGCTCGGGCCAACTCCACGAACTCGTTTAATATGTCCAGGGAAGACATCTCATCAATATCCGGCCCCAAAGGCTCCGTATCCGCTAAAGTGATCAACATTTGTATCAAAGGGCTATCTATGACGAGGATGTCCCTCATGGATTCATTAAGACGATACCGCACAATGGCAATAGTCAACTCAGGCACATCGAAGGTAAGAGGCAGTGCTCCTGCTTCTCGCAGGCAACCAATCATGTTTTTAGGTTTTAAAAGTCCTCCTCCGTAGTTAAGTCCAAACCACTTGTAAACGGCCTTTACATCCGAAGGAAGGCTTTGGAATAAATCTGGCCACTGTTTAAAAGATTGAAGCAGAGCCTCGACTCCGCTTCTCAGAATCTCAGCGATATGATCACGCACCGTAACTTTTGATAAGTCCCTAGCAAAACGCTCCAGCGGGCGACTGAAGTCGGTATAGGAAACAGCTAAGATATCGCTGTCTTTCTTTTTGGGGCGACAAGCATTCTCAACCATGACCCGATTGGCGCTCTTACCACACCCTCTGGCCGTGAAAAGGAAGGTTGCCTGAGGCTTGACAGCCTGCCCTACTAGCTCATCGTAATGAACATTGTCCACATAATACTCTGGCAAGCGCTCCTCTCTACCACCCTCACTTTCGGCGAAAGGATGAGCGACGAAGTGGTGGCTTTTCAGCCATCGTCGGAGAGTCTCTCGTTGGCTAAGCCTGGACGGTTCTTCGACCATCGTGCTACCTCTAATCTTTTAGTGCATCTCGGCGCAAATGACTCTGCAGTTTGTCAGGTGACATCCGTTGCCAGACCTTCATGAAACTCAATCTTTAAAGTCCATCACTCCCTGTCGATATAAAGAGGCCACTAAGGTCAGACCTTGCTGCCCAAATCTGCTCTCAATCGTCTTAAGAGTCGTCTGACCATCGCACATATCCAAAATAGCTTTATATTCGAAGGGTATCGGTACAACGTGACTGCCTCGCATCAGAACGTAGCCGAAATCCTCTACTCTAAGGTTATAGTTCCCATAAGGGCGCAAGCCCTCGTAGAGAGCGATTTGCTCTAAAGGTGGGCACTCCGCCATCGACAGCGATCCTTTTATCAACGGGTCTTCCTCCAAACCCAACTTTATAGCCACCGCGCGACAACCGCCATGACAACGTGAGAAGGCTATGCAGGACCGGCATTGTTCAGGGATCATCTCCCTCCATTGCTGCATCTCCTTCGAGTGCCAGGCCTCTTCTATCGGCTGTTCCAATAAGTTGCCGCATATCAAAGGAGCATGATTACAAGGCCGCATATTACCCCAAGGATCAATCGTGCAATAAGCCACCCCGGCTAGACAGCCCCTTGAAGAGGAACGGACAAAGCATTGAGGAATGCAATTGCCGAATTTGACCTTTATCCCCTCATTCTGGAGCTTATCTATAGTTCGGGCCACTTCTCTTAATCCAGCTTCCGGCAAATCAATGCCTGGCACCTTGACCCCTAAATAACGATTGAAGACAGTATGATGTGCGCCCAGGTTTTGGGAAAATTGAGCAATTTCGGCTACCTGACGGAAATTGTGTTGAGTGAGCACGGTGCTGATAGTTACGATCAGTCCAACCCTGGTCGCCCGCCGAATATTCTCGACCGTCTCGTCAAAAGAGCCTGGCACCATTGCAAAAGCCTCATGAGCTTCCGCTGTTGCCCCATGCAAGGAAACGAGAAGACCTTTGAATTGTGGTATAGTGCTCAGAAGGCGGATTATCCGTTCGGGATGAGGCCAACGGCCATTGGAAAAAACTGTGAAGGAGATATCCAACTCCCCGATAAAACTCACGATTTCTTCAAACTGAGGGTGTAAAGTGGGTTCACCCCCGGTCAACTTGAGGCGTTCGGAGTAGGGTTGAATGGCAGTGAGTATAGATTGCCAGCCTTCCAGAGACAGCGGCTCGGAGTTTTGGTCTCGCGGTATAAACACGTTGCTACAGCCAGGACAACGGTTGTTGCACCGGGCACATAACTCTAAAGAATAGATTACCGGCATCGAGAGTGTATAAATCACGATGCAACCCTCTCAGAAAGGGAAAAGGCGGACATAAAGCCACATAGGGAATTGGTCACTTGCAGGTCAAGAGTATCTCAACCCCCAAAATAATTATAGCATATTTGGGACCAATCGTAAAGGAGACTTGACCTCGGCGAAGGTGCGTGTAAAGCAAAAATCTGGTATAATTAAGACCTCTCTGGAGGTATTCAAATGACAAGCGAGAACGTACCTTTGATTCTAATCACAAACGACGATGGCATTGATTCGCCGGGACTGATGGGCGCGGTGCGGGCCGTGCATGACCTGGGCGAGAGCCTGGTGGTAGCCCCTAAAGAGCAGCAGACAGGGGCCGGCCGCAGCCTGCCCAACACTCAAGACGGCATTATAATAGAAGAGGACGTCAGGCTGGACGGGGTGCGGCTGGCGGCCTATTCCGTCAGGGGTTCGCCGGCTCAGGCGGTGCAATATGGCGTTGTAGAACTGGCTTCTCGTCGGCCGGCTCTGGTCGTGGCTGGCATCAACTACGGAGAAAATGTAGGTTCAGGGGTTACCGCTTCGGGCACGGTGGGCGCCGCCCTGGAGGCCGCCGCTATTGGCCTGCCTGCGCTGGCCGTTTCCCTGGAGGCAGGCAAGGAATATCACTATAACCCTTCTGAGGACATCGACTTGAGGGCGGCCATCTACTTTACCCGTCTGTTTGCCCGTCGTCTCCTGGCGGCTCCTCTGCCCCCTGACGTGGACGTGCTCAAGATCGAGGTGCCCTGCGAGGCTACCGAAGAGACGCCCTGGCGTTTGACGCGGGTGTCGCGCCAGAGGTACTACTATCCGATCAGGAGCGGTCGTACCCATCTGACCGACAAATGCCCCCTGGACTACGAGGTACGAATCGACCTGGAGACCCTGGAGCCTGATTCGGACGTGGCTGCTCTGACACAGCAGAGAGTAGTATCTGTCTCGCCTCTCAGCCTCGATCTGACCTCGCGGGTAGATTTCAACCACCTGGACAGGATCGTTAGAGCCATAGAAGATGAAAAATAACGGGACGGCCCTCCTGGCTGAACAGGAGAGAGGTCCGCCCCATTTCGCGTGAACTCGGTTGCCAGGCCCTAACCCTGCCTCACGACCCATTCCAGAACGTCCAAGCCTCTCTCCAGCAGTTCCATGTCAGCCTGGATGCCCATGTGCCCGATGCGGAAGACCTTACCGGCCAGCGGCCCCAGAGAGCCACCTGCTACCATGCCCTCCGCCCGCAAGCGCCGGTCCAGTTCCTCCCAGCCGATGCTTGCCGGGACCTTAACGGCCGTCACCGTAGGAGAACAGTCCTCCTCGCGTTGGGGGTAGAGTTCCAGGCCCATGCTCAGCACTCGCTCCCGGCAGTATCGGGCTGTTGCGGCATGGCGCTCGATGACGGCTGGCAGGCCCGCGTTCAGAACCAGGTCACAGGCCGCGCCCAGGGCGGCGAGGGCCTGCCAGTTAGGGGTATAGGGAAACCAGCGGTCCGCCAGAGCCGTCCGCCAGGGGGCCAGGGCATCGTAGCCCTGGTATTGCACCGCCTCCACGCTTTCCCAGGCTCGTTCGCTGACGGACAGGATGCCCAGGTCCGGCAGGGCGGAGAGACATTTCTGGCTGCCCACCAGACAGAGATCGATGCGCCATTCGTCGGTCAGCAGCGGGGCGCCCGCCGCGCTGGATACGGCGTCCACGTAGAAAAGCGGCACTTCGTGCCGGGCCACCAGCCGCCCGATCTCGGCCACAGGATTCAGGGTCCCCGAGGGAGTTTCGCAGTGAACGGCCGTTACCATTTTGGGGTGGTGTGCGACGATGGCCTGCTCCACCTTTTCCACCTCGGCCACCTGGTCGTAGTCGAACTCGACGGTGTAAACCCGGTCGGTCAAGGAGCGAGCCATATCCCCGATGCCGTACCCGAAAACGCCCGTGCCGATGGCTACCACCGTGTCGCCCGGCGCCAGGCAACTTTTAAGCGCCCCCCATAGGACGACCATGGCCTCGCCGGACATGATGACCACCTGGTGGGCCGTGCCCATGATCTGCCTCAGTTTCTCCTGCACCTCCTCGTACAGAAGGTAAAAGTCCTCCTCCAGGTCGCCCGATCCGTAGTCAAAGTTATAGGCGGCCAGTACCGAGGGCGGTACCGAGGTTGGCCCCGGTACCAGAGGAATGTCATAGGTACGCATCACTCTCCTCCAATATCATAAAATAAAGCCACAGAGATTTTTATCAGAAATTTATCTCTGTGTCCTCTGTGGCTAAAAATCTCAGATCATGGACAGGAAGTAACGGTGAAAGCGGAGATCGGCGGTCAACTCTGGATGGAAGGCCGTCACCAGCAGGTTATTCTGGCGGGCGGCGACGATGGTGCTATCCTCCAGCCTGGCCAGAACCTCCACCCCCTGGCCCACCGCCTGGATGAGCGGAGCACGGATGAAGATGGCCCGAAATGCGGTGCCGTTTGGCTGCCAGGAATTGAGAGCAGGCACGTCAATGTCCGCCTCGAAGCTATCTATCTGGCGCCCGAAGGCATTGCGCTCCACTTTGATATCCATGACGCCGATGAGGGGCTGATCCAGGCCCCCGATGTCCCGGGCCAGGAGGATCATGCCCGCGCAGGTGCCCCACAGGGGTAGCCCGGATTGGGCCACGTCTCGCAGGGGCTCCACCAGGCCGTACTGCACGGCCAATTTGCCGATGGTGGTGCTTTCGCCGCCGGGGATGATCAGGCCGTCCAGGGCCTCTAACTCCTGCGGCAGACGCACCTCGCAGGCTTCCGCGCCCAGGCGGCGTAACATCTTGACGTGTTCAATGAACGCGCCCTGCAAGGCCAGAACGCCGATTTTAGCCATGTAATCGCTCCTCTCTACCCTTTCGCTCCAAAACAGGTGGAGCCACAGAGAACTCAGAGAAAGAGGTTTTTCCTCTGTGAACTCTGCGTACTCTGTGGCTGCTCTCACCAGCCCCGTCCGGCCATGAGTTCCATTTCGGGGATCTGGCCGATCTCCAGGCCGGGCATGGCCTGGCCCAGCCCCCTGGAGACCTCGGCGATGATGGCCGGGTCGTGGTAGTGGGTGGTGGCCTCCACGATGGCTTTGGCCCGGCGAGGCGGGTCGCTGGACTTGAAGATGCCGGAGCCCACAAAGACGCCATCCACGCCCAGTTGCATCATCAACGCGGCGTCGGCAGGGGTGGCGATCCCGCCCGCCGCGAAATTCACCACCGGCAGACGACCCAGCTCCGCCACCTCGACCACCAGCTCGTAGGGCGCGCCCATTTCTTTGGCCGCCGTCATGAGCTCCTCCGGGGCCATGTTTTGCAGGCGGCGAATTTCGCCCATGACCGCCCTGGCGTGGCGCACCGCTTCCACCACGTTGCCCGTGCCCGCCTCGCCCTTGGTGCGGATCATGGCCGCCCCTTCGCCGATGCGTCGCAGGGCTTCGCCCAGGTTGCGGCACCCGCACACGAAGGGCACCTTGAACAGATGCTTGTTGACGTGGTGTTCCTCGTCGGCCGGGGTCAGGACCTCCGACTCGTCGATGTAGTCCACGCCCAGGGCCTCCAAAACCTGGGCTTCGACAAAATGCCCGATGCGACATTTAGCCATGACCGGGATGGTGACGGCCTCCATGATCTGCACGATCAGCTCCGGATCGCTCATGCGGGCCACCCCTCCGTGGGCGCGGATGTCGGCGGGCACCCGTTCCAGGGCCATGACCGCGCAGGCGCCGGCCTCCTCCGCGATGCAGGCGTGCTCCGGCGTCACCACGTCCATGATGACGCCCCCCTTCAACATCTGGGCCAGACCACGTTTTACGGTTGTTGTTCCTGTTTCCTTCTCCATTTTTTTGACCTCCATATATAATCCTTCTATAGATGTTTAGAAAAACTTTCGGCTTTGTAGTGACGACTTCAGTCGTTCCACCGCGGGGACAACGATTGAAATCGCTACTACAACCAGGGCACATTATCTGGTGATCGCACGACAGTTACAGCCTGTTCTTGAGTTGCCGGATTCTCTGGTACGATTCGTCGATGCGCTCCTCGCCGATTGTGCCATCTTGTACCAACTGCTTAATGAGACTGGCTGTGCGGGCGGCGATATCTTCCTCGTACACCGAGTTGTTGGCGATAGCGATGATGTCCACTCCAGCTTCAATCGTGGCCTGGATGGCCGTTTCGAAGCCATAGTGGTCGGCAATAGCCCCCATCTGCATATCGTCAGAAATCACCACCCCATCGTAGTGCAGTTCTTCCCGCAGGATGCCGGTGATGGTGGACTTTGAGAGGGTGGCGGGGTAATCGGGATCCAGGTCGGTGTTGAACACGTGCGCCGTCATGATGGCATCGGCCTCTTTCGCCTCGATGAGGTTGGCGTAAGGTTCCAGTTCAGTGCGCGCCCAGGTGTCGGTAACGTCAACCAACCCCAGGTGCGAATCGCCGGTAGAACTGCCGTGGCCGGGAAAATGCTTGAGGGTGCAGAGCACGCCTTGTTCGTGGTGGGCTTTGATAAACTCGAGGGCCTGGTTGGTCACCACCTCAGGGTCGGCGGAGAAACTGCGTTCGAGCTGGCCGATGATGGGGTTGTCAGGGTTGGTGTTGAGATCGACCACCGGGGCCAGATTCAGATTGATGCCCAGTTGGGCCAGCGTTTGGGCCATGGCCGCGGCGTGTTCGCGGGTGAGGGCCAGGTCATTCATCGTGCCCAGATATTGGGCCGAAACGGTGGGTGGGAACCCAAATTTTTCCTTCAGCCGACGTATCTTGCCCCCTTCCTGGTCGATGGCAACCAACAAGGGGGTGGGCGAAACGGCTTGCAAGGCCTGAACCAGGGCCTTCACCTGTTCGGGGGACTCGATGTTGCGCACCGGCGTCTGGGTGGGGACGTCGTAATCGAAGAGCACCACCCCGCCCAGGTGACGATCCCGTATATCCTGCACGATGGGGTGCTCATCGTTCACCTCAAGCCCACGGAACCCGATCATGAGCATCTGACCGATTTTAACCTCCAGGCTCACCTCTTGCTCGGTCGGGGGTTCTGGCTGCCGTGCACAACCGGCCAGTAGCGCCATGGCCGCCATCCCCTGGCCGGCCAGTCTGAGAAATTCTCGCCGTGATAATGAAATAGAAACAGCGTGTAGCATGATGCTATAACCTCCTATCCGGGGGCGTTTTGACCCCCACCCGCGCCTGGGATGCCCCCGAGGACGGGGGTTGGAGCGAGCAGTCTGGCTGCTACCTGCTTGCTGCCCGTTCACACCAGAGCCGGGGTTGCTTCCCGATGGGTGAGGGTATATTTCTCCCCGCGTCGGGCCAGGCTCTCTTTCAAGGCTTTGCCCAGCCGCCGGATGCCTTCCTCGATCACGGGCGGCGGGTTGACGGCGAAGTTGAGACGGAGATGGTTGTGCCCTCGCCTGTCGGGGAAGAAGACCGAACCAATGGCGAAACCTACCCCGTACTTGATGGCTTCCAGGTAAAGCTCGAAGGCCGACACGTTGGGGGGCAGCGTCACCCACAGGTAGAAACCGCCGTCCGGGTTAGACCAGTGGACCCCATCCGGCAGGTGCCTGGTGAGACTATCTATCATGGCCGCCCGGCGCTCGTGGTAGGTGCGGCACACCTTTTTCAGATGGGCTCTCAGGCGTCCATCCCGCAGATACCTGTCCAGGGCGCGTTGTGAAAGGGAAGAGGTGTGCAGGTCGGCGGTCTGTTTGGCGGAGACCAGCCTATCATAGAGGCCAGGCGAGGCCACCAGGTATCCAACCCGAATGCCCGGCAGCAGAATCTTGGAGAAACCACCCACGTAGATCACGCTCTCATCCATAGCTCTGAGGCAGGGTTGTTCTTTGCCATTGTAACGTAGCTCGTTGTAGATGGCATCCTCCACGATGGTGATCCCATAGCGTTGGGCCACAGTGAGCAACTGGCTTCTGCGCTCTCCGGTAAAAGAGACCCCGGTGGGATTGTGGAAGGTGGGCATGGTGTAGATGAGCCTGGGGCGATACCGCAAGATGACGTTTTCCACCATCTCCACCTTCATGCCCGCTTCGTCGAGGGGGATGCCCACTATCCTGGCGCCCCGCGCTTCGCAGACATCGATCGCTCCCAGGTAGGTGGGGCTTTCGGTGATGACGTACTCCCCTTCGCTGATCATCACCTGCGCCACCAGGGCCAGGCTTTGTTGCGAACCGGAGGTGATCAGGATATTTTCCGGCCGGGTGTGGATGCCCCTCTCCAGAAGATACTGGGCGATGCTCAGGCGCAGCGGATGATAGCCCTCGGTCACGTCGTACTGGAGGGCCTCCGCCCCGTCTCGACGCAGGACGGCGTTCACCGCCTGGCGGAAATCGGTCACCGGCAGACAATCGGTGGCCGGACAGCCCATTGCAAAAGAAATGACGCCCGGCTGCTGGGCCAGACGCAACATGTCCCGCACCATAGCGTTGGCCGACACCTCCGGCGAGTAGGTCAGCGAGGTTTGCCAGGGCCATCCTTTTTGCCCGGCCGCGTCCTCTTCAGGTCCGGCGGCGACGTGGCCGGCCACAAAGGTCCCCCGCCCTACGTGGGAGCGGATCAGACCCTCGGCCTCCAGTTCAGCGTAGGCGTTGACCACCGTGATCCGACTGACCCCCAGTTGGGCCGCCATTTTGCGGGTGGGCGGCAGCCTGGTGTCGGGGGGCAAAGCTCCCGCTTCGATGCGTTCTTTCAGGCCGTTCTTGATTTGCAGGTAGAGAGGAGCGGAGTCGTTTTTGTCCAGAGAAACGTCCATCGGGCCACATACGTCCAATCTGTATTGATGCCCTTATTATAGCCCTTTTTCGCCTTTTTGTATAGCTCCAATCCATACCAATTGTACCGATCCAATTCCTGGCTTACAACTTTGGGCGCGCGGAAAACTACAATGGGGGTAGAGTCAAGAAGATACGTTCGTTGCTTAGCCACAGAGCACACAGAGAAACGATCTCTTTCTCTGTATTCCCTGGGGCTTGAGGAGTTATTACTTTACCGGGATGAGGAGCACCTGCCCCACGCTCAGCAGGTTAGGGTTATCCAGGTTGTTGATCTCCACGATCTCATCCACCGTGACGTCGTACATCTGGGCGATCACCAGCAGGGTTTCGCCGGCCTGGACAGTGTGGGTAATGGTGCCGGTGTAAACGGGAGCGGTGGGGGTGGGTGGGACGCCGGCTTCGGGCGTATTGGTGGGCGGCGGAGGGGTGGGCGTATCGGTGCCGAAAACCACCGTGGGCCGCTCGAAGGTGGGCGGCACAAGTGCGGGAGTGGGCGTAGGACCGCAGGCCATCATCGAGACCAGCAAAAGACAAAGTAACACACATCTCTTGGGGTAGTCATTCCTCAGTTTAGACATGACCCTATCGCTCCCCTTAGTCCATGCATTTCTGACTGATTTCTACGGGCCTGAACACGAAATAAAATACCATTGGGAGGATCATCCCCCATGAGTACATAGCAAATCTGGCATTGAAGAGCGCAATACCTATCGAAATCAGAAAGATGACAGGTGCAACCAACAGGCGCATGGTGAAAGATTTGACCATGCGCTGGTCAAGAGTCTTTTCCACCAATCTGTGATTGTGAGTGGCGTACCACCATAGCCAAACTTTCATCAGTCCAATGACAGCCATCGTGCCGGCATAGAGTGTCACCGAAATCAGCCTGGCGGGATAAGTGAAAAGCAGAGCGGTTGGGAACGGCACAAAAGCAATGAACATCAGGAACAGCAAATTGATATAAATCAGCACATGGTCGTAACTCTTAATGTAACAGAAGGAACGATGATGGGATATCCAATACATGCCGATCACAAAAAAACTGGTGATATAACCCACGTATTTTGGCCATAGTGCCAATACTTGGCGCGTTAATTGGGCGTTCACTAATCCTGCTTCAATCTCTGGCACCTTGATTTCAAGCACCAGCAACGTGATAGCAATGGCGATCACCGCGTCAGTGAAGAATATAAGGCGATCTAGCCCAAGCTTTTCTTCTTTTGGGACTGACATAGGATTTCTCCTTCAACACCCTACGTAAGGGATGGTCTGCGGCCCTTCAGGAAGGACGCAGATGGTAGCCCCAGGGCCATATTTCTCCAAGAGCAGGGCCAGCGTTTCCTCGATGTGGTGGCAAGGCTCCAGAAGCGCCTCCCGGATTTCCTGGTCTGACAGGTACGAGGTCTTGACGTAAACATCAGCCTTGAGCTGGATGAGGGCCTGCACCTGGGCCTCCCATTGATCCTGCATCAGGAAGCCGGGGGCGTTGATAACCTCCAGAAGTCGTTGGGGGGTATCGGCCATCTTGAGGATGTTTTTGTATTCGCCGTGGTCGGGGATGCCATCCCAGCATTCGGCGGCGGCGATGATGCTCCCCCCCTGCCTGACCACCTGGGCGGCCGCGGACATGCCTTTAACCGCCTGGTAGAGATTGAGGTCCAGGGGATAGCCGGAATTGGTGGTGATGACGATATCGAAGGGATGCGGCACAGGCGCCATGGCCGATTCCCTGGCGAATTCCGTGCCGGCCTGGTGGGCCAGCCAGATGTCCCCGGCGAAGACGCCTGTGATCTGCTTGTTTTTGTTGATGGTCACGTTGAGAAGGAAGGTAGGCTCAGTTTTGGCCGCCATCTCCCGCATCTCGTCCCAGATGGGGTTGCCGTGGGTCACGCCCCAGGTAGCCCTGGGGTGGCCGATCATTTTGGCGTCGTGGTTGCCCAGCACGGCCTCCACTCCGGCCAGGCCGGGCAACACCGCCTTGGGCCCGCCGCTGAAACCGGCGAAGAAATGAGGCTCGATGAAGCCGGTCAGTATCTTGATCTTGGCCTTCAGGTAGCTGCCGTCGATCCAGGTCTCGTGTCCAAAACTGGTGCACCCCAGGTACACCATGTTATCTTTATCCCAGGCATCGTGTTGCACGATGCGGTAATTCTCCACAAGCTCCCGCCCCAACATGCCGATCAACTCTTCCTCCGTGTTGCGGCGGTGGGTGCCCAGGGCGTTGATAAGGGTGATGTTCTCCCTGGGCACGTGGGCAAGCTCCTCCAGAAGCACGGGCAGCACCCGTTCGTTGGGCATGGGCCGGGTCAGGTCGCTGAAGACGATGACCACCGTATCGTCGGCTTTGACCGTCTGGCCGAGGGGCGCCGCGCCGATTGGCTCCCGGAGCGCGGCGCGGATGGCCCCCGTCTCGTCGGGCAGACCCTTCACGAAACGGGGCTCCACTACAGTGACGTTTTCGTCAGGCAAATTTACCCACAAACCTTCTTTACCGTAAGCCAATTTTACTTTCACTACAACTCGTATACCTCCCAAAGAATGCACATCACAGAAAAATATGACCGAGATGCCTGGCACAGCGAACGTTCGTTGTTGAAATGTCAGGCACCCGAACAGGACGGGAATTTGGCTAACGCCTGGACGCTTCTAAGATGGTTATCCCCACCAATTCTTCCTGACGGTAATTAAGCAGGATACCCACATCATCCAGCATCTCGCTATGGGTGGCTTGCTGAGGCCGCTTCAGACTGATATAGAGCACGTCTGCCTCGCGGTCGTAATCTAACCACAGCCTGGATGTTGGGAACTCTTTAACCAGCGGAGCCATCTTAAAAACATTTTGCATTAGCGCAGGACTCAAGATTTGCTTTTCCATATGAAGCCTTCATACGAATGGGAACACCGTTTACCGAAAACGCTACATCGAGGATAGCCATCTGCTTCCTGCCTTCAGTGGTCTAATCATATTATATCATGATTAAGTGAGCTTTTCAAGCCAAGCAACTGGATAAATAAGAACAGCCCCACATTAGCGGGGCTATCTCACCGTACTGGATCGATTGGCAAGCGATTAGCGCCTGGAGAGCCTGGAAGGTTTGTCCGGTCTATCTGGTCTGTGGGAGGGGAGAGATACCAGGGAGGAGAAATGCCTCCCTCCCATCTCCCCTCTCTACGCGTCCGTTACGGCCAGGTCGGGGCGCGCGGATTTGAACCGCGGACCACTTGAACCCCATTCAAGTGCGCTACCTGGCTGCGCTACGCCCCGTTTACCATGCCACACATAGTATAGCAGATAGTTCACGTTTTGGCAAGTTAGTCATTCCCCCAGACGGGAAGCGAGCAAATCCTTCCGCCCGCAGGCAAAAGCAGGCCCGGACATACAACGCCTGCCCTCCAGTTGCACCTCCTCCAGGAGCAGCGCCCCTTCAGCGGTGGCTACGGCCAGCCCTGAGGGCAGGGAGAGCACAGCGCCGGGCCTCTCTTCGCCCGCCCAATCCAGCAGGGGGCTGGCGCTGAGTATCTTGAGGCGTTTGCCTTGACAATAGGTATAAGCGCCGGGCCAGGGATGGTAGGCCCGCACCTGTCGCCAGAGCCTCAGGGCCGGTTGCGTCCAGTCCAGGAGGCCGTCCCGTTTGGAAATCATGGGACTATAGGTAGCCCGGCTCTCATCCTGCGGTTGAGGCTCGATCTCTCCCTTTAACCAGCCAGGCAGGGTCTCGGATAGCAGGTCAGCGCCCAGGAGGGCCAGCTTGCCGCTCAACGATTCAGTGGTATCCTGCGGGGCGATGTCACATGCAGCCTGGGCCAGGATTGGGCCGGTGTCCAGGCCCTCATCCATAAGCATGATCGTCACCCCCGTCACCTGGTCGCCGGCCAGGAGGGCGGCGGCAATGGGGGCTGCTCCCCTGTGCCTGGGCAGCAAAGAGGCGTGCACGTTGAGACAGCCCCGGGCCGGAATGGTCAGCACCGCACGGGGTAGTATCTGGCCGTAGGCCGCGACCACGATGACCTGGGGGGTCAAAGCGGCCAGTTGGGCCACAACCTGCAAATCACGCAACTTAGCTGGCTGTAGCACCGGCAGCTCGTGGGCCAGAGCAACGGTTTTCACCGGGGAGACGGTCATCTTACGTCCCCGGCCGGCCGGTCGATCAGGCTGAGTGACGACAGCCCCTACCTGGTAACTGGCGAGCAGTTTCTCCAGAATAGGCCGGGCAAAATCCGGCGTCCCCATGAATATCAAACGTGTCATGAGCACTCATCCTCTGGGCACTTTGGCTCCATGATACAATTTTTTACCCATGCTGTCAAACCTGGGGAGGAAGTAAGGTCGCCAAAAAGAAACACTACCAGCAGGGAAAAAAACATTGGCTTTCTATTGCAAAATATGGTAGAATATAGGTACAGTCCCGAGAGAGGTCAAAACGATGACCAGGAAAATTCTAATCGCTGACGACGAGCGGGCTTTACGCCTTCTGGTGAGCGCTACCCTGGGGGATGAAGACTACGAGATTCTCGAGGCCAGGGATGGACAGGAAACACTGGAGGTAGCGCGACGAGAACAGCCCAAAATATTGCTGCTGGACATCCAGATGCCGGTTATGGACGGCTTCGAGGTGTGCAAGCAACTGAAATCTGATCCAGCTACGGCCGATATCATAGTTGTCATCCTGACGGTCAAGAGCCGACAGACAGACAAAGAACGGGGCAAGGCCGTGGGAGCGGACTACTACTTCACCAAGCCCTTCAGTCCTCTGCAACTGCTACAATTAATAGATCAAATTATGGAAGAGGACTGAATCTCCTACCAGCCATCGGCCGCCGACGAGATTTACTCGACAGCCAGAAAATGATAGTCAAAGCCAGGCCCGCTAACAATATACCGCTCATAGCTATCGCGGTCACGTCTGGAATGGGGATGCGCCGCGTGCCCCGGGAGGTGGTCTCCAGAACGGCCAGGGGCTTGATGACCACCAACCCGCCCCCACTGCCGCTGACCCCTCTTCCAATCGTGCCGCCCTTTTTGACGTAGGAGATCACCCTGGCTACAGGCGTGATCTCCTTGTCGCCGACCACGATAGGCTCCCCTCGAACGGTTTCCACCGTCATCGGTCCCAGCTTACCCATGTCTATCACTCCTCTGTCATTCCCTCGAACAAATCGAACCAGCGACCAGCGACAAAGCGCACAAACCGGACACACGTCTGGCGCATTTCTTTAGCTTTGTATATTTCGCTCCAGCATTCATCGCCAGGCGCCACCCCCATCTCTGCCCCGATCAACTCATCACAGAAAACCGTCCCAAACTCCTGCCGGAAGCCCTGTATCAGTTCATCGGTCAGGTTATAGGCTTGTTCTGGCCGTTCTTCGTCTGGCATGTCCCTGCCCAGCAGCACTCCAGCGGCCATCGCTCCCCCGGAAAGCACGCCACAAACTAACTCGTGGCTCCCTCCCATCCCCCCGCCCAGAGCGGAGGCTACGCGGGGGATGACGTCATTCTCAATCCCCTGGCTCTCCACGAGAGCCAATAGCGTGGCCTCCGCTCAATTGAGGCCCTCAAGGAAATAGTTAGCAGCCCTGATAATAGTTTCCTCTCGCCAGAATTCTTCAGTCATGTGCTTTGCTCCTTCATTATGAATTAAATTGCTTTGTGAATTCAGGTAGCAGCTTGTTAACCAGCGCGGCTTCCTCTTCCAGGGTGGCGATCTCATCGTCCAGGCGGGCGTCGCGCAGGGCGCCAAAGAGGCGGCTGTAGATGGGGCCTGGCGGGATGCCCATCCTCTTCAGATAATCGCCGTCGATTTCGGGCCTGACGTGGCGCAGTTCCCGATGGTAGAGGGCCAGTTGCCGCCGCACCAACGCCGAGTCGGAGGCCACCCACAGGATAAAGATGGCCTGTTCGGAATAAGGGTTCAACAGCCGAAAGACATCGCTGGGGCGCAGTTCATCCCTGGCCAGCCTGGGAGTCAGCGCACGCAAGGCGTTGACTTCGCGCAGCAGGGTGGCATCGTCACGGGCGATTTTGAGGCGCACGATGAGGGTTTCTAACTCCTCGGCGATCATGCGAAAAGTCAGCAGGGCCATGTAATACAGGGCCCAGTCGCGCTGGGGAGAAACATCGGGCACGGAATGCAAGGCGCTCGATTCGGACTGGCTGTTGCTGAGAGTCGAGGCCGCCCAGTTGTTCTCCTCCCATTGGGCCACGTTAGCCCGTAAACGCCGGAAGCGGGCCTCTAACCACCCATTGCAGCGCAAACTGGGATGTATCTGGGCCAGCACTTCCAGCTTATCCAGGCGACGCAAGCACTTTTCCGGCTCCTCTTCTTGGAAGATCAGGTACAACTCATGGCGGATCCTCTCCCCGGAGATGCGGTCCAGCAGCCCTAGGGCGTTGGCGATCAACTCCTCGGTGCGTTCCTCGATCTTAAACCCCAGGCGTTGCTCCAGGCGCGCGGCGCGCAATATCCGGGTGGGGTCCTCCACGAAACTCAGGCTGTGTAGCGCCCGGATCAGGCCCTCTGCCAGGTCTTGCTCGCCGCCGTAGAAATCCAGCAGTTCGCCGTAATGTTCCGGGGCGAGGCGAATGGCCAGGGTGTTGATGGTGAAATCGCGCCGGTGGAGGTCTTGCTTGATGGAACTGCGCTCCACCTCGGGTAAAGCGGTGGGATGTCCATAGAACTCGGTGCGGGCGGTGACGAAGTCGATGGCCTCCGGCCAGTCGGCTGGCACCTGCCCTTCAGCAGCCAACAGCCACTTGGCCGTGCCAAAACGGAGGTGGCTGCGCACCCGACCACCTCTGGTCTCGGCCAGCCGGTGGGCCAGGGCGATGGCGTCTCCTTCTACCACCAGGTCGATATCGAAGTTAGGCAGACCCAGCAGGAGATCACGCACAAAGCCGCCCACAAAGTACAGAGCATAGCCCATCTCGGAGGCGGTGCGCCCAATCTCCCGGATTAAATCCAACAGGGGGCGAGGCAACGCCCTTTCGATAAGCCGGGCTATCTCCACCTTGCGCGATTTGGGGGGAGGAGTGCTCCATAGTTTGATCAGATCGGTGCGGGTCACGATGCCGATGACGCGTCCATCATCTACCACCGGCACCTGCCCCAGACCATGCTCCATCATTATCTGCTGCACCCGTTCCACCGGGTCGTCGGGCGAAACGCTGACCTCGCCCTTATGCATGTACAGCTTGATGGAAGCCCCCCCCAGGCGGTGGTGGAGGGCTTTGTCGATCTCTCGCCGGGTCAGGACGCCCACGATGCGCCCCCCTTCCACCACGGGAAACCCCTCATGGCCGTAGCGCCGCATCATTTCTTCGGCTTCGGCTACGGTGGTCTCAGGAGGGAAGGTATGGACGCCGAAGGACATGATCTGGCGCACCGTGACGGTGGGCCTGACCATGATTTCCAGCAGTTCGATCAGCCTGGCCTGGGTCTCGATCAGGCTGGGGCCTCGGATCAGGGCCGCAGCAGCCTGGCCGTGTCCTCCCCCCTCGAAGCAGGCCGCTATCTCTCCCACATCGATGGCCTGGCTGGTGCTGCGGGCCACCATCTGGAGGTGATCGCCCAGATCGACCAGCAGAAAAAGGGCGGCCGGATCGTACAGGTCGCGCAATTTGTGGGCCAGGGTGGATATCTCTTCGACGTAATCTTCCACCACCGCGGTGGCAATGATAACCGACTGGCCCGCAAACTGGTGGGTCTGGATGTTTTCGATCAACTGAGTGTATAGCTGCTGCTGCTTATCGGTCAGCGGATAACGCAGGAAATTGTTGACCACCTCCAGGCTGGCTCCCCGTTCCAGAAGCCAGGTGGCGCAACGCAGGTCGCGGACGGTGGTGGTGGGATAGGACAACGAGCCGGTGTCCTCGTAAATGCCCAACAGCAACAGGGTGGCTTCTATGAGGGAGATGGGTATTTCCTTCTGTCCTATCTTCTCCACCAGCAGGGTGGCGGTGGCCCCTACTTCCTCGCCGCAGTAGGTCATGTGCGGCTCCAGTTCCCGGCTCAGGGGATGGTGGTCGATGATGTGCACTTGAGTCTCGGCCCGAACGCCTTTGGGCGGCGAAAAGGTCTGAGTATCGACCAGGATGAGGTGCTCGATGGGTTTGCGCGGCAGATCGTCGGCCCGGATAAAAGGCAGCTCGTCCCAGTAGAGGGCCAGGAAGTCGCGCAGGTTGCGATTGATCCGATGGGGCAGCACCGGCACGGCCCCCGGATATAGCCTGGACGCCCCTGATAAGGAAGCCAGAGCGTCGAAATCTGCGTTTTCGTGCGTTAAGATGATCTCCACCCGTCCTCCAGTAGCTCAACCTCGACTTTTAGCTTTATCACAGGTCCTCCCCCGTCACTTTTATTATAACACAACCTCCCCGGGCCGTCTAGCCAGTGACCGCTTTTGATCATTTACAACGTGGCCTTTATTATAACACAATTTCCAAAATAGTCCAAAAGTATGCACAATTCTATGTGTAAGGCGAGATTCCCATTGCTTGTTGACAATATCGTCGCTTTCTGCTATACTGTAAGTGAAGAGGGCGGAGAGAGTAAACTGCCATTACGGTCGGGAGGGATGGCCGAGTGGACTATGGCGACGGTCTTGAAAACCGTTGTGGGGCAACTCACCGGGGGTTCGAATCCCTCTCCCTCCGCCAAATATACGTACATTCGCCCTACGGGGAGGTGCCAGAGTGGACGATTGGGGCCGCCTGCTAAGCGGTTGAGGGGTTAATAGCTCCTCCCAGGGTTCGAATCCCTGCCTCCCCGCCTCGTGCGCCCGTACCTCAATTGGATAGAGGAGCGGTCTACGAAACCGAATGTTGGGAGTTCGAGCCTCCCCGGGCGCGTGTGAACGATAGATAAGCCCCTCATCCGGCGCAGGAGAGGGACAAAAACCGCCGTTGGGTCTCAAGGCGGTTTATTTTCTTCTTGCGCGATGGCAAAGAAAATTTGATAAGGAAGCAGAAAATGGCAAAAATTGCAAATGACATCACCGAGTTGATCGGGAATACGCCCCTGGTCAGGTTGAACCGCCTGACCGAAGGGGCCGTGGCTGAGGTGGTAGCCAAACTGGAACGCTTCAACCCGGCCGGCAGCGTCAAGGATCGCATCGGGGCGAGCATGATCGAGGCCGCCGAGCAGGCGGGCCTGCTCGGCCCGCAGACGGTCATCATCGAGCCGACCAGCGGAAACACGGGGGTGGGCTTGGCTTTCGTAGCCGCGGCGCGTGGGTACCGGCTGATCCTGACCATGCCCGATACCATGAGCGTGGAGCGGCGTAGCCTGCTGGCCGCCTATGGCGCGGAACTGGTGCTGACGCCTGGAGCGGAAGGTATGGCCGGCGCGATCAAGAAAGCGAGGGAACTGGCCGAGGAAATACCCCACTCTTTCACCCCCCAACAGTTCGAGAACCAGGCCAATCCGGAGATACACCGCCAGACTACGGCCGAAGAGATCTGGGCCGATACCGACGGTGAGGTGGACATCGTGGTGGCCGGCATAGGCACCGGGGGCACGATCACCGGCGTGGCCGAGGTCATCAAGTCTCGCAAACCTTCTTGCCAGGCCATAGCCGTGGAACCGACCGATTCCCCTGTCCTGTCCGGCGGCCAGCCCGGCCCACACAAGATTCAAGGCATCGGGGCCGGGTTTGTGCCAAAGGTGCTGAATACCGACATCCTGGATGAAATCTTCCAGGTGACCAACGAGCAAGCCTTTGAGACCGCCCGCCGTCTGGCCCTGGAGGAAGGGTTGCTGGTGGGCATCAGTTCTGGCGCGGCCGCTTTCGCCGCCCTGGAGGTGGCCAAACGCCCCGAAAACGAGGGCAAGCTGATCGTGGTCATCCTGCCCGATACCGGCGAGCGTTATCTGAGCACCCCGCTTTTCCAGCCAGAGTGACCAGGGTGGAGCGCGTCAACCTTCCATCATCTCCTGTCTGTACCACTCCACGAAGCGGGCCATACCCTCTCGTATGTCGGTGCGGGGTTCGTAGCCCAGCAGACGACGGGCCTTGGCGACGTCGGCGCTGGTGAGGGGTACGTCGCCCGGCTGGGGTGGCACCTGGACGATGCGTGCTTTCTTCCCCACCGCCTCTTCCACCACGGCAATGAAATCGCCCAGGGTTATGGTCTGGGAGTTGCCCAGGTTGATGATCTCGAAGCTCAGGTCGGCGTCCAGGGCCGCTATCACTCCGGCCACAATATCGTCGATATAGGTGTAGTCGCGGCGAGAACTGCCGTCGCCAAACCTGGTTAGCTCCCGACCCTCGAAAATCCATTTGGTGAAGAGATAAGGAGCCATATCCGGCCGGCCACGAGGGCCATAAACGGTGAAGAAGCGCAAAGAGGTACACCGCAGGCCGTAGAGGTGATGATAGGTATAGGTTACAAGCTCGGCAGCCCGTTTGGTGGCGGCGTAAGGGGAAATGGGTTGTGATACCGGGTCGTCCTCCCTGAAGGGAGCTTTGGACCGCGCTCCGTAGACCGAGGAGGAGGAAGCAAACACGAAGTTGGCCACCTGGTGGCGGCAGGCACACTCCAGCACGTTGACCGTGCCCTCCACGTTCACCTGGGCGTAGAGGGCGGGGTGCTGGAGAGAATAGCGCACCCCGGCCATGGCGGCGATGTGGATGACCTTGTCGATCTCCTCCTGGTCAAAGACCTTCTCCAGGGCGGTGGCTGCCCGGATGTCGGCTTCGTACAGCTTATAGGCCGGGTGGTCGAGGAAGGGGGCCACGTTCTTGCGCTTGCGTGCCGGGCTGTAATAGTCGTTGAAGTTATCGAGGCAGACCACCTGGTCGCCACGTGCGAGCAGGGCGGCGGTGGTGTGGCTACCGATGAAGCCGGCCCCGCCGGTGATCAATGTTTTCAAGACGAACTCCTTTTAGCGTAAAATCATTTTAAGCCGCTGTATACCTGAAACGATCTTTGACCAGGTTCGACAAGTATGCTATACTGAACTTGGTAATTACCTCCGGCGGAATGAGATGGGTAATGGAAACCAGAAAACAGTTAGATGTTTGCTACCTGCCTGACAAGGACATTTTATCGCTCAACGTCTTACCTCACCGTCCCGCCCAGATGGGTATTACAGACCACGGATTTCAGATTTGCTACGATTGGGATAACCACGAGGAAATCGTTGGATTTGAAATCATGGACTTTTCCTACTTTATCCCTCATCTCTACGAGCCTGGGGTGGTCCCTGAAGTAAAGATGCGCTTTGATGTTCAGGACAACGACTTGACCGATGTTACCCTTCACGAAGTATTGGAATGGGCCTACCGGCGCTATATTCTTTGTAAAGAAGAGCAAGCGGTCAAAGTCAGCTTTCCTGGGGCAGGATGACCACCTCCACGCTACACAGGTCCCGGAAGCGTTCGGCATCTTTTTTCGTACCGGCCACTCCGGCCCCGTAGTGCATGGGGATAGCCACCTGGGGCTGGATTTTGTCCGCGGCCTGGGCTGCCTCGTCGGCGGTCATGACGTAGGTGCCGCTCACCGGTAACAGGGCGATGTCGGTCTCGATATCCTCCATTTCGGGGATGAGGTCGGTGTCTCCAGCGTGGTAGATGCGCTGACCGCCCACTGTGACGATGAAGCCCACGTGACCGGCCGCTTTGGGATGAAACGTCTTGTCGATGTTGTAGGCCGGTACGGTTTCTATGGGCACTCCTTTGACCGTCAGGCTTTCCCCCGGCTTGACCGTTCGGACCTCCCCCTTGAGCTTTTGGGCCGCCGCCGCGATAGTGACCACCACGGTATCGTCTTTCTGCACCCTGGCCACATCGGGGGGTGAGCAGTGATCGTGGTGCTCGTGGGTGATAAGCACCAGGTCGGCTTTAGGCGCGTCTTTGGGCAACTTCCAGGGATCGAGGTAGATGATCTGCTCTCCCTCGAGGCGGAAAGCGTCGTGGCCCAGCCAGTGAATGTTCTCCGTCATCTCAACACCTCCTGTAACTTGTCTATTGCTGACAAAAAGAGTATAATACCGACTCGAAACGTTTCAGCGTAACCAAAAGGAGAAATTATAATGTCAAAAAGACGCTACGATGCTATCCTGTTCGACATGGGGTATACGCTGGTGTACTTTTATCCCTCCATATGGGCCCTCGAACTGCGAGCCTACCAGGAAGCGGGTGTCCAGGTCGAGGCCGATGGACTACGGGCCGCCAGGCAGACGTTGTTTGACGAGTACTTAAAGGACGCGGCCACTGCCACCTTCGAGCCCACCGAGGAGCGCGACCGGGCCACCCAGTTGGAATACGAACGGCTCACCCTGGCCCTGCTCGGCATCCACGATGAGGCTGTCTTGCGGACTGTGCGCGCCCGCAAGGAGGCCCTTTACCAGGCGCCGGGCGCCATTCGTCTCTACCCGGAGGTAAAAACCGTGCTCCAGATGTTGCAAGAGCAAGCCTATCGGCTGGGCATCGTCTCCAATTGGAGTTGGAACCTGATCGATTACTGTAAGCTGGTTAGCATCGCCGAAGATTTTGAAGTCATAATGGCCTCGGCCTACGCCGGTTGCAATAAGCCTCATCCCGGCATCTTTCGCCTGACGTTGGAGCGTCTGGGGGTGCCGCCGAAGCGAGCCCTGCACGTAGGCGATAGCTACCAGGCCGACGTGCTCGGAGCACGGGCGGCCGGATTAGAGGCCGTTCTGATCGACCACGACGGCCAGGCTGATGATGACGAATGGGATTGCCCGGTTATCAGCGATCTGACAGAGTTGCTGGCCTTGTTGGACATCTGACCAGCGCACTTATCCATGCAGAGCAAGCCATTGCAGGTAAGGTGCCTGGCACTTTGTAAGTGCCAGGCACCTGGAAACCAGGCACTTATCCGTGCAGAGCGAGCCATTGCAGGGCAATGATGGTCTTGGCATCGCAAATCTGACCACCCTCAATCATGGTCAGCGCCTCTTTGAGGGGCACTTTAATGGCCCTGATGTCTTCGTGTTCTCCAGCGGCGCCTCCTCCGGCCGCTATCCTGGCCCTGGGGGTAACGCGGCCCAGGTAGAGATGGATCCTCTCCGACGAGCCGCCGGGGCTGGTATAGAAGGTGGCAATGGGTTCCAACTTCCCGACCTTGTATCCTACCTCTTCTAAAAGCTCGGTGTGGGCCACGGTGATGGCTCCTCGGCCTTTATCCTGCATACCGGCTACAATCTCCAGTATCCAGCCCGGCCCACCTTTGACGTAGGCCGGATAGCGGAACTGTTCGATCAGGATCACGGCTTGTTCATCCTGGTCGTATAGTAACACGGCCACCGCATCGCCTCGCTCGAAGTTCAGGCGGGTCATCTCCTCGCTCATCGTCCCGTCGAAACGCTCGTGACGCAGGACGGCCTTATCGATCTTGAAGAAACCGTCGTATTCCCGGCTCTCGTTTATAATTTCGACTTTCAAAGCCTGTTTCCTACTTCCCTTCCGCTTTTTGCTCTTCTGCTTCCCCTTCGCTTTCTATTTCTGTCTTTTCCTCTTCCTCTTTTTCCTTTCGCAAAAACTCATCGTACATCACGAGGTGAAAGAAAAACATGGTCAGACCGAGAATGACGAGAGAGGCGATGATCCAAGGGGCGATGCGTTTTTGGAAGAGGGGGAACAAATTGAGCAGCGCGCCCCCTGCCACGAAAGTGACGCTGTCGAGGAGAGCGATCAGGGTGGCGGAATAGAAGAAAACCGTCCATCTTTTCTCTGGGGGGGGCAGGGTCTCGGTTCGCCAGCGGAAAGCCTGGACCAGCTCCTCGGCGGAGAAGCGCGTGGCGTGTTCGAGGTAGAAGTCCTTTATTTGGTTCATGGCTCGGGCGCTCTCCCGCCAGGCCTGGCGCAGCCTGATGAGCTTCAAGAAATAGAGCCAGCCCACAATACACACCAGCCACAGCAAAATGGTGCCCACGTAGGTGAAGGGTGGGATCTTGATCGGCCCCCCGGCCAATACTTTGGGCATGGACAGACTCACCAGCCCGCCCCCCAAGATCACCCCCCCGGCGATAATGAAGTAGAAGTTCATCATCGTGTGTCGATCTTGCAGGGCCTCGCTGGCCGTCGTCCGGGCATACTGAAATTCCCAGGCCAGGATGTCACTTGGATCAAGCCCATCTTTTATAGGCCCACCCACCCTCTCCACAGTTTCATAAAAGGTTTTTTTCCTGTTCTCTTTCAGAATCCAGTCGATGGTGACCATTATGGCCCCCAGGAAGGCCGCCGAGAGTGCTATATTCACCATATTCGGCCACAGGTAACTGACCACCGCGCCCGCTACGATGATGGCGACCAGCAACAGGATGTATTTGATACCTGCACTCCGCCCCCCATTTAATTTCTCAGCCATTTTCCGCCTCCTCTCTTTACTCCTCAAGAGATAGCCTCGTTGCGGTGTTTACATTCGCTCCGCCCCGATCAAGCGCAAAAATCTGTTCCCTTCGCCACTACTATTATTGTACTTCAACTTCGGCGTAAGGGCAAACGGTCAACAGATTAAACGGATCAGGGGGCCGGCAGGCGCAACTTTTAACCGCTATGGGGGTTATCCCCTTATGGAGCCAAGATTGACAAAATCGTCTCTTTGGTTTATCCTTAAAATACCAGCAATCACTTTCGGGAAGGAGATGCTCGGACGATCCAACCTTTCCTCCAGGCAGACCGCCTGGGATATGAGGAGAGGGGATGTCCAGACCTTGAATTTTTTATGAGCGATAAAACTAAGTGGCACGATCAACCAGTTGAGTCTGTGGTCAACAATTTGCAGACCTCCTCTTTGCAGGGGTTGAGCACGGAGGAAGCCAAAGCCCGCCTGGAGAAGTATGGCCCCAACGAGCTTATCGAGCGGCCGCCCACCCCGCTGTGGCAGATGTTCCTCGAGCAGTTCAACAATTTTCTGGTCATCATTCTCCTGGTTTCCAGCATCGTTTCTTTCTTTTTGGGGGAGTACGTCGAGGCCGGGGCCATTATGGCTATCGTGGTTCTCAACGCCGTACTGGGCGTGGTCCAGGAGTCCAAGGCCGAAGAAGCCCTGGCCGCGTTGAAAAAGATGGCCGCGCCCCACGCCCAGATCATCCGTGACGGGAGCTTCGCCACTATTCCGGCCCGTGAACTGGTGCCCGGCGACCTAGTCATTCTGGAAGCAGGCAATTACGTGCCGGCCGACTTGCGCCTGGTGGAAAGTGTGAATCTACGCATAGACGAAGCAGCCCTGACCGGCGAATCTGTCCCGGTGGAGAAAAGGGCCGACGTCGTCCTCGACCGGGAGATCCCCCTGGGCGACCGACGTAATACCGCCTATATGGGCACCCTGGTTACTTACGGCCGGGGACGAGGGGCAGTAGTATCTACGGGGATGCGCACTGAGTTTGGCCTCATTGCCGAGATGATCCAAACCTACGAGGAAGAACCGACCCCCTTGCAGATCAAGCTGGATCAGTTGGGCAAGTGGCTGGGGTGGGCCTGTCTGGCGATCTGTGGGGTAGTCTTCGTGGTCGGGCTGCTGTACGGGGTGGGATTTTTGCACATGTTTCTGACGGCCATCAGCCTGGCTATCGCCGCCGTGCCCGAAGGACTGCCCGCGGTGGTAACCATCTGTCTGGCCCTGGGGATGCAGGAGATGATCCGGCGGCACGCCCTGCTCCGCCGCCTGCCAGCGGTGGAGACCCTGGGCAGCGCCACAGCTATCTGCTCCGATAAGACCGGCACGCTGACCCAAAATAAGATGATGGCCGTGCGCATCTACGCCGCTGGTCAATTCCTATCCGTTAGCGGCGAAGGCTACGAGCCAGATGGAGAATTCCGCCGCAACGGGCAGCCCGTCGATCCTCAACAGGCGCCGGCGCTGCGGCGCTTGCTGCGCGCGGGCCTGCTGTGTAACGACGCTTATCTGGAAACCAGCGGGACCGCAGCCGACGCACCGCGTACCTGGCGGCTGGTGGGCGACCCCACCGAGGGCGCCCTGGTGGTGGCCGCCGCCAAAGCCGGCCTGTGGAAACACGAAGTAGAGACCCGGTACCCCCGGGTGGCGGAGGTCCCCTTTGACTCCGAGAGAAAGCGGATGACCACCATCCATCGGGTGAACGATCAGGAAACGGCGTCGTATGTGGCTTACGTTAAAGGTGCGCCGGACATCGTGCTGGAGCTGTGCGACTACATCGACGAGAACGGCCAGGTTTCGCCCCTCACCGCCGAAAAACGAGCCGAAATCTTGAGGGCCAATGAGAGCATGGCGGATGAGGCGCTGCGGGTGCTGGGGGTAGCTTACCGTCCTCTGCCACAGGTGGCTGAGGCCCCCAACACGAATGAACGAATGGGCGAATTAACCCGAAACGTGGAAAGGGAATTGACCTTTATGGGGTTGATCGGGATGATCGACCCCGCCCGCCCGGAGGTCAAACCGGCCATCGCCCTGGCCAGGAGGGCGGGCATCAAAACGGCGATGGTCACGGGCGACTACAAAAATACGGCCATGGCCATTGCCAGGGACCTGAATTTGCTCACGCCGGGCGGGAAGGTGCTGACCGGCGCCGAGTTGGATGGACTGAGCGACGAACAGTTTGCCCGGGTTGTGGACGACGTGCAGATCTATGCCCGGGTCTCGCCCCAGCATAAAGTGCGCATTGTGGAAGCTTTTAAGGCCCGCGGCCACGTGGTAGCCATGACCGGCGACGGGGTTAACGATGCTCCGGCCTTGAAACGAGCCAACATCGGGGTGGCTATGGGCATCACGGGCACCGACGTTTCCAAGGAAACGGCCGATATGGTCTTGACTGACGACAATTACGCCTCCATTGTATCGGCGGTGGAAGAAGGGCGGATCATTTACTCCAACATCCGCAAGTTCGTCTACTATTTATTGTCCTGTAACCTGGGGGAGATCATGGTTATCTTCCTGGCTATGCTGGGCAACTGGGGCATTCCGCTGACCCCCATCCAACTGTTGTGGCTGAACCTGCTGACCGACGGCGCCCCGGCGCTGGCCCTGGGTCTGGAGAAAGGCGATCCTGGCATTATGGAACGACCGCCCCGCCCCCCGAAAGAGCCGATCATCAACCACGAGATGGTATGGGGTATCTTCATTCAAACCCTGGCTATCACGGGGGCCACCCTGGCGGCCTTCCTGATCGGTAAACGCTGGTTCGGCGGGCAGATAGAAGGGGCGCAAACCATGGCCTTCGTGACCCTCTCCACCTCGGAACTGTTCCGAGCCTATACCTCTCGCTCGGAACGGTACTCGGTTTTCCAGATCGGGGTTTTCTCCAACAAGTACATGCAGATGGCGGTGGCGGCCTCTATCGTGTTGCTCCTGGCGGTGATCTACGTACCTTTCCTGGATCCCATCTTCAATACCACCTTTATGGGGTTGAAAGAATGGGCAGTGATGTTGCCCCTCATCTTCATCCCCTCGGCGGCAGCCGAAATCACTAAATGGAGCCTGCGCCAGAGCGCGAAGCGACAACGGGAGATGGCCGGGTCCGCTACCGAGGGCTATGGGCTATAATTCTGGCTGTGTTCTGGGTGGGATGCACGACATCGAAAGCTCCTGGCCGAGGGTTGGGAGCTTTTTGGTTGTCGAGCCGACAATGAATGATGGAGAATGATGGAGGAAAGGTTACAGACGATTACGGTCCAGGCAATGCCAGAGGAATATCCGCAGAGGGGCATAGACGCTTGTGAGACGCCTCCATGACTGAGCGAAGCGGTCAAATCACCATACAGCGGTAAATGCTCTCGATATCTTGTAACAGCCCTCTCAAGGATATACCACCACGCAACAGGTTAGTCATTATGTCCAGGTGAACGGCTGTTTCCAGGTATGACCATCTGTAGCCACATTCTGGGCACTGCAAATGTATCTTTCGGTCCTCCCGCTGCTTATTTCTGCCGGCCGTCTGGCATTGAGGGCAGATGAAATCCTGTAAAATGGGGAGGAAATCGTACAGGTTCAGGTCAAGATTCTGTATCTCTCTCACTTCTCTCACCTCCTATAGTGAGTATATCACTTTTCCTGGAGGTAAGCTGTGAACTGATTCACTCTATCCTTTATTTGCTCCTCAAAGTGAAGGGATCGAATTGTGTGCCGTCGGGCCGCAGGCCCACGCTGTTTAACGCCTCTCCATCCACTGTAATCTCAACACAGTGCAACGCGCTGAGGAAATAAACCGTCCAGGGGTGGTGATATTTCCTGGGATACAGGGGAGCGCCTCCCCCGCCACTGACAATGTAGGTCACGCCGTTCACCACGCTGCGTTCGTAATCGTGGTCGTGGCCGTTGAAGACGAGGTCTACCCCGTACCACTCGAAGAGGGGCGTCAACGCCTCTATGACCCTGGCATCACTGCCATGCGGCCCTGAGCTATAGGGCGGGATGTGGAAAAAGACGAACTTCCAGGCCCGGTCAGTGCTTGCCAGGTCGTTTTCCAGCCAGCGATACTGTGCGCTGCCGGGGTCATAGGAGGCATAGCCATCCACCTCCAGGCATACGAAGTGGGCGTTGCCGTAATCGAAGGAATACCATCGTTCGTTGTAGGGCAGATAGAACAGATCGAAGTAGTTCTGATGGTTGACCTCGTGATTGCCCAGGGTGACGAAAAAGGGTATGTTCGCCAGCGGCTCTTTTTCCACCTCAAAGAAGGTATCCCACTGGTCCGCTCTGGCCCCGTTTTCCACCAGGTCGCCGGTGTGCAGGTAGAAATCGGGGGCCAGGATGGCTATTCTATCGGCCACGCGCTGATGGGCAGCGGCGTCGGTGCGGGTGTCTCCCAGGACGACAAACCGGAAGACGGTTTGTTCCGGTCCGGCCGCGGTCTTAAAGGTGTGGTCCTCGCTCAGGTATTGAGCGCCGCTTTTGAGGCGATAATGGTAGACGGTGTAAGGGCTTAGTTCGGTCAGAGTGATGGCGTGCCTGGTGGTGGCTGTTTCCTCGGCAGTGGTCCAGGTGTAATCCTCGGTGAGGCCATAGTCCACCGCTCCCTGGTCAGGAGTATTCGTCTCCCAGCAGACAATGATCGAACTTGCGGTCACAGCTTGCAGATAGGGGCCGCGGCTCAGCACCGGAGCCTGGGCCTGGACCGCCTTCAGGCCCCACACCAGTCCCATCGTTGCCAGAAGCAGAGGGATTAAAAGTAGTAGTCTCTTCATTTGCCTTCCTCCTTCATAAAGAAGTCAGGCCCATATTATATCACAGGTGCCTGGCTCTGCCAAAGCGCCAGGCACCTGATGCCCAAGTTACATTGGGTACACTTGGGTATTGACTTGGCGTAGCCATTGGGGTATAATTAAATCAGCCTACAATGTCACCGGGTATCTGAATGCAAGAAAGGTAGAAGCAAGCCGTGACCTGTCTTTTGATAAGGAGGTGATGTCTGCCAGTTATACTATTGATAAGTGGTATCCGTTTACAAATCTTTCGAGGAGGAAGGAGGATTAAAAAATGCTGGAAAATAAAATCAACCGCAGAGATTTCTTGAAACTCGGAGCGGCCACTATGGCCACCATAACAGCGAACATGACTGTGGGCCGGTCGTTGACCTTTGCCCAGCCAATCTCGCTATGGATGAATACCCTGTTCCACGGCGGCGACGCCCAGGCCATGGAAAGGATCATCCAAAAGTTCAACGAGGAGCAGAAGGAGCAAGGGTTCATCACCCTGACCCAGGGCCAGTGGGAGGTGTATTACAGCCAGTTGTTCAACTCCGTGGTGGCCGGTAATCCGCCCCAGATTGGCATCTGCCATACCACCAACCTGCCTGAGATGGATGCCGCTTTGACCCACCTGGAGGAATCCCCGGCGGGCAATCTTCTGGAGGCAGCAGGGATCGAGGCGGGCAATTACCTCCCTGCTCTGTGGGAAGGCGGGGTGTACAACGGGGTGAGATACCTGATCCCCCTGGATAGCCACATGTGGGGGACGTGGTACAACAGGACCCTGTTCGAAGAAGCAGGGCTGGACCCGGACAATCCCCCCGACAACATGGAGGATTTCGACGCGGCCTGCAATGCCCTCAGGGAGACGGGCAAATACGCCTTCTTCGCCGCCGACCTCGGGGCCCCCAGACACATCCGCCGCGCCTGGTGCATCTTCCTGTGGCAGATGGGGGGCGAACTGTTCGACGAAGGTTACACCAAGGCCACCTTCAACGACGACATAGGAATGGCTGCCCTGGATTACCTGGTCAGTACAGTCACGCCCGTAGATGGCAAAGTAATGGGCACCGGCACGCCGGGCAAAGGTTGGAACAAACCAGGCTCCGACGGCAACAAGCAGTTTACGGCCGGCGATCTGGGGATGCTCTGGGTCGGCAACTGGTTCTACTGGACGGCCCAGGAAAGCGAGGTCGATTTCGGCTTCCACTACATCCCCAAACTGTTTGACAAACGGGTAACGTGGGGCAATAGCCACAACCTGGCTATCCCCGTGCAGGCCAGCGGCGTATCGAACGAGGTATACCTCGCCGCCATCAAGGCCATCAAGTGGATCAACGAGAACTCCGATATCTGGGGCATCTACGGCGGACACATCCCCGCTTACAAGCCCGTGTTCGAGAGCGCGGAGCTACAGGCGTCCGACACCTGGCAGACGTGCCTGGAGAAGTTCACCGCCATGGCTGCCGCAGAAGAGGATGGCGGCCTGGACGCCTTCCGCTACGACGTCTTCCACCCCAGGATCTCCAAGATCCTCGCCGCCATGGACCCGTTCATCGAAGAAGCTTTCAACGGGACGATGTCGCCCCAGGACGCGTTGGCCAAAGCCGAAGAGGGCGTGAACGCGGTGCTGGCTGAATAGTCTCAAGGAAAGACCAAATGGAGAGGCCCGGCCGTCTTGATACCGGCCGGGCCTCTTTAGAGGCAGATTCAATGAAAATTGAAGGAGTCATAAGGAGACAAAAGAAGCACTCATCTTGATTGCAAGGGATACGTCTAGAAAGGAAACAATATGGAAAAAAATAAATCTAAAAGCCTTCCACAATTTAACTCAATAAATGAGCTTGTGGAATTCTTCGATACTCACGACATGGGCGAATATTGGGACCAAATGCCTGAAGCTCATTTCGACATTGACATAAGGAGCAGAAGGCATATCTTCACCATTGAGGTTGAAGAGGAGATCGCCGATAAGCTGACCGAGATCGCCAAATCGAGGCAGATACCTTCTGAAATGCTCATCAATGAATGGCTGAGAGAGAAAATCATGGAGAAAGTCTGATTGCGGTGTAACATTTGGTTTGGACGTTGTAGCAATCGCCGTGAGGCAGAGAGGGAAAGGGGTTATGACCTTCGGTTTGTCCTGTTCATTGCTTGGTCACGATTGGAGTGAATGGGTTGAGCACTCTCCAGGCTCTTGTGAGCTGAGCAGGGTTTGTCGTCGCTGCGGCGCTGAGGAGAGGCAGCAGCACGAGCGGGGTGAATGGGAGTATCGTGGGTTCGTGGGAGTTGGTGATGGGGAGCATGAGCTGCCGACCGAAGCGTTCAGGTCGTGTCGTCGCTGTGGGGTCGAGGAAAGTCATCAGATGTCCTACTGGTAATTATAGCGTGGTGAGTGAGGTCCATCCACATGAAAAGTGAGCAAACCGCCAGGCGACTTGACGATCTTACTCTATCGCCGAGCCAGCGGCAAGCCCTGGCCGAGGTGCGTCGCAGGCTGCTGGGCGATCCCGATATTGAGGTCGAAGAAATCGTGCTGTATGGCTCCGTCGCCCGTGGGGAGGCGGATGAAGAATCCGATCTCGATTTGCTGGTGGTGACGGCCAGGCCACTGAGCCGGGCCGAGAGCCACGAGAAGATAACCCACGTTGTGTGCGAGGTGAATCTACGCTTCGACACAAACCTCAGCACCCTGGTGGTTGATCGCCACGCGTGGGAGACTGGCCTTATCTCAGTGCTGCCCATTCGAGACGAAATCCTGCGCGATGGTGTCCCATATTTTAGACGAAATCCTTCGCGACGGCCTACCATTATGAACACTGATGAACAGCGCGCCGCAGCGGTGCGCCGCTTTTGGGCCATGGCTCAGGAAAGCCTGGCCTCTGCCCAGCGCGAACTGGAAGCTGGCGCTTATTCATTCGCCCTCAACCGCATTTACTACGCCGCATTCTATGGCGTGAGCGCCGCGCTTCTCGAGCGTCGGTTGTCCTTCAAAAAGCATTCTGGGGTTCGCTCCACGTTTCACCGAGAGTTCATCAAGTCTGGATTACTTGATAAAGAGTGGGGCAGGCTTTACGACCAGCTTTTCGAGGAGCGTCTTGCAGGGGACTATATTGCGTTCACTTCATTCGAGCGCGAGCACGTCGAGTCCAGACTGGCCCAATACACCCGGTTTCTGGCCGAACTTCGTCCCTTGATCGCCCTTTTACCGCAGGAGTGACATTCGTTAATGTTCAATAAAGTGTCAGCTTTCCTGAAAAGAATAGGCATCGCCGCCGAAGTGGAGGGGGTGTTGTTCATCCTCCCCTACGCCGTATTCTGGCTGCTTTTCCTGGTCTGGCCGCTCATTTACGGCTTCTACATCAGCCTGTTTAAGTGGGACCCTCTGCGGGGCTCGAAGTTTCTTGGCTTCGGCAACTATACGGCTCTTTTCCGCGACCCCAGGTTTTGGAACGCTTTTTTCAATACTTTCGAGTTTGCCATCATCGTTATTCCTATGATTGTCATCCTGGGGTTGGCCTTTGCCCTGCTGATGAAAGGGGCCAGGGTGATAGGCAGCCAGCTTGTGGAGGCCAGTCTTTTCTTCCCCTACCTGCTGACTGTCTCCATCGTAGCCATAATATGGGAGTGGCTTTTTGACCCCGACTTTGGTCTGATCCTGGAATATCTGTCAGGTTTGGGGCTGAACCCGCCGGTGTTTTTGAACGACAAACTATGGGTCATACCGGCCATCGCCTTTACCACGGCCTGGTGGTTGGCTGGCTATAGAATGGTCATCTTCAGGGCCGCTCTGGAGGACATACCGCAGGAACTATATGAAGTGGCCGATCTGGACGGCGCCACCTGGCTGCAAAAACTGTGGTCCATCACCCTGCCGCTGCTGAAACCGGCCATTTTATTTGCCGTAGTCCTGACCGCCATCTCCGGGTTCAGGGTCTTCGGCCAGGTGTTGATGATGACCGACGGCGGGCCGGGCACGGCTTCCGAGGTATTAGCCATTTACCTGTACCGATACGGCTTCAGTTTCCTGGAGATGGGCCAGGCGGCCGCCACCGGCTTCGTTTTGCTTTTGATCGTGCTGGTGGTAACTTTAATCAGCTTCAAGCTGCTGGGCTTTGAATCGGAATTGAGGTGAAAGACGGGTAATGAAGGAAGGGTCTACAAAGAAGGTTCTCAAGCACCTGTGCTACTATGCTCTGGCGATCTTATGGCTGATTCCCATACTATGGATGGTAGATACGGCTTTTAAGCCCAGCCCGGAGATATTTGTCCACCCGCCCCAATGGCTCCCTTCTCACCTCACCCTGGAGCACGTGCGCGGCATTCTGACCGACTGGCCTTTCGTGGAGTGGGTGGTAAACAGCTTCGTGGTAGCCAGCAGCGCCACCCTGATATCCCTGGTAGTGTCGGTATTGGCCGGGTTTTCCTTTGCCAGGTTAAGCTGGCGGGGGCGGGACGTCGTGTTCGTGATCTTTCTAAGCTCCATGCTGATACCCTGGGAGGTCGAGGTCGTGCCGCTGTATTTCATAATGAACAGGTTGCGCCTGCTCAACAGCCGTCCCGGGGTTTTTCTGCCCTTTGTGGCTATGCCCATCGGCATTTTTCTGCTCAGGCAGTTTTTCGTAAACATCCCCGTGGAGCTGGAGGATGCGGCCAGGATAGACGGCTGTGGCAGCCTGGGAGTCCTGTGGCACGTCACCTTGCCGGTGTCCAAACCTGCGCTGGTGGCTTTAGGCATCTACATGTTCATCTTCTCCTGGAACGAGTTTTTGTGGTCCCTGATCTCTTTGCAGAGCCCGGAGATGTTGACCTTGCCCATTGGCCTGAAGCTCATTCGCGGGGTGCACGACATGGAATACGGCCTGTTTATGGCCGGTTCTTTCCTGGCCTCCCTACCGGCTTTGCTGATATTCCTGGTGCTTCAGAGGAGGATCATCAAGGGGCTGGCCATGACCGGCGGGATCAGAGGGTAGGGTCAGAAAGCCACGAACCTGGCCCTCGGTTGCCCCTCTACCAACTGAAAGACAAACTTGCCGTTGAAGGCGGGATCGAGAAAGGGGAAGTCCATCCGGGAGTGGCTTCCCCGACTTTCTTTTCGCAACCTGGCGGCCCTGACGATGACCTCTCCCACCGTGACCATATTTTTCAACGAGAGGGCCACCTGAAGCTGGCCGGGGCTGGAGAGGTAGATTTCGTCCAGTCTCTCCTTTACGGCGCTCAATTCCTCCAGGGCCTCTTGCAAAGAGGTCTCGCTGCGGGCCACCAGCACCTTCTCCCACATCGCCTGCTGAATGCGTCGGCGGGCTTCTTCGGCACTGAGGCCGGAGTCGCGTTTCCGCACAGCATCGACCTCTTTTTGGGTCTGGGCCAGCAGGGCGGAAAAGTGGCGTTTCTTTTGCGAGCTGGCTACGGCGGCCGCCGCCCATCCGGCCCGCGCCCCAAATACCTGGCAGGCGGCGTGCATATTGCCTCCCAGCCGGTCGGCGCCGTGAGGGCCGGCCGCGATCTCTCCTGCGGCGAAGAGGCGGGGCACGGTCGTCCTCCCCTCGGCGTCGATGCGCAGCCCGCCGTTGAAGGCATGGGCACACAGGGTAATCTCCAGCAGGGAAGCTTGCGGATCGAACCCGGCGGACAGCAGCCAATCGTACCAGATGCGGGCCAGAGGCGTCCCGATCAGCTCTTCCCTGGGCACAGCCCGCAGGTCCACAAAAACACCCCTCTCGCCCGCCAGCAACCGTCGATGAATGGCGTAATCTACGTACCTGGACACGTAGCGGCTGGTGAAAGGGTAATGGTAACCTCGGATGCGCAGACAGTCGGATGGATTGAGGTCGGGGGGCACTGCCGCGGACAGGAACTCGTGGCCGGCCCGGTCGGACAGCGGGGGGTTAAAGACGAAAATCCGGTCCAGAAACAAGCCCCTTTTCAGCGGCGAGAGCAACCCCATCCCGATCTGGAAAAACTCCATGTTCTCCACTTCCGCCCCTGCTTCCAGGGCCAGGGCCTGTCCATCGGCGGTGATGTCGGGGGTGTTCAGATTGTATCGGAAAAGCTGTCCTGCCCCGCCGGTGGCCAGAATGGTGGCCTGGGCTGGAAAGAGAGAAGCTTTTCCCTCCCTATCGACGGCCACCGCTCCCAGGCATTCGCCGTTTTCCTGGATGAGTTTCACGGCCATGTTATGTTCGAGGATGGGAATCGCCCGTTGCTCCACCTGGGTGCGAAGCGCCTGCCCGATAGCCTGCACCCCACTTACCTGGAAAGCGCGTTTTCTGCTGCTGAAACAGCCCCTTACCCTGACGTACGAGCCATCGGCCTGCGTTTCAAAGGGAAGCCCCCAACGCTGCAAATCCTTTACCCGGTCGGGCGCGTCCGCCACCAACACGCGGGCCAGGTGCGGAGTGCAGACCCCCTGGGCGGCTTCGAGGATGTCAGCCAGGTGTACATCAGGGCTATCGTGCTCTTCTCCTTCTGGAGAAGAAGCCTGAATGCCCCAGCCGGGACTGAGCGGATAAAAAGAAGCACCGCTTCGCCCCACCGGGCCCTTATTCAGCAGCAGGACGTTTGCTCCCTCATCTTTGGCGGCGATGGCCGCCCTTATGCCGGCCGCTCCTCCCCCTATGACCAGAACATCAACCGGTTTTTCCATAGATATCACCCCTTTAGCCACTTTTGATGGTCACTGCTGGCTACCCGATCAATTATAGCCGTTTTAGGGCCGATTGCCAAATGGAGCAAAAAGTGATAAAATCTAATGTAGGTAAATAGCTCCTGGCAGGAGCGGTTTCACCTCGCAGGGGAAGCCTGTCGTGGCCGATAAGTACCTGCACAGCAGTTTCTCTATTTGTGTCAGGCAATCCGTCAAAGGATGTCGGCCCAGAGACTTAGTATCGCGAGCGGGATAGCATATGACCGACAAGAACCTGCCCCAAAACTTCGAGGGCAACAGCGTGGCCGGAAATCAGGTGGTGGCGCTGAGGACACTTCAGAAAATATCTCAGACCCTGGCCTCCGAGCTGAACCTGGAAAAGCTGCTCAGGGAGATCATCCATTCGGCGGTCGAGATCTTGCATGCCCATACCGGCTCTCTGCTTATCTGGGACCCCAACGACGACACCCTGGTCTTCGCCGTGACGGAGGGGGGCGAAGGCGGCAAGCTCGAAAATCGCCGCATTTCCACCCGTGATGGCATCGCCGGCTGGATTTTCACCTACCGGCAGCCGGTCATCGTCGATGATGTGAGCGAAGATGGCCGTTTCTTCAGGGCCATCGACGAGAGCCTGGACCACCATACCACTTCGTTGATCGGTGCGCCCCTTATGACCAAGGGGGAGATGATAGGGGTCATTGAGGTTCTGAACAAAAAGTCGAGAGAGAAGTTCAGCGAGCACGATCTGGAGATGTTGAGCGCCCTGGCCAACCATGCGGCCATTGCCATCAAAAACGCCCGTCTCTACCACGCGCTCCGCGAGGAGAGGGACCGCATCTTGGCCATTGAGGAAGAGGTACGCAAAAAACTGGCCCGCGATCTTCACGACGGTCCGGCCCAAACCCTGGCCGCCATACTGATGAGTATCGATTTTATTCGTCAGGCCCTGAAGAAAGACCCCGCCCAGGTAGAAGCGGAATTGGAGGGCCTCGAACAGTCTGCCCAGAAGACCTTAAAGCAAGTGCGCAATATGCTGTTCGAACTGCGCCCTGTGATGCTGGAGGCAGAAGGTCTGGAGGCCGCTTTACGGGCTTACACAGGACGCTTGCGAGAAGCCGATGACATGACCATCCATCTCAGTGTGAAGGGCCTCGAAAAACGAGTGCCCCCTAAAGTCGAGGAGGTCAGTTTCGCCATCATCCAGGAGGCGCTGGGCAACGTCAAAAAACACGCCCAGGCCCGCAACGTCTGGTTGACGATCAATCGAGGCGAAGAAGAATTCAAGGTGGTAATCAAGGACGACGGAATCGGATTCGATATGCAGAAGATCGGAAAAAATTACGCCACAAAAGGGAGCCTGGGGCTGCTCAATATCCGGGAACGCTCTGAGATGCTCGGTGGGCAGGTCTCCATTAGATCGAGACTGGGGAAAGGCACTTCAGTCACCCTGGTTGTCCCTTTACATCAAACAGATGATGATCCCCAGTCGTCAACAAGTTAGTGGTTCTGGCTAACCCCAGAATTGCAAATGTTGACACCTGGGGTCTGGTTGTGATATAATGAACAGGCCAGACGGCGGCAGTGCCAAATTACGAGGAGGAAAATCGTTATGGAGATTTTGACCTACCAGTGTCCCAAGTGCGGCCGGACGGGTCAGTTCGAGAACTGGAAAAATTCACCTTACAAGACCGAAGAACAGCCTATCCCTATCACCTGTGGCCGCTGCGCCATGTGGAAAAACTACGAGGTCACCGACGGTAGGCCCAAGGGCCAGATCTTCGTGGTAACCCAGCAGTATTGATCTAAACTAAATGTATCAACGTTTGCGAAAGGGGGCGGCCAAAATCGATCCTGGTCTGACGGTGATCTTTTTGGCCGCCCTCTTCGTTATTTATCCTTTCCTTCAGCCCGGTCTGCCCAGCACCGCCGATGCTCCCATCCACCTTCTTCGCGCTGCTGAATGGGGGCGTTGTTGGGCGGACGGGGTTTATTATCCCCGTTGGGCCCCCAACCTGGCTTTTGGCTACGGCTATCCTCTTTTCATCTTTGCGCCGCCCCTGCCCTACGTCATCATCCAGGGGTTTCATTTCCTGGGGGCCAGCCTGGAGACCTCCACCAAGCTGTTGCCCCTCCTCTGTTTGCTCCTGGCCGCAGGGGGCATGTATCTTTTCGTCAGAGAGGTCATGGGCCCCAGAGGGGCAGTGCTGGCTGCGGTGGCTTACCTCTATGCTCCCTTCCAGCTTCGAGAAGCTTTGATCTACGGCGGAAACTATCCTCAACTCCTGGCTGTGGCCTTTTTTCCCTTTATACTGTGGGCTATCCACCGGCTGGTGGTGACGGGCCGGGCCCTGTACATCGTGCTGGGCGCAGCCCTGTATGGCGGCCTGATCCTCAGCCATAATTTCCACGCCCTGGTCTTCAGCCCTCTCCTGGGCACGTACGCTCTGCTCCTTTTGCTTATACACGGCAAACGAAGAAGGATTCTGGAGGTGAGCCTGACCGTTATCCTGGGGCTGGGCCTGACGGCCATTTTCTGGCTGCCTGCCCTCTACGAGCGGCGCTGGTGCATGGCCCAGGAAGCTTTTTACCTCTGGCGCAGCGATTTCCACCTGCGTTTTCTGGATGGGGGGGAGTTGCTGGCTCTGCCGCTTCCCCTGGACTCCACCGCCGCCAACCCTTACATGCCTTTCAGCCTGGGGCCGGCCGCTCTTTTGCTGGCCCTGGGGGCCCTGATCGTTTTGGCCCTGAGACGCGGCTCGGAAGGGTTACAGGTGGCCTTTTTTCTCCTCGTTCTGTTGGCCGTGGTGTTTATGATGCTGCCTCTTTCCGCCCCCATCTGGGAGGGGATGCCCTTTCTGGCCACCGCCGAGTTCCCCTGGCGCTTCATGGGGCTGGCCAGTCTGGCGGTAGCTTTTCTGGCCGGGGCCAGCCTGCACCTGTTGGAAGGTTGGAGTTTGGAGTTTGGAGGTTGGAAGTTGGAGGTTGGAAGGCTGAAATGGTGGAAGGAAGCGCTCGTGCTGTCTGGCTGTTTACTCCTGGTTTTGTTGACTTCTGCCGTCTACCTCTATCCACCCAAACCCTTTGTACCCTATGGCACTCCTTCTCTGGCCCAGGCCGTCCGTTTTGAGGTGGCTACCCAGACCATTGGCACCACCACCCTGGGCGAATATAACCCGCGCTGGGTCAAGGCGGTGCCCTCTACCTCCCCCCTGGTAGAGGATTACCTGGCCGGGCGCCCCATCGATAAACTGGACCGTGAGGCTTTGCCCCAGGGCGTGCGGGCCGACCAGTTGGAACATACGGCCATTTCCGACCGCTACCGTTTCCAGAGCACCGAGCCATTTCTGGCCCGTTTCCACACCTTCTACTTTCCCGGCTGGCGGGCTTACCTGGACGGCCAGCCCGTGGAGATCGAGGTCACCGAGCCCGGGGGCCTGCTGGCCGTGAACGTGCCTCCCGGCGAGCACCAGCTTGGGCTCCGCTTCGAAAGCACGAGTGACCGTATCATCGGCGGGGTGCTCTCTCTGGCCTCGGTGTTGGGGCTGGGGGCGGTGGCTGTAGGCGCCTGGCACTTTGGAAGTGCCAGGCCCCTGATACGCTCAAATCTCTCTCCCGAACGGGCCCTGCCCAGGGGACAGGCTCTGATCCTATCCTGTCTGCTGCTGGCCCTCTTCCTGGCCAAAGTGGCAGTCATCGACCCCTACACCACCCTGTTCCGGCGGCGCTCTCCGCCGGGCCAGGTGACAGGGGTGGAGCACCCGGCCCACGTCAACCTGGATGACCAGGTCCTCTTCCTGGGCTACGACCTGAAAGGCGACGCGGTGCGCCAGGGTGAAGCCCTGCACCTTAGACTGTACTGGCAGGCCCTGCAACCCCTGGAGAAGAATTACAGTTCCTTCGTCCACCTGGACGCCCGGCCCGATTTCACCACTCAGGCCGGGTCCGATAACCCCCATCCGGGCGACGCCAGGGCGCAGATCGACATCCCCACCTCCACCTGGAGCACTGAAACTTACGTCCGCGACGAGCATCGCCTGGAAGTGCCGCTCGAAATCCTGCCTGTGGAGTACGTCCTGCGCGTGGGGCTCTACGATCAGAAGACGAACGAGAGGCTGGCCGTTCTAAACGACGGGGGAGAGGTGGTTGGCGACGCCATCACCTTACAGCCCCTCCAGGTATTATGGGCCAGGCCGCCCAGGCCATCCTATCAGGAGCGGTCTGTCCTGGGGGGCAAAATCGAGTTTCTAGGCTACGATTTGAGCACCACCGAGCTTCAGGCTGGCGAGGCCCTGGAAGTCAGGCTGTACTGGCGGGCCAAAGCAAAGGTGGAGAGGGATTATACCGTTTTCATGCACCTCCTGGACGAAGGGGGGCAGGTGCGTGGGCAGAAAGATAGCCCGCCCGTCGAAGGCGCGTATCCCACCACCTCGTGGCGGACGGGCCAGGTGGTCGAGGACCGGCGCGTGATCCCGCTCACGGTGGCCCCTGGCCGCTACCGACTGGCGGCAGGCATGTACGATTTGACAACGCTGGAAAGGCTGGAAGCAGCGGACGGCGCAGGGGAACGCTGGCCGGACGATCAGATTATCCTCAGTCGAGAGATCGCGATCAGATAAAAAGCAAAGGGACAGGTGACAAAGATGCCACCTGTCCCCGCTTCCTATTTCCCAATCCCTACTTCGGCTCCAGGTTATAGGTCAGGCTGGTGATCTTCCAGCGTTCCTCTTTCTTTTCGAAGGTCCACTCATCTCCGCCTGGGGAGACCTCTTTGCCGATGCTGGTGGTGGAGATGGCGGTGGCCTTATCGCCCTCGATGGTGATCTCGGCCTCGGTGGTGGCCGCTTCGTCGGGGGCCGAGGGGAAAACCAGGGTCACGTATCGCTCGCGGATGGCGTCGTGGCCTTCCCACTGGCTGTCGTCGCTGGGGTCGTCCGGGGTGTGGTTGGCGTCGGTGATCACCCCCTCCTCGTCCCAGATATCCAGCAGGCGGTCGATGTCCTGCTGCAAGATGCCCTCCTTCTCGGCGTCCAATAGTTGCCAGATGGCCTCCTCGTCGGTTTTGGGCACGGGCGTAGGGGTAGGCGGCTCCCTGGTGGGCATCTCGATGGGGGTGGGGGGAGGCGTGGGCGCACCACCACCGCCACAGCCTGCCAGGACGATAGCGACCAGAATCAGATAGACGAACAATCCTTTTTTCATTCCTTACAATCCCTCCTTACGAGGCTATATAATACCACACACCTAACTTTTTGCCACTCCCGTCCCCCTCGGCGTACCAGGTGAAGATCAGGCGAACAATCTCTCTGCTCCCTCTCAATCGGCAGGATCGGGGGATACAGCTTGTCGGCAGCGGCTATTACAAGGTGATTTTATCACATCTCAAGCCTAAAATCAAGCCAATAAAGCCGAGAAGACAGGTCTCCTGAAGGTTTGGCGGGGCGATGTAACACAAAAAGGGCAAGGGTCTAACCGGCCCTTGCCCTTTCGCGATCTTTCCTGCCGAATCGTGAGGTTTTTTCTTACCGCAACACCCGCTCATCCCCGACGCGTTTGGTCACCCTTCGAGTTCCATTGCCCCGGGGGGGAGACAAAAAGTGGCGGGAGTGGATGGGAGTCGAACCCACACAGCGACGCTCTCACGCCGCCACGACGGTTTTGAAGACCGCGGAGCCGACCGCGACTCAACCACTCCCGCGCTCCATCTCGGGGGGCTTGCCGCCGAGATGGCCCATCGCACCTTACCAGATCAGCCGCAACTTATTTTTCCACTCCTCCGGCAGCAGTCCGCCGATGGCTGCCCAGTGCCGAGAGGACGAGAAAAGAATCCCCAGCGCCAGGAGTGTCACGGGGATGTCCATGAAGATGGTCACCGAGGCCAGGGTATCGATCACGGCCCCAAAACAGCCACAGTTGATGCTGCGCCCCTGGGAGAGCACGATCGCTTTGGCAACGAAAAAGCTTATGCTCATCAGCCCGATCCCGAAGGCTGATAATCTGGTCAAGACCCCGAACAGCAGGCCCAGGGCACACAGCAGTTCTATGAAGGGCATCACCAGTCCAAAAGGACGCGCCACGGCCATCGGCAGGATGGCAAAGTTGTACACCGCGTCCACCGAGTAGCGCTCGATATCCACCAACTTCCCATAGGCCGACAGCAGGAAAATCGCCGCCAGGAGCAAACGAGAGACCAGCGTCACGTACCGGTTGTCAATAATAGCCTTTAACCATTCCCTGCCAGGTTTTACCTCTGTACTTGCTTCTGTTGTGCTCATCGCACCCTTCTCCCTCCACAAGTTTTCACTCCCCTACCGGCTGCCACTCGGTTGCCGCCTTGAGGATGTCCGGGAAGGCTGCATCCGCCTTCTCCCGAATGCCCTCCAGGTTGTGGCCGGCGATAGGGTGTTCTACCACGACCAGGGCCATATCCGAGACCCCCTGCTCTTTCATCGCAGATGTCGCCAGCTCCTCAAAAGCCGTAGTAGCGATGGTAACCGTAGGGATCCCCTTCTTTTCCACATTCAACTGGTCCACGACCAGCCATGAGGTGCAGTGCCCTCAGTCGCATTGCATGGCGATGACCAGGTCAGGCTTCTGCGCGGCTATTTTCGCCGCAAACTCCTCGCTCACCTCCAGGCTCTCGGACATAGCGGCGGTGCCGGGCTCCACCTCCCACATCTTGATGATGTTTACCCCCTGCACCTGCTCCGTGAGCAGCTCCCCCACCCTGTTGAGGAAGTTGTCCCCATTGTACTTCCCGTTCCAGCGGAGCACCACGGTCTTCCCTTCCAGGCTAGCGGGGTGAGGGTTCAACTTAACAGCCCCCAATGAAACCTCAACCTCTGTCGTCTTCTCTGCGGGAGCCCCCCCACTACAGGCTGAGAGACCCACGACGAGCAACGAGATCGCCAACAGTGTCAGCAGCAACCTTTTGCCCATTTGCTCTACTCTCCCTTCTACTTCTCAACGGGGTAATCCAACTCTACCCAGCGCAGCCAGCCCCCGTCAAGCAGCCATTTCATTTGCCTTCTCATGTCCATATTCTCCTCCTGTTGGTTTTTGTTGTTACCTGCCAGTAGCCATCTCATTCACCCCTTCTTTGCCCCTCCTATCACCCCCTTTCCGCTACAGGATCGGCTGCTAAAATCTTTCTTCCACTTCCAGTCTATCATGTTTTGTGCAAGATGTCATCGAGCGTAGTACCTATTTCCACCTGGGGAAAATACGTAGCAGGCCGCTTTTGGAACTCAGTATTTCGGCCTACGCACGACGGGCGTAATAGGTACTTTGATCTAGGACCGACCCCCCAAAACTAGGTATTTCGCACATCTCTCTCAACAGGTTTTATTTTAACAGATAGCGCCTTGCAAAAACTACCCAAATAGGGAGACAGCCTAAAAGAAACCAATGAGCTATAGACCGATATTCTTTAACTTCCTCAATAACCCCCTCGGTAGTGGCTGAAACGAGATTCTCTTCAATAAATTCTATTAATCCCTCTCCATTTTCCTCAAAGAAATATTCTCCCCCTGTTCGAGAGGCAATCTCCTTAAGACCTTCCTCTTCAAGATAAGAAATGTAATCGACCCCTTGCAGCTTGGCATACTCGCCAGTAAATACCCCTTTTGTATCATAGAAGGGGATTCTTGCCCCTTCTCGCTCTCCAATGCCTACCGTAATCACTTTTATACCTTCTTCTCTTGCTTTCTTAATGGCTTCCTCGATGAAATCCCTTTCAATCTGGTGTATTCCTCTTGTTATGCCAATAAAAGTCTCGCCGTCGCTAAAAAGTATAATAAGTTTCACTTTCTCCTCTTGAGAAAACTTTCCCTGTACATTTAAAATAGGCCGGCCAAGACTTGAACCTTGACCGGGGGTAGAATTGACATCCAGCACTTTCTTAATACTTTCTCTAAGATAAGGGTAATCCTCGTTACCAACAAAAGGCACATGGGACCTGGCTATACTGGTAAAACCGTGAAGAGAGATTTTTACCTCTCCCAACTCTTCCATACTATCTATAACTTCATAAAGGATTGATTTTGCTCTCTCTAATCTGTTAGGAGAGTGGAGATCCTTTTTGGCGGCCATGCTTGCACTATCGTCTACGAGCAGAGTTATCTCACCAGTCCTCTTTGGAGCGCCGAGAGAAGAAAAAGGAAGTTTGGGTAAAGCAAGGGCTGCTATAAGCAAGGCCATTAGAACGCCGGCTATAATATATTTTTCTACCTGGCTTCTTTTGAGACGCCGAAGATTCAATTGAAACATTTCGGCTATCTCTTTCTTTGCCATCCAGCCCAAAAGCCCTAAGCCAAAAAGGAAAAATGGCAGAATTAGTAATAACCACAGCACATCAGGGTTTTCAAAGATCATCCTTGGCATCCTTTTACGAAAATTCGCTTAATACCCTTTTTCGACTGCTCCTGGACTGTATCCCGGCCCAGGACCTCCTTCTTTTTCTCCCTCTTTGACCTGCACCCTTTCAAGAAGCTCCAGATTGAACTTGGCATCCTCATTATCGGGATCGTTCCTTACTCCTTGTTTCAGCCACAGGATTGCCTCTGCCATCTCCACCCGCGGCGGCGTACTCACAATGCTGAAAGCATAGGCTTCCCTCCCAATCAGAGTCCCTAGATTGTAGAAAGCTAAAGATTTAAGCCTCTCATCCGTGCTTTCCGAACCTGCTTTCTTAAAATAAGCCGCCGCTCTTTCGATTGGATATTCCGCGGGACGATCCTCCGAGGAAGGGAGAAGTCCCGGGGGCGCAAGATAGGCTGATACGCCTCGGTTATAGGCTTGGATGGCGGCCCTTACCGTCCATTCAGGCCCAGACCCCAAATAGACGCCTGAACCAATGAGCACTCCTGCCAGAAGGAGCAAAGCGATATCGATCCACGCTTGTCTCACCACAGAGGCTCCCAGAACCAGAATCCTCTGCACTCCTTTTCCCGCTTTCTCCATTGCTCTTCACCTCCTAGGGTATTTTTCTGAAACGAGTTTCAGAGAGAATCAGACACAGGGTAATTAACCCTAAAATGGGTGGCACCAGGAAGGGGATCAAGCTTTTTCTCAACAGCATTTCTTCTCCCCTCACCGGAGAACTTTCCATTGCCGCAACCTCTGCACATATTTGATCGATGCCGTCCTTATCGTTCATCCCGACCATTTTCACTCCTTCTGTTGGTTGTAATTGGCGTGGCTTCTCAGCAACCACGCTTCGTTTTTCCCTTTCTATAAATATCACGTAAATCTTGATACCCGCCCATACATATCTTTCCATTTCCTCAGCCGTCTCTAATATCGCTTCGGGTTCGGCCTCTAAATCAGAAATCAGCACAATGGCTTTATCCTTGGCCTCCGTATTTTCGGAGAAGAATCTGCGGGCTTTTGCCAGGGCTTCAGCAGTTCTGGTCCCAGTAGAAATGAAAGAAACTTCCTCCGTATTTTCTAGAGTGTCTTTGAGAAGTTCATTTTTAGGCGCAAAATACCGAGCAATATAATGTTCGGTTGAATAAAGCAAAAGACCGAGGTCTGCTTCTATATTGTGATCGAGCAGGTCATAAAAGACGTTTCGAGCCTTTTCAAAACTGGAGGGCCCCTCTTTTCCAGGCCGTCCTCTATACTCCATGCTTCCCGAAACGTCGATGACTGCCATAACCGGCTTTCCATAAATAGGAACGCTTTGTCTAGTCAGGATTCGGGGATTGGTCAAAACCGTGGCCATAAGGAGCGAGGTAATAGCGATCAGGGTCCACAATACCCAAACTCTCTCCCCTTTGAACTCCACTCTTCCCTTCCAATATTTCAGGTCAAGTCTGAGTCCTCTTCTCTTTCTAAACAGGGGGAAGAAAATCAATAACAGTACAAGTGCACTTCCCATCCAAAAATAAAGAGGAGAGGCAAATTCGCAGGAGGCTAGAAACCTCGTCAGCTCCTCCATGCTTTCACTTCCTCTTCTCCGAAATAGAAGCTAAGAATCTCTTCGAACTGTCCTAAGGCTTGTTCCACGTCTTTCTGCTCTGCGGTGTCGGGCCTGTAAGCTTTCTGGCATTCCTCAAACAGCGAAAGCACTGACGGTCTTATTTCAGAAGCCACCACATCAAGATCCGAGTCCCCTAACCAGTCGAGCTTTTCTTTTCGAGCCAGAACCATTCTCAAAATATGATCTATTTGGTGGAGCAAATGCTGGGGCTCAGCGGCCAGCGCAACATTCTTATATAGAGCGCGGTAAGCTTCAGAAAGAACATCGACCTCTGCCTTTCTTCGCTTGGCCGTCTCTTTCCATTGTGGAATGGCCCGCCAGGCCAGGTCAGCGCCTCCCAGCGCCGCCAGAAGGCCCCCCAGAGCCCACAGTATCCAGGGTAAACGCTTTTGACTCACATCCTCAACTTTCCCTTTTATTGGCCTAAGCGGGCCATAACCAAGTTCCAGAGATGTAACATCAGGGGGCAACCTGGAGGCAACGAAAATCGGCTCGGGGGCGACTGTTTTCTCTAAGAGCCCCTCCGAACTTTTAAGCTTATAGCGAACGACAATGGTGGGAATTTCATAAAGATGATCTACTTCCCCATCAATTAGCTGAATTTCGTACTCTCTTCGGTAGACTCTGGTTCTGGAATCTAAATCAAACTCTCTTTCTTTTGTATCTCTTACCTCAAATGGCTTCAATTCCACGCTCTTATCAAGACTGGGCCTGTCGATCTCTGCTACCTGGTGAGGGTTATACCAAACCTCCACCACATATGGGAAGGCGTCTCCCTTCTGAACGCCAAAGCGCTCAACTCTGGTCTTAACCAGGATGGCTTCGTCTTCTCGCAGTCCTCTCTCTCTTAGTGCCAACTCATGTGACGAGAGAAAAGCAGGGCTGAGCAGGAAGAATGCCGAGGCCACCGCGGCTAACGCGGCTAGAACTGCCAAAATCAAGACTACTCTTGTCTTCACCTTCACTCATCTCCTTTTTCTTTATTTCTTGGTGTTTCTATCCCCTTGCTTTTCTCCTGGCTTGGAAGAAGCCCAAAAGAACTTTATAACAATCCTCTATCAGGGGAGAGTCCAAAACCACATGGTCAATGCCTACCCTGCGGAAATTCTGCTCAAGATCTGAAAGATGTCTGGCAGAAATTTCTTGAATCTCTGTCAGTTTCTGAGGAGTGAGATAAAGCTCTGCGTTTTTATCTCCTTCACTATCTTGAACTGTTATTCTTACTGACCTTTTTAAGGAGGCTTCTTTCTCTAGAGGATCTCTTATAACCACCGGAACGAAATCAAATTTCTTTACCAAAGGCCTCAGTAAGGCGGTAAAATCCCCTTCAAAGGCCTGATCTTTGAAATCAGAAACAAAAAATACCAGACTTTCAGGAAATGCTCTCTCTATCAAAAAAGAGACTGTATTTTGAATATCAGCCGGCCCCCCAGAGCCTTTGTATTCTTGATCTATTACCCAGTTCAAAATCTCCCAGCAGTATCTTTCTCCGGGTCTGGCGGGAAAAAATCTTTTAATGTCTTTATTGAAAGCGCACAATCCTACAGGGCTATAAGCATTGCAGGCAGAAAAAAGGAGAAGGCCGATGGCAATATCTTTAATTTCCGGTTTTTGAGAAAAAAACATCTCTTCAAATCTCTGCATCGATCCTGAAAAATCAGCCCAGATAAAAATTCTCATCTGGCGCTCGACTACTCGCTGGATAATCTCCTCCTCCCCTGACTGTACCAAGGTGTGGAGGTCGAAATCTCGCAGATCATCTCCGGGTTCAAAAGGCTTAATCGCAGCAAACTCGATCCCCTCTCCCGTATAAATACTCTCCCATTCTCCAGGGAAGATATTTTTTGGTTTTATTCTAGAAAAAAGTTGGGTTTTACTTTCCCTGAATTGCTTAAAATCCTCTGGCTCCATCTTCTACCACCTTCTCCACGGCCTGGGAAATAAGCTCTCGGGTTCTCATAATTTTTTCTATATCCTTGGAGGCATATTGAAATCCTATTCTGTGGTTCAAAATAGGGAAAACAAGAACGGCGATATCAGCAAGAGTAACGTGATCCCTGCCCTCGAGAAAGGCTCTGGTTTTAGCTCCTCTCTCTAAAAAGAGGTATCCTCGTTCTCCTTCTGGCAGAAGATAAAAATCCTCGGAGGCCACTATCCCTCCCTCTGGTCTTAAAGCCCGGACAATCCTGATAATATCCCTTCTTATTTTTGGATCCACAAATATATTTTTTCGAATAAACTCTTGAATCTCTAGAACTTCGGTTTTAGAGATCACCTGTTTTATTTCTGGTTCCTTTTCCTGGTGAGTCTCGGCGATCAAAAGCTCTTCCTCTTCAGAAAGGGGCTCAGTATAAATCTTCATCATAAAGCGATCGAGTTGTGCTGCTCCGAGCATAAAAGTACCTTCAATATCAATGGGGTTCTCAGTGGCCATTACCCAAAACGGCTCTTCTAGTGAGTAGGTGGTTTTGCCTATAGTGATCTGCTTTTCTCCCATGGCTTCAAGTAAGGCGGCGCGGGTTTTTTCATGAGCCCTATTAATCTCGTCAGCAAGGACCAGATTAGCAAAGAGGGGGCCAGAATGAAACTCAAGAGTTCTATCTTGGCGCTGCTCTACAATTCTTACCAAATCCAGGGGCCTGAGATCGGGCGTAAACTGGATACGACTAAATTTTGCTCCAGATATGGTCCGAGTAAATGCTTCCAAAGTAGCTGTTTTCCCTTTTCCCACCTTTCCTTCGACCAAAAGATGGGGGCCCAATTTTCTTTCACTGTGAGAATAAAAACAAATTAACAGAGATTCAATGAATTTAGGAAGGCCGATAATGCGTTTTCCAATCTCCTCCCTTTGCTGTTCAACCTTTTCTCGATATTCTTCTAATTTTCTCCAGATCTCCTTCATTTTCATCATCCTCTCTATCTATTTTTTTGACAAGTGCTTATCAATGAGATAGCGGGAGTGGATAGGAGTCGAACCCACCTGGCACGACGGTTTTGAAGCCCGCGGCATCGACCGCGACTCAACCACTCCCGCGCTCCATCGCTCCATCTCGGGGGCGGCCTGCCGCCGAGATGACCCATTGAACCGGCCCCAGGGAAACCTCCGGTGTCTTCTCCGCGGGGGCCGCGCCCCCACCACACCGAGAGGCACACGGCAACCAACGAGAAGATCGCCAATAGTGCTAATGGTAACAGCCTCTATTCATAAGGTCCCTTCTATTTAGTGGGGTAGCCCGCCTCTATCCACCCCTCGATCGAGGGATGGGCCAGAACCTTGACATCCTCGAAGCCCAGCTTGATCAGTTGCAGCGCCACGTCGGCGCTGTCTGCTTCTCCGGGGCCACAGTCGCAGTAGGTGACGATCGGTACGCCCCAGGGGACCATCTCAAGGTCTACCTCGCTTAGTTCCGGCTTCCAAGGGAGGGAGATGGCCCCAGAGATATGCCCAGTGTCAAAGCTGGCTCTAGGCCGGTTATCCATTATCACTATAGTGGCCCCGCCATCCATCAATTCCTTCAGTTCTTCCACGGTCATACGCGGCACCTCATCCGGTGAAGCAGGAGGGCCGGCAGCTTCTGGGGCTGCGGTTGGGGTAACGGTGGGTGCCGCGGTGGGAGCAGGGGTAGGCGTGGGCTGCGGCACAGTGGTGGACGTAGCAGCAGGCGGCAGCGTGGGTGTCGGCGTCCCCGTGGGCATGGGGGTCGGTGTGGCCGCTGGCGTGCAGGACATCACGGCTCCAACAAGTGAAGTCAGCACCAGCAAAACAACAGCGTATCTCGTCACGTTCTTCATGGGTTCCTCCTGTAATAGCGATATGATGATGCAATGCAGATATTCTGCCCTATTCTTTGGCTTTCTCCAACAATTGTTCCCAATTCGGCGGTAACCTGATCTCCTTCGAAATCAGTTCAGAGTTAGACCAGAGAGGGATAAGCACATTCTTCTCCCCAGGACCGCCTGAAACAATAATAACCAATTGGTCGATGAAAGGTACGGGGATCATGGCATTGGGATCCTTGGTCTCAAGAACCCAGTCCGGCGCCCGTGTGGCCCGCCCGGTATCTATGAACTTCTTCTTGTACTCGGAGAACGGTATGCGAGCGTTCTCGTCAAGAAACTGCCTTATGCTCTCCTTGGTCCAGCCCTCCATTGCCAGTTTCTTGGCCGTGTAGGGAACCAGGATGAGTAGCATCGTGGGCTTACGGGTCCCTCCCAGCCCCACCAGATGGTCAGCCACCAAGTTGAGAAACCCCTCAGCAGTCACCCCAATGTCTACGATCCGGTGGGTCCCCTCGGCCGCCACTACGGTAACGACGTTCTTGTCTTCAGAAAATCCCGACTCCACATGCAAGGACTGCCAGGGATTCGCTGCTTCATTCTCGGCCAGACACATGCTGAAATCGCCAGGGTAGCCCAGAGAAGAGGCGTCACTGACCCCAGGCCAACTCCCACCGATGTTCTGGGCGATAAGGTGAAGCGCCCGCCCAATGGTGGCATTGGCCTGCCAACCCCGGCCCAAAGCGTTGGCCCCAGAATTGATGTCCAACTGCTTCGCGATCGGGCCGTTGATGATCAGCATCGGAACATCCGGGTTGGTCGTGGTGGCTACTCCCTTGAGGTCGAAGGCGGGGTCTCCTATGACCTCCACGGCGGCGATGAGCACCGGCATGTACTCCGGACGACAACCAGCCATCACTGCATTGACCGCGATCTTCTCCACCGTCGCCTGCCCCCCTATGGGTTCCAGGGTCGCAACAACGTAATCAGGGGGCAAATCCGTCCCTCTCAGCATCTCTGCCAGCGGCCTGTCAGTAGGAGGCACAATGGGCAGGCCATCGGTCCAGCCCCTTTGGTAAAAAAGCTCATTGGCCGCAGCAAACGGGTCTTCCGCCAGGATCATCTCTACCCTGGGCGTGAGGCATGTTCCTGCCAGCGGAGGTTTGGTGATACCCACCTCATCCATCGTCTTTTTGAGCAGCCAGTCCACCGGGATTCCATTGCTGCGCACACCCGCTGGGCTATATAGCCACACCACTTGCTCACGGCTGGTCGGCAGCGTGAAGGTCGGCGCTGCTGGCGGTGGTGTGGCCGACACCCAAGATGTCGCCCCCAGAACAACTAAAACGAGGGAAATGCAAACAACTATGCACTTTCTTCGAAGAAACGTAAACACTTCAATTACCTCCCTCACAATCTTAACAACAGTGGAGCGGAGGGGCGCAGCACAGCCCATCCGCCCCACTGTTGAACCGAAGTTGAAAGGCCTAACACCATCGCTTAGGCTTTTTACTAAAGAGGTGGCCTTACATGAGGTGCAGCTCTTTCCAGTAGCTCATCCCAATTTGCCGGCAGCTTTACCTCTCTGGTTACCATAGCTGACGATCCCCAGCTAGGTATCAAGACAGAGTGGAGGCCAGGCCCACCACCAAGAATGATCACTATGTTATCTGGGCTGGCAACTTGGGGCATCATTTTCCCCTGGTATTGTCGCATCAAAGCTTCCTTAGCACCTCCGGGGTCAAAATGACCTCTCTTTGAACTTTCAACCCCATGTTCCCCAATTATACCCTCCCAAGGAATTTTGGAGTTTTCGTAGAGGTACTTCTTGGCGTCCTCTTTAGTTAGAGCAGGCTCAACCTTGACCGGGACCGGCACTGTGATATCAACTCCAGGAAGCACATAAGTCTCAAGATCCTCTGGACAAAAGATACATAGCATCGTTCCCACCCCTTCAGGCCCAGGAACTTGTGTAGCGACCTTCATTGTCTCGGCCATCGCGGGCAGGCCACCGTAGCCGCTTTTTACTATGCTTACAGCGCCAACCACTGTAACGGTACTGGTGTCTCTATCGAAACCCATTTCCACGTGGAGGGGCTGCCAACCAGGCAAGTCAGGGGGATATGCCTCCTCATTCTCCGCAATACACATAGTGTATTTGCCCGGGTGTCCCTGCGTCGCCATATCACCTATCCCTGGGAATGCCCCGCCGATATTTATCAGGATTAACCTAAAAGCACGTCCAATGGTGGCATTGGCTTTCCATCCAGGTCCGAGTAGACCAGAACGGCTATTTATATCCAGTTGTTTGCGTATCGGCCCATTTACAATCAGCAGAGGGGAAATCGGGCTCGTAGTTGCCTGCACGCTCTGAAGCATGAACGCGGGATCCGTTACGGCCTCTACTGCTGCTATGAGCACCGGCATATACTCTGGACGGCATCCAGCCATCACAGCATTGACGGCGATCGACTCTACAGTGGCTAATCCTGATGCGGGCAGGACTTTGGCAATTAAAGTATCGCGAGGAAGGTCAGTACCTGTCACCATCCACTCAACCTGCTCCTCCGTCGGCGGTAGCAGCGGCAGTCCATCGCCCCACAGCTTATTCAGGAACAGCTCGTTCAGGTTGGCAATGGCTTCCTCATAGTTCTTGCCTGTAACAGTTACTTTGGGTGGGGTTATTATCCCTAACTCTTTTATCTCTGGCTCCCATTTGGTCAGCCCGTAGACGACCTTGTCGATGTTCTCACTGATAGGGGACAGGTCGCTATCTGCTAAGAACGTCTCAGCAGGAAACACATACGTAGGGGCTTCGAAAGAGAATCCCAAGCCGGCAAACGCGTTCTTTACCACGTCTACAAAGCCGCTACGGGTCATTACGAACGAAGGGATGCCCGCTGCTTCGACCATTGCGGCAGCCCGACCGGCTGCCGTTGAGCAGCTCCCTCAGCCAGCGTTCCCGGTGATGACGGCATCACACTTCGCTGCCTTTACCGCGTCCACGAGCTTTTCGGTCTGTATGTCCCCTGTTCCCTGGGGGAACTCGGTATAGGGGATAATCGTGGCTGTAGGGTACATCCTTTGCAATAGCTCCCGAAGCAGCGGGAATGTCCTGTGAGCCTGCCATCCTTGATTCGTTACTTCGCAGATTGTCTTGTCCGCCAGGGTGTCAAGACGAGGCGCATGGAGTACAGTTATCTCCCTTGCGCCAGTGGGATCGTACACCTCCAATGTTACGGGCTCTTGCGCTGCTGCCGGCCCGGCCCCGACCAGAAAACTCACCAGGAGCAGCCCCACCAGCAGCCAACTTATTTTCTTTTTCATCTCTATTCTCCTTCTATTGGTTTTTGTTGTTACCTGCAACTAGCCTTCTCACTCACTCCTTCTTCGCCTCTCCTACCACCCCCTTTTACAGGATCGGCGGCGCTTCCCGAGGCCAGCTCGATTTGGGTGGGGCCGCTCTCGCGAACCTTCTCCCCAATGATCTGGCATCATCCTGCCGTCACCGCCGCCCACCCCAGAGCAGACACGAAAAGCACAACCGCCATACCCACAACCCGTGTCACGATAGTTGGGTTGCGCCTCCTTTTTTCCGCTTCCAGTCTATCATATTTTGTGCAGGATGTCATCAAGCGTAGTACCTATTTCCCACCTGGGGAAAATACGTAGCAGCCCGCTTTGGGAGCTCAGTATTTCGGCCTACGCCTGACGGGCGTAATAGGCACTTTGATCCAGGACCGACACCCCAAAACTAGGTATTTCGCACATCACCCCTCACGATTTTAAAACAGTGGGGCGGATAAGCATGATACATGTTATCCGCCCCACTCTCAAACTGAGACTGAAAGGGATTAAATCCCATCTAGTCGGGAAGCGGACCTAACTCCTCTTCAGCCTTCTCTAACAGCTCGTCCCAATTTGCGGGTAGCTTTATCTCCACGGTCGGTACCGTGAAAGGCGCAAAGACGGTGGACATCCAGTAGCCATGCCCAGACTGCGCCCCTCCAGCCACTACGAACCTGAAGTTATCAGGAGTCTCTGTAAGTGGCAGTGGCGACCCCGGCGGCAGACCGGATCTCTCTACGGCTGTCTCCTCTCCATACTCCTTGACCTCATCCGGCGTAAGCGTCGTTGCCTCCCAGAAGAAATTCCTCACGTCCTCCTTAGACCAGCCTAAATCCGCCAGCCCCGCGGCGCTGCCGCGCGCCATAATCAGGAGTCCCGGTGCCCCATTATGAAAATTCGGGGGTCTGGAATGGGCTTGTCCATAACCGGGCACGCGCATAACGTTTGCCCAACTCGTCAGGGTATTCAACGCGGCTTCCTCAGTAGTTGTTGACCCACCGCCCAAATTGATAGTACTGTTGACCCCATGGGCGGTAACGGTACTGCTTCCTGAAGGGAAGCCCAGTTCGACGTTAAGCGGCTCCCAGCCCGGGGGAAGGCCCTCCTCATCTTCGGCGAAAACGATATTGGTATACTTATTGGCCCCTCCGTGGATTGCCATACTTCCTTTCCCTGGGAAGCCTCCGCCTGCATTCACCAAGAGGAATCTGATGGCCCGTCCAATGCTGGCCCCTGCTGGGTACTCTGGATTTGGACCCAGGCAGCCATACCCTGAGTTAAGCCGGATCTGTTTAGCTACTGGCCCATTTATAACAAACGCAGGATAGTTAGAATTGGTGGTTGCATTCCAGTTGTCATGTTGAAATAGAGGGTCAGTCATGGCCTCTATAGCGGCTATTAGCACCGGCAGGTACTCAGGTCGTCCTCCTGCCATAGCCAGACTGACAGCGATGGTCTCTACAGTGGCTATGCCGCCTTTAGGCAGGATTTTACCTCCTCCTGCCACTACCGTATCAGGAGAAAGGTCTGTGCCTGTCAAGATCCAGTTAACGCGCTCCTCGGTTGGCGGTAGTACGGGTAGTCCATCGCCCCACCCATTCTTCAGAGCCAGGAGGTTGTAGTTGGCGAAGGCTTCCTGATAGTCTTGGCCTACAACCGTTACCTTTGGCGGTGCATATATCCCTGCCTCTTTTATCATTGGCTCCCATTTGGTCAGCCCGTAGATGATCTTGTCTATATTCTCGTTGATGGGGGTCAGATCACTACCTGGCAAGAACATCTCCATAGGGAACTCGAGCATAGTTGCGGCGTCCGCAGGAAATCCCAGACCTGCAAACGCATTGTTGACTACTACTGTGAAGCCCTTACGTGTGATTATCATTGAAGGTATGCCCAGTTTCTCAAAAGTTGCGGCACCCCGACCGGCTGCCGTTGAGCATGACCCTCAACCCGCGTTACCACTTATGAGGGCATCACACCCCTTTTCCTTTGCTATAGCTTCAATCTGATCCAGATTGGGGTAGTCTATCCTGTCAGTTCCCCATAGTCCCAGTTCGTCAAAGGTAACGAACTTTACATCAGGGAATTGCCTTTGCAGCAAGTCCCGGATTAGAGCGAATGTCCTGTCGTGCTCCCACGATCCATTCGACAACTCGCAGATCGTTTTGCCCGCCAGAGTGTCCAGACGGGGCGCATGGACCTCGCTTACCTCAAAGGCGCCAGAGGGATCGTACACCTCTAGTGTTACGGGCTCTTGCGCTGCTGCCGGCACGGACACGACCAGAAAACTGGCCAGGAGCAGCCCCACCAGCAGCCAACTCATTCGCCTTCTCATGTTTATCCTCCTTCTATTGGTTGTTTGTTATTACCTGCAACTAACCTTCTCATTCACTCCTGCTTTACCCCTCCTACCACCCCCTTTCCTCCACAGGATCGGCGGCCGCGCTTCCCAAGGCCAACTCGATTTGGGCGGGGCCGCTCTCGCGAACCTTCTCCCCAACGATCTGGCCTAGCTCTGCCATCACCGCGGCCCGAAAAGCACAACCGCCCTGCCAATAACCCATGTGACGCTTTCTTTTCTCCACTCCCAGTCTATCATATTTTGTGCAGGATGTCATCGGGCGTAGTACCTATTTTCTACCTGGGGAAAATACGTAGCCGCCCGCTTTGGGAGCTCAGTATTTCGGCCTACGCACAATGGGTGTAATAGGCACTTTGATCTAGGTCCGACATCCCAAAACTAGGTATTTCGCACATCTCTTAAATACGTCTATTAGCTGGTTGAAATTTCAGCAGAAAGGGTGTATAATAATAAAGAAGTGGCTGGAAGGGGGCGTCTGTTTGGCTGAGGGTTAGACTGATGGTGCGACGGGTTCACCACGTAGCTCACGATGCAGTCTCACGACCGAGGCCCTCGATCCACTGCCCACTGCCCAAGCCCACCGAGGTGGGTGGCGTGAACCTGGGATCAAGGACAGGATATCATGGAGAAGATCACAATTTTATTGGCTGATGACCACATGCTGGTGCGGGAGGGCACCCGTAAGCTGCTGGAGCGTGAAGAGGATTTGCAGGTGGTTGGGGAAACCGGTGATGGAGAGGAGGCGGTCAGGCTGGCGACCGAGTTGCGGCCTGACGTGGCCATTATAGACATCGCCATGCCCAAGCTGAACGGCATCGAGGCCACCCGACAGGTCAAGGCCCTCTGCCCGGCCACCGCGGTGCTCATACTCACTGCTTACGACGATGACCAGTACGTTTTCGCTCTCTTAGAAGCAGGAGCGGCAGGCTACCTGTTGAAGAACGTGCGCGGTCGTGACTTGATCGAGGCCATCCGAGCAGTGAACGCTGGCGAATCAGTGCTTCACCCAGCCATCGCTCGCAAGTTGATAGATCGCTTTGCGTGTCCCCCGAGCAAGCCTTCTGAGGAGCGCGGACCGGCCCTGCTCACCGAGCGTGAATTGGAAGTTCTGAAGCTGGCCGCCAAAGGCATGAGCAATGGGGAGATCGCTCGCCATCTCAACCTCAGCATCCGCACCGTTCAGGCCCACCTGAGCACCATCTTCGGCAAGATGGAAGTCGGTTCGCGCACCGAGGCCGTGGTGCAGGCTCTGCAAAAGGGTTGGCTCACGCTCGAAGACACACTTTAGTAGATAGCAGATGGCAGATAATGCTATCGGCTACCAGAGAGGTGACATGGCTTCAATAGCTTCCTCATCGAAGAATCGTTTGAAAAGAGCTATAACCAGCCGTTCTTTCTGGATTATCGTAGCTATATTGACTGCCATCGCATTTCTTCACTATTTTACAATGCAGATACGTCCCCCAATTCTGCTGTCATCCTCTCTTCTCACCCGGCAGGCCGTAGGACGTATCATCTTCATACTGCCCGTAGCCATTGCAGCCTTCGCCTTCGGACAAGCAGGGGGGCTGGTCACCCTGGCTATCGCTGTCCTCATAATGATCCCACGCGTCCTCCTGATTTCCCCACATCCGGCGGACGCCCTTTTGGAGACCATCGGTGTCGCCGTTGTCGGCTATCTCGTGATCTGGACGATCGAGACTCAGGAGAGGGAAAAGAGGCTCCACCAAAAAGCCGTTAAGGAGTTGAAAACGGTCAACACTATCGCGGTCAGGATCAGTCAATCACTTGATCTGGAGGAAATCCTCAATGAGGCTCTGGGCAAGGTCCTGGAGGCGGTGAAGTCGGAGGCAAAGGGGGGAATATTCCTGTTGGATGAAGGGGGGCAGAAACTACGTCTGAGAGTTCACCGCGGGTTGTCGTCAGAGCTTGTCCGTCGAGAGGCGGAGATCCCGGTGGGTGAGTGCCTGTGCGGCAAGGTGGCCGAGTCAGGCGAAGTGCTTCTTCACGACGGTTCCTTTGAAGATGCTCGATATCCCAGGTGCGGAGAGGTAGCTCCTCACTTCCATATCATCGTGCCCTTGAAGTCTAGAGATAGGGTGCTGGGGGTGATGGGCCTGTATCTGCCGGACAAGTATCAGCCAGGCTTTGTCAACAAGCAGTTGTTTGCTTCCATCGGCAGCCAGATCGGCGTAGCCATTGAGAACTGCTATCTACACCAGGATGTCGCGCGGCAACTACGGAACGAGCAACGGTTGAATGAAGTAGCGGAGAAGATCACCTCGGAACTGGAGTTGGATAAGATCCTGCCCACGGTGCTTCAAATCGCCGTGGAGTTGATAGGCGCCGACGGAGGGCTCATTGCCTTGTTTGACCGAGAGAGCGATCTCATCGGTTTCCCGTACCTTCACAACCTGCCCCCGGAATTGGCAAATGTAACTGTGCCCAAGGGAAAGGGGCTGGCTGGGGAGGTGATGGTCACCGGCCGCCCCATAGTGATCGAGGACTACCAGACCTATGCTCAGGCCTTGCCTGACTTTGTCGAGGCGGGCATCACCAGTGTCGTGGCGGTACCCATGGTGAGAGGCGACCGGTTGTTTGGCGCGCTGGGCCTTGTCAGCCTCGATGGGGCGAAGAGCTTTTCTGACAGAGATGTAGCCCTCCTTGTTGGCATGGGGCGTCAAGCTGGCATTGCCATTGAGAACGCGCGCCTTTATGAAAATATGCGCTTCTATGTCGGACAGATCACCAAGGCTCAGGAAGACGAGCGCAAGCGCATCGCCCGGGAGCTTCACGACGACACAGCTCAGACCCTGATAGACCTCTCGCGTCGCCTCGACAACCTGGCGACTTCCCGTGAACCGTTGTCTGAAACTGTGATAGGGCAACTGGAAGAGTTCCAGGAACTGATTGACAGCATCTTACGAAACGTACGCCGCTTCAGCCGGGACCTACGGCCGTCTGTGTTGGATGATTTGGGCCTGCTGCCCGCGCTGGAATGGCTGACGGCCAACCTGGTGAAAGAGGCCGGGATAAAGACAGAGTTGGAGGTACATGGTGACAGGCGACGCCTGCCACCCGAAGCAGAACTGGCGCTGTTCCGCATCGTTCAGGAAGCGCTCAGAAACATCAGGAAACATTCCCAAGCCTCGCGGGTGGTGACGGTGGTGGAGTTTGGCGAAGGCCGGGTCAGGATAACCGTGGACGACAATGGTCAGGGGTTCGAGTTGCCAGGCAGGACGAGTGATCTGGCCATTGCAGGCAAGCTAGGACTCATCGGCATACACGAGCGCATCCATCTCCTGGGTGGCACCTTGACGGTGCACTCCGAACCGGGCAAAGGAACAACAATGACGGTGGACGTGCCGGTGTAGTCAACGCCACAAAGTTTGCCTAAGCGTACCACTCCCGCTACTTTTTCCGAAACTGGAGTGATCTGGCTCGACTTGTTTGACAATCGCCCTCTTCCATCATTATTTGTCATTATTGGCTCATGTTTGGAACAAGTGCAGAGATGTGGTAAACTCTCAGCATGGACTTT
>CAZYHC010000024.1:0-64072 GCA_964646625.1 uncultured Anaerolineales bacterium
GTTCGTAAAACCCAACTTTGGCGATTCCAGTTTTGGGATAACCCAGAGGAGCGTCGCCAACAGTATTGAGGACCTGGTCAACGCTATTTCGGAAATCAGAGAGAAATTTGGCTATGATAAACCCATTCTGGTGGAGGAATTCCTCACGGGCAAAGACTTAAGCGTAGGAATAATAGGCAATGCTCCTGAATCTTACACAGTCTTACCCATTATTGAGGAAGATTACTCCACACTGCCCCCAGAACTTCCCAGGATATGTGGATACGAGGCTAAGTGGCTGCCAGAATCACCTTACTGGAACATCACATCTATCCCCGCCGAGTTACCAGATGGTACAGAGAAATTTATTGTAGAATGCTGTTTGAAGTTGTTTGAGAGGCTGGAGTGCAGAGACTACTGCCGATTTGATTGGAGACTCGATTCGAAAGGCAATCCCAAACTACTGGAGGTGAATCCTAACCCGGGATGGTGCTGGGACGGTCATCTGGCAAAAATGGCGAAATTTGCGGGCATGTCGTATACGGAAATGCTGGAAGCCATTTTACAAGCAGCCGAGCAACGCCTGGGTATTCATCAAATGATGTCCCGAAAGAGCCATGAAACCCTCGAAAGCGCGGCAATGACTCAATAAAAGACCCAGGAAAGAGAAAAGTCACTGTGGGCAAAAAGGTGCTGGTTGTGGAGGACGAACCCACCCTGGTGGAAACACTTGAATATAACCTGACTCGCCTGTGGGTTCCCACTTTGTTCCTGGCGGTTCTTCTGGTCACCGCTTGCGGCGGCGGCCCTGCGTCTGTCCCGGCTCAGGAGGCAGGGAAGATCAGCGTGGCTGGCTCGACCACGGTACAGCCCCTGGCCGAGAAGCTGGCGGAGGCGTTCAGCGCCCAGAACCCTGACGTGCAAATCGACGTCCAGGGGGGCGGCTCCAGCGTGGGCGTCAAGTCCGCCGGACAGGGGACGGTGGACGTGGGGATGGCCTCCCGTGAGGTCAAGCAGTCCGAGTTGGATGAGTACCCCGACCTGGTGGTCTTCACCATCGCCCGGGACGGGCTCGCCATCGCCGTGCATCCCGATGTGGCGGTGGATGGGCTGACCAGGGAGCAGGTGCGGAGCATCTTCGCCGGCGAGATCGACAACTGGAGCGAGGTCGGTGGGGCCGATGCGCCTATCGCGGTGGTGGCCCGCGAGGAGGGTTCCGGCACCCGCGCCGCCTTCGAGGAGATGGTGATGGGCGAAGAGGCCCTTATCGTGGACACCGCCATCCTGCTGCCCTCCAACGGGGCAATAAGGACGACGGTCTCCACCACTCCCCATTCCATCGGCTTCCTCTCCTTCGGCTACTTGGACGAGAAGGTGAAAACCCTGGCTATTGACGAGGTGGAAGCCACCGCGGAGAAGGCGGCCAGCGGGGAGTATCCCGTGGTGCGGCCCCTCAACATGCTGACCAACGGCGAGCCGGGTGGGATAGTCAAGACCTGGCTGGACTTCATCCTCGGCCCCGAAGGACAGCAGATCGTTGCCGAAGAAGGTTACATCCCTGTCCAGTAGAAGGAGGCATAAAGCTGTGCCAACAAGATACATCGTCGATCGCAGTATCAGGTATCTCCTGTTGTTCAGCGCCCTGGTCTCCATATTCATTGTCTTTCTCATCTTTCTATTCACCCTACGCGAGGGGTTGCCAGCCTTCCAGGAGATCGGCCTGGACAAACTGCTGTTGGGCCGGGTGTGGCGGCCGGGGCGTGAGGCATTCGGCCTCCTGCCCATGATAGCCGGCTCGATCTGGGTCACCATCGGGGCCATTGTCCTGGGCGTGCCCCTGGCCCTGGGAGCGGCGATATTCCTGGCGGAGGTGGCCCCGCCCGGGGTGCGGGCCATCGTTCGCCCGGCCGTGGAACTCCTGGCCGGCATCCCCTCAGTGGTCTACGGCCTTTTCGGCATGGTAGTGCTGGTGCCCCTGGTGCGGCAGATCCCTGCCCCGCGCAACACCGGCTTCGGACTTCTCTCGGCCTCCATCGTGCTGGCGGTGATGATCCTGCCCACCATCACCAACATCGCCGAGGACGCCATCCGTGCCGTGCCCCGCGAGTACAAAGAAGGCTCGCTGGCCCTGGGCACCACCCACTGGCAAACCATCGTGGGGGCGATCCTGCCCGCCGCCCGCTCCGGCATCGTGGCCGCCATCATCCTGGGAATAGGGCGCGCCCTGGGGGAGACGATGGCTATGATTATGGTCATCGGCAATTCGGTCATTATTCCCGCCCCCCTGAACAATAACCCCCTGACCATTTTCCTCAACCAGGCCCGCACCCTCACCGGCAACATCGCCGTGGAGATCAGTTACGCCACCGGCCTGCAAGAAAGCGCCCTTTTCGCCACAGGGGTGGTGCTATTTGTGCTGATCATGTTCGTGAACAGCCTGGCGCGCTTTATGATACGAGGGAGAGCACGATGAACGACGCCAGAACCACGCCCATGAACGATGCCAGAATCGCCCCACGGACGAGGTCAAACCCGGCCAGCCGTTACCTCAGCCAGAAAGTGGCCTTCGCCCTCCTCTGGCTGACCGGGGTGGCGGCTATCGCCGTGCTCGTGGCGGTGGTCGGCTATGTCGTGGTGCAAGGGGCAAAGGCGATCACCCTCGACTTTTTGCTGACCCCGCCCCGGGGGGGCCTTTCCGGCGAGGGAGGCATCTCCACCACCATCATCACCACTCTCTACCTGGTGGTGCTGACCATCGGCATCGCCACCCCCCTGGGGGTGGGGGCGGCGGTGTACCTGGTGGAGTATGCCGGGGAGACGCAGAGCCGGAGGGGGCTGCTGCCTCACCTGGTGAGCGTGGCCCGTTTCGGGGTGGAGACCCTGGCCGGGGTGCCTTCCATCATCTTTGGACTTTTTGGCTACGCCCTTTTCGTCTCGGCCATGCACTTTGGCTTCTCGCTCCTCTCGGCCGCACTGGCCGGGGCCTGCCTCATCCTGCCCGTCATCATCCGCACCGCCGAGGAGGCCCTGTACGCGGTGCCCCGCTCCTACCGCGAGGGCAGCCTGGCTCTGGGGGCCACCCAGTGGCAGACTATCTGGAGCGTCGTCCTGCCGGCCGCCCTGCCGGGGATTATCACCGGCATTGTCCTCAGCATCGGTCGGGTGGTGAGTGAGACGGCCGTCTTCTACGTCACGCTGGGGGGCAGTTACAGGTTGCCCACCTCGCTCCTGTCCGGGGGCCGGACCATGGCCCTGCACCTCTATTACCTGGCCATGGACACCCGAGCCTTCGACAAAGCGATGGGCACGGGGGTTATTCTGATCCTGAGCATCGTCCTGATCAACGTGGTCATTAACTACCTCTCGCGCCGCTTGACGATCAAGGAGTAGTGATATGCAACACGACCATGTAAAACTGGAAATGCACAATTACAGTTTATATTACGGCGATTTTCGAGCTCTGCGGGACATCAGCATCGAGATCTACGCCAACCAGATCACGGCCATCATCGGCCCTTCCGGCTGCGGCAAAAGCAGCCTTTTGCGGAGCTTCAACCGCATGAACGATCTTATTCCCGGCGTGTGGGTCAAAGGGCAGACCCTCCTGGATGGGCAAGACATTTTCGACGGGACGGACGTGGTGGAGCTACGGCGCCGCGTGGGGATGGTCTTCCAGAAGCCGAACCCTTTTCCCAAATCCATCTTCGATAACGTGGCCTATGGGCCCCGCGCCCACGGCCTCAAGAATAAGGCCCGATTGACGGAGGTCGTAGAAAGGAGCCTCAAGGGGGCGGCCCTCTGGGATGAAGTCAAAGGTATTTTGCAAAAATCGGCGCTGGCCCTTTCCGGCGGGCAGCAGCAGCGGCTCTGCATTGCCCGCGCCCTGGCCGTGGAGCCGGAGGTCATCCTGATGGACGAACCTTGCTCGGCGCTGGATCCGATCGCCACCCTGCGCATCGAGGAATTGATGCGAGAATTGAAGGAAGAGTACACCATCGTCATCGTTACCCACAACATGCAACAGGCCGCACGGGTGTCGGACTACACGGCCTTCTTGATGATGAGTGAGGATCGGGCGGGCGAATTGGTAGAATACGGGCCAAGCCGGCGACTCTTCACCAACCCCAGGGACAAACGGACGGAAGACTATATCACGGGGAGGTTTGGATGATGGACAAGAAGCAGGTGTTGTTTCTCTGCACCGGCAACTCGGCCCGCAGCCAGATGGCCGAGGGGCTGGTCAATCGCTTCCTGGGAGAGCAGTGGGAGGCTTACTCGGCCGGCACAAATCCGGCCGGCTACGTGCACCCCCTGGCTATCCAGGCGATGGCCGAGTGGGATATTGATATCACAGGCCAGCGCTCCAAGGCGGTGGCCGAGTTCCTCGGGGCCGACCTGGACCTGGTGATCACCGTGTGCGACGACGCGGCCCAGAACTGCCCCCTCTGGCTGGGGTCAGGTCAGGTGATCCACATCGGCTTTCCCGACCCGGCCCAGGCAAAAGGCCCCCAGGATGAGCAATTAGCCATCTTCCGCCAGGTGCGGGATGACCTCCGCCAGCGGGTGCTCCGTTATCTCGCCAATGGTAATGTGGAGGTGGAGAACGAACCTGCCACGCCTGACGAACAGGAGGTTTGACATGCATCCCAGACAAACTTTTGAGCGGGCACTGCAAGACCTTCAGGACGAAGTGCTGGTTCTGGGCAGTATGGTGGAAAAGGCCCTCCTGGAATCAGTGGAGAGCCTCAAGCGGCGGGACCTGGAAGCAGCCCGGCGGCTGGTGGCCGAGGATCGCTTAATCAACGAGAAGCGCTTTGCGGTTGAAAGCGATGCTCTCATCCTCATCGCCACCCAGCAGCCCATGGCCGGCGACCTGCGCACCCTTGCCGCCGTGCTGGAAATTGCCACCGAACTGGAACGCATGGGAGATTACGCCAAGGGCATTGCCAAGATCAACCTGATGATGGGCGAACAACCCCTTATCAAGCCCCTCATCGACATCCCCCGCATGGCCGAAAAAGCGCGGGATATGCTCCACCGGGCGCTGGAGGCCTTCGTGCGGCAAGATGTGGCTCTGGCTCGCGCCATCCCCAGCGAAGACGACGAGGTGGATGCCCTCTATAACCAGGTTTATCGGGAGTTGCTTACCTTCATCATGTCCGACCCGCGCAACATCGACCAGGCTAACTACCTGCTGTGGGTGGCGCACAACCTGGAACGCACCGCCGACCGCGTGACCAACATCTGTGAGCGGGTGGCCTTCACCGTCACCGGGGAGATGACCGAGATGGACGTGGAGGATGGCGGCCCACACGCGATCAGTTGACACCGCATGGGCGACTGAGGCCCAAGCCCGCCGCTTGTTGGTGGACAAAAGTTGATGATAAATTGGAAGGTTTTTGGAAGGTAAAAAGTGCTGGGGTCTGTAACGAGTTTGCGTTATCACTAAAAATATGCTAAAATATGTTCCATTCAGGCGGTCACTACAGTGGCCTGATAAGATTTTAGGCAAAGAGGCCTCGCTGTTAGCGGCGGGGCTTCTTAATATTTTATTTTTGAGAGGAGATGCACTATGGCCGATATTCAGACGGCAAAGGAGGCCCTGCGTGCCGCGGAGAAAGCAAAGGTAGAGTTTATCCATCTGCAATTCACCGACGTGGTAGGCGTGGTCAAGGGCATTACCATCCCCGTCGCTCAGATGGCCGATGCCCTGGAGAATGGAGTGTGGTTCGATGGCTCTTCCGTCGAGGGTTTTGCCCGCATCGCCGAGAGCGACATGTACCTGATGCCCGATCCCACCACCTTCGCCGTGATCCCCTGGGAACAGCATGAAGGGATGGTCACTGCCCGCATGATCTGCGAAGTTTTCACCCCCGGCGGAGAACCTTTCGCCGGCGACCCCCGCGCGGTGTTGAAACGGGCGCTGAAAGAGGCGGAAGAGATGGGCTTCATCTACAATGCGGGGCCGGAGTTAGAGTTTTTCCTGTTCCAACTGGTAGACGACGAGATGATCACCCGTGTTCACGACTGGGGAGGCTACTTCGACCTGTCCACCGACAAGGCGGTGGAGATACGCAAAGAGATGGTCAACGCCGTGCAGACCTTCGGCATTCGCGTAGAAGCCAGCCACCACGAGGTAGCCTTCGGTCAGCACGAGATCGATTTCGAGTACGCCGATGCCCTTCATGCCGCCGACAACGCCGTGACCTTCAAGTACGTGCTCAAGGCCATCGCCCGTCTGCACGATTTGCGGGCCACCTTCATGCCCAAGCCCATCGTGGGCATCAACGGCTCCGGGATGCACACTCACCAAAGCCTGGTCTACAAGGACACGGGCCAGAACGCTTTCTACGACCCCGAAGACGAGTACAGTCTTTCCAAAGCGGCCAAACAGTTCATCGCCGGGCAATTGAGACACGCCAGGGGCATGTGTGTCGTCCTGTCCCCCCTGGTCAATTCCTACAAACGATTGGTGCCTGGTTACGAGGCTCCAGTGTACATAAGCTGGGCGCGCATCAACCGTTCGGCCCTCATCCGCGTGCCCCAGGTCAGCCCGGCCAAGACGGAAAACACCCGCCTGGAGCTGCGTTGTCCCGATCCGAGTTGTAATCCCTATCTGGCGTTTGCCGTGATGCTCAAGGCCGGTCTGGACGGCATCAAGAACGATATGACTCCCCCAGAGCCAGCCGAGGAGGACCTTTACCACCTGGACGAGGCCCGCAGACGAGAGCAACACCTGGTGACCCTGCCCGGCTCCCTGGGCGAAGCCCTGGAAGAGCTGAAAAAAGATGCATTGGTTCAGGAAGCTCTGGGCGCCCACGTCTACGAGCGATTCCTGGAAGCCAAAACCCAGGAGTGGGACGAATATCGGCTCCAGGTCAGCCAATGGGAATTAGAACGTTACTTACCCATCTACTAGCTGACACGGATTAGGATCACGGATTTCACGGATTACTCCGTTGACCGTTCATTCCCAGGTGCCTGGCACTTTGTAAGTGCCAGGCACCTGATTTTGTCCGGGGTGGTGCGCGGCACTTTGCGCTTGACAGGCAGGGAGCAAAAAGGGTATAATGGCCCAAAGTGTTGATTTTCAAAGGGGAGGAGAAACAACATGGACGTGATCTGTTTAGGTGAGGCCCTCATCGATCTGCCCGCGGCCCAGACAGGGGTGCCCCTGGAACACGTCACCACTTTCCATCGGGTGCCGGGCGGGGCCCCGGCCAACGTGGCGGTGGCCGTAGCCAAACTGGGGGCCGAGGCCGGCTTTGTGGGCAAAGTGGGCGACGATGCTTTCGGCCATTTCCTGGCCGAAACCCTGCGGGAAAACGGGGTGGACACTGCCCTGATGCTCTTCGACAAGGAGGCCCGGACCGGCCTGGCTTTCTTCGCCATCCCCACCCCCGACACCCAGGATTTTATGTTTTACCGCCACCCCAGCGCCGACATGCTGCTGCGGCCCGACGAACTGGACGCAGCCTACATCCGGTCGGCTAAAATCTTCCATTTCGGGTCCATCACTCTTATCAGCGAACCCAGCCGCAGCGCCACCCTCGAAGCTGCGCGGCTGGCTAAAGAGGGGGGGGCGCTCATCTCCTACGACCCCAACCTGCGCCTCAATCTCTGGCCGGGGCCAGACGAAGCCAAAGAGGGAATGTGGTCGGCCATGCCCCTGGCCGATGTGGTCAAGGTCAACGAGGTGGAGGTGGAGCTTTTGACGGGCGAAACTAACTTCAGCCAGGGCAGCCGTCAACTCCTGGAGTGTGGCCCAAAACTATGCGTGGTCACTCGCGGGCCGGAGGGGAGCTATTATAATACCGGCCGCCAGGAAGGCTACGTGGAGGCTTTTGCGGTGGAAACTGTGGACGCCACCGGTTGCGGCGATGGCTTTGTGGCCGGCCTGTTGGTCGGGCTGCTGGAGAGCGAGCAAAAGCTGGAAGAGATAGAGGGCCGCACGATGACCCACATCCTGCGCTGGGCCAATGCCGTCGGAGCGCTCACCTCGCTGCAAAGAGGGGTTATCCCCGCCCTGCCCACCCGTGAACAGGTGGAGACCTTCCTGACAGAGTAGAAGGTTCAAGCCACAGAGGGCGCGGAGCACCCAGAGAAAGAATTTAAAGGCTCTCAGCCCTCGTCCCCGAGGGCGGGGGCTGGGAGCGAGTGTTTTTTCCCTCTGTGCACTCTGTGTCCTCTGTGGCTCTTATTTGTTGGCCTGGTAGGAGATCAGGTAGGGGCCCAGAGCCAGATAATCGACGCAGCCCTGGCGAAAAGTATTGATGGCGTCCTGGGGGGAACAGACGATAGGCTCGCCGTGCATGTTATAACTGGTATTGAGCACGATGTAATTGCCCGTCAGGTCGCCCACCTTTTTGATGATCCGCCAGTAGCCAGGGGTGATCTCTTTGCTGACGGTCTGGGGCCGCAGGGTGTTGTCCACGTGGACGACGGCCGGGAACTCACGGGCGTAACCGTCGGCCACGGTGAAGGTCTCGACCATGAAGGGAGAGCTACATCCCCCGCGCAGATATTGGGCGGCGTATTCTTCCAGGATGGAAGGGGCGAAGGGCATAAATTCGTCGCGCCTGAACCGCTCGTTCAGGATATCCTCGATGCCCGGTATAGAGGGCAAGACCAGGGTAGAGCGATGGCCCAGCGCACGAGGGCCAAACTCCATCCGTCCGGTGAAGCGGGCCACGATCATTCCTCCGGCCACCAGTTCTGCGATCCGGGAGTTGATATCCTCGATGCGCTCGGCCCGCAAATTATTCCCGTCGATGGCGGCTTTGATCTCCTGCTCAGAATAGGAGGGCCCCAAAAACACGTCTTTTAGCTCGTATGGAGGGAAGAGCTGCCCCCGCTTCTTGCCTTCCCGATAGCAAACCTCCAACGCCGCCCCACTGGACAGGCCGCCGTCGGTCATGTTGGGGAAGACGAAACACCTCTCTACACCGGGCAGCTCGCGCACCATCTGATTCATCTTCACGTTGGAAGCCACCCCGCCGACCAGCACCACGTGGTGAAGGCCGGTTTTGGCCACGAAGTGCTCCACGATAGTGCGCACTATCTTCTCCAGTTTGTGCTGCACCGCGGCGGAGATATCTTCGCTGCTGTAGCTCTGCCTATACTCGTTCCTGATCTTCTTGGCGAAGGTATTGCCCAGCAGGTCCTCGCCCACTACCAGGTCAAAGGTATCCACGTTACGGATGCGCAACACGCTATCTATAACGGGGTAGAAAACCCGCGGGTCGCCGTGAGCAGCCAGCCCCATGACCTTGCCCTCGCCACTGAGCTTCTGAAAGCCCAGCCCCAGGGTGACGTTGCTGTAAAGTTTGCCCAGGGAAGCCCTTTCCGAGGCCCCGGCCAGAAAGGTCAGTTCTCCATCTTTCCCCACAAACGCCGTGCTGGAGTATCCGTCCCCGGAGCCGTCCAGGGCAAAGATCAGGGCCCGTTCAAAGCCGCTGGTGCGATAACCAGAAGCAGCGTGGGCGCGGTGATGATCGACAAAAAAGACCTTATGCGGCGGGATGCCGGCCAGGGCCTTCAGCTTGGAGCATATGATGCGCCGATTGAGAGCGCGTTCCAGCGCGGGGATATGGTCGATATCCCGCAGCGAGTAAATGAGCTGCCACAGAGCATATTGCAAGCTCCAGTAAAGGCCTATCTTCCTTTGAAATTTGAAGGCGCCGGGCCGCCAGCGGGCAAAAGGAATGGGATCCCGCAGCCCGGCCACAGCCACGGCGTCGATGTCCGCCCACTCCGTGCCGGTGATGCGCATCACCTCGGCAATGGAGCGATAGGGGAAACCGAACTCGATCTTGTTCCTGGAAAGCCGCTCCTCCTCGATGGCGGCGATGATCCGTCCATCCTCGACCAGGGAGGCCCCGGCGTTATGCCAATCGTATAAACCTAGAACCTTCATAATAAACAACCCTCATAAATCAAGTATAGTTGAAGCACTCCCGATCATTTCTTTATACCTACCATGTCGATCAGAACCGGTGGGAATAGATAGGGATAACCGAATACTGAGGGCAGGAGCCTGAGTTTCCTACACAGGTAAATGAACATACCCGCGAGATAACTATACCGTTTTAGCTCCAATCCTTTATGGATATCCATCTCGGCGCGGAACATATAGTTATCTATTGGCCCCGATTCACCTATTTTACTGGTAGATATATTGCCGGCGTAAGTGTCGAAATCCAGTTCTGGAAAAAGAATCCTTATTCCATCTGAGGTGAATCTCCAGTAGTCAGAGGGATATCCATGAATGCGCCAGGAGAAAGGGACGCTGACGAAAAGTACCCCATTATCCGCTAAAAGCTGCGATATATTGTTGCACATTTTGAAAGGGTCTTTACAATGTTCCAAAACGCTGAGACAGAGCACGGTCTTGAACCTCTTTCCATTTAACTTCTCGTCAACGAGGTTAAAATCTAAAGTGAGGTCCAAGACCAAATCAACCCCCTTTCCTTCCTCCATGTCCACACCGACGTACTCGCAGTCAGGGAAAACTGATCGGAAATCTGGCGTATTACCATAGTCTTTGCTGCCTACTTCAAGGATTGGGCCTGATACCAGCCTGGCATTTTTCTTAATAAAATTAAGTTGATTTATGCCTCCCATGTATGCCTTCCTCAGTAAGCGAGAGAAAACTCAATCCCCAGGGCTGGCTGCTTCGCCGTTCTCCTCGACGAAAGTGACCTTCAGCACCCCGTCCTTCAGCTTGGCGGCCTGTATCTCCATGCTGATCAGAGCACGGGGTAAGATCACGTTGCGTTTCTGGTTGCCGATGTGGACGATAAGCTCGTCGCCGGAGCGGGTTAAATCCAGGTGCCCTTTGTCCACGAAAGGTAGAGGCAGGCTCAACAGGTATCCGCCGTCGCATTTCTCTACCGTCTGGGTCTGGCCGATGAAATAGACCTGGGTAGGGTCCTCCTGGCCGTAGATGCTTTCGGCCATGCGGCGCAACATGTCGAGACCGACCACCTCCTGTTCGAAGAAGGGCACTTTGAGAATGGGCAGCGGCGAAAAACCCTCTTCCACCATGCGGTGATACTTCTCCTGGATGCCCTTCCAGGAAGCGAGAGGGCCATCTTTCACCTGGTCAGGGATCACGCGGTTGGAGATGATCAGGTCGGTGGGGTAGCCGTAGAGGTTGAGATAGGTGAAGGCTCGCTGGGCCTCTTTGATAACCATCTTCTCCAGGTTGAGCACCAGCCGCACCGACGATTTTTGGGCATCGGACAGCAGGTGATGCATGCGGACCAGTTGCGTGATCAGCTCGGCCACGGCGTCGAACACCTCATCGTCCGGCAGGGGGAGATCGACCATGGCCTTCAACAGCGGGCGGCCCACCTTCATGGCTGCCCGCTCGACGGGAAAGATCTTCTCCAGATACCAGCGGGCCACGTCCGGGAAGGAGAGCAATCGCAGGGTGGCTCCGGTGGGGGCGCAATCGATTATGATCACGTCGTAATCGTGATCGTCGTGCATGTGCACAATCTGCAACAGGCTGGCCAGTTCTTCCATGCCCGGCAAAACGCTGGTCTCCTCGGCTATGAGGCCATCCATGCCCCGCCAGGCCAGCAGACTGGCCATGTATTCCTGGACTTTGCCCCAGTGCTTTTCCATCTGGTAGAGGACATCGATCTCCTGACCGAACAGGCCGGGGATCACCTCTACGGGTTCGGGCCCCAGCGCCGTGTCAAACGAGTCGGACAGGCTGTGGGCGGCGTCGGTGCTGAGCACCACGGTGCGATAACCCAGGTCCGCACACCTTAGAGCAGTGGCCGCCGCCACGCTGGTCTTGCCCACCCCGCCCTTGCCGGTGTAAAGGATAATTCTAACGTCCCTATCCATGTTAACGATTGATTCCTCCAATTTCAGTAGTTCACAAAACTATGGTTTCTCAGCCACAGAGAACACAGAGTTCACAGAGGGAAAAAACCTCTTTCTCTGTGTTCTCCGTGCCCTCTTCGGACTTATGTTTCAGTCCGGAATCTGCTCCCGCCTGGCGAAGACCCGATAATCGATGTTCGGGAAAGGGTTATCCAGTTCGGCGATGGTGGCTAAAAATTGTCTGTCCCCTTCGCCTACCGCGCCTGAATCGGCGATGGCCGCCAGCCGGTTGAAGCGGGCCAGATGTTGCTGAAAGCGGCCACTGGCATACTCGTGGGCCTGGCCGGTGCTGATCAGGAAAGGCCAATCGCTGGACTCCAGCAGGACCAGCTCTCTGGCCGCCTGGTTGAGAATGCCCGGCACGTCACCCTGAGCCTGGGGATAGCGTTCCACCAACTGTTCCATTTTCCATTGGGCCTGCTGAATCAGGGGCCACATCCATTCCGTTCTGGGGTTCAACCAGGTCCAATGGCCGCCTCCTTCTCCCCAGGAGCTTTCGGGGAGGGAAAAAACCTCCTGTGGGGGGTGTTCATCCAGGTAATCGCAGGCCGTGGTCAACTTTATCTCTGGATGGTCGTGCAGCGCCCTCAGCACTCCCTGTATCCAGGCGATGCCCTCGAACCACCAATGGCCAAAAAGCTCGGTGTCGTAGGCCGAAACGACGATGCCAAACTGACCCGTTTCGAACTGGCAATAGGCCAGCCGATTCCTGACCAGGTTCACAAAGTGCTCGACGTGCATCCCCACCTGGTTGAAGGCGTGATGGGGGTCGTAGAAGTCCTTGTAACCCAGATCGACCCGCGCCCCGGTTATGCGCCAGTATTGCAGCCCCGAACGGTCGTCCTTACGATGAAACTCGCGGTAGAGGAAGTCGCCGGGATAGCCGTGGCTGGCCGACCAGACCTGGAGGCCGGTGCCCTCGTCGCGGCCAAAAACGGCCACGTCGGCTGAACGCACGTAATAAGGCCGGAAGGTGGTGCCCTTTTCCACCTGGGGACGATCATCGGACAGGGGCACCCATTGGCGTTTGGGTATGCCGCCATAGGCCCCAATCACATCCCCCATCACTTTGCCCACCATGCGCCCCCCCTCAATGACGTGCGTATCGGTAAAGAAGTAATCCAGGTTCAAATCGGCCAGAAACTCCTCCAGGCCCGGTTTGTAGTAGGACACTCCTCCCTCCTCACGCATGTAGGGTGGACGGTAGCCACATTCAGGTAACCAGACGCCCCGCGGCGCCCGGCCCATGTGCCTGCGATAAGCCTCCACCCCGGTCTTGAGCTGTCCGTAGAGGCTGGAATCGCGGTCTATTAACGGCAGATAGGCATGGGTGGCGGCGCTGGTGAGGATATCCAGGTTGCCTGCATCCTGCAAGCCCCGAAAGGCCCCTACCGGGTCTCGTCCGTAACGGCCTCGAAAGGAGCGGACGATATCCTGATACCAGGCCTGGTAGAACTTAGCCAGGTAGAGCAGGTGGTCGTGAGCCGTTTCCCCCTGACCGTAGCGCCTGACATCGTTTTCGATCAAGCTCAGACGCTCCTCCAGGTAGAGATCGAAATGGTTCAGAACATCTCCATCGGCCAGTTGTTCCATCAGGATAGGCGTCAGCCCGATGGTCAGCTTAGGCTCGTAGCCCTCGTCTTTCAACTCGTAGAGGGCATTGAGCAGAGGGATGTACGTCTCCGCTATAGCCTCGTGGATCATCTCTTCGCCGTGAGGCCAGCGCCCGGCCTTGCGCACGTAAGGCAGATGGCTATGCAGCACAAAAGCAAAAGCTCCCTTCTTCTTCACATTCATACCATTAACTCCTGAGAGCATTAGTGGCGGTAAACACCTGTGGTACTGATCCGTTGCCTGGTTCATTATACCATCTAACAGTTTCCTTGCCAAACCTGAGCAGGCGCCCTTGACTAGATAAACTTTTGAGTATAAAATACAGTTACATAGGACGTTGGATTTGGCTCTTTCGTAATGGTGAGAGGGGGTGATACATCGACAAATCAAATTCTGTCGGTCCTGGTCAGAAGACCAGCAGGTAACTTTTGGAGGTCGGTCATTCACTGGCCTGCAATAGTATAGGTACAATAGTATAGGTAAAGGAGGAGAGGAAAATGAAAATCAGGAAAGCATTGCTCCTGACGGTATTTTTATTGGTGGCCCTGTTGCCCATCTGGCCGGCCGCGTATACCACCGCCCAGGAGCCAGAAACCATCAAGATCGGTGGTCTGTGGCCTCTGACCGGCGAGCTGGCCAAGATGGGCGAGGACGTCAGCAACGGGGTCAAGATGGCCTTCGAGGAGATCAACGAGGCAGGAGGCATCGAGTCTCTGGGTGGGGCCAAACTGGAGCTGGTGCTGGGCGACAGCCAGGGCAAACCAGACATCGGCATCGGCGAGGTGGAGCGCCTGATCGAGCAGGAAGGGGTAGCGGCCATGATCGGCTGCTACCAGAGCGCCGTGACCCTGCCCGCCACCCAGGCCGCCGAACGGCTCAAAACCCCCTTTGTGGTCGATATCGCCATCGCCGACGAGATCACCGAGCGCGATTTCGAGTGGGTGTTCCGCGTGGGCCCCAAAGCCGACTGGTACACCCGCGACCAGGTGCAGTTCGTGCAGGACCTGGCGGATATGATCGACTACAAGGTGGAGAAAGTGGCCCTGCTCCACGAGGACACCGACTTCGGGGAGTCCTCAGCCAACGGGCAGAAGAAGTGGCTGGAGGAGGCCGGCATCGAAGTGCTGCTTGAGGTCAGCTATCCCAGCAATGCCGCCGACCTGACCACCGAGGTGTCCAAGGTCAAGGACGCTGGCCCGGACGCCGTGCTGACCGTCACCTACCTCAACGACGCCGTGCTCATCGCCCAGGCCCGCGAGAAGCTGGGAATGATGGACATTCCCTTTATAGACACGGCAGGGGGGACAATCGATCCGGCCTTCGTCGAGCGGCTGGGCGACACGGCCGAGAACATCATGACCGTGGTGGAGTACAGCAAGTACGCCGAGGGAGCGGCCGACCTCAACGACCGTTTCCACGAGAAGTACGGCGAGGACATCACGGGCAACAGCGCCAACTCCTACCAGGCCGGTCTGGCGATGGCCGATGCCCTGGAGCGGGCCGGCTCTATCGAGAAGGAAGCCATCCGCGATGCTCTGGCGGAGACGGACATCCCCAGTGGGCCGATGATGGTACTGCCCGCCGAGCGGCTGAAGTTTGGCGAGGATGGGCAGAACCAGTTTGCGCGGTTGTTCATCGTCCAGATTCAGGACGGAGAGCTGATCCCGGTCTGGCCGGCCGAGTTCGCCGCCGCTGAAGTCAAGATAGGAGAGTGAGCGACGCTCCTTTCTCCTGAAAAGATTGGGGAGGCTGTAGGCACAGCCTCCCCAATACCTTAATATAGGAGCGAATGACTATGACTATCCCCTCTATGTCACTTTTGCTTCAAGCTGTGGTCAACGGCCTCCTGATCGGCAGCATTTTCGCCCTGATTGCCGTGGGCCTGACCCTGATCTGGGGAGTGCTGAAGATCATCAACTTTGCTCACGGCGAATTCCTGATGATCGGGATGTACATCGCTTATTTCCTGGTCATTAATGTCGGGCTGGACCCTTATCTGACGCTCCTCATCACCACCCCGGCTCTTTTCCTCATCGGGGCGGTCATCTTCTTCCTCACCCTGCGGCCGGTGTTGCGGGCTCCCCAGATGAATCAGATCCTTTTGACCGTAGGTCTCTCTCTGTTTCTGCAAAACCTGGCGCTGGTGCTGTTCAAAGCCGACGTCCTCTTCGCCAAAACGCCCTACCAGAAAATTAACTTCAACGTCGGTCCTGTGGTAGTTGGTCTGCCTTCCCTGATTGCCTTCGTCGGCTCTATTCTGGCGGCGGTTTTCTTGTGGTGGCTTTTGCACTACACGGACATGGGCCGCGCCATTCGAGCCGCCTCGCAGAATAGGGACGCCGCCGTGCTGATGGGCATCAACGTCAGGACCACCTACCTGATCGCTTTTGGTCTGGGTTCGGCCTGTCTGGGGGTGGCCGCGTCGTTGATGGTTTCCTTCTACTACGTCTCGCCTACGGTGGGCCTCTTTTTTGGTCTGGTGGCCTACATAGTGGTGGTGCTAGGCGGGATGGGCAACTTCATCGGCGCGCTGGCAGCGGGCCTGATCATTGGTCTCACCGAGGAGGTGGGGAAGGTGATCATGCCTGGGTCGCTCTCCCGCGTTCTGACCTACGTCATATTTTTCCTGGTGCTCCTCTTCAAGCCGGAAGGTATCCTGGGGAGGCGGCAACAATGAAAACGACAACGAACACGATAACGAACAGGTGGCGTTTAATAGGCAGTATTCTGTTGTTTGCGGCCCTGGTCGTGTTGCCTCTTTTCGTGGGGCAACTGCCCAAAGGGGGGTACTACCTGCACATTATGGTGCTCATCCTGCTCTACGCCTACCTGGCTACATCCTGGAACGTCCTGGGGGGCTACGCCGGACAACACTCTCTGGGACATGGCGTTTTTCTGGGCACCGGAGCTTACGTCTCCACCCTGCTTTTTCTGCACTTTAATATCACCCCCTGGCTGGGGATGTGGGCCGGGGGGGTGGCGGCGGCCATCGTTGGCTGGTTCATCGGCTATCTATGTTTCCGCTACGGGATCAGGGGGCCATACTTCGCCCTGGTGACCATTGCGCTGGCCGAGGCCGCCTTGTATCTGGTGACCAACCTCAAGGGCATCGGCGGGGCGCGAGGGCTGGAAGTGGCCTGGAAAGGGCACGCTCCGGCGCTGATGCAGTTCGAGGGCAAAACGGGCTACTATTACGTCATCCTGGTCATGGCCGCGGCTGGTATACTGGTCACCTACTGGCTGAACCATCGTAAGTTCGGCTATTACATGGTGGCTGTGCGGGAGAACGAGAATGCCGCCGAAGCCCTGGGGGTGGACATGCTCAAAACCAAGATTCAGTCTGCCGTGGTCAGCGCTTTCATGACCGCTTTGGGCGGCACCTTCTTCGCCCAATATTTCACCTACATCAATCCTCGGTTGGTTTTTGGCGAAGGGCCTTCGGTCCAAATCCTGCTTTTCGCCATCATTGGCGGGCTGGGCACGGTCTGGGGGCCGAGTGTGGGGGCTTTGGTGCTGGTGCCCATCGCCGAGTTGACCCGCATCTGGCTGGGGGGCAGCTTCGCCGGAGCCCACATCCTGCTCTACGGCGCCATCATGGTCCTGGTCATGATCTTCATGCCCTACGGCATCGTGGGCTTGATCCGTAACCTCCTGCGGAGGGAAAAAGGGCCATCGCTGCTCAGAGAAGAGCAGGAGCGGGAGCTACGTGAAACGGCAGGTGAACTATGAGCTTACTTAGCGTCCGCAACCTGACCAGGAATTTCGGCGGTCTCAGGGCCGTCAGCGATCTTTCTTTCGACGTGGAAGAGGGCGAGATCGTGGGCCTCATCGGCCCCAACGGAGCAGGCAAAACCACCGTCTTTAACCTGATCACCGGCTTCTTCCTTCCCTCGGAGGGAACAGTCACTTTTGAGGGCCGCACGTTGACCGGCCTCAAACCTCACCAGATCTGCGAGCTGGGTCTGACCCGTACTTTCCAGGTCGTCCAGCCCTTCCCCGACGTAACCGCCCTGGAGAACGTCCTGATCGGGGCCTTCGTCCGCTATCCCTCTACCAGGGCAGCGGAACGCAAAGCCCTGGAGGTGCTGGATATGGTGGGCCTGAGCCCTAAGGCCCACGAGTTGGCCAAAAATCTGACTCTCATCGAACTGAAGCGCCTGGAGATCGGCAAGGCTCTGGCCACCGCGCCCAGGATGTTGCTGCTGGACGAGGTGGCCGCCGGACTTAACCCGGTAGAGATCGAGGAGGTGCTGGCCCTGGTGAACCAGCTTCACCGGCAGGGCATCACCTTTTTGCTGGTCGAGCACGTGATGAAGGTGATCATGAGTCTTTCGCACCGCATCATCGTCATTCACTACGGAGAAAAGATCGCGGAGGGCACCGCCGACGAGATCAGCCGCCATCCGAAGGTGCTGGAAGCCTATCTGGGGGAGGAGGAGTTCGTTGCTTAGAGTCGAGAAGCTGAACGTACAATACGGCGCTTTCAGGGCCCTTTACGACGTGTCTCTTACGGTGGAGGACGGTTTGATCGTCAGCATCGTCGGCGCGAATGGGGCGGGCAAGACCACCCTGCTCAATACCATCTCTGGCCTGCTCACCCCAACGTCAGGAAAGGTATACTTTAACGACACGGAACTGACCGCCCTGCCCGGACACGAGATTGTACGCCTGGGGGTGGCCCAGATTCCCGAAGGCCGTAAACTGTTCCCCGACATGAGCGTCCGCGACAACCTGATCGCGGGAGCGATGCACCCCAGGGCCAAAGAGGAACGGGAAAATACGATGGAAGAGGTCTTTGAGCTTTTCCCTGTGCTCAGGGAGAGGGGCAGCCAGTTGGCCAAAACGCTCTCCGGCGGGGAACAACAAATGCTGGCTATCGGCCGCGGCCTGATGTCCAGACCGCAGCTTTTGATGCTGGACGAGCCTTCCCTGGGCCTGGCTCCGCTGCTGGTCAGACAGATCTTCGAGGTGGTGAAGGAGCTTAAGGAGCGCGGCCTGACCATCCTGCTGGTGGAACAAAACGTGCGTCATTCCCTGACTATCTCCGACCACGCTTACGTCTTGGAAACGGGCCACGTAGTGCTTTCCGGCCCAGGCCAGGAAGTGCTGGAGGACGAACATACGAGGAAAGCTTATATCGGGCGTTAGTACTTCGCTCCACCGCCGATGAACACCGATGAATGCAGATAAATAGAATATCGGCGTTTATTCGCGTTTATCGGCGGTTTCTTTCGACTTGTCGGCCGACTGGCTGGGCTTTCTCTGGCTGGAATTGCCGCCCCCATTGCCGCCGTAGTCGGTCGCGTAGAAGCCAGACCCTTTGAAAACGATAACCGGCGGAGAGAAGACCCGCCTTACACCGCGGTGACCGTGCGGGCACTCCTGCGGTGGAGGGTCGTTAAAACCTCGAAGATTTTCGAAATGACACCCACAGACGGGACAGACGTATTCGTAGATAGGCATAAGCACTTACTCCCCGCAATATTTACCAGGCGATAGTATACCAGACAGGGCCTTATCTGTCAAGGCTCATACCCCCAGTTCGCTGAGAGTACGGATGTAGTGTAGCAGGTGCTCTCTGGTGATCATCCCCACCATGTGCCCAATGTCCATCACCGGCACCTGGTTCACGTCGGCCTCGTCCATCCTCTGGAGCAGGGTTAACACGTCCTCGTCGGGCCGCGCCGACAACAGTTCATTCACAGGGGTCATGACCTGGCTGGCCGTTGCTTTATCCCACTGGTCTCGGGGCACGGCCTTGATGTTGTGCAGAGTGACCAAGCCCTGTAGGCCCCCCTCTTCAGCCACGAATAAACAGCGGCGGCCTGAGCCCAGGACGTGTTCGTGCACCAGGCGGTCCAGCCGCAGATCGCCGGGTATGGCGGCACACTCCTGAGTCATCACGTCGCGCACAGTGACCCCGGCCAGCATGTCTCGCAGCACCACCTGCTGATAGCTGGATTGGGCTGCATTGTTCAGGAACCAGCCGATAAAGGCGATCCAGAGGCCGTTAAAGAAATTGCCAAAGAACATCAGCCCTATGCCATAGACGATGAACAGAAAGGCCACCACCCCACCGACTCGGCTGGCCCAGCGGGTGGCCTGGCGAAAGCTGCCCCCCAGCCCCCACATGATGGCCCGCAGCACGCGCCCGCCGTCCAGCGGGAAACCGGGGATCAGGTTGAACAGGGCCAGTATCAGGTTGATGCGGCCCAGGTACATGGCCGGAGCAGCCACCACGGAATTGGCGGCCATACTCGACCCCAGCAGGATGAAGATGCCCGCCAGGCCCAGACTGGTCAGTGGCCCGGCAATGGCTATGCGAAACTCTGCCCCGGCCGAGGGCGGTTCACTCTCGATCTGGGCCACGCCCCCAAATATAAACAGGGTGATGCTCCGCACCGTTATCCCCTCACGCCGAGCCAGCACCGAGTGGCCCAGCTCGTGGATCAGCACCGAGGCGAAGAACAGCACCGCCGTGGTCACCCCCACCACCCAGTAGGTCGCCGCGTCCCAACCGGGATATTCCAGGGGGAAGTAGCCCCCGGCCAGCGACCAAGTGATCAGAGCAAAAACCAGGAACCAGGTGGAATGCACCCTGATAGGGATGCCGAATACCTGGCCTACAGTCAATGCACCACGCATGTATATCTTCCTTTCTGGCGTATCAGGTGCCTGGCACTTTTGGAAGTGCCAGGCACCTACCGCTTCCCTTTCCTGCTTGCTATTATAGTAGGTTTGTATTAGAATAATATTAGAGTAGTATTAGAGTTTTGTTAGAGGTTGAGCCGACGAGAATTCTGATCACAGATTGCGCCGAGGAGGAACAAGATGCCAGACCAGCTCTTCCTGGATTGTTACCCTAATAAAGCCTATATCCCCGTGACCAACCAGATGTATCTCCTCTACCTCCTGGTGGCGGTGAGAGCGGGGGAACTGGTCGTCAGCGGCCGGGTGCCGGTCAATCTCAGCCTGGTGGTGGACAAGAGCGATTCCATGTGTATCCCCACCCTCACCGAGGAGCAGTTTAAAGAGTTAGCCAGCGAGGGGGTTTTGCGCCAGGCGGTAGTCGATGGCACCCCGGTCTGGCGGTTCGAGCGCCAGATGCCCGATTGGGTACGAAAGTGTCCGCGCAACGTCGATTTCGTCAAAACCGCCCTGCGCTGGATGCTGGAGCAACTCCGCCCCGACGACCGCATTGCCCTGACCGCTTTTGCGGGCCAGGCGGTGACGCTCGTTCCCAACCAGCCGGGCCACACCAAAAGAAAACTCCAGGCCGCCATCGAGGAGTTAGAGGAGATGCAACTGGGCAACGAGACCTACATGGCCAAAGGTCTGGAACTGGGCTATCAGGAAGTGCAACGGGGCGTTTCGTCCAGCACCGTTGACCGCCTGGTGGTGCTGACGGACGGCTTTACCCGCGATGCGGAACGTTGTCGGGAACTGGCCCACCAGGCCGCCCAGGCTGGCATCTCTATCAGCACTATGGGCGTGGGCAGCGAGTTCAACGAGGACCTGCTCATCGCCATCGCCGACGACAGCGGGGGTAACGCCCACTTTATCCGCCAGGCGGAGGAAATTCCCCAGGCCTTTGCCCAGGAGCTAAAAGGGGTGCAATCCATCGCCCTCCGCAATCTGGAGTTCAAGTTCTGGCTGGCGGCGGGGGTGGAGCTGAGGCGTGTCTATCGGGTCAGGCCCATCATCTACGACCTGGGCCAGATCCCGCTCCAGGAACAGAGCTTCAATTTACCGCTGGGCGATCTAGAACAGGACAACCCCCCGTCCGTGCTCCTGGAACTGATCGTTCCCCCCCGGCCGGAGGGGAAATATCGCTTGGTGCAGGTCATGCTGGCCTACGATGCCCCCCTTCAGGAGCAACCAGGCGCTAAGATACGGCGCGATGTAATCATCCAGTACACCTCCGATCCCAGGCTGGCCGCTCAGTATGACCCCCGGGTTATGAACCTGGTGGAAACGGTCAGCGCCTTCAAGCTCCAAACCAGAGCACTGCACGACGCCGAGAGAGGGGACGTAGCCAGCGCCAGCAGAAAGTTGAGATCGGCGGCTACCCGTCTATTGAATATGGGTGAGGAAGAGTTAGCCGAAGCAGCCCTCCAGGAAATAGAGAACCTGCAAAAGCAGGGGCGGATGTCAGCCACAGGGACGAAAAAGTTACGTTATGGGACAAGAAAGTTGACCCGGAAATTAGAGGAATAGCGCAAATTGTTCCCGGTCACCTGCCTGGCGTCTATCGCGGGCCAGTCGCTCGCCCCACTTTTCGCACTCAGTCGGTGACAAGTCTGCAAGTTACGTGCAGGACGGCGGCGAAATCACCTGTAGGGGGCATGAGTTCTTTCACCTCCAACACCTCGCAAATTTCATCGCCCAGCCGTACTCTGTCTCCCACCTCCGGGCGTTTTTCTTCATCCTGCACCATACCGGGATGATCTCCCTCAATCACAACGTAACTGACGGTGTAAATCATTTTCCTTGCCTCCCTGTCATCTGGGTATGGTCATCATCTGGTCCAGGCCAGATTTCTGATGCGGAGTTTAAAGGATAGATCGGCGGCGATGTTTTTCATCACCACGAAGCCTATGCGGGTATCATCCTCGCAAAGCCCCATGAAGTCATCTCTGCCAATAGCGTACAGGGTCGTACCGTCGGTCGCACAACGGACGGTGGCAGACCGTAGACCTTGATCGACTAACGCCATCTCGCCGAAGACCTGGCCCTTACCCAGTTTGACGATGGTCGCTTCACCGGCCGCCTCAGGCATCCCTGAGGCGCCTTCGTCGATAGCAATGACAATTTCCACCAGCCCGTTCTCGATAACGTACATATCGTCGCTTTGTGTTTGCGCCTTGAGGATGATGTCGCCGCTGTTAAAGGTCTGTTTCCGACACAACTGGGCCACCCGCTCGATCTGGCTATCGGATAGGCCGTTGAAAAGTCTCACCCTTTTTAGGAGTTGTGTGACCTGCATGGTTGTTTCCTCCTCTCTCCATGGCTATTGCGGTCTCGATTTTGACCACGACCGCTTAATTTATTATAACACTTTTGGGGATAAAAATCCACCCTCTCATACCAGGTAGATGCGCCTCCGCTTCCTCGAAGGCGCATCTGCCCCTGCCGGAGCGGGATCTTTCAACCGTGCAGCCTCTCGTACTTGGCCTGCAATTCATCGCGGCTCTCTTCGTAATCTGGATCGGGCACGCAGGCATCCACCGGGCAGACCGCCGCGCATTGGGATTCATCGTAGAAGCCCACACACTCTGTACACCTGTCAGGATCGACGACGTAAATTTCCTCGCTCTCGCTGATGGCCTCGTTGGGACATTCCGGTTCGCAGGCCCCGCAGGCAATGCACTCCTCAGTGATCATGTAGGCCATAGCTTCACCTCCTTCCTGTTTCTCCTCTTCCAGCGGCGATGTCTCGCCACAACTATTGTAGCACATAATCAGAAAATTGCCAATGCCCATCAGCGGCCTGGGTTAGCTCAGAGAGAACCGGGCCATCTTGACAGACGATGAGGAATAGGGTATAAATAAACTCGAGCAGCATATCTCGACAGGGAGGGAGACAGAGTGAGCGGAGAAGAAAGGGAAGAGGACACCAAGCTGGTGACGGTCCACACGGCCTTCGGACAATTAGAAGCCTACGTCATCAAGGGCAAGTTGGAAAGCGCCGGTATTCCTGTCCTTCTGAGCTACGAGAGCGCCGGCCTCGTCCTCGGGCTGACGGTGGACGGCCTGGGTCAGGTACGGATCATGGTGCCGGAGGACAGGGTGGTAGAGGCCAGGCAGATGTTGGATGAGCTCCCCCCAGACGATTTCATGGACGAAGAGCAAGGTGGCTAATCCTGCTCTTCTTCGTCTTCTTCATCATCTCCACCTTCGTCCATAATTCCCCTGTCCACGATCTTGCGGGCGAAGATAAGGTAGCCAGTATGAGCCACCATGCGGTCCATAGGACGCAGCCGGGCGTAGACAGCCTTGTAGGGGCGCAGAAGTAGCTCTTCGACCTCGACATCGAAGAAGCCGCACCGAGGCAGAGCCCTGATCAGACTCTCCACCTGGTTGGTGGTAGGCAGGATGGCTCCAAAGAAACCACCTCCTTTAAGGGCGGCATAAGCCTGCTCCAGGTAATGCCAGGGGGTACGCACGTCGAGAAAAAGAGCATCCACCTCCCTTTCCTCAAAGCCCTCTCCGATGTCGCGTTCCCTGAACTCCACATAGTCCAGAAGACCTGCTTGTTCCAGATTATGGATGGCCGTTTCCAGCATGTCCGGCCTTAGCTCGTAGGAATAGACCCGCCCCTCGGGTCTCACGCTGTGGGCCAGGGCCAGGGTCAGTCCGCCGCTGCCCGTTCCGGCCTCGATCACTCGCCGGCCGGACACAATACTCATTTTGAGCAGGATATAGCCGATATCCTTGGGATACATGATCTGACTGATACGCTTGATGTTTTTAATCAAGTCGTGGATGGAAGGTTCCAGCACCAGGAAGGGGCTATCTAACTGAGTGCGCACTTCTCGTCCCAACTGCTGCCCAATGATATCATCGTGTCTCACAATGCCCTTGTGGGTATGCTGTTCGCGACCTGCCTTCAGGCGTACCATGAACCGTTTCCGATCTTTGCTCACCAGGAGCACCAGGTCGCCTTCCTTCGCTTCATCCATTTCGCTTCCCTTATCTCGTATCTCGTTCTGCCACTCGATTCAGCTTCCCCCTTTTGATCCTCGTGAGAGTGGTTCTCCTGGGGGCAAACGCACGATAAAGGTGGTGCCTTTTCCCACCTCGCTGGTCACATCAATGTAGCCCCCGTGTTGCTCGACGATGCCATAGCTGACGAACAACCCCAGGCCGGTACCCCTGCCCCGCTCTTTGGTGGTGAAGAAAGGCTCAAACATTCGCTCCATGTCCTCCGGGTGGATGCCTTCGCCCGTATCCGCCACGGAGATTTCAAGGCACTCCACCGCTCCTTTCTCATCTGTTACGGACTTCGTCCCCACAGTCAGCGTTCCACCATTGGGCATGGCATCAACAGCGTTAAGAAACAGATTCATGAACACCTGCTCCAACTGTCCTTCGTTGGCTACCAGGCAGAGCGAAGGGCAACCATAGTTTCGCACCACCTCGATCCCTGCCCGGACGAATTTGTGTTCTATTACAGCGAGAGTATTGTCCAGGGCAAGGTGGATGTCCAGCCAGTCTTTCTCAATCTGTTTCTTTCTGGCGAAATCGAGAATATGTCCCAGCATCTTGCCGATCCTCTCGGCCGAGACAGCGATGGATTTGAGCATAGAAAACGAGTCCTCATCAAGCTGGTCTTGTTTTCGCAGCAGGAGAGCGGTGAAGCCCAGGATGGGGGTTACGGCGTTGTTCATCTCATGGGCGATGCCCGCGGCCAGGTAGCCCATCATAGCCAGCTTCTCGGAGCGGATCAACTGCTGTTCGGTCATGACCAGTTTGGCGCTGTTTTCTTTATGTTGGGCAAAGACTTTGGCCATATCCTGGGCATAGATCAGGCTCTGGGCGCGGGCGGCTTCCAGTTGTTGCCATAATTCCTGGATAACTTGCTGCTGGTCTTGCCCAGTTTCATGTTCATCGTGGGTTACATTCGGGGTCATGGTACCTCCTCGATTTGTTATTTATTCTTGGCTCTGGCTCCTCTATTGATCATTTCCAGGCTTCTCACTGCCTTTATGATACCACTTTTTGGCGGAGGACACAAAACCTGCCTCCGGCGGGAAAACAGGCCCAAATATCAATCGAGGTTGACAAGTCACTCCTTTGGCTGTATACTGGGGAACGAACCAAAGTGACCGCATTAAGTTAGCAAGGAGGATTATTATGCCCAAGATCGCCGTTTGTGTAGAGCCCGTCTTCCCGCAGTTGCCTTTTCTGGAGCGGATCAAGCGAGTGGGAGAGCTGGGTTTCCCGGCCATCGAGTTCTGGTTCATCGATCACCACTTCGATGGTCAGGATCTGGTGCCCCAGGAGAAGGACGTTGCAGCTATCAACAAGACCTGCCAGGAAGCTGGAGTAGTGGTCTCTGACTTCGTGCTTAGTGCCCCGGAAGGACGTATAGGCGGGGCGATGGTCGATCCCAAAGACCGTGACCGCTATCTGGACAGCCTGCGCAAGTTGATCCCCATCGCCCACGAACTGGGCTGCCAGAAACTCATCACCTGCGCAGGCAACGAGGCGGAGGGCCTTTCCCACCAGGAGCAGCATCAAAGCGCCGTCGCCACCCTGAAAGCAGCCGCTCCCATCGCCGCCGAAGCGGGCCTGACCCTGGTGCTGGAACCGCTCAACACCCACGTCGATCACCCCGGCTACTTTTTATCCTCACCCCAGGAAGCGGCTGACATCGTGCGGGAAGTCGATCACCCCAACGTCCGCCTGCTGTACGATATTTACCACATGCAGATCATGGCCGGGAACGTCATCGACTTCATCGAGAAAAACATCGACATCATCGGCCATTTCCACGCCGCTGGCGTGCCCGGCCGCCACGAGCTTTACCTCGGAGAGTTGAATTACCCCAACATCACCAGGCGCATCGACGAACTTGGCTACGAAGGCTACTTCGGCCTGGAATATTGGCCCACCAGGGACTCAGCCGAATCGCTGCGCGAGATCAAAGATCTGTTGGCCTGAGCCCGGCCTGACACAAACGTTCAAAGGAGCCTGGCCCTCTGGAAGGGCCAGGCCCCTGATACGTTATTAACCTCCCACCCACACCTCCACCACTATCTTATCTTCATTCTCTCCCGCTCCCCAGCGCAGTCGTTCGCCGCTGGCCGGAAGGTACATCCCCACCTCGATAGTGTACTGGCCGGGCGGAGCTTCGGGAGCGATGGTGATATCGTATTGATCGCGCACGATCTCGCCTGTTTGCCAGCCCGTCGTGGGATAGAAACCATCGACCGGCGGATTATCCCGCTGTCCCCAGAGCCGCCCCTCGCCGTCTACCAGATGGGTGAAAACAGTATAATTTTCACCCATCTCGGCCAGAGCCTCCCAGAAGAGGGTGAGGTGAATATTATCGCCCGGCCGGAAGCCGCTTTCCAGATTGTAGCCCAACAGACGAACGCGGCCCCCCAGGTCTATCTCCAGCGGATGTGCAACCTCCAGCGCTTCACGGGAAGGCGGCTCTCGACGTGGCACCTCCACCGGCCCCAGGAGCGCCTCGGTCCCATTCTGGGGTTCGAGCCAGCGCTCCTGGTGAGGATCGTAGAGGTAAACGGCCACCTGGTAAGCGCCTGGCGGCGTGCCGGGCAGGAGGTCAACCGTCCGCCCGTTGCCCATCACCAGCCCTTTGCAGCGGTCCCGGCGGGAATCGGCCCGGCAGGACAACCGGCTCTTCTGCTCGCCCCATACGTGATAGACGCCATTGACCACCTTCAGGTGCAGGATGTAATCCTGCTCCGCTGGCACCTGCCAGTAAAGATCGACCCCCAGGGCGCTGTCCTGGGCCTGGAGATCGTAGCCCAGCAGCTCGATGGCCTCCCCAAAGGCCACTTCTGCCGGGCGGCGATAGGGCAGCAGGGGGCGCGGCAGCGGATCGGGCACCCGGTAAACCCAGGCGTAATCGAGGCCCGCGCTGTGCGTCACGTGTTCCGGCTCCTGGTCGCCGAAAAAGCGTGTTATGGCCGGGTCGATGGACTGCTGTTGCAGGTGGGCGATGTATAGCACCACGTAATCGTAATCGTCCCAGAAGAAACGCCGCCGGCTCAACGTCTTGGTCTGGCCCACGAAGAAGGAGCTAAACACCGAGTCCGGGTAACTGGCCCCCGCCCTGAGAGTCGTAGAGTTTTCCAGGTCGTTAAGATAGTGGGCCGCTTCGTCCAGACCTTCGCCCAGACCGACTTCGAGCCAGCGGGCGGCCTGCAATCCTCCCCCCAGGGCAGGATTGTAGTAGGACAGATAATAAGGACAGTAGGGCAAACAAAAGCCCGCCTGCAAAATCAGACATACAGAGCCACACAGTACCCCCACCCTGCCCTCTGTGGCTATAAATTTGAACCTGGACCCCGCAATCTGGAACAGATTCCACAGGCCCAGCGCGGCCAGAATGTCGAGGGCGGGCGAAACAGGCAACACGAAGCGGTCAGCTTTGTTCACCGCCGCCGACACGAAGAGAAGGTAAACCACCACGTAAAGACCCAGCATGGCCGCTTCTGCCTTACGGCGGCCAAAACCGTAAAACAGCCCCTTAAGGCCCAGAGCAGCCACCCCCAATGTGGTCAAAGGCGTCATTCTAAAGAGCAGGATGACCGGATAGAACAGCGGCCCCGGACTTTCGATCAGCCGCCCCAGGAAAAGCTGCCTGTGGATGAATACCAGGGTGTCCCCCCGCAGCCCGGCCAGGGCGCGTCGGACGGTGTTCAGCGGATCAGCCCACATGGCCGGCCATAGAAGGGCAAAAACCACGAAGGCCACTCCCCCCCAGACCAATAGAGGCCACAGCCAGCCCCTGAGCGCACCGACCTTTCTCCTCTCGACGAGAAAGAGACAGAGAAGCAAAGTCGGCCCCAACGACAGGGCGGGCAGCTTGCTCAGGACGGCCAGCCCGGCCGCGCCCCCCGAAAGGACCAGCCAGAGCCAGGCCCTCTTTCCCTCTTGCGCCCTTTCCCGTGCCCTTTCCCGTTCCGCCCCCAGATAAACCACGGAGCCCAGGAAAGAGAGAAGCATGAAATGGGCGGCCAGCCCATCCGGCAATCCCAGCCGCGAGTGGGCCAGGTAGTATGGATCGAAGGCCACCAAAACAGCGCATAGAAAGGCCAGCAAATTTTCCCCGGCAAATACTTTCCGGCAGAGAAGATAGATCAGGACGACGGCGACGGCAGAGATAAAAACGATAGCCCCCCTCTCCGCAGCCACAAAATCCATTCCCAGGGGGTGGGTGGGCATCCCCGCTGCAAAGTCTCTGAAGCTTTCCGCCGACCCGGATAATGTATATTTGGCCCACAGGCCCAGGCCCGCCGCCCACATGGTAGTCACGCCGGGGTGATGCTTCTGATAGGTAGCCGTCCAATCGGCGTCCAACAGGGCCAGCACAAATCGTTGGGTACGGCCCCCCAGCCAGGTGTTCTCGTCCTTGGTCAAGAACAGGCTCAGACCCGCCATCCGTGGCCCCAGGGCCAGGAAGAACAGCAGAAAGGCCACGTATACCCCAGACCACTTATCGTTCCTCATCTATCTTCTATCTTCACCTGCTCTGACAGAATACTGTCCGGCGAGAGAGCACCCTCACTCGATACTTTCAGGCGCTCCCCTGTTTCGGCCAGGTACATCCCCAGCGCCAGCCGATACCAGCCGGCGGGGGTCCCGGCGGGGATGGCTACGTCGTACTGGTCTCGCACTATCTCCCCCTTTTGCCAGTTCGTGGTGGGGTAGAAACCATTCACCGGCTGGCTGTCCTTCTGTCCCCAGATCGTGCCCTGCTCGTCGATCAGGTGGACGAACACGGTGTAATCCTCTTCCATCTGGGCCAGCGCCTCCCAGAAAAGGGTGAGGTGAATGTTATCGCCCGGTCGAAAACCGCTTCCCCGGTTGTATCCCAGCAGTTGCACCTGGCCGTCCAGCTCGATCCCTGACCGGCGCTCGATGTCCAAAGAGTCGATGGGGGGCGGCTCCCAACGTGGTATCTCCACCGGCCCCAGCAGCAGTTCGTCTCTATCCGCAGGTTCCAGCCAGCGGCGATTGTGGGGGTCGTGGAGATCGACGGCGATTTGATAGAAGCCCGGCGGGGTGCCCGGCCAGACCTCGATCTCCCGCCGATTTCGCACCATCCGCCCTCTCAGCCATTCGCCGCCAGAGAAGACCCCCGGCCCATCCTGTTGCCCCCACACCTGGTAGACTCCGTTGACCAGTTTCAAATAGACCCTGTCATCTTCCTCCTCAGCGCGCTGCGACCGCCAGTAGAGGTCGAGTTCCAGGCGGCCATCAGCGGGTTCGCCCACCACGCTGTAGCCGCTGAAGATGACGTTATCGCCTATCTTCACCTCATCGACTTGGGTGGGCCGCAGGTCGTAGATAAAAATAGAATAGCCTATCTTGGCTACTGGCTCGTATTCCTTCAACCAGTCGAAGGTGGTCCTATCTTTGAAATACTGGCTTTGCAGGTTGGTGGCGCTCACGGCGAAGACGCCCGCCCCATTTTCATAAGAGGAGCGGTTCACGTAGCGGCACGGGGCATGGCTCAGCAGCCCCCGGCTGGGCAGACAGCGGTATTTGATGCCGTAGTAATCGGGGCTGGCGGTGCCGAAATAGCTGAGCCATATCTCTTCAATCCCATTCTCGTCCACGTAAGCCTTCAGCCCTTTCAGGTCCTGGCCCCAGTCCAGGTTGCAATCGACCACGTACCTGTAAGCGTTATCTGGCCCGCCAACGAGCTCGTTGAAGTAAGCCAGGTAGTGAGGATGGATCGTCACCGAGGAGACGAGATGCCAGAGGCACAGCCCCAGGATAAGCAGACCGACCAGCGGCCTCCACCACCCCTGATTAAAGTTCACGGGCCACAGCAGAGCGGCCAACTGGCCCATGAACGTGAACAGGAAGGGCAGGATGGGCAGCAGGTAGCGATACCCTCCCGTGGGAGGAGCGACGAAGATGGTTACAAAATATATGCCCACAGGCACAACCAGAAAGATACTATCGAAGATACTCTCTTTCCCTCCACGAAATGGGACCGCCTCTCTGTCGGCCTGCCTTCTCCACTTCCATAGAGCCAGGGCCACCGCCCCGAACAGGAGGAGAAAGACCGGCAGGGGAGTTTTCATCAGAAAAATAAGGGGATAGAGATACCACCAGCCCGTTTCAGAGTACTGTCCCATGAAGAACATATTGTGTTTGTAGAGATTCTGATAGGCTTCTATAAAACTGTAGAAATATTTGGAGGCGGGCAGGGGAAAGTCTTCCACCAGGAAACGAAGGAGCGGTTGCTCCTGGAGAGGGAGCTTGTCCAGGTGATTCTTGACCCCTTCTCCCAGGTCGGCTATAGGGCTGAAGTCAAAGTGATAGACCGCCACCAGGGTCGCGAAGCCGATCAGGCCGATCACCATCAGCACCACCAGGGCTTTCGCCAGCCTCCCGGCCCGAGGCCAGCCGAGGGGCGAACCCACCTCCCGGCCAGCCAGCATCCAGCCCAAAGCGAGGACGGCCAGCATCGGGACCAGCAAGAGGGCGGAAGCCTTGGTAGCCTGGGCCAGCCCGAAGAAGACCCCGCATTTTACCAGATTCCAGGCCGTCGGATGGCGCAGCAATCGCCAGAAGGAATATACCGTGAAGAACGTGAGGCAGGTAAAGAGCATGTCCGTAGTAGCCAACCTGGCCAGGGCCAGGATGTTGGGATCGAAAGAGTAGAGGAAAAGAGCCAGCAGTCCGGCGGCTGGGCCATAGAGCTCTTTGCTCCAGACGAACAGCCCCAGCCCCAGCCCTATGGCCAGAATCACGATGGGCATCCGTCCCCAGAAAACGATCTTGTCGGTGTCTTCTCTGTTATGGTGGATAAACTGATCTTCGAAGACGGTCAGTTTACTGGTATCGGTAGACACCCGCAGGTCCATGAAGAGCAAGGGCAGGCTCACGATCTGGTCGGTCAGCGGGGGGTGGGCGGTAAAAGCCTTGAGCTCGCCGGTTCTCCAATAGGCATACCCCCGCGCCAGGTAGAGAGGCTCGTCGTAGGTCAGCGACTTGACCACCATGCTGGATACGGCCCGCGTGAACATCAGGGTCAGCAGGAGCACGGCCAGGGCAGTGACCTGGAATTTGCTGTGGAATTTGGTGCTCATTACTCTTTCACCTCTACGGCCAGAAATACCTTATCAGCGGGGGGGCGGCCTTCTTCAAAGACGGGCAGCCGCTCCCCTGTCTCGGCCAGATACATGCCTATCTCCAGAGCGTAATGGCCGGGTGGAGCTTCAGGGGTGATGAGGATATCGTACTGATCGCGCACGATCTCGCCCTCCTGCCAGGCGGTGGTAGGATAAAAGCCATCTACCGGCTGGTTATCCTTTTGGCCCCACATTTTTCCTTCGGCGTCCACCAGGTGGGTAAAGACGGTATAATTCTCCTCCATGCGCTCCAAAGCCTGCCAGAAAAGGGTCAGATGTATCCCATCGCCGGGCCGGGAGCCGCTCTCCAGCTTATAACCCAGCAGGCGGGCTTTGCCTCCCAGGTCGGCCCAGGGGCCTGGCACCTGCTCAATGTCCAGCTCCTCGACGGCAGGCGGCGTGCAGGGCGGTATCTCCACCTCTCCCAGGATCAACGCTCCCCCCTCCACAGGGTCCAGAGCCCGGCCCGCGTAGGGGTCATACAGGTCAACCTCGACGTTATAAACGCCGGGCGGCGTGCCCGGCAAAACCTCGATCCAGCGCGGGTCCCAGATCATCTGGCCGGGTTGCCAGCCGTTGGTCGGTCGTCCGCCATAGCGGGGGCGTCCCTGCTGCTCTCCCCAGACGTGGGAGGCGGCGTTAGTCAATTTCAGGTGGACGTGGTAATCGCCCTGCGGGCGGCGGACGGCTCGCCAGAACAACGTCACCCGCAAGCGGCCTTCAGCAGCCAGGTGCCTCTCGGCCAGGCGGCTGCCCAACAGCTCGATGCCATCGCCCAGAACCCACTGCGGCGGCACGCCACCCGGCAGGTAGACGCGGTGCCAGGGCATCCCGGCTATCGCTCCATATCGCTCCTCCACCCAGGCTTTATAATTCGGCAGGCTATCGAAACGCTCCTTCCAGAACACCAGCGCGGCCGCTTCGCTGGCTTCGGTCATGGTTATAAGCTGCTCTTCGGCCAGTTGGCCGGTCCCCAGGCGACGCCAATCCACCGAGGTCAGGGCTGGAACGATGTTCCGTCCCGCCAGCAACACGATCAGCGGGTCGTCGCTGACCACGACGTCGCCCGGCCTGGTGATTATGGTCAGCAGGGTCATGGCATCTTCTTCCAGTTCGTCGGGGGTGTGGGTTTCGAGCACCTGATGGGCGTCCTGCCCGATTACGCCCGGCAGATTGAGCAGGTAAAAAGCCACCAGCCCTGCCCCTATCAAGCCCCAAAGGGTGCGGAAGGTGCCTGGCACTTTGGAAGTGCCAGGCACCTCGCTGAGCGATTTTACGGTCTGAACCAGCCCCACCCCGCCCAGGATAGCCATCGGCGGCAGCAGGGGGAGCATGTGATGGGTGGTCAGAGGCGCCTGGTTGATTATCACGAGCAGGGCCAGGACGAGCCAGACCAGCAAGGGCAGGGCCGGCCGGGACCTTTTCCACCCACACCACAGGCCGCCATAGAGGGCCAAAAACGCCAGCCCCCTGTCCTGCCAGAGATATTCCACTATGCGTGGCCCCCGGCGGACCATATCTATGGGATGATAGCTCCGGCCCTGCCAGTGGAGGGCCACCGCCTGCTCGTACATGGCCTGGGGGTCGTAGACGCAAAGAGCGAGCAGGATGGGCAGACCAAAGGCCACCCCCAACAAACCCAGGTCGAGGGCCACGTCTTTCAGGTTGCCCCGTTCCTCTCCTTGTTCCTCTCCTGCGGCGGGGCGCAGAACAGCGAACGAGTGGCGCAGGAAAACTACCAACACGGGCAGAGGGAGAGCGAAAAGGGCCACCAGCTTGATCAGCAGGCTGGCCGCCAGAGCCAAACCGGAGAGGGCCAGCCACAACAGCGAACTTTTACATCTGCGCCCCGAGCGCCAGTACCGAAGAGCAGCCACCACCGAGAGAAGGGCCAGAGAGATGGCCGGCACCTCAGACATGGTCAGGCGCGAGAGCCGAAAATACTCCGGGCTCAGGAAGAGGAAGAGCGTTGTGGCCAGGGCGGCCCACTTTCCTGCCGTTCTCCCCTCCATACCCTGCGCTATCTCCCGGGCTACCAGGGCCGCCGCCAGCAGGCCCAGCGCAGAATAGAGTACGATGGTCGCCCGCGCCACTTCCACCGACTCCCCACCCAGCGCATAAGCCCCCACCAGAGAGAGGGTGAACAGGGGCGGGGAGGGAGAGAACACTTCCGTATAAAGCGGATGTCCGGCCCGCACCATCCAGGGCACGGCCACGTAGCCGGCCTCGTCGTAAAGCCAATCCTGCCCTCCCAGGTTGCTCAACTGCCAGGCGGTAAGAGCGACGATGATGCCCATCAAGACGCTCCAATATAACCATGCGCTTTTCGCTGCTTTCCTGACGAAATCGTTGAGCCTCGTCAATTATCCTCTCCTACATCGGTGATTGTTATCTTTCCCAGGGAAATGGCTGCGTCGCCCTCGGCATCTCCTGCCACTTCCAGCCGTTCCATAGTTTCCAGCAGGTACATTCCTATCTTCAATTCATACGTGCCCGCGGGCGTCCCGGCCGGAACCGAGATCGCCAGGCGGTCGCCCACCACCTCTCCGGCCTGCCAGCGCGAAGTGGGGTAAGTGGGTAGGGCGTCCTTTTGGGCCACCAGCCGCCCTTCTTCATCGACCAGGTGGACGAAAGTGGTGTAATCGTGCGAGATCGTTTTTTCGGCCCGCCAGTGGAGGATCAGCGTGAAATCCTGGCCGGGGCGGACGGGTTCGGTCGAGAGGTTGTATCCCAGAAAGGTCATCAACCGCGAACCCTTATCGCTCAACCTGGCCTGCAAGGGGTGCTGAATCGAATTTGCATCGGCGGGCAGAAAGTGTACGTCCTGGAACTTCATCCCCAGGCAGTGAGCACTTCGGGCGTCCTTTTCCTGGCAGCGGCCCAACACGTGGAACCGCACCACGTTCAAACCCTTTTTGAGCGCCACCGGCGGGGTGACAAACGTCTTCTCCACATCGACCACGTATTCTCCCACCTGGGTGTCGTTGACGAAGACCTGGACGTGAGGCTGGCCCCAGGCGTGGGCGGTAAAGTAGAGGCGCTTCTGGCCGTCCTTCACCTCGTAGAACCAGACCAGGCCGTCGTTAGCCATCCAGCGGGCCACAACTCCCTGCCTCACCTCCACCCCGTACCAGTTGTCCGCCTCATCGAGAAAAGGCCATTCCCCCACAAAGGCGCTCTGTCGTTCCGGCAACACGAAGGCCGTGATCCATTCATCCTGGTAACGTGGCTGGCCCAGTATTTTCTGGAGAGACTTCAGAAACTCAGAAGCGCCATATAGATCATCATATACTTCATGGTGAATGACCACGTATTTAATGCCGATACTTCTCAAAATCCGCAGGCGATCCAGGTCGGGCGGATAAGCGACGATGTCCTGGGCCGGAACAGGAGAGACCTGCCCGCTGAAGAAACGCACCAGGTCCCAGGCCCCGACCGGCCAGCGGTGGATGTAACCGTTCACTATCTTGTGGCCGTGAATCGTCTGGTAATACATGGCCCGGTTGCTGACCCCCGTGCTTCCTCCGCCCTCAAGGGGCAGGTCGAGGACCGCCCCCTGGCCGGCCTCGGCTGCTATCTCTCTGTAGAAAGATGGTACCTGCGGCTCGAAGACGGGGAAAGGGAAAAGGGCAATGTATTCGGCCACGATGATCAGGGTCAGGCCGCAGGCCAGGCCAACTTGCGCCGCCCTGCTTTTCAGCCTGGACAGGATATCCTTTGCCCCCAGGCAGACGAGCACCGCCAGGCAGAAAGCGACGGTCTCGTTCAGGCGGTTGGGCGTCCGCCCCCACTCGTAAAATGGGACCTCTTTCAGCAGGGCATAAGGCAGCACCACGTAACTGCTCTTTCCTTCGCCTGTATATTCCACCAGGTGTCCCCCGACCATCAGGAGCGGCCCCAGGGAGAGCAGGGCGGCGCTCAAGCCCAGCACAGCCCAGAATCGGGCCCGGCCACGGTCGCTCCTGAACCCCCAACAGGCCAGGAGCAACGGCACGAGGCCCAGATACCCCAGGTGTTCGGACACGCTGGGCGCGACCTGGTGGGCAAAGCGGCGAAACCCTTCCACCCGCTCCACCAGAGGATGATAATAGGAAGGGACAAAAAAAGTCAACAGGTCGGCGGAGAAGCCTATCCACCACGATCCCACTGCAAGATATTCCAGCCGTCCGGCCAATTTATCCAGCAGAAAGGGCCCCAGAAAAGGAGCGGTCAGGACCAAGGCTATAACCAGGGCCAGACCAAAGGCCCGTCCGAAGCCAGGGTTGAGCACAGAGCGAGGCTTAACTGCCAGGTTATAGCCCAGAAAAACAAACGTGAAAGGGATGAGAAAATAGGCCACGTGCATCAAACTGACCACAAGCGACAGGGCCAGAAGCAAGCCACACCATACTCCCCTTTTCAGCCCCGGCCTGTTCCTCAGAAGCAACAGGGATAGAGCATACAAGGGGAACAGGTACACCATAATCTGGGCGAAATGGCCCGCCTGGGCGTGGCCGGTCTTGCTGGGAAAGAAGGCGAAGATAAGCCCCCCGATAAAAGCCGCCACCCTGTTGCCCGTCAGCCAGTAGCCCAGGAGGTAAGTGGTCACCCCGGCTAAGGCAAAGGAAAGCAATAAGAGCAGGTTATAAGCGACCAGCGGGCCGAAGAGGAGCACGAAAGGCAGCCCCACCAGTTGCACGTAAGCCTCCGCCAGCAGTTGGGGATGGTATCCGCCGCTGGGATAGTAGAAGAAAGAAAGGTCGGCCGGGCTGGTGCCCAGTTCGAGCCAGGCTTTGGCGCTCCACCACAGCGACCAGCACCATTGATAGTTGTCGCGAGCATAGGCCCCGGCCAGCCCGGAAAACATCTTAAAGGGCAACGGGTAGGTGAGGGCTATGGTGATCAAACCGTATAACAGGAAACAACTGACGATCGCTCTGGTAATCTTCTTATTCATCTCTATTAAACATCATACCGCTCGCGCAGGTAGTTCCGCCAGCCCAGATCGACGCCTTCAATCTGGTCCACGCGTACGCGCGCCATCAATTCCTCCACCGTCAAATGGCGCATCGGGCCCCTCCCCTCCTCCAGCACCGCGTTCCACGCGCCAATTATACCCTCCTCCTCCCTATCAACCAGCGCGTGGAGATATTCTGGCACCTCGTGCAGTTCGGTGTTCCTGATAAATCCAACAGATACCACGTCAACCTGGTCGGCCTGGCCTGTCTGCCGCAGGTACTCCGCCAGAAGAAACTGACGCATGAACTGATAGAACGGGCCCTGGAAAGGGCAGCCCCACACTTTTGAGAAGGCGGAGAGCGCAATCCCTGCTTCCTCCAGGTGTTCCCAATAACGCCGCGATCCCTGCTCTCCACCTTTCGTCAGCAGACACGACCGGGCAGGGTCGCTATCCCTCGACACGTCGAGCGACAGGCACCTGGCCCTTTCACCTTCGTGAGCCGATTGGAAGGCACTGCACTCGCCAAAGGTGCTTTCGGTGTATTTCCACTCCACCAGCGTGATATGCCTCTGCTTTCTCCTGCCGACCCAAAAGATAGCGGCGTCGATGCTGGTGCAGTACTGGCCCCGCTTTCCGCTGCTCGGCTCGCCCAGCCATTCCGTGACTTCCGGCGGGCCTGTGTATTCGAATTCGATCCCCGTCACCTCCCGCAGACCTGGGAGGAAAGGCCACAACACAGACCGGGCCAGATCGAGGTCCTGCCGGAGGGAAAAGAGAAAGTTCAGACACGCCGCCTGAGAACTCTTCAGGTTCCGAATTTCGGGATGGGCAATGCCCTCTTCATCCAGGTAGGACAGGATGGCGTCGGCCAGAGGCTCGTATAAGGCCAGCCGTTCGTGATCGGGGGGCAGGATGTGCGGATAAGTGAAGGTTGGATACCTGTTTGAGCGGCCATCGACGAGACTGGGCCATCTTCGGCGCTTGAAGGCCACCTGCCGAAAGACCTCCTGCTGCTCAAAGGCGTTCTGCTGATAGAACCAGGCCGTATCTCCGCCCTTCTCGCCGGGAAGCACGTGACGTCTGATAGTATCTGAATCAACCATAGCTTTCTCTCCTTCAGGGTATACTTATGCATCCAGTGTAATACTTATATAGTCGCTTTCCTGGCACCAATAATTCACCCCAATATCAAACATAGCAAGCTTATGATTTTTGATTTTTTAATTGGGTAAACAAAACTACCCACTTGATGCTACGTTTGATTTACTTCCTTAGTGCCTTCGTGTCTTGGTGGCTTGGTGTTAAGTTTACTACCACGAAGACACAAAGACACCAAAATATCACGAACCAAGAGCGTTCATACCCCGGATTACCCAAATAATTTGTCAAAGACCATTAGCTTGCTTCAGCTTTGAGTCTGGGAGTTTGACTCCCAGGCGGGTTGCTAACTTTCCCGCCGCCGAAACAACCAGATAGTCGGGTGGTCGAAAATCTTGAAGGTCAATTCGGCCCAACTGTCATCTATACGTAACCCCAGGAGGCCGGGACGCCTCTCGAAGACCCTGACCAGCTCGAACCCCAGCTCTCCGGCGAAGAGGCGGCGATAATATTCGCTCTCCACAGGGAACAGCGAGGGCAAACGGCGGTAAGAGTCATAGTTGCGCTCGCTGAAGACGATGTAATCGGCTGCCCCCAGGCGTTGATAGATGTACTCCCATTTCTCCTCGTCGGAAAGCAAAGGCAAATTTTCCTCTTCTTCCTCCTCCTGGCCTGCCCGCCGCACGACCTGGAGGCCCGTGTTCTCGATCCAGGCTGGCAGGGGCAGGGGCTTCGCCAGGGGACTTCTTTCATATAGAAAGTCGAAGTTCAACCGCGGAAAGCGGTAGAGCGGCTCCCCATCCTCCTCACGTTCGCTGTTGAATTTGAGGGGAGGGGCGTAGGCGTCCTTGTCGTTTTCCAGGATGATGGCCGCTCCTTTCTCGACGTGGCTCCGGATCCACCGGGATGCCTCGATGCGGGTATCGGCGACGGAGTAGATGTTGGCAAAGGCCAGGGCGTACAACAAGGTGGCGACGAGCACCAGTCCGGCATAACCGTCGGCGATCCAACGCCAGGGCCCTTTCGTTGTTCCGTTCGCTGTTCCGTTCGCTGTTCCGTTCGTTGTTTTGGCCGCCGCTCTGATATCCACCAGGAAGTAGGCCGCCAGGATAGCCAGCACAGGCAAGGCCGGCAGCGCGTAGCGGATAAACTTGGTCCTCAAGCTACAGGCCGAGAGGAAATAGAGTAGGATAAAAACGAGAAAAATCGCATTCTGCTTCCATTTCCTTAAGGCGTATATCGCTCCCAGGAGGGCCGTCGCCTCCAGCAGAGGGCCCATGCTCCAGAAGAGCAGGTTGCTCACGTAATATAGCGGGGTCGTGCCCTCAAACTGGAGCGTCCACTGGGGCTTAAAATATCCTCTGGTCTCCAGCACGATCCACAAAAACCCCTGGCGAAAGAAATAGGTCTCCGGGTCCAGGAGCAGGGAAGGGGTCAACAGGAAAAAAGTGCCCACCACGCTGACCAGGCCGAGCGCCAGCCTCCGATCCAACAGGGACCTGGGCGCGGGCCTCAGCCAGTGAGCCGCCACCAGGGAGCAGCAGAGCAGGAGGCCGTTGACGCGGCTGGCCGTAGCCAGGCCGATGAATAAACCGGCCAGCAGGTAACTCCTGAGCCCTCCGCCCTGGGCCACCTCCACGATGAAATAGAAAGCCCCGATCACGAAAAAAGCCATAACCACGTCCAGGACGTAGAAATGGGCGTATTGGATGCTCAAGACGGTGAAGGCTGTGAGGGCCGCCGCCCACACCCCGACCTTTTTGCCGTAGGCCCTTTTGGCCGCCAGGTAGCACAGGACAACGACCAGCGAACTGAGCAAGGCGGCCAGCCCCCGGGCCAGCAGGTAGTGCTCTCTCTCTCCCAATGCGCCGAAGAGCGAGGCCGCCAGGCTGAGCAGCTTGAAGAGATACAGAGGGGCGGTGCCCCACTCTGAGGGCAAGGTGGAGGGATAAGTGACCTTCAACGACCAGCGGATAGCCCGCCCCTCGTCGGGGTTGAAAAAGTAGGGCGCATCCCACATCAGGCCGTGAAATCTGAGGAAAGTGCCCAAAGCCACGCTGCCGAATAGAATTAGATCGTCCCTTTTCTGCCACACCCGCCCAACGAACCGCTCCATGTCGCTATCCATCCTGTTTCCTATCTCTCAACCGTACTCACCTCCAACCTCCAACTTCCAACCTCCAACTTTATCTTTCAACCGTAACCACCTCCAGCAAAACCCTGTCCGTTTCTCCTACCGATAGCCTTCGTCCGTTGTCTGCCAGATACATCCCCACTTCCAGCCCGTATCGTCCTGCCGGGGCGTCGGGCGATATGGGCAGATCGTATTGATCGCGCACCACCTCCCCGGCCTCCCATTCGGTAGTGGGATAGAAGCCATCCACCGGCTCGTTGTCCTTCTGGCCCCACAGCCTGCCCTCCTCGTCCACCAGGTGGGTGAAGACGATGTAACCCTCGTCCATTTTCTCCAAAGCCTGCCAGAAGAGGGTCAGGTGAATTCCATCGCCCGGCCTGAAGAGTTCGTTGTTGATGCCGCTCCCCAGGCTATAACCCAGGAGACGGACCCTATCGCCCAAAGTGGCCTGCAAGGGATGCTCTATCCCCAGCTCTTCTTCCGTGGGCGGTTCGCGCTTCGGCACCTCCACTGGTCCCAGCAGCAGAGGAGCGCCGTCGTCGGGCTCCGGGCTTTGTTGCCGGTCGGGATCGTACAGACTGACCTCGATCTGATAGACGCCGGGCGGAGTGCCAGGTAAAATCTCGAGCTCGCGCTCATCTCGGAGCGTCATCCCCGCCGTCCAGCGGTCGGTGGGAAGCCCACCGAAAACCGGCATCCCCCCCTGTTGGCCCCAGATGTGATACACCCCGTTGACCAGTTTTAGGTAAATTATATATCTTTCCTCCATCGGGCGCAAGCAGCGCCAGAAAAGGTGAACCTGGATACGGCCCTCGGCAATCTGATCGGTGAAGAGGTCGTAGCCCAGGAAAACGATATTTCGGCCCAGGGGCACGATGCGCACCTGCCGGGCGGGCACCACTTCGTAGGGCACCTGGGGCCGACGATAAATCCAGGCGTAATCGATGCCTTTCAGACGCACGGTGCGCTCCGGCTTCAGCGAGCGAAAGTAGCGGGTCATGGCCGCAAAAGGGACCTCGCTCTGTACCTGGCTGACGTAAGAGACAACGTAATCTGCCCCCAGCCAGGGCATGATCTGGCCTTCTTCCACCTCGCGCAGGGGCATCGTTTCCCCCTGGTAGAAGGGCGAAAATTCGGAGTAATACCAGGTGGCGGCCAGACCCTTTTCTTCCTGAGCGTTGAGGTAATCGGCGGCCCTGTCCAACCCCTCTCCCCAGCCGACCAGAACGGTTTGAGGAGCCAGCCAGCCTCCGCCAGCCATCGGGTTGTAATAAGTCAGGTAATAAGGGCCGTGAGGCAGGGCGAAAGCGGCCTGCAAAACCAGAATAGAGCCACAGAGGACACAGAGAACACAGAGAGATTTAGCTCTAACCTCTGTGAACTCCGTGCCCTCTGTGGCTATAAATTTGAGGCTGGAACTCGCCACCCGAAACAAGGTGTACAGTCCCGCCGCCGCCACGATCTCCAGCGCAGGGTAGATGGGCAGGAGATAGCGGTCGTACCTGATCCCCCCCTGGCCGATGAAGAGGGCGAAAAGCAAAGCATAAATCCCCAGCCATATCAAGGCGCGGTTTCTGGGCCAGGCTAGAGGTTTGGGGCGGAAGGCCAGGTAATAGCAGGCAGCCGCCAGCCCCGCCAGGGTGAGAGGGGTGAGGCGAAAAAGCAGGGTCAGGGGATAGAAAAGCACCTCGTTCAACAGGGTAGGGCGGCCCAGAAAAAAGGTGCCCTGGGGATGATATCTGGTGGACACTGTGCTGGTGCCCTTCTGGATGACCTCGCCGATGGCGCCCGCCGGATCGACCCACATGGCCGGCCAGAGCAGGACGAAAACGGCTCCCGCCATCGCCCCCCAGAGCAGGAATTGAGCCGCCCGGCGAGGGAGAGCTTTGCGCTCTGTCCAGCAGGCCGCCAGGGACAGCAGACCGATGAAAGGAATCAGAAACAGAGAAGTGGACTTGCTCAGGAAGGCCAGGCCGGCCGCCAGGCCGGAGAAAATGAGGTAAAGCGCCGGCCGGGAGCGCCCCGCGTAGAGGTAAACCAGGTAGCTCAAAACCGCCCAGGTCATGAAGGTGGTCACCAGGGCGTCGTGGTGGAGAAAACGGGAATGGGCCAGGTAGAAAGGATCCAGGGCCAGCAACACGGCGCCGAGCAGGGCCACCCGCTCCTCGAACAGTTTTCTGACCAGGAGGTAGACCACTACCACTCCCAGGCTGGTCAACAGGGCGGTGGGCGCCCTCAGGGCGGCCAGGTAATCGACGCTCACGGCCTCGATGGGCACCTCTCTCAGAAAATCGAGAAATCCCGTCCCGCTTCCCTCGATGACGTATCCGACGAGATATTTAGCCAACAGCCCTGCCGTGCCGGTCCACATCGTGGTTACGCCGGGATGCCCTTTCTGCAAGGTGCCTGCCCACTCTCCCTCCACCAGAGCACGCCCGAACCCGGCCGAGCGCTCCGTCCAGCGGCGCTCGTCGGGGGTCAGGAAGGCGTCCAGGGCCAAAACGCGAGGAATGAAAGCCAAAAGAAACAAAGCCACAGCGATGTAAAGCGTTCGTCTCCTCATTCGCCCTCCAGCCGCAACGGCTCCAGGATGATTTCTCCCAGCCGTTCCCCCGTCTCGACCAGATACATGCCCACCACCAGCCGATACTGGCCTGGTGGGGCCTCGGGGGCGATGGTCAGGTCGTATTGATCGCGCACGATCTCCCCCGCTTCCCATTCGGTGGTGGGGTAAAAGCCGTCCACCGGTTCGTTGTCCTTCTGGCCCCGGAGCTTCCCCTCCTCGTCCACCAGGTGGGTGAAGACGGTGTAACCCTCATCCATCTGGGCCAAAGCCTGCCAGAAGAGGGTCAGATGGATGCTCCCACCAGGCCGATAGCTGCCTTCGACATTATACCCCAAAAGACGGACTCTGTCACTCAGGTTTGTTTCCATATCATCCGTCTTCAGGGGGTGTTCCACGTCCAGTTCCTCCGGGGTCGGCGGTGACCGCCTGGGAATTTCAACCGGCCCCAGCAGCAACCCCTGGCCGTCGGCAGGGGTCAGGGCGCGTCGGCGGTAAGGATCGTGGAGGCTGACCTCCACGTGGTAGAAGCCGGGCGGCGTGCCGGGCAGCAGCTCGATCTCTCGCTTATCTCCCACCGTCTCTCCTGGCTGCCAGGAGTTGGTAGGGTAACTGCCCCAACTGGGCCGCCCCTCCTGTTCTCCCCAGGCGTGGTAGACGCCGTTGACGACTTTCAGGTAGACGGTGTAATCCTCTTCCATCTTGCGCAAAGCCTGCCAGTACAGGTTGACCCCCAGTTTATCAAAAGGCTTATCCGGGTCGGCCACGACGTCGTAACCCAGCAGGCGAATCTCGTCGCCGAGATCGACCCGCACGTCGTATTGACCAAAGGGATAGGTCTCCGGCAGAGGTTGGGGCACAGTGTATACCCAGGCGTACTCGATCCCGCCCCGGCGCACGGTATGCTCCGGCTCCAGGGCGCGGAAGAAACGGACCAGTTCCTCGTCAAAGTAGGGCGCCCGCTGCACCTGGTTGACGTAAAGCACGGCGTAATCGGGCCTGTTCCAGAAAACGCTGGCCCTGGTCAGGGGCACCGTCTGGCCCACGAAGTAGGGGGCAAAACTCTCCCTCCCGTAATAAGAGGCCACCGTGAGGTCCGCCGCCTTCTCCCGTCCATTCAGGTAGTGGGCGGCGTCGCTCAGATACTCTCCCCAGCCGATCAGCACCGTCCTGGCGGCCCAGGGCCCTCCTCCCAAAAGTGGGTTATAGTAGGAGAAATAGTCCGGGTAATGGGGCAGGCTGAATCCCGCTTGCAAAATCAGACTGGAGCCACAGAGTACACAGAGAACACGGAGAGATTTGGCCTCAACCGCTGTGGCTATACATTTTAATTTTGAACTGGCAACCCGAAACAGCTCATAAAGGCCCACCGCGGCCAGGGCGTCAAGGGGCAGGAAAAGAGGCAGAAGTATGCGCTCGTACTTGGTCGGGGACATGGAGATGAGCAGCAAATAGCACAGGCCATAGAACGCCAGCACGATCATTTCCGCTCTGTAACTGGCTTTTCTGCCTCCGACCAGCAGGCCGAGGGCCATCAACAAGCCTGCCAGGGTCAAAGGCGTGGCTTTGAAAAGAAAGTTCACCGGGTAGAACAACCAGCCGGGGTCGTAGGTGCTGTGCCCCATAAAAAACTGCGCCCAGCCCCCTATGTTCCAGGCTATACCGGCATACATGCGTCGGAGCGTGCCCAACGGATCGCCCCACATGGCCGGGAAAAGCAGGACAAAGACCGCCGCCGCCAGGAACGCCCATATCGCCACCGCTTTGGCCAGCGGCCAGAACCGTTCGCGTTCCGCTCCCTGCCGGGCGCGGAGCAGGGCCAGCCCCATCGAGAGGGCCATAGCCAGCACCAGCGGCGGAGAAGAGGCCACGTTGTTGACGAAGGTCAAGCCCCCCACCAGGCCGGAGAACAAAAAGTAGCCCCATAGCCGCCTGCGCCTCACGTAGACCATAAAACTCAGCAGGGACAAAAACATTAACTCCCCTATCGGGGCGTCCCTGGTGACCAGTCGCGAGTGGGTCAGGTAAAAAGGATCGAAGGCCAGCAGCAGGGCGCTGAGGAGGGCGATTTTGCCGTCGAACAGCCTGCGCAGGAAAAGATAGATCAGGACGACGCTCACCACGCTGAGCAGGACGAAGGGCAGCCTTTGGACGACCACCAAATCCAGGGTGGCGTACCTGGCCCTGTAGCCTTCCTCCACAAACCCTCTGAAGTCCATCCCCCTCCCCCCGGCTATCACGTACCGCAGCCAGGCCCCCAGCGAGATGAGCCACATATTGACCATGCCGGGGTGGTGCAGAAAATAAGTTCCACTCCAATCCCCATCCATAAAGGCCATGAGGGAGTGCCAGGCGTCTTTCATCCAGCCAAACTCGTCGGTGGTCAGGGTGGCGTTCAGGGCCAAAATCCTCGGTATCAAGACCACGAGAAAGACGACCAAAGTCGTCACTACATTTACCCCAAAGTTGCCTGGCACTTTGGAAGTGCCAGGCAACTCGTCTGTTCCCCTACTGCACATTTATCTTTCCTAATTGAATGCTGTCCCCAATCGGGGTGCCTGCCTCGTCCGCGAGCTGCAAACGCTCTCCCGTTTCGGCCAGGTACATCCCCACCTCGATGCTATACTGGCCCGCAGGCGCTTCGGGGGAGATGAGCAAGACGTGCTGATCGCGCACCACTTCGCCTTTCTTCCATTCTCCTGTGGGGTAGAAGTTCTTCATGGGCTGGCCGTCGTCCTGGGCCCACATCCTGCCCTCCGCATCCAGCAAATGGACAAATACGGTGTAATTCTCAAAGGTGCCTGGCACTTCTAAAGTGCCAGGCACCTCTAACCCGGCTTCCCAGAAGAGGGTCAGGCCCAGGGCTTGACCGGCCCTGGCCTCCTCCCGCCCCAGGGCATAGCCCCGCAATTTGATCTTATCGCCCAGGCGGACGTTAAGGGAGCGGGGGATATTCTCCGCTTCCACGCTCAGAAAGGCCACCTCCTGAAAGCGCAGGCTCAGACAACGGGCGTCTTCACTGTCCTTGATGCTGTCGATGGGCCGCTCGCAGCCTTCCTCCACGTCGAAGTAGACGTAATTCCAGCCGCTACTGGCGTAAAAGCGGCCAGTGAGATATCTGCGCCAGGGCCCCACCCGGAACTCTCCCACCGGCACGTCGTTGACGGTCACCCGCAGGTGGCGAGGAAACAGAAACGAGGAGGCCACAAACCCCAGACGCATCTCGCCGGGCGTCAGGCCGTAAACCGCCAGCAGGCCCTCGTCGCTCAACCAGCGGGCTGCTCCCCCGCCCTCCTCGCCATCGCTCTCCACCCCGTGCCATTTGCCGTCGAACCTGACCAAGGGCACCTCGTCCCAGGCTTCCGCCGAGAGCTCAGGCACCGAGAAAGCGATGATCTGCCTGTCCTGGAAGACCGGCTCCCCCAGGGCCGGGACGAGAAGATCGAGATAGGCTCCCATCTCTTCCTCGTTATAGAAGCGCCTCTGGAATATCACGTACCCGACGTCGTGCAGCCCCAGGGTCAGGGGACGGGCCACGTCGGGCGGCCTGACCACCACGTCTTCGGCCAGGGTCGGGGAAACGAGCTGCTCGAAAAAGCGGCGCACGTCCCGCGTCCAGCGCGGGATACGGGTCACGTGGCCGCCCACCAGCCTGTGCCGGTGCGTCATCTGATAGTACAGGATGGCGTTGACCTTGGGGCCGACGCTGGCTAGAGGCATGTCCAGCAGGGCGAAATCCCGTTTATCGGCTGCTATCTGGCGATAGAAAGGGGAGACGTATTCACCGCCCAGCGGGAAGGGGAAGATCACCGCGTACTCAAACAGGATCAAGGCCGTCAGGCCCACCATCAACCCCGCTCTGAGGCCGGGACGATCCAATCTCAATAGTTTACATTTCTTAGCCACAGAGAACACAGAGTTCACGGAGGAAAAAACTTTTTTCTCTGTGTTCTCCGTGCCCTCTGTGGCTTGAACAGAGTCGTCGGCCAGCTTTTGGAATGTACTAAACCTTGTAATGAGGGAAGAGATTCCGTAGCAGGCCAGGACCGCCAGGGCGAACATCGTGCTTTCGTTCCAGCGGGCGGGCGTCCGGCTCCAGCCGATGAAGGGTATTCCCTGAAGCAGGGCATAAGGCAGAGGGATAGCGTGGCTTCCGATCTGCACCACCCGGTCCCCGATCTTGAGGAGAGGCCCCAGGGACAGGATGGCGCTGCCGAAGGCCAGGATCAGCCACGCCGTGCTTCTGGCCCTGTTCTTCCTCACCCCCCAGATTGCCAGGAGCAGAGGCCCAAAACCCAGGTACACCACGTTCTCGGTCAACCCCTCAGCCATCAGGCCATAGGAGTAAGCCCGGAAAGGCTCGATTTGGCCCAGCAGGGGATGGTAGGGAGAAGGCACCAGGAAAAGCTCCGGCGTGGGGGAGAAATCCAGGGTGCCCTCTTTCTCGCCTGGGAAGTCGCTGGCCGGATTCAGGAAAGTATTAATCACAAAGGCGGAGAAGGGGCCGACGGTCATCAGCCCGGCCACCAGCAGGGCCGCTCCCGCTCCTCTCAAAAGTTGGGCGTTAAACAGGCGTCGCCGGTCGGCCCACAGGCGATACAGGACGAAGATCAGGGTGAAGGGCACGACGAAATAAGCGATGTGGGTCAGGGTGACGAAGATCGAAAGGGCCATGAACAGGCCGCATAGTAAGCCGTTCCTGACGCCTGGCTTATCGAACAGTTTGATCAGGTACAGGGCGTACAGGGGCCACCAATACATGGTGGTCAGAGGCATGTGCCCCACCAGGGCCTGATTGGTCTTGTTGGGGAAAAAGCCGAAGATAAGCCCTCCCACGAAAGCGGCCCACACGTTCCCGGTCAGGTAATAGCATAACAGGTAGGCAAACGCGGCGGATAGGATGAAGGCCAGCAGAAGTTGCACGTTATAGGCCACCACCGGACCGCCGAGGCTCACCAGGGGGATGGCGCATACCTGGCTGTAGAAAGGCTCGATCAGGAGCAGGGGGTGATAAAGGCCAAAGGGATGGCAGATAATTTCGAGCTGGGCGGGGGTCAGGCCCAGATCGAGCAGAGAGGTCTTGCCCCACCACACGAACCAGGTATATTGCAAGGAATCGCCAATGCTCTCGTCGCCGGCCACCGCCGAGGCCAGGTGGAACGCCAGAGGATAGGTCCAGATAACGGCGATCAGCGTGTAGGCCAAAACGGATAGCAGGAACGCCCGTTTACATCTGCTCATCATTCGCCACTTTCAGGGATCGCCTTCGGGCCGGTCATGGCCTTGCAGCGTGGCTGTCGCCTGGCGGGCGGCGGCGGCGATGAAGACCGAACCGGCCACACAGATAAGATCATCTTCGTCGGCCAGAGCAAGGGCCTGCTCCAGGGCCTCGACCATGCTGTTTGTGACCAGGGCCTCACCACCGTGAGCTTCGACCTTTTCTCTCAACCAGGATGGCGCGGCGGCCCGAGGGTGTTCGGACCTGGTGACGATGACGTGCCGGGTGTGAGGCAGCAACGCCCTCAGCATCCCGTCGATATCCTTATCGCACGAGGCCCCAAAGATGAGGATAAGACTTTTATAGGAAAAATGATCCCCCAGGGCTACGGCCAGCTTGTGGGCCGAGTCGGCGTTGTGGGCGCTATCGACCACGATGATGGGGCGGCGGGCCAGAATCTCCAGCCGGCCGGGCCAGCGTACCTGGCGCAACCCATCGGCGATAGCCGCGGAGTCAACCTCGACGTCGTATCGCCGCAGTTCGTCGATGGCCGCTATAGCGGTGACGGCGTTGACCACCTGATGGCCTCCCAGCAGAGGGATCCAGAGATGGTTATAGCCGGGGGTATCCATCAGACCGCAGACCTGGAAAGCCTGGCCGTCCAGGTTCGCTTCGTGCCTGGTCCACCTCCAATCTTGCCCCACCAGGATCAGGGGGGAGCCTTTCTCGCGGCAGACTTCCTGGATGACGGCCAGGGCTTCGGGCTGCTGGGGGGCGCTGACCACCGGGATGCCCGGCTTGACGATGCCCGCTTTCTCGCGGGCGATCTGGGGCAGGGTGTGGCCCAGGATGTGAGTATGATCGAGACTGAGGGAGGTGATAACTGCTACCAGGGGGCGGACCACGTTGGTGGCGTCGAGCCGCCCCCCCAGACCGACCTCCAAAACAGCGAAGTCCACCCCCTGCCGGACAAAGTGGACGAAGCCCAGGGCGGTGATGATCTCGAAAGTGGTCAGACCTTCCACCTGGCGGACCAGGGGTTGCAGTTGGGCGGTAAGGGCCGCTACCGTCTCTTTGGCGATCAGGTTATCGTCAACCCGGATGCGCTCGCGAAAAGTGTGCAGGTGGGGCGAAGTGTACAGGCCGGTCCTGTACCCGGCGGCCCGCAGGATGGAAGCGATCATGGCCGAGGTGGAACCCTTGCCCTTGGTGCCCGCCACGTGAATGGCCTGGAAACTGTGGTGGGGATTGTCCAGCAGAGCCAGCAGACGCTCCACCCGTCCCAGATCGAAGTTCTCAGGGGCGTAGCGGTAGGTGCTCTTCTTCTCGTAGTCGGTGAAGCTGTATATATAGTTCAGAGCATCTTTGTAGGTAAACATCGATGGACTCCAGACTGGCGGTGACTTCCGCCAGACCCCGTTTTCTTCCTGCTCTTACCCCAGCCCCCACACTTTTAAACATTTTATATCAATTGTCCAGGAAGCGCAAACCGGTCGGGCCGACGCGGATTCTGGTCACGGATGTCACAGAAAGCTGAACCTCCACAATCTCTGTCGCCCTCGTTCATAATTTCTCCACATTTGGTTGCTATACTACAGACAAATACCATATGAAACACCATATGAAGGAGGTTCAAATGAACGAGCGTTACAAGCATTACTATAAGGGTAAAGGGATTTTGATTGGCCTGGGGGCGCTGGTGCTCATCGGCCTGTGTTTGATGCTCTGCTTCGGAGCGGCGGCTTTCACGATGATGCAGCGCGGCCCGGCCTATGGGACGATGCCCTACGTGCAGCCCCCGGTGGGCGAGGAGGGTGGTGTAGCGCCTCCGGTCTACCACGGCCCCGGCTTCTTCGGCGGGGGACGGCACGGCGGCTTTGGACCGTTCGGGCTATTCTTCTTCGGAGTGGGCATGTTCTTCAAGCTGCTGTTCTTCGGGCTGGTCCTGTTCCTGCTCATCGGCCTGGTCAAGCGGTTTTGCTTCGGCTGGCACTGGTGTCCACCTTACTGGGGCAAGCCCCCGCAGGGCGAGGAAGGCGAAGACCAACCCCACTTCGTCCGGGGACCGTGGGCCTGGCACCATCGCCACCACAGGCACTGGGGACCATTCCCCTGGTGTGAGCCGGGGCCTGAGCCTGAGTCGGGCGACGAAGAGGCGGAGGGCGAACCAAACAGCGAACCAAACAACGAACCGGACGCGGCAGCGGAATAGACCAGGAACGGCGCTCCTGGCGGGGCTGGGCCCCGCCGGGAGCGTTGAGGTTTTACAAAGCGCGTCGTTAGTGTTATAATGGAGCGAGGGAATATGTTCAGGAGAATAGCGCACAAGGACGAGTCAATCGCGTGGTCAGGAGGGGCGAAGGAATACGCGGAAGCCCACCGAAAATTTGCAGATATGCAGTATGGGGCTTTCGTAAAGGACATGAAAGCCCTCAACCTATCGGGGCACTATCTTGAAGTAGGCGCGGGGCCGGGTTTTCTGGCTATCATGATCGCCGAAGATAACCCCGATGTGCGTATCACTGCCGTTGACATCTCGCCCGAAATGGCGGCGGTGGCCCAGGAGTACATCGAGAAGAAAGATCTTCAGGATAGAATACGTTACCTGGTAGGCGACGCAACCGACGAAGAGATGATAAGCGGGCTGGGCAAATTCGACCTGGTGTACTCCGCTTTTTCGCTGCACCACTGGAAGGAGCCGGAGCAGGCCATCGGCAATCTCTGGGGCGCCGTCGGAGATAAGGGCGTGTTGTACGTACAGGATTTCAAAAGGGTCTGGTGGCTATACGTCTTGCCCATAAAAGATGGCTTTATAGAGTCAGTTAGAGCCTCGTATACGCCGGGTGAAGTTAAGGCCATTTTGCAAAAGGTGGGTATCAGCGAGTATAAGGTTAAAACCTCGTTTCCCTTCTTTATGCAATCAATAATGGCGTGGAAGTAAACACGTGCCTCGGAGTATACCAGGAAAGGCGCTCCCGGCGGGGCCCAGCCCCGCCGGGAGCCTCGGAGGATGTACGTGGCCCAAACCATTCTGGTAGTAGACGACGAGGCCCGCATCGTCAAGCTGGTGCGCGACTACCTGGAGCGCGCCGGCTTTGAGGTGCTCACCGCCCGCGACGGGGAGACCGCCCTACATCTGGCCCGCCGGGAACAGCCGGACCTCATCGTCCTCGACTTGATGCTGCCAGGCATGGACGGGCTGGACGTCTGTCGCCGGCTGCGCCAGGAGAGCAGCGTGCCCATCATCATGCTCACCGCCCGCGTGGAAGAGGTTGACCGCATCGTGGGGCTGGAGTTAGGGGCCGACGATTACGTCACCAAGCCGTTCAGCCCCCGCGAGGTGGTGGCCCGCGTGCGCGCCACCTTGCGCCGCGCCAGCGGAGAACTGGGCCCCACCACCATCATCCGCGCCGGCGACGTGGAACTGGATACCGCCGCCCTGACGGCCACCGTCGCGGGCCAGCCGGTGAACCTGACTCCCACCGAGTTCCAACTGCTGGCTACGTTGGCCCGCCAGCCGGGGCGCACTTTCAGCCGCGAGCAACTGCTGGAAGCTATTCACGGCGTGACCTTTGACGGCTACGACCGCAGCGTGGACTCCCACATCAAAAATCTGCGGCGCGCCATCGAGCCCGACCCCCACCAACCCCGCTACATCCAGACCGTCTATGGGGTGGGCTACCGCTTTGTGGAACGTTGAGGCCGATGATGGAGACCGATGATGAAAAGGAAAAAACCCTGGGAAAAGAAGCCCCGGGAGCGGCATTGTCCACCGTGGTGGCGGCACGAGGAACATCATCACGAAGAACATTCTAAGGACTGGTGCTGGGAGCACGGCCACGGCCCGCCCCTGCCCCCCTGGCTGAAAGAAAAGCTGAAGGGAAAAATAGCCAGGGGCGAAGAGCATCGCGGCAGCAAGTTTCTCTTATTTTTAGGCTTTGCCCTGGTCTTCGGGTTTCTCGGGCTGTTGGGCTGTGGCGTCCTGGCTATGTTGACGGCAGGGGCCGTGTTTTTCTTCCGCCACCGCCCCAGCCACGAACCGCCTCCCTTTCAATTCATCATCCCCCTGACAGGTATCGCCATCCTGCTCGGCATCGTCTTTCTCCTGATAGGCTCTCTGGCCGCCCGGCGCTGGATCTCGCCCCTGAGCGACACCATGAAGGCCGCCGATGCCCTGGCCGTGGGCGACTTCTCGGCCCGGGTGTCGGTGCGCGGCAGTCGCGATTTCCGCCGCCTGGCCCGCTCCTTCAACCGCATGGCCGAGGCCCTGGAGACCGCCGACCGCCACCGTCGTGAACTGCTGGCCGACATCGCCCACGAGTTGCGCACCCCCTTGACCGTCATCCAGGGCAACCTGGAGGGCCTGCGCGACGGCGTCTACGAGGCCACCTCAGAGCACCTGGCCCTGGTGCTGGACGAGACCTACAAGCTCAGCCACCTGGTGGACGACCTGCGCCTCCTGACCCTGGCCGAAGCGGGCCAACTGCCCCTGGACTTCCAGATCATGGACGCGCCCCAACTCCTGGCCGACGTGCACGACGCCTTTGTCTGCCAGGCTGAAGAGGCCGGGATCACCCTGGAGATGGATACAGTTGAACCGCTGCCCCCCCTCCTGGCCGACCCGCAGCGGTTGGGCCAGGTGTTGGGCAACCTGGTGACCAACGCCCTGCGCCACACCCCTCCTGGGGGCAAGATAACCCTGGGCGCCGCCGTCCCCTCCGCCGACGACGGAATGCGGCTGTGGGTCACAGACAGCGGGGAGGGCATTCCCGCCGAGGACCTGCCGCGCATCTTCGACCGCTTCTGGCGCGGCGACCCGGCCCGCACCCACCAGACGGGGGCAGGGAGCGGCCTGGGCTTAGCCATCGCTAAAAGCCTGGTGGAGGCCCACGGCGGACGCATCTGGGCGGAGAGCCAGGTGGGCCAGGGCACGACCGTCTCCTGCCTCCTGCCCCTGCCGGATGGCACGACCGCAGACTGACCAAAACTACGAGCTTTTGCCCACCCCGCGGACTCCAGGAGTCCTTTTTTTTATGTTTTGTTTACGTTCCATTTACGTTCTATTTACCTTACTCCTTTATAATTATAGCGAACACTTAGTTGAACGACTCTCAAGCCGGGTTGTGTCCCGATGTATCCGGCAAAAAGATATGCCGCCTTTGGGAGCCAAATCTCCGATTTGCCTTCGGAAATGAGCGAACGATCAGTTGAGAGCTTACCAATCACCATAAACAAGAGGAGGCAACAATGAAGACATTGACACGTCGTGATGCACTAAAAGGTATTGCGGCCAGTGCTGTTGGCGCCGCTGTGTTTTCTCAGGCGCCGTTACTGAAAGCCTGGGCTTCGGGTAAGGGCAGTCCCCTGGTCTATACGGCGGAGAAACCCAGCCCTGACGAAGTGCTTGCCATGCTCAAAGAAGGCAACGAACGATTCTACACCGGCAACTCAACTTTTCTTCACCTCGATGCCGCCCGTCTTGCGCTGGCAGGGAGCGAAGACCAGGGCGAGTATGCCTATGCCACGGTGATCACCTGTTCGGATTCCCGTGTGCCGGTCGAGTTGATCTTCGACGCCGGGATCATGGACACTTTTGTGATCAGGGTGGCAGGCAACGTATGTGACACCGACGAGATTGGCTCCATCGAATATGGGTTGGCTCACGTTCACACTCCCGTGCTGGTGGTCCTCGGTCATACGCAGTGCGGCGCGGTGACCGCCGTCACGCACATGCTTCACGGCGAAGGGCATAAACTTGAGCGCAACATCCCGCCGTTGGTGGACAACATCATCCCGGCGGTCGAAAAGGCCATGGAGGAGCACGAGGACGTCCACGGAGATGACATCATTCCGTTTGCCATCGAACAAAACGTCTGGCAGGGCATTGAGGACCTTTTCATGAGAAGTCCGGCGACCAGAGAGCTGGTGAAAAAAGGAGAGGCTAAGGTCGTCGGGGCCATCTATGACGTCGGAACCGGGAAGATCGACTGGTTAGACACCGCGAAAGCGGACGAGATCCTCGCGCGCGTTGAGGCCTCCCCTGACCGGGAAACGGAGCCTTATGCCGAATAAAGGCCACGCCATCCGCTAGTTACCGCAGCAAAGTGTCACCCTATTGAATTTAAGGTAAGCAGTTCATCTAACTCATCGTTCGCTCATTTCTCAAGGCAAATGGGAGTACAACGGCGTCGTCTCCAGCTTCCGTCTTTCCCAGGGGTGAGTGGGGCTAGATGGGGGGTTATTCGAAGAGGGAGGCGCTCACAAGCCCGCCTCCTGATTTTCTCAGGGAAAGATTTATCAGGGATCTGATTTGACATGGCCTCGATAATGTGCTATAATAAATGTATCTTACATTACCAGGGGCAAAAATGGTTACCCAGAATCGACTTTCTGAAAGCTATAGCCAGAAGTCAGCCGGGGTTAAGACCGCCGGAGGGGTATACTATTTTCCCTTTACCTACTTTTATTTTTATGGCGTTAGAAGCAGTATGCTTCACGTAGGTAGAGGGGACCCGTAATCAACGAAGATAAAGGGAATCAAGCGTGGGGCATACCAGCCCCACGCTTTTATTTTGGGGAGCGCATTGTGAGTTTAAGCAGTCAGATTCTACAATACATCATCACCGGCCTCACCAACGGGAGCATCTACGCCATCATTGCCCTGGGCTTCACCGTGATCTACAACGCCACCGGGATCATCAACTTTGCCCAGGGTGAGTTTGTGATGCTGGGGGCGATGTTCGCCTACACCCTGCAAAAAGCGGGTTTGCCGCTCATTCCGGCCCTGGTGCTATCGGTGCTGATCGTGACCCTGATCGGCTGTCTGCTGGAGCGGCTGGCTATCCGCCCGGCCCGGGGAGCGTCCATCCTGACCCTGATCATCATCACCATCGGGGCCTCGATTCTGATCAAAGGGGTAGCCATGTTACAGTGGGGCAAAGACGCGGTGCCGCTCAAGGCTTTCTCAGGAGAGCGCCCTTTCATCATCATGGACGCCGTGGTGTTGCCCCAGAGCCTGTGGGTGATAGGCGTTACGGTGTTGATCGTGGTGGGGTTGAGCCTCTTCTTCGAGCGCACCATGCTGGGTAAAGCCATGCGGGCCTGCGCCATCGACCGTTCGGCGGCCGGCCTGGTGGGCATCAGCGCGGAGACGATGAGCCTGTACTCCTTTGGCCTGAGCGCCCTGCTGGGGGCGGTGGCGGGCATCGTGGTCTCGCCCATGACTATGGCCAAGTACGACATGGGCACGATGATGGGCCTGAAAGGTTTCTGTGCGGCCGTTCTGGGGGGGCTGGGCAGCGGTGGAGGAGCGGTAATCAGTGGTCTGACGTTGGGCCTCCTGGAGGCCCTGAGCGCCGGCCTGCTGCCCGGCACGTCTTCCCGATACAAGGATGCGGTGGCCTTTCTGGTGCTCCTGATAGCCCTCTTCGTGCGGCAGGGCCGGGTGCTAAGCTCCTATGACGAGATGGAGATGGTAGAGGCAGAATGAGCAGCCAGGCGAAAGATTTGGAACTGGAACGGAAAATGGGGGCGCTTTTCGGAGGCGGATCGCTGGCGGTGGGCTGGCGGGTGGTTCTTTTCGCCCTGGCGATGGCCGTTCTGCCCTTGCTGCTCAAAAATGTGTACTACATAAACGTTTTGAACTTCGTCGGGCTGCACGGTATGCAGGCCATTGGCCTCAGCCTGCTGATGGGCTATGCCGGTCAGGTATCTCTGGGCCACGCCGCTTTTTACGGTCTGGGCGCTTATGGTTCGGCCATCCTGACCACCCGCTATGGAGTGCATCCTCTGCCGGCCCTGGTGATCGCCATGTTCGTCACCGCCCTGATCGCCTACATCATTGGGCGTCCCACCCTGCGGCTCAAGGGGCACTACCTGGCCCTGGCTACGGTCGGGTTTGGGATCATCGTCCACGTTTTCTTCGTGCAGACCTCGTCTTTTACCGGCGGCACCTCCGGCATCAGGGATATCCCCTATCTCTCGTTGAGTGCTTTTGCCTTCGACAACGATTTAAAATGGTACTACCTGATCTGGGCGCTGGTCTGTCTCATTGTGTTTCTTTCGCTGAACATCGTCGATTCTCGGCCTGGCCGCGCTCTACGGGCCATCCGCGACAGCGAGATGGCCGCCAGCGCCGTGGGCATCGATATCGCCCACTACAAGTTGCGGGTCTTCGTGCTCAGCGCCATCTACTCCTCCCTGGCAGGCAGCCTCTACACCCATTATATAACTTTCATCAGTCCCCAACCCTTTGGCCTGAACCTTTCCATAGAGTTGGTGACTATGGTGGTGGTGGGAGGGCTAGCCAGCCTGTGGGGAGCGATCTTTGGGGCAGGGACCCTGACCATTCTGGGCGAACTGTTACGCGAATTCGAGGGACAAAAAATCCCCTTATTGAACATCCCCATCGTGGAAGAGGAGAGCGTCATAATTTACGGCGCCCTGTTGATCGCCATCATGATCTTCATGCCAGAGGGGGTCATTCAGAGCTTAGGGCATTATCTGAGGAACCTGTGGCGCGGAAAGGAACCCCCGGCCGCTCTTTCTGAGGAAGAAATCGAAGCCCTGCCCCTCACCGTTCGGGAACGGAAAACCAGGGAGGATTGTGGCCCGGCGCTCCTTCAGGTCAACAGGGTGTGCAGAGCGTTCGGAGGTCTGGAAGCGGTCAACGACGTGAGCTTCGAGGTGTGCCAGGGGCAGGTCAAAGCCATCATCGGCCCCAACGGGGCGGGTAAAACCACCCTTTTCAACCTCATCACCGGCTTTTACATGCCTACGGCGGGCGACGTGCAATTGGATGGGCACACCCTGAGCGGTCTTCCCCCTTACGTCATTGCCACCCAGGGAGTGGCCAGAACCTTTCAGAACGTTCAACTCTTCGACCACATGACTGTCCTGGAGAATGTGATGGTCGGTCGCCATCTCCGCAGCCGGGGCGGGATGCTGGTCGCTGCTTTGCGTCTGCCCTGGGTGCTGGCCCAGGAGAGGGATAGCCGGCAGAGGGCCCTGGAGAAGCTGGCTATGGTCGGTCTGGCGGACAAAGCTCACGAGCTGGCTATGAATCTCTCGCACGGACAACGCCGAGAGGTGGAGATCGCCCGGGCCCTGGCTACCGAACCCAACCTGCTGCTCCTGGACGAGCCGGTGGCGGGCCTGAGCATGGCCGAGGCCATCAACCTGATCGACCTGATCTACAAGATAAACGAGCTGGGGATTACCATTCTGCTGGTAGAACACGATATGGGGCTGGTGATGGACGTCGCCGACGAGGTGGTGGTGCTGGATTACGGCCGTAAGATCGCCGATGGCGCTCCAGATTCCATCCGGAACAACCCCGACGTAATCGCCGCCTACCTGGGCGAAGACTACACCAGTGCCCCGGATACAGGCGCAACAACCGCCAAAACCTAAAGTATTATGGAGGAGGGTAAGCACATGTTAAAGATCGACAGAGTAAACGCCTACTACGGTCGAACCCAGGTCTTGCGCAACATCTCGTTCGAAGTTGGGCAGGGAGAGGTGGTAGCCATCCTGGGGGCCAATGGCGCGGGGAAGACCACCACCTTGAAGGTGATCTCCGGCCAGCTTAAGCACTATAACGGTTCGATTAGCTTCTGCGGTCGGGAGATCAACGGCACGCCTGCGGATAAGGTGGTGGGGCTGGGCATCAGCCACGTGCCTGAAGGCCGCCGCCTGTTTGGGCCCATGAGCGTAATGGATAACCTGCAATTGGGCGCTTATCGGCGCAAAGGGGCCCGAAAGACCGACATCCAGCGCGATCTGGACCTGGTGTTTGATATCTTCCCCAGGCTCTGCGAACGGTGCGAGCAGCGGGCGGGCACACTGTCCGGCGGCGAACAGCAAATGTTAGCCATCGGACGGGGCTTGATGGCCAGGCCGGACCTGCTCCTGCTGGACGAGCCTTCCCTGGGACTGGCCCCTCTGCTGGTCAAAGAAATTTTCAGAGTCATAGCCACTCTCCGCCAGCAGGGGATGACCATTTTGCTCGTGGAGCAAAACGCCAGAGCCGCGCTGGAGATTGCCGACCGGGGCTACGTCCTGGAAAGGGGCCAGGTGACTTTAAGCGGTACGGCCCAGGAGCTATTGGAGAGCAACAAGGTGCGCAGCGCTTACCTGGGCAAAGGCTATAGCTATAACCTGCAAGCCAGGCAGCAAGCCTGGGTGAAAAATTGACCAGGAGAGAAAAAAGAAAAATGTTAGACGAGCAAGACTTTGATGACTTTACCATCGGCGGGCTTCTGGAGCAGAGCCTGGAAAGATTCCCAGACAAGGAGGCCCTGGTCTTTGGAGATAAACGTTTGACCTACGCCGAACTGGACCGCCGGGCCACTAATGTGGCAGCCACACTGCTGGACCTCGGCCTGCGCCCCGGCGATAAGGTGGCCATTAACGTCCCTAACTGGATAGAATTTGTGTATGCTTTTGTAGCCACCGTGCGGATAGGGGCCGTAGCCGTGCCCCTCAGTACCCGCTACCGGGAGCACGAAATCCGGCACATCCTGAACAATTCCCAGGCCAGGGTGTTGGTCACCGTCTCCGAATTCAACGACTTTGATTATCTGGCTCTGATCGAGAGGATCCGCCCTGATCTGCCTCACCTCAAGCACATCGTGGCCCTGGAAGTGGGCGACCGGCCAGACCTGTTGGACCTGGGCCACATTCTGAAAGAGGACGCCGCCGAGCGGCCCACCCTGCCCCCAGTCAGCGGCCGCCATACGGCGGCCATCCTGTACACCTCCGGCACCACCGGCACCCCCAAAGGGGTGATGCTCTCCCACGCCAACCTGGTGGGCAACGCGGTCAGTGTCTCCTCCGAAGTGCTGAACATCACCGCGCAGGACACCCTGCTCCTCTTCATCCCCCTCAGCCATTCGGGAGGTATCACCACCCTGCTGTGGGCCTTTGCCAAAGGGGCCAGAACAGTGCTGATGGATATTTTCCATCCCCAGAAGACTCTGGAGATCATAGCCCGCGAGAAGGTGAGCGTGGTACACGGCGTGCCCACGGCCTGGATCAAGATGGCGGCGGCGGCCAATTCCTTCGATCTGTCCGCCCTGCGCCTGGGCATCATGGGGGCGGCCCCCTGCCCGGCGGAGGTGGTGCGTGAGGTCAACCGCGCCATACCCGGCTGTTCTCTGCGCATTGCTTATGGTCTGACCGAGACTGCGCCCCTCTTGTGCGTGACCCGCAACGGCGACCGGGCCGAGAGACGGGTGGACAGCGTGGGGCGGGCCCTGCCCGGCGTCGAGTTGCGCGTGGTGGACGACGAGCAGGGCGCGGAGATACCGCCCGGCCAAATTGGCGAACTGGTCTGCCGGGGTTATAACGTCATGCAGGGCTACTTCGATGCTCCAGAGATCACGGCTCAGGTCGTAGACGCCGAGGGCTGGCTGCACACCGGCGACCTGGTCACTATGGACGAGGATGGCTACGTGCGCGTCGTGGGGCGCAAGAAAGAGATGATCGTCCGTGGGGGGTTCAAGATTTATCCGCGTGAGGTGGAAGAGTTCCTGTTCACCCATCCGGGCATCCAGAACGCGGCCGTGGTGGGCATCCCCGAACCAGTTTACGGCGAAAGCGTGTGGGCCTTTGTGGTGCCCAAGGATAGGGCCGAACTGGACCCCAACGAAATTATCGAGTTCTGCCGGGCCAGGATCGCCAATTTCAAAGTGCCGCAGACGGTGCGCATCGTGGACGACCTGCCCATGACCAGCAGCGGCAAGGTCAAAAAATTCAAGTTGCGCGAAATGGCGGACGCTTTATAGCAGCAAGCAGCCAGACTCCGCGAGCTCTGCGTGCTCTGCGGTGAGAAAAATACATTAACACGTATGAGAGAGACCTTTGGATATCATGGTCAATAATGAAGCCAGCGTTGCCCGTGCCCAGGCGCATGGGGCAACGTGTCCTATTTGTGGAGATAGGATCAACGAAAATCTCGGAGAACACGTAAAGGATATCCACGGAGAGGAAGAGTTTAAAAAGGCGGTATTGAGGGCCAAAGAAGAGGGCATGCCCGACCCGCAGATAGGCTCTCTATATGGAGTTACCTTCAAACAGTTGGGGGATATTATAACGGAGGCTTATGGCATAAATATCTCCACTCTAAAAAGACCCAAGAGGATAAAATACTGGGCGCCAAAGGACTTCCAGGAAGAAACCACTACGGTGTGGAGCTTCAGGCGCAGGGGAGATTGGGCCACCCACGATGGAAGATATAGAGGAAACTGGTCGCCATACATTCCCAGGAACGTGATCCTGAAATACAGCAACCCCGGCGACGTGGTCCTCGATTATTTCGCCGGGGGGGGCACCACGGCGGTGGAAGCCAAACTTTCAGGCAGAAGATGCATCGCCAGGGACATCAACCCCGCAGCCATTGGCTTGACGAAAGAAAACCTGAATTTTAGCCCCCCAAAAACGTTCTTAGAAGATCATCCTATATACGAGCCTGTGGTATCCGTAGGCGACGCACGGGCTCTCTCAGATATACCAGACGAAAGCATCGACCTTATATGCGCTCATCCACCTTACGCCGGGATAATAAACTACAGTTCTAAGGTCGAGGGGGATCTCTCAAAATTAAGCGTCGAGGATTTCCTGGAGGAGATCGAGCAGGTAGCCAGGGAGAGCTACCGCGTGCTCAAGCCCGGCCGGAAGTGCGCCATCCTCATCGGAGATACCAGGCAGAAAAAGCACGTGGTCCCCATCGGGTTCCAGACCATAGACGTATTCTTGAGGGTCGGATTCAAGTTAAAGGAGCTGGTCATTAAGAGACAGCACCAATGTAAAACCACAGGATTCTGGTACGAGCGCAGCATAAAATATAACTTTCTCCTCCTGGCCCACGAGCATCTGCCCATCTTCGAAAAACCTTTGCAGGACGAAGATCTATCCTCGCCACCTCGTCAGGATATAGGGATCGCTTTTCGGCCTGTCGAGCCTGAAATGACCACTGTAGAAAAATCAGAAACTACGACGGTGTGGCTATTCCCTACAGATGAGCTTGAGAAAAGGATAGACACTAACGTTATCCAAAGGTACTCAGATGGCGAGGCATATAGGATTCTTACTCTATCCGTAGATGAACAGGATAATTACCATCAACCTACAACCCCTACCAGCTTATTATTTATAAAATTTCCTTCAAGTCTGGACGGCGACCTCGTAAACTTAAAATCCTTCGTGGAGAGACGATCACCTCTTATCAACAGAGGAGGGTTTATCGTCATTCAAGCTCAGGACGTAAGAACAGAAAATGGCTACATAGAGCCTGTGGGTAAAAGTATCGCGGACGCGCTTACGGATATCAAGTCTCTCTGGCTCAAAGAAGTAATTATAGTTACCACAGATCAAGAAGACGAAGATAAGACGAACACAAATCACAAATTAGATATAATACATCAATACCTGCTTGTTTACGAGATAATAGAAGGAAAAGGAGAAGAACATGATCGAACTGGCCGACCGGCTGAAATTCGCCGCCGATAACCCCTTTGCCCGCATCCAGGCCAAAGAGATGGCCCTGCGCCGCCGGGGGGTGGAAATTATCTCCCTGGCTATCGGCAACCCCGATCAACCCACCCTCAAGCCCATTGTCGAAGAGATAGTGGCTGCCAGTCAGCGGCCCGAAAACAGCGGCTATCCGCCCTTCATCGGCAGGCAGGACCTGAGAGAAGCCATCGCCGAGTGGAACGCCAAACGGTTTGGCATCGAACTGGACCCCGAGACGGAAATCCTGCCCCTGGTGGGTTCGGCCGAGGGCCCCACTCTCTTTGCCCTGGCCTTCATTAATCCGGGCGACCTGGTGCTGGTGCCCGATCCCACTTTCCCCTACTACAACGCCGCCGTGTCCTTCGCGGGGGGCCGGGTTCATTCCCTGCCTCTCAGGGCCGAAAACGATTTCCTGCCCGACCTGGAAGCCCTCCCTCCTGACGTGGCCCGCCAGGCCAAAGCCCTGATGCTGAACTATCCCAACAACCCCACCGGAGCGGTGGCCGACCTCGACTTTCTAGGGGGGGTGATCGAGTTCGCCCGCCGCTATGACATCGTCGTCTGCTACGATAATCCTTACAGCGAGATCACCTTTGACGGCTACGTAGCCCCCAGCATCCTGCAAGTGGAAGGGGCCACAGAGGTGGCCGTGGAGTTCAATTCTCTGTCCAAGAGCTATCACATGGCCGGTTGGCGGGTCGGTTATGCCCTGGCCCGGGCCGAGATCATTGCCGGGATGAGAGAGGTGCTTTCCTACGTCGATACCCGCACTCCTGCTGCGGTGCAAGAAGCTTCAGCCAGGGCGCTGCGTGCTCCCCAGGAGGAAGGGTGGCGGCGAGAGGTGGCCCAGTTGTATCAACGGCGGCGCGATGCCTTTGCCGAGGCCCTGACCGCCGAAGGCTGGCCGGCCATCAAGAGAAAAGGCACCTTCTACATGTGGGAGCCGGTAAGAAATAGCCTGCCCGCGGAAGAGTTTGCCGAGCTGCTTCTGGAGAAGGCTCACGTGGCGGTGATGCCTGGCACCGCCTTCGGGCCGGGGGGGGAGGGCTTTATCCGCCTCTCCCTGGTTCTGCCGGAGGAGCGTCTGGTGGAGGCCGCCCACAGGATGGGGAAAATCCTGTAAAAATATAAACCACAAAGAGCACCAATGGGAGTCTTTGTGTCCTTTGTGGTTATAATACAACTTAAGGAGGTTGGAATATGATCTGGAACGAAGAGATGGAGACCATGCCCCGCGCTCAGAGGGAGGAGCTTCAGGCGAAGCGTTTGAGGGCCCTGGTGGACAGGGTTTCCAAAACGGTGCCTTTCTATCGAGATGCCTTTGCCCAGGCCGGAGTCACCGCCAACGATATCAGGACCCTCGACGACCTGGCTAAACTGCCCTTTACCGCCAAGGAAGATTTTCGGAACAACTATCCTTTTGGCCTGTTCGCCGTGCCCATGAAAGACGTGGTGCGGGTGCACGCCTCCAGCGGCACCACGGGCAAGATGGTGGTGGGCGGCTACACTAAAGCTGACCTGGAGCTATGGGCCGAAGTGATGGCCCGCACCCTGACCCTGGCCGGCGTGACGGCCGAAGACGTTATCCACAACTCCTACGGCTACGGGCTGTTTACCGGCGGTTTAGGGATCCAGATCGGCGGGGAAAGGATCGGGGCCACGGTCATCCCCATGTCCGGCGGGATGACCAAAAGGCAGCTTATGATTATGGAAGACTTCGGCAGCACCGTTTTGACCTGCACGCCGTCCTACGCCCTGCTTATGGCCGAGGAGGCCAGGGAGATGGGCTTTGAGTTCAGGGAGCGTATGAAAGTGCGGGTCGGCATCTTTGGAGCGGAGCCCTGGTCGGAAAGGATGCGGGAGGAGATCGAGGCCAAGCTGGGCCTGGAAGCCTTCGACATCTACGGTCTGACCGAGATCATCGGCCCCGGCGTCTCCAACGAATGCCCCGAGCACAACGGGCTACACATCTTCGACGATCATTTCCTGCCCGAGATCATCGATCCCCAAACGGGAGAGCGCCTGGACTACGGCCAGGAAGGAGAACTGGTGTTTACCACCCTGACCAAAGAAGCGCTGCCCGTCATCCGCTACCGCACCCGTGACCGCACCGTGCTGCACGCCGAACCCTGCCCCTGCGGACGGACTTCGGTACGCATGGAAAAAGTGTTGGGCCGCACCGACGACATGCTCATCATCCGTGGAGTGAACGTCTTTCCTTCCCAGATCGAGCGCGTTTTGCTGGAGATCCCGAAGGTAGAACCTTACTACCAGATCGTGGTTGACCGCCCCAAAGATCAGTTGGACCAGGTGGAAGTGTGGGTGGAGGTGTCCGAAAGCCTGTTTCAGCCCATCGATACCCGTCGTCTGGACGAACTGGAGTCAACCATCCGCAGCGAGATGAAAATGGCTCTGGGCATCTCGGTGGCAGTCAAGCTCATGGGCCCCAAAAGCATCGAGCGCAGCATGGGCAAAAGCAGGCGGGTGGTGGACAAACGAGAAATTTGAACGTGGACCGCGCGGGAGCGCGGAGGACGTTGAAGCCATCTGCTGAGGAAAAGAAACGCTCGGATTACGCGCTGTAGACTGGTCAGAGGCGAGCAAAACGCACATTCCCACGAAAATACCGGAGCGCGGGCTTTCACCCCACGGAAACCAAAAACGGGCGGGGCTTCCATAACCCCGCCCGCTGGACGTCTGGAGCAAAAGCTCCCAGGTGCCTGGCACTTCCAAAGTGCCAGGCACCTTACCTCCTTACGGCGTGATGACATAGCTCTTCTGGATGGTGGGCAGGTACACCTCGCTCGGCCTGACCCACACCGTGGTGCTCACGGCGCTGCCTGTGGCGCCGGTCACTCCTTTGGTGGTGCCGATGAGCACCTGGTAGTAGTCGTTGTAGATGACCGTCCCGCTGGGCACCACGTTGACCGTCACCACGAAGGTGAGGCTGATGCTCTGGCTGTAGTTGACCGTCAGGCCCGTCCACAGCACGTCGCTGCCCACCAACGTGCCGCCGTGGCTGATGGTCATACAACAGGTGGTGCTGAGGGGCACGGTATCGCTGACCACCATGCCTGTGGCGTGGAACAGACCACCCGTCTCGGCGACGGTCAGGGTGTAGGTCAGCGGCTCTCCGGCCCAGGCCGGGTCGGGTTCAGCCTGCTTGGCGATAGCCAGCGCCGGGTCCCCCCGGCTGCGCACGAAGACGTCCATCGTACCGTTGCCGTCGCCGGGCACCAGGTCGGTGGCCCAGGAATCGAAGGCCACGTAG
>CAZYHC010000025.1:0-14818 GCA_964646625.1 uncultured Anaerolineales bacterium
CTGGGAATAGCGATCGTCGAGGATGGCTATCATCAACCGGCCATAATCGAGGCCGTGGAGCCTGAGGAGATCGTGGAACGGGAGGCCGAGCTGCTGCGGGAGGCCAGACGCTTGATGCCCCGCCTGCCCTTCGAGGCTCTGGACGTGCTGGTGGTGGATTGGATCGGCAAAGAGATAAGTGGGGCGGGCATGGACACCAACGTTATTGGCCGCCTGATGATCCGTGGGGAGAAAGAGTTCGAGGCGCCACGTATTCGGGTCATCGTCGCCCGTGACCTGACGGCCAGTTCTTACGGGAACGCGGCGGGCATCGGCCTGGCCGATATCGTGACCAGGCGTCTGGTGGACAAGATCGATTACCAGGCCACCTACGAGAACGCCACCACCAGTACCTTCCTGGAGCGCGTCAAGATTCCTCTCATCGCCGAGACGGATCAGGAGGCTATGGAGATAGCTCTGAAAGTCTGCGGCAACCCCGTGTTGTCCGAAGTGCGGATGGCCCGCATCAAGAGCACTTTGCACCTGGACAGGTTGTACATTTCCGAAGGTCTGGTGGCCGAGGCGAAGAAAAACCCCTCTTTGGAGATCGTGGGAAAGCCCAGAGAGATGCGCTTCGACTCCTCCGGCCAACTCCTCGACTGAAATTTGAAAGGAGAATCGATGGTTGACACTGCGCTTATGGCTGCCATGCTGGACAGTCTCAAAGACCCATTTTTATTTGCGGACACGGACCACGTTATCCGCTACATGAACAAAGCCGCTATCGTTTACTATAGCGAAGGAGAAAACCTGCTCGGCACTTCGCTGCTGGATTGTCACAATGAGCAATCGCGACAGAAGATAATTGAAATCCTGGCCGCCATGCACCAGGGGGAGGAGGAGCGGCTCATCGTGGACAACGAGGATCATCGGATTTACATGCGGGCGGTGCGCGACGCCGATGACCGGGTTCTGGGCTACTATGAACGCTATGAGCCGCCAGCGAAATGGAATGGGGATACTAAAAACTAAAAGGGGGTAAGCATGGGTAACGGTTACTGTGGCAAGATTCTGAGGGTAGATCTGACGGAAGGTAACATAACGGAACAAACGCCGGACGAGAACCTGCTGCGCCAGTACATTGGCGGAACGGGGCTGGCCGTTCGTCTGCTCTATGACGAGACGAACGCCAAGACCGATCCTTTGGGGCCAGACAACGTGCTGGCTGTTTTCACTGGTCCCCTGGCGGGCACTCGTGTACCCACTTCCGACCGGTTTGCGGCCGCGGCCCGTTCTCCCCTGACGGGTTTGTGGGGGGAATCAGATTGCGGCGGGAAGTGGGCCAGTGCGTTGAAACGGGCTGGTTTCGACGGGGTGGTGGTGACCGGCCAGGCCGCCAAACCCGTCTACCTGTGGGTGGAAGACGGAGAGGCAGAGCTGCGCGACGCCCAAGACCTGTGGGGAGTGGATACCTACGAGCTGGACCTGGGAGGCCAGGTGATCTGCATCGGGCCGGCCGGGGAAAAGCTGGTGCGCTACGCAGCCATCATGAGTGGCGGCAAGGACGGCCGGGCGGCAGGCCGGTGTGGGATGGGAGCGGTCATGGGCTCCAAGCGGCTCAAGGCCATTGTGGCCAAGGGCTCGGGTAAGGTGCAGGTCCACGACGATGAGGCCCTGAAAGCCTCGGTGAAAGAGTGGATCCCCACCATCCGCGAGAGGGCGGCCGGGATGACCGAAAATGGCACCGACAACGGCCTGATCACCTTCGAGCGGTTGGGCGGGCTGGCTATCAAGAACTGGCAGTTGGGTGCCTGGCCCGAAGGGGCGGAAACCCTCACCGGGGCGTACATGACCAAAACCATCCTGGTCGGCCGCTACGCCTGCGGCGGCTGTCCCATCGGCTGCGGGCGGGTGGTCGAGGTCAAGGAGGGGCCCTTCGCCATGATCGAGAGCGCCGGGCCCGAATACGAGACGGTGGGAGCCTTCGGCACGATGTGCATGATCGACGACCTGAAGCCTGTGGCCAAGCTGAACGAGCTTTGCAACCGCTACGGCCTGGATACCATCGAGACCGGCTCTATCGTGGCTTTCGTGATGGAGGCCCGCGAGAGAGGACTGCTGGATGAAGGTCCGACCTGGGGCGACGCCGAAGGGGCCGTCGAGTTGGTGAAGCGCATTGGGGAGCGTGAAGGGGAGTTGGCTCGTCTGCTGGGCGAGGGGTTGCGTCCCGCCGTGGAGAAGCTGGGTCCACGTGCCCGGGAGTTTGCCCCCCACGTCAAGGGCATGGCCCTGCCCATGCACGATGGGCGGGCTTACTACGGCGGGGCGCTGGGATTCGCTACCTCGAACCGTGGCGCCTGCCACCTTCAGAGTTTCGGCTACGTTTTTGAGCGGGGAGCGGTGACCATGCCGGAAATAGGTTACGCTGAATGCCCGGGCCGTTTCGAGGACCAGGGCAAAGGAGAGCTGGTGTCCAAAACCCAGGATCTGATGTGCCTCTTCGATTCCCTCAAGGTATGCAAGTTCACCATGTTTGGCGGCGTCAAGCTGATGCAACTCCTGGAATGGTGTAACCAGGTCACTGGCTGGGGGCTGGACGTGGAAGGAATTATGGAAATCGGCGAGCGCATCTCCAACCTGAAGCGTATGTACAACACGCGGCTGGGGGCCAGTGGCAAGGACGATTGGCTGCCGCAACGCCTCCTGGTAGGGCGCAAAAGCGACGGCGGGGCGGCCGGAAGGTTGCCCGCCCTGGGGCGGATGCTGGCCGATTACTACGAGTATAGAGGCTGGGATCCTATGGGCCTCCCCACCCGGGAGAAGCTGGTGGCTTTGGGTCTCCACGATGCGGCCGAGGATCTGTAAAAGCAAGGTGCGAGCGGGCGGGCATGACAGCCCGCCCGTTTGACTATACCCCCGATGAATAAGAAAAGGTGGACTCAGGTCGTCTTTTTGATAGGATTGGTCTTTCTGCTGGGGCTGCAACCTGAAAAACAGGTGGCCCTCGATCTCATTCGTCGGGGAGATGTCCTTAAAGGGCACAAGGAGTATAGCGCCGCCATCGACGTTTACCGGCAGGCGGCCAGTTCGCAACCGAACGGGGCGGTGCCTCTGGGGCGAGTGGGCGAGATATACCTCCTTCAGGGGAGATACGAGCTGGCTACAGGGGTCTTCGAAGCCGCTCTGAGGAGCAGCCCGGAACGATCCCCCCTGGGCCAGCAAGCGCGTCTAGGGCTGGCCGCGGCTTACGCCGCCCTGGGAGACGAAGAGAGAGCCATGACCCTGTGGCGCCAGGTGTTGGCCCTGGAGCCAGGTAACCCGGAGGCCCACTATCGTCTGGGACGGGCCTACCTCGCCCGCGCTCAGTTCGAGGAGGCTGGCCGGGAGTTTGAGGCCCTCCTGGCCTCTGTCGAGTCGCACCCGGCGGCTCACTATCAACTGGGGCTGCTCCTGGCCGCAGAAGAGCCCCAGCAGGCCCTTTTTCACCTAAAGCTGGCCCTCTCAGATACGGCCCTGGAGCCAAAAGCCCAGGATATGATAAAGGCCGTGAAGCAGGCGCGGGCCATAAACGACCAGGCGCAAGCAGTAGCCACGCTTGGCGGCGCTTACTTCAATTGGAAAGAGTGGAGCCTGGCTCGTCGCGCTTTTGAGCGGGCCGTTTCTCTGCGGCCAGATTACGCCGAGGCCCAGGCTCACCTGGGTTACGTCCTGGGGCAGATGGGGGAGGACAGGGCCGCTATCGACCACATGCAGTTGGCCGTTACCCTCGATCAAACCCTGGTGCTGGGCTATTACTTTCTGGGAATGTACTACCGTACCCACGATCATCCCCTGACCGGACGGGTATATTTTAACAGGGTATTGGCCCTTGATCCCGATAATGCGGCTGCCTGCCTGGAACTGGCTCGTACTTATCTTGAGGAACATGAATACTCGCAGGTCGAAGCCTGGTTGGAGAAAGCGACAGAGTTGGAGCCGGATAACGTGGAGTTTCACGTCATCCGCGCCCAATTTCACCTCGATCTGCTGTACAACCTGGAAAAGGGCCTGGAGGCCGCCCGTAAGGTGGTGGAGTTGGCTCCCCAAAGCGCCGTAGCCCACGACCTCCTGGGGTGGGCCTATTACCTGACCATACGCTGGCCCGAAGCGGAACGGGAGCTTGAAAAATCCCTGGAGCTTAACCCCGATCTGGCCCGCGCCCATTATCACCTGGGCGTCCTCTACGCCAGTCGAGGGCAGACGAAGAGGGCCCGCCGAGAATATCGACGGGCTTTTGATCTGGACCCTGAGGGCTTTTATCGGGCCAGAGCAGAGGAGGCGATGAGGGAGCTGGAGCGTGGACGTTAGAATTCGGAAAGCCCCGGCTCCAGCGCGATTGACAGCCAGCCAAAATACGATTATAATAAACCGTAGTAGTGTTAGCTATAGATAACCCAAAGGAGGTAAGTCATGAAAAAAATAACTTTTGTAAGCGCAGGTGTAATCATTGTGCTGGGCCTGGCGGCTGTCGTGGCCCTGGGCGGAGCTTTCGGTGGACCGTTCCGCGCTCAGGCCGCCCCCCTGGCAGCCACCATCACCGTGACCAGCCTGGCCGATACCGGGCCGGGCACGTTGCGCCAGGCTCTCCTGGGTGTCGGGCCGGGGGATACCATTAACTTCGGCGTAGACGGCATCATCGCTCTGGATTCGAGACTGCCGACAATCATCACCAACAACCTGACCATCGACGCCACTAGCCGGAACGTGATCATCAGCGGCACCAACGCCGGGCCAGATGCCAACGGCCTGGTCATCCTCAACGCGCAGTCGGTCACCATCCGGGGCCTTCAGATCGTCAACTTCACGGGCACGGCGGATTTTACCGGCCATGCCATCTGGATCACCGGCACAGACGCCACGAGCAACACCGTCGCCGGCTGCTACCTGGGCACGGACAGGGACAGCACCGCAGGGTTGGGCAACAGGGTTGGCCTGGTCATCGAAGCAGGCGCCAGTCGGAACACGGTGGGAGGCAGCACGGCTGCTGACCGAAACATCGTCAGCGGCAACATGATAGGTGTGGTTATTGCTTACACGGGCACGATGTACAACGAGGTGGTCGGCAACTACATCGGCACCAACGTGACAGGCATGGCAGCCCTGCCAAATAATTTATGGGGCATGGTGTTGTGGTACGCCAGCGAGAACACCATCGGCGCTATTCCGGCCACCCAGAGCAACGTGGCCGCCCGACAGATGACCGCCGGGGGCAACCTCGTCAGCGGCAACAACGATGATGGGATTTTCGTGACACACTCCATGAGCAATACCATTGCCGGCAACTACATCGGCACCAACGCGACAGGCACAGCGATTGTGGATAACATCAACTCCAATATAGCCATTGCTGGAGGTAGCCAGTACAATGTGATCCGCAACAACGTCATCGTCGGCGATGAAACCAGTTGCCCACCCTGTAGCAACGGCGTCGTGTTCGGGGGAGAAAATACCATGTACAACCGGGTTATGTATAACCGCATCGGCATTGGCCCCAATGACCAGCCCATGCCCAACTGGGACGGCGTCGGGCTTGATCCGTGGGGCGAGCCCATCGGCCCGCAGAAGAACACCATTGGCCCCGGCAACATCATCGCCTTCAACGTCAGCAACGGCATCTGGATGAGCGGCACCCACGTGCTGAGCAATACCATCACCCAGAACTCGATCTACAGCAACACTGTGGGTAAGGGCATCAGCCAGGACAGCGGAGCCAACCGTGCACCGAACCTGATTCCGACCCTGGTTCTGACCGGGGATGGGAACTGCGAAGTGGAGATCACCACCTGCCCCGGCTGCGTGGTGGAACTCTTCTCCGACTACGGAGACGAGGGCCGCTGGTACGAAGCGACCGTCATCGCCGACGCCAGTGGTACCTTCACCTACAGCCTGGGCTATCGCGGGCCGAAGCTGACGGCCACCGCCACCGACCAGGCGGGCAACACTTCCGAATTCTCCTACGAGGAAGAGGGAGCCTGTCACCGGGCCTGGGAGCCGATTATCATTCGGAATAGCAACGTCATCAGCCCTTAGCCGGAACATCGTAGCCGCCTTGTAACTTTCCTCTCCAGGGTTATAATCCAAGGTGCCTGGCACCTGAAGGATTGTAGTTCTGGAGAGTTTTTTAATGGCAAACGCGCCGCCGCGCGATCGGGCTACAAAAAGAAACGCCTGGGAGCCAACCCCCCAGGCTAAAATTTACTTTTTCGGCTTTAGAGGTGGGCGTGCTTTCAGAACGAGAAAAACGAGGCGTGGGCTCCTTGGTGGGCATGGCGGTGCTTTCGGAGCGGGAGGTGCTCTTCTATACAAGTCCTCAGAGAAGGGCCACGACTCTCACGGGCAGAGCCTCCAGGCCCTCAACAGCCAGCGGCAAAGCCACCACCGTGACGCGGTTCGTGGGAACGGCCTCCAGGTTGGTGAGGTTCTCGACGTAGACGGCGCCCGCCTCGAAGAGAGGAAGGTGATTCTGGCGGTCGGGGAAAGCCGGATCCATGCTTCCTCTGGTGTCTATGCCCAGCATCTTGATGCCGCGGCTCAACAGCCAACGCACCGCCTCTCCCGTCAGGAACGGGGGTTCCGAATATGGCGCGGTGTCATAATACTGTGACCAGCCAGTCATGCAGAACACGATGTCACCCTGGTTGACCCCGCCCGCTTTCTGGGCGGCACGTTGCACGTCTTCCAAAGGGATGCCCGTCTCGGGCGAGTATCCTCGCAGGTCCAGGATGGCGGCTTCGCCAACGAACTGCTCGACAGGCATCTGAGCCAGATCAGCGCCATCCTCCAGGCAGTGATAGGGCACCTCCAGGTGCGTCCCGATGTGATTGTCCATCACCACCCGGTGCATGATGTACCACTGTTGCTCAGATGGCGCGCCGGTGATGTCCGGGGCAGGTAGCTCCTCGATCTCCAGCCGCCGCGCCTCCCGGCCCGGCCGTAGAGGGTGCGACAGCTCAACGACCTTTTTGAATTTCATGGCTTTCTCCTTCCAGTCTACTTAACGCAGTTGGTTCTTGCGGGCGACCACCTCTTCCACCGCGCTGGCGATGTGCTCTGCCGACAGGCCGTATTTCTTAAGCAAGTCGAGATACGGGCCGGACTCGGCGAAGGTGTCACAGATGCCAATGCGCTTCATCGGTATGGGATGGTTTTCCACCAGGACCTCGGCCACAGCACTGCCCAGACCGCCGTAGAACATGTTGTTCTCCGCGGTGACGATGGCCCCTGTCTCCTCCGCAGCCTGGAGTATCGCTTCCACGTCGAGCGGCTTGAGGGTGTGGCAATCGATGACCCGCACGCTCAACCCCTTCTTCGTCAGCCGTTCAGCGGCGACCAGGGACTGGGCGACCAGGTCGCGGATGGCGATGATGGCGGCATCGGTGCCATCCCGCACCGTGACCGCCTGGCCGATCTCAAAGGGGTAATCCAAATCGAAGAGGACGGGCACGGGATCGCGGGTGAAGCTGAGATAGACCGGGCCCTCCCACCGGGCAGCCGCCCACACGGCCAGTTTGGTGGTGGGCGGATCCGCGGCGGCGATGACGGTGGAGTGAGCGATGGCCCGCATGATGGACAGGTCCTCCTGCCCCTGGTGGGTCACCCCATCCGGTCCGGGCGTGATCCCCCCGTGGCTGGCGGCGATCTTCACGTTCAAGCGAGGATAGTGGATGCTGTTGCGTACCTGATCCAGCGCCCTCATGCTGGCAAAGACGGCGTAAGTGGTGGCGTAGGGGATGAGGCCGGTCGTAGCCATGCCCGCTGCGGCGGCCATCATGTTCTGCTCGGCCACCCCGAAGTTGAAGGAACGCTCCGGAAATTTCTCGGCGAATTCGTTGGTGCGCACCGACTTGGAGACGTCGGCGTCGAGCACCACGATATCGGGGTTTCTTTCCCCCAGCTCGATAATGGCCTCGGCATAAGCGTAGCGCGTGGCCTGCTTCTCGACGGTGGCGAATGGGTCGTCGGAAGCCAGCAGGGGGACGATTTCGGGACGGATATAATGGTAGGGCGATCCCTCAGTTCTGCTCACAGACACACCTCCTGATCTCTTCCAAAGCGATCTCTGCCTCCTCCTGGCAGGGAGCCTTGCCATGCCAGTCAGCCACATTCTCCATGAAGGAGACCCCTTTGCCCTTGACGGTATGGGCGATGATCATGGTTGGTTTTCCTGTGCTGGCCTTGGACGCCTCCAGGGCCTCCACGATCTCTTCCATGTCGTGACCATCGACCTCCACGACGTGCCAGCCAAAGGCCCGCCATTTGTCGGCCAGCGGCTCGATGGGCATCTCGATGTCCACGCAGTAGTCGTTCTGCAAATGATTGCGGTCCAGGATGGCCGTCAGATTGTCCAGCTTCCACTTGGCAGCCGCCATAGCCGCCTCCCAGATCGAGCCCTCCTGCGATTCGCCGTCGCCGATCACCACCCAGACGTGGTAGTCCTTCTGGCGCAGCTTGCCGCTGAGGGCCATGCCCAGGCCCACCGACAGCCCATGCCCGAGGGAGCCGGCCGTCATGTCCACGCCGGGCGTTTTGTGCATGTCCGGGTGTCCCTGGAGGATGCTGTTAAGCTGGCGCAGGGTGCCCAGATGCGACCTGTCGAAGTAGCCGCGCTCAGCCAGGGCCGCGTACCAGACCGGACAGGCGTGGCCCTTGGAAAGAATGAAGCGATCGCGGTCGGGCCAGTCCGGGTTTTGGGGATCCAGGCGCATCACTCGAAAGTAAAGGGCGGTTACCACGTCTGTGGCTGAGAGTGAACCCCCTGGATGACCGGCCTTCGCCGTGGCGATCATCTCGATAATATCACAGCGAATGGTGATAGCCATCGCCTGAAGTTGTTCAATGGACATAGGAACCTGAAGCATTTGCATACATACTCCTTCTTTTCTGCACCGCTGAGGCCGCTGAGAAAATTCAAATCATAGTCTCAGGTAGACAGGATGACTTTAATCGCGCCGTCGTTCTTGGTCTGAGCCAGTTCCACTCCCCGTTGGGCCTCCTCGATAGGAAGCAGGTGAGTGGCAATGGCCTCGACGTCTACTTGACCGGAGGCAGCCAGTTCGATGGCCTCTCGCACATCCTGGTAGTTACCCATAACACTGCCGACCAGGTGCAATTCCTTCCCGATGATCTCGTAGGCCGTCAACTGGAGAGGGGAGGCGGTCAGCAAGGCCACCAACACGATCCGGCCCCGCCGCTTCGCCATTTCCACGCCCCGGCTGACCAGCGAAGCGTCGTCCGCCGTGATAAAGACCACGTCCACCCCTCCGCCGCCGGTCAGTCCCCTGACCTTGTCCACCAGGTTGTCGTCCGGCAGTAGAAAGTCGTGGGTGGCATCCAACCGCTGGCGCGCGGCGTCCAAGCAATGCTGACGAATATCAGCGGCGATGATGGGATTGGCGCCGCGCACGTGGCACACCCCTGCCAGCAATCCGCCTATGGAGCCTGACCCCAGTATGGCTACCGACTGGCCTGCGGTTAGATTGGCGCGGTGGGCGACGTGAACAGCTATTGTCAGAGGCTCGATCAGGCTGCCCTGCACGTAGGACAGATGAGCTGGCAGGTGGAAAACAGCCTCCTCTGGGACGACAACGTACTCGCCAAACGCGCCGGGCCACGCAGGCGTGCCCAACACCCGCTTGGAGGGGCACAGGTTGATATCTCCGGCCCGGCAGTGGACACATTCACCGCACGTCCACTGGGGGTCTACGATCACTCTATCGCCTGCTTTGAAATCGGTCACCTTCTCGCCGACGGCCGAGACGAGGCCGGCCAGCTCGTGCCCAAGAACGACCGGCGCTTTGCGGAAAGGATGAGACCCTTTAAAGGCGTGCACCTCCGAGCCGCAAACACCTACCGCTTTCACCTGAATCAAAACCTGGTCGGCACTCTGGATAGCGGGCATTTCGACCTCGGTCAGTACCAGGTGCCCCTCAGATTCCAAGAAAGCTGCTCTCAAGTATACACTCTCCGTTTCTATATTGAATTAAATGGGCGCGCCCCAGTGGGGCTACCAACGCAAGGAACTTGGCTCCAGCCGTAGTTGCCTGAAAGCAAAGAACTGCCGATGAACACGGATTAACGCAGATTGTAGTAACAACTTTAAACGAGATCATTTATACCTCGTTAAGAACCATGCTCACCGCTCAGCGAACGGATAACCTGTATGCACTCCTCCGCTACTCTGGCGTTTACCTCGCGGTTGATCTGGGAAAACCGCTCCAGATCGCCCTGGCGCAGGGCTTCCAGAATAACCGCGTGATCGGTGGTAACCGTTTGGGGCACCTGATCGAGGGCCTGGAAACGCTGGTAAAATAGAACCTGGATTTGAGCCTGCAAGCCTCGCCACATTTTCAACAGGCGCTCAAACCCAGACTTGCTGCAAATGAATTCATGGAATTCCATGTCCAGCTTGGTTAGTCGGTTAAAGTCTCCTGCTTCAATGGCCTCTCTTTGCCGTTCGATGTAGTCTTCAAGGTGCTCCAAATCAGCAGGCTGGAGCTTTCCTTCCCTTAATACGATCTCACACGCCAAATCTTCCAGCACAGCGCGTAGTATGAAAATCTCCTTAACGTCCTTCTCATCAAAAGCCCTGACGAAACTACCCTGGTTGGGGATGCTGACGAGCAAACCTTCTTGCTCCAACTGACGAAAAGCTTCTCGCACAGGGCTTCGACTAACATACAACTGATCGGCGATGGCGTTTTCCTTCAGATGCTCCCCAGGCTTGAGCTTGCCGCTCATGATCGCATCGCGGATGATATCCACGATCTCGGTTCGCAGCGTTCTTGACATTGGTCTATCGGATAACTGTATCATGGCAGGGGCCTCACGTATCGTACATGGTCAACGCACCGTCACATATTGCATGCCTGTATACTTGCATACTCGTATACAAGTCTATCACGAAACAGCCGCTTTGTCAAGTAGCAGTGCGACGGTGACGCCCCAGGCACCTTGCCATTATGCAAAAATTAGAGTAGAATAGTAGTATCAAAGGTGATGAACTAGAGTTGAACGCGATCACTGCTGTCTGGCATATAACTTATCATCTGGAATCTATATCAGATGCAGGCAACTACCTCTCACCAACAAAAGTACAAAGGAGGTCGAAGATGCCGAATACCAGGACGGTCAGAATAGGGGTCCACGCCCGCAATGACTATAAATTTACCGAGCAGGACTACGAGCTTGTGAGAGAAGCTAAGATCGAGACCATCAAGATAATGTCTTTCACCGAAGACCGCGTTTTCGAACGTCTACGGAAGGAGAATCCTGAACTCCAGTTTATCGTCCGTCTTTATAAGAAGATGGGGGTGGGGGTTCATCCCTCGCCCCAAGAGTTTGCCAGCGAGTTCGTACCCCGGATGAAAGAGCTACGGCTCTTCACCACCAAATTCGAGGTACACAACGAGCCCAATCACCCCCATCGCTACGAAGGCTGGGGCCAGGAGGACAGCTACGCCCACGACTTCAATCAGTGGTTCCTCCAGGTCTATTCCTTGTTGAAGTCAGCCTGTGAGTGGGCTGAACTGGGCTTTCCCGGCCTGGCCGTGCCCCACCGAGACCTGGAATGGTTAGATATCTGCCGCCCGGCCATTGAAAAGGCCGACTGGCTGGGCGCGCACTGTTACTGGCAGACTCCCCCCGAACAACCCAACAATCACCTGGTTGACAAATGGGGGTTACGGTTCAAAGACTATCACAGCCAATTCCCTACCAAGACCCTGGAGATCACCGAGTTCGGCAACTCCAACGGACAGAGCGGCCTTCCTCTCTCAGAGAAGGAGAGGTCTCGTCAGTACGTCGAATATTATCAGGAATTATTTAAGTACCCCTATATAGGCTCGGCCTCGGCCTTCATCGCTTCCTCGCCGGACGAGAGCTGGGAGCGCGAGGGGTTTGTGTGGATCAAGAGGGACGGGACAAAACTGCCCGTCATCGCCGCCGTAGGCGATATCCCCCGTCCTCGCCTGGTGCCGGTGGTGGTGTTGCCTACCTACGGAGTAAAATACGTCAGCCACGCCGTGCCCAGGAGCGTCCAGGCGGGACAAAGAGGACGGGCCACCATCACCCTCCAAAACAGCGGGCTCAAAACCTGGCAGGCCAAAGGAAAAAACATGGTGCGGCTGGGCTACCACTGGTTCACCCCCGACGGCCAACCGGTCGCCGTCGCCGAAGACATCAGAACGGCCCTGCCCACCAACGTCGCGACCGAACAAAAGGTCAAGTTGGAACAGGTTGAATTCTCTGCCCCGCTCACCGAGGGACAATACGTGTTACAATGGGACCTGGTGGAGGAAGGCATAACCTGGTTTTCCAACGCCGGAGCCAATCCGCTCCAAACCGAGATCAAAGTCGAACCTGCCCCCCCACCTACAGAAATGTACTTCGAGATGACTGATAAAACCGTCGGGTCTCCCTTCCTGGAATTCTTCCAGCGTTACGGCCTGGATATCTGCGGCTACCCTATCACCGAGGCTGTACCGGAAAGCGGGCTGCTCAGCCAATACTTTCAACGGATCGCCCTGGAGGAGCACGAGCCTGGCAAGGTCAGGCTCAAGCTGGTGGGCGCAGAAGTCCTTACCTCGCGCACCGTGATAGAGGAACTGGAAGAGCAAGTAGAAGGCTGGAACGATAAGGTGGAAAGGCTACAAGAGAGCCTTAAAGTGCTGGAGGAGGAACTGGAAACCCTGGTTCACAAGCCCCCCAGCCCCTCTTCTTCCACTGTTACTCCTCCGACCACCTCCAGGCCGAAGGTAGAGGACATCACCGATAGTCTGCTCAAGCATCCCACCAACCGCTACGAAACCCGCTCCCTGGACACCATAAAATACCTGGTCATCCATCACAGCGGCGCGCCAGCCAGCGTCGGCCCGGAGCGTATCGCCAGCTACCAGGTGGAGAAACAGGACTGGCCAGGTATCGGCTACCACTTCGTCCTCACCGCCGATGGAACGATCTACCAGACCAACGCCCTGGAAACTATCTGTTATCACGCCCAGGAGGTCAGTAACACCGGAGTGGGCCTCTGTCTAACCGGTAACTTCACCGACGAGCTCCCCACCGCCGCCCAGTTGGATAGCGTAGGACACCTTTGTGCCTATCTTTTGCAAGAGTTGAAGCTGCCCAACGACAGCATCAAAGGCCACAAAGACTTTGTGGCCACCCAGTGTCCGGGCCGCCAATGGGATAGCGATCAGGTCTGGCGCGACCTGTTCTTCCAGCGGCTCGAAACCCATCAAACTCCGGTGCGGACTCGCGCGGCGCCAAGAAGCAGGGTCAAAACCATCGGCCATTACGTCCTTTTCTGGCAGGACCCCACCAGTTGGGCCCAGCACGATTGGCAAAACGCCACCACCTACATCGGTCGTTTCCGTCCCACCTGTGGCTTCTCGGTGGACGATGCCTTGACTGCCGAGTTCGTGACCATCATCGGCCACAGCCTGCCCTCCGAGGTAGAGCAACAATTGAAAAACGCCGGCTGCAAGGTGGAACGGATAGCAGGCCAGACCGCAGCCGATACCAAACGCATCCTGGACGCAATGGCCCAAAAAGGGCAACGCTTCCTGACCTTTGAACTATAACCGATGGCCGGAGGTGGAGGAGCTTGTCTTTTCTAACTAAGTCGAGGCCAGAAGACTCTTACCAGGTTAAGCTGACCGTCTTCGAGGGGCCTCTGGACCTTCTGCTCCACCTTATCGAACAGGAAAAGCTGGACATTACTACCGTTTCCCTGGCCCAGGTCACGGACCAATATCTGGAATATATCAACCTCCTGAAAGAAGTGTCGGCGGCGGCTTTGGCCGACTTTCTGGTCATTGCCGCCAAATTACTTTTCATCAAATCCCAGGTTTTGCTCCCTAAGCCCTCCCCCCAAACTGAAGAGCACGAAGAAGACGTGGGCGAGGAGCTAGCCCGCCAACTGATCGAATACCGACGATTCAAGAGAGCGGCTCAGAAACTTGGGGCCAGAGAGGAACAAGGCTGGCACACCTACGTTCGTCTTGCCCCGCCACCCAAACCGGAGGAAACGTTCGAGTTGGAGAGTATCCCTGTGCTTGCTCTGGCAGAGGCCTTTCGCCGTGTTCTGGAGGTCTACCCTCCGGAGCTATCCGTAGCCGACGTGGTGACCCCTTTCACCATCACCATCGCCGACAAAATCGCCCTTATCGAAGAGACAATAGCCCGGTACGACCGCTTTAGCTTCGACCGGCTGCTGAGCGGGGTAACTTCACGCCTGGAAATCATCGTCACCTTGTTGGCTGTTCTGGAGCTCCTGAAACGTCACCAGATCGAAGTCTATCAGGAAAGGCTCTTCGGTGAAATCCTCATCACGCCCAGGCCAAAATCTCCCTGAGCACAACACTTTTCAACCGCGTAAAGCAAGGTCAATCAATCAACCCAGGAGGCAGAAATGAAAATACACACCGACAGAGAACCACCGGGCGGTACGCACAAGCTGACAGTCCATTACCAGACTTTGGCCCGCTCGATGATGGGCTTAACCCTGACCTTCCTGCTGTGCATCCTGTTCATCTGGCTGGCCGGGGTCAAGGTAGCCTGGGCGCAGGAGCCCAATACGCCTACTTTCACCCCAACCTCAACGAATACGCCGACCACAAAGCCCACAAACACGCTCACTTTCACTCCAACCTCAACGAGTACCCCGACGACAAAGCCCACGGCCACGCCGACCGATACGCCTACGCCCAGGAGCACCCCGACCAACACGCCCACCTTCACCCCAACCTCAACGGATACGCCTAAGCCCACGAGCACGCCCACCTTCACCCCAACCTCAACG
>CAZYHC010000025.1:14918-63987 GCA_964646625.1 uncultured Anaerolineales bacterium
CTCAACGGATACGCCTAAGCCCACGAGCACGCCCACCTTCACCCCAACCTCAACGGATACGCCGACCACACAGCCCACGAGCACGCCCACCTTCACCCCAACCTCAACGGATACGCCGACCACACAGCCCACGGCCACGCCCACTGACACTCCTACACTGACCCCTGTTCCCCCCTTTGCAGGACTCGGTCAGGGAGGGCCCTACGATTTGATAATCCTGATCCTGGTGATCGTCGCTTTCATCGGGGTCGGCATCTTCCTCCTGCGGCGAGGAGGGCCAACCCCACCCCCCGCACCGGCACCAACGCCCCCCCCTGAACCTGAACCGCCGTCACCGCCGGAGCCACCGTCGCCACCTCCTCCGCCCCTCACCCCGGCTGTTCCCTGGCTGGAGAGCCTCGACAGGGTGGGAGTGCAGATTCAGTATTCTCTGGATAAGGCCATCATCACCATCGGTCGCGCAGTCGATAACGACCTTACTATCGACGAAAATTATCTCGGCTGGGAGACCGTCTCACGCCATCACGCCGAGATCCAACGTCGGGGTGAAGATTTTGTCCTGGTCGATCTGGATTCGAGAAACGGCACCTACGTCAACGGCCGACGGACGGGGAGAAACCTGCTCAAGGACAACTTCCAGCTCGCTATCGGAAGGGTAAAGTTCGTTTTTAAGGCACCCAGAGGTTGAGCGTTCGGTGAGATATCCCCTCGCAGAGTTCGGAACTGCGGGGAGGCCAGGCTAGAAGAAAGGAGCTAATACGAAATGATTATATGCCCTCAATGTCAACAAGAAAACCGAGAGGAAGCCAGATTCTGTCAAAAGTGCAGTTTCCCTTTAGCAGCGTCTCCCGCCGCCAAGTCGGTCCCGCACCAGGTGGACGAGCAAGAAACCCAGCCGCCGTCAACCGAAGCCGCTGCTCCCAGGCCCCCTGAGCCTGCTCTGACGGACATTCCCGCCAATCCAACCAAGAGCAGCCAAGAACAGGACGATGAGGACACCTGGCCGCTGGCCCCCGCTGAGCCTGCGCCCTCCGAAGCTGCTCCATCCTACCCTGATCTGGCGGAAACTCTCGTCACTCCCATCAAAAGCAGCCAGGAAGATGCCACCGGGCCCCTGACCCCATCGCCGCCGCTGTTCACCCTTTTGCCAGAAGGAGCGATCCTGAGCGGAGGGCGCTACCTGGTGCTTGAGGAAAAGAGCAGTGGGCCAGAGCTAAACGTGTACCTTATCGAGAGCAAGCAACCCGTCCTGCAATGTCCCAACCAGGCTTGCCTTTCTCAGGAAAACATCCCCGGAGAAGAATATTGCTCCGAGTGCGGGGCCTCGCTAGAGGGCGTGGCTCCTACCCATCCCCGCTTTCTAATGAAGGAAAGCCTGGAGATCAAACCATTTTCCAACCAGCGGGAAATAGCCGAGCTAAAGCTGAGCCATCGCGGTCTGGTCTGCCCTCAAGACTACTTTGAAGAGACTCCTTACGGCGACATGGCGCGTTACTATCTGGTCGAACCTGAGGTCAGGCTGAGGCCCGCCATTGAACTGCCAATACCCCAGGAAGTTGGCAAGGTACTGGATTGGGGTGCGCAACTGGCCAGAGCGTTGGAGTATTTGCACCAGCACAACGTCGTTCACCAGAAGATCGATCTGCACCACATCGCCTTTGAAGATGATGACCAGGTCAAGCTCACCGACTTCAGCGTGGCCGGCGTCGTTCCCCTGGCGGGGAAAGCCGACATCGCCCCTAAACGCTACGCCGAGGATATTCAGATGTTAGCCGGCTCGCTCTACTACCTTTTGACCGGCCAGACTGCTCCGAAGCTCGAGGCTCCTCTGCCCCCAAAGGTGCTGGCTATCTTCACCAGGGCTCTCACTCCGACGGCAGAAGCCAGGTACGGCACGGCCGGGGAACTGGCCGATGATCTGGCAAGGGTGTTGAAAGAGATACGCCGACCGGCCAGCGTAGATCTGCGGGTAGGACGCCTGACCGACGTGGGACAGGTACGCAAGTTGAACGAGGACAGCCTGTTAACCCTGGAGCGAAGCCGGATTTGCCAATCCTTCAGCCAACCCATCGGTCTATACGTGGTAGCCGACGGCATGGGCGGCCACTCCGCCGGCGAGGTAGCCAGCGGCATGGCCGTCGATATCATGGAAAAGAGGATGGTGAGTTATATCTTGACGGCCGACACGGAACAGGAAGGGCAGGATTATTCCTCCTGGCTGGAAGAAGTCTGCCGAGAGATCAACCAGATGGTATTCTCGCAGAAAACAGCCACCCATAGCGATATGGGCACCACTCTGGTGGCCGCTTTGGTGATCGGGGCCACAGCCTACATCGCCAATGTAGGCGATAGCCGCGCTTACCTGATCGGCGAGGAGGGCATAACCATGATCACCACCGACCATTCTCTGGTGGAGCGCCTGGTAGCCCTGGGCCAGATCACTCCAGAGGAAGCCAGGATCCACCCCCAGCGCAACGTCATCTACCGCTCCATCGGCAATAAGCCCGAAATCGAGGTTGACGTTTTCCTTCGGAACCTCAACGTTGGAGAGCGTCTCCTGCTCTGCTCCGATGGCCTGAGCGGTATGGTGACTGACGAAGAGATAGAACGTATGGTGAGAACGTCCCTCAATCCGCAGGAAGCCTGCCAGCAGTTAGTGCAGGCTGCCAACGCCAGTGGAGGAACCGATAACATCACCGTCATCATCGTTCAGGTCGAGGAAGTATAGACCGCGCGGCACTTTGAAAGTGTCAGGCCCCTGGAAATCAGGAGAACAAAAATGACCCTCGATTTAAAACGCATCTACTACAATGCCATCTTCGGCGCGTTGGGCGGCCTGCTCAGTTGGGCTTTGGTAGGGCTGCTGTTGCGGCCCGGCACGGGTAGCTTCCTGGTGCTCCTGGTTCAGGACGCGCTGCGTGGGGCCATGGTGGGGGTATGCATCGGGGCGGCCATCGGGGCGGTGGACGGCCTGACCAGTTACGCCCTGAAAAAAGCCGTGCGGGGCATCCTTATGGGCGGGATTATCGGCCTGGGAGGGGGGTTTATCGGCCTGGTCATGGGCGAGATCATCTTCGAGCTGGCTGGAGGCGGCACCTGGCCCCGGGCCATAGGCTGGGCGCTTTTCGGCCTGTTGGTGGGCACCAGCGAAGGGATAGCCGACAGAGCGCCCCCCAAGATCGGTTATGGAGCCACCGGCGGGCTGCTGGGCGGACTCATCGGCGGGGCCACTTACGAACGCCTGAGCCTCATCCTGCGGGCGCTGACCCACAACCGCAGCCTGTCCCTGACGATTGGCGGGGCGGTGGGGCTCATCATCCTGGGAGCCTGCATCGGGGCCCTCATCGGATTGGTGGAGGGTATTCTGCGCCGGGCCTGGGTCAAAATTCTCTACGGCCCGCTGGAGGGCCGGTCGCTAACCCTGGCTAAAGAGGTGAACGTCCTGGGCAAGGACGACGATTGCGACATCGTCCTGCCCGGCGACCCGCAGGTGGAATACCACCACGCCGAAATCGTGCAGCAGGAGGGCCAGTTCGTCCTGAAGGCCAGAGAAGGCCCCACTTATTTGAACAAACAGGCCGTAACCAGCCACCCCTTGCAAAGCGGAGACCGGATCACCCTGGGCAGAACGTACATGACTTTCCAGACCGAAGAGGATGCCCAAGGAGATGTTTGATGAAAAGCAAACGCGCCGTACTGTTGACTTTCCTGTTTGTCTTCGCTCTGGTCTGGGTAGGGCTGATGAGCATCGACCTGTCCGGGCGGGGCAGCGCGGTGGGAGCCGATCGCTCCCGCGCTGAGATACGCTGGATCGACAAAGGCAATTTACGGAGGATCGCCTTGTATCTGGCCGTTTTCGACGGGGCGGGCCAAACCCTGTTCGGCCTGGAAAAGGACAACTTCCGGGTCAGGGAGGATGGTATCCCGGTCAGGATCATCGATTTCGTGGGGGCCGGTTATCAGCCCATCACCGCTATCCTGCTCATCGATCGCAGCCGCAGCATGGGTTTTAAAAAGATGGCGGGGGCGAAAGAGGCCGCCTTGGCCTTCATCCAGAACTTGCAAGATGATCGAGATAGGATAGGCATCATCGCTTTTAACCACCAGGAGGAGACCATCTTTCCTCTCAAGTTCATATCGGCCCGTGAGCGGCCGCTCCTGGAGGACAGGATCGGGTATCTTTACGCCAAAGGAGGGACAGCCTATTACGATACGATCTACCACGCCGTGGAGGAGCTACGGGCTTTCTCCGGGCGGAAGGTGGTCATCGCTCTCACCGACGGGATCGACGAGCACAGCCGCCGCAGCCTGAGCAGCGTTATCGGATACGCGCAAAATAATGAAGTGCCTCTTTTCACCATCGGCCTGGGATACGACGTGAAAGAAGGGGTGCTGGAAACGATGGCCGGGCAAACGGGCGGCGAGTATCATTTCGCTCCCTCAGCCGATGAGTTGGCCGATCTATACCGTGGTATCGCCCAGAGGTTGCAAAATGAATACTCGCTGACCTACGAATCACCCACCCCTCAGTTGGACGGTACGAAGCGAAAGGTGGTGGTGACGGTCGCACATCCCGGCGCCACGATAAGCGCCGCCCAAGACTACTCCGTGGCCGGCGTATTGGCTCCGTCCATCAATCCCCTCCTGTTCTTTGGCTTGCTGGCTTCCTTGCTGATCATGTTGGGTCTGCCTTCCCTTTTTCCACAGACGAAACCTCGTCCCGGGCCGGTACCGGAAGTTGAGCCTGAACCAGAAGCACCGCTTCCTACCCCGGCCCTCCCACCGGATCAGCAGTCCCCTGTTAAAGTTGCCCCGGCTCCCGTTCGCGCCCGGCTGGTGGGCTGCCCAGGTAGCCCCGCTTCGGAAATACAATACGTACTGGACAAGAGCGTTACCCCCATCTCCATCGGTTCGGCGGCGAGCAACGACATCGTTATCCCCGGCCTCCTCCCACGCCACGCCGAGTTGCGCTGGCAGGCCGACCGCTGGGTCATCCGCGATCTGGGCGGTGGAGTTTTCGTCAGCTTCAGCGGCGATCCAGCCCAGATGCACGCCGTATTCAGAAGGAACGCTTTGCAGGACGGATCGAGGGTGCGGCTTGGGGAGGCCATTTTCGTCTTCAGAACAGGTGACCAGGGCTAAGCCTCTGGTGGGGAGTTTCGGTAGGCTTTTTCCACCTCTTCCACCAACCTCCTCCAGGCGAATTTATGCCGGGCACGCCTCTGCGCCCGCTCTCCCAACTGGCGACGCAGCCTCTCATCTCGGAGCAATTCCACCACGCCCTGGGCGAAAGCATCGACGTCGCCCGCTTTGACCAGCAGGCCGGACGCCCGGTGCTCAACGTAGCGTCCGATCTCTCCTACGTCGTCGGCCACCACGGGCAGGCCCGCCCCCATAAGCTCCACCAGCCTGACAGCGCACTTGGCCCGATTGATGAGGTTATCGTCGCAAGGGTAAAGGGCCACGTCAGCGGCAGCCAGGTAATGGGGCAGTCTGGCCGCCTCGACCCAACCGGCGTAGACCAGGCGTCCATCGAGCGCGGAAGCCAGCAGGCCCTCCTCTTCACCCCCAAACCCCTGGCCCACCACCAAAAGACACACCTCCGGCACCTGGGCCGATACCCGCCGGAAGATTTCGACCACCCGCTCGACGGCGAACTCGACAAAGCGGGTATAGAGGAGGAGCACGGGACAGCCGCCCAGGTCATATCGCCGCCGGACGTCGCTCGTGGACGATGATGGCGGAGGCCGATCATCCGGCAAGCCGTTCGGCACGTAAAACACTCTACGCCGCGGAAAGCCCAGGCTCCAGACGAACCTTTGCAGGGCCTTGCTGGCTACGGTCACGGTCTGGCAGTGGGTCAGCCCCCAACGCTCCTGAAAGGCAAAGAAGCGTTTCTGCATCCAGGAGTAATTGCCTCTTTCGTTCCAGCCTTCCCACCCCTCCCGGTCGTCGGCATCGAGCACCAGGTGGATTTTCGTCAGCCCGAGCCTCTGTAGACCCCACAAGACCATCGCCGTCAGCCCGGCGTAAGCCTTGGGCTTGAAGCAGTGCACCACGTCGGGCCGCAGGGCCAGGGCCGCACGCGCCAGGCGCCAGGTGATAATAAAATGCTCGATGAGAGGGAGGCGCGGCGGGAGGAAGATGTTATGGACGTGGACACCACCTTCTTCCCACGTCCGGCCCGCGTCCGGGGGCCAATCCCAGGGAGGCAGGAGCACCTCGACGGCGTGCCCGCGCGCGGCCAAAGCTCGGGCCATAGGCAGGGCCCGCCGACTCATGGTACTTTTGGGGCGCAGGCCAAAGGGGCCGATCATCACGATCCTCATAGTTATCATTATATCCCATAACATAACCACAGGCAGCCGGTAAGGGATATACTACCGGCTGAGAGCTGAGACGAGCGAATTTCAGCAGAATCATATTACAAATCTAATAGCTCCCTCACTCCAACCAGGACTGGAGCGAGGGAGCCTTTTTTGCTCTACGGGCAGTCAGGGACAGCCGGGACTATTCCCTTATCATGTCCTCGGTGATTAGCCCTTCTTTAAGAGCCCACTCCTGCCATTGCACCTGTTCCTCGGTTACTTTGGCTAACAGTTCTGGATCGACTGCCAGGCGTAGACCGACCACCGCCCCAATTGTGGCGGTCTGGATCAGTCCCTTGTGGCCTTCGGGGCTGATAGTTACAGCCGCGTTTTCGTCAGAATGACCTGGGGCCTCAGGGCAATTCGCCACGGCCGGGCGTACGCTCACGCCAGGTATATTCACCGAACCGTATCCGCTCTCGTCCCAACCGCTGGGGTCATCCAGTTCTTCCGAAATGGCCTCCGCATCCCCATATTCGTTGGCGTAGTACCAGGCCAATGCCTGTAGCCAGGCGTACTCTATACCATTGTAATACGAGGCATAGTGTCTGATCTCCACGTCGGTAAAGGTGGCCATCGCCGCTCCCTCGGCGATGATGTTCAGTTGCTCAACCTTTCCGTTCAACGCTTCCTGGCCGGCCCTGTCTGCATTCCTGATCCAGTGATCGACCTGGACGTAGTCGTTAACAACGTTCGGGGCTGCTCCTACTTCGGTGATCGTGCCCATGAACCTGAAGTCCGGCAACGAATGTTCCCTCAGCATGTCCACTGCGGTAAAGAACAGCCTGGCGCCATCCAGGGCGTCTTTCCCATCCCAGGGGTTAAAGGCTCCATGAGCAGGCTTTCCGTAGAAGTCGTATAAAATGGCCGCGATAAGCATGCAGCAATTGCCTATCCCGCCTTTGCTTCTGGTCGCCATGTGCGGAGTGCCGTGACTTCTGATAATCACGTCCACGTCATCGAGTACCCCGGTCTTAACCATGGCGGCCTTGTCAGGAGGAGGGATCTCTTCGGCCGGGGTGTGGATTACCCAGACGCTCCCAGGCAGGTCATTTTCCTCCATCACCTTGCTCAGGGCAATGGCGGCCCCGACCGCCACTGGTCCCTGTTGGTTATGCTGACAGCCATGGAACGGTTCTGCCCCTCTCCGTAAGGCATCGGTTTCGAAGTTGAACCCGATGACCGGATGTTCCGATTTGCCCTTATATTTTGCTATAAAGGCGGTCGGCAAATCTCTGGCATCGAATCTCGCTTCTATCACGTCGTTGTAGCCTTCTTCCAGGCCCTCGACGCCGAACGTCACCTCAAACCCGTGCTTTTCCAGTTCAGAGGCCAGCATTTTCGATGACTCGAACTCCTGGTAGCCTGTTTCGGGATTTTCGTACAGCCAGTCGCTCATCTCGATCATACGATCGCTGTATGCCCCTATCTCTTCCTCAATCGCTTTTCTTAAAGCGACGATCTCGGAGGTCTCCTCTGGAAGCATGTCAAGCGATATTACTTCTGGCGGCTTGTCTTCTGACTCTTCTTCGGCTGGAGTAGAGGCCAGCACCGGCATCAGCGTCGCGGACACCAGGAAAAAGATCATGGTCAAGGTGACCAGGATTGCCCACTTCTTACTTTTGAACACGTTTTCCTCCTTATGAGAATTTTAAGAATGGGGCGAGACAGGGATACCTTTCCTCCTGTCTCTAACTACTGAGCCTTTGAGCCAACGTCTGTTGTTTTCGATCACCCCCTTTCCTGCCCCCTCTGCCTGAGGCGTAATAAAAAATGACTTCCCCTCCCTTAGCCCAATCCTGCTGGAAGCAAGCCACAGCATCGTGCTTTCTGGGGGTGAGACCTGGGGTTCAAGGTGTCCGGGCCACTCCGCCAAAGCGGAAGTTACCTTTCGACCCTGAAAAGTCAATTTTTCAGACCTGGATAGATTATACGTGTTCACCTCTTTTTTGTCAAGCACGCGCGTTGGCCGAAGCACTGAGGCGCTATCAATTTGACCGAAATCCACTTTGCCCGTATAATGAACTGATATCGTAATTTTGTGATGATAAAGGAGAGGATTCAGCTTGAATCTATCCGGCCTATTGCCCCTGCTTGGCGAAGTATCCGCTTACCGCCAACTGGTGGAAAACTTGAGAGAGAAACCCACTTCCTACGCCGCCATGCCTTGTGCTGGCGGTTTGCTGGCGGCGGCGCGACCCTATCTGGTGGCTGCTCTCCAGAGGGACCTGGGCCGTCCCATCCTGTGGGTAGTGGCCCAGAGCGAGCGAGCCAAGGAGGTCGGCGAACAACTGCGCTCCTGGACCCCTTTTCCTGAGACCATCCTGCGCTTCCCCGCGCCCGATGCCCTGCCCTATGAACGTGTGCCCTGGGCGGTGGAAACCGGTCGGGAGCGTCTGGCCGTGCTGGCTGACCTCAGCCTGGGAGATACCGGGCAGCAGCCGGGTATCGTCGTTTCGGCCCGGGCTTTGATGCAGAAGACCCTGCCCCGTTCAGAGTTCATGGCCGCCCTTCATACCTTGCGCCTCGGTCAGACGCTCTCTCCAAAGGGTCTGCTGGCCGCCTGGTACGGTCTGGGCTACGAGCCGGAGGCGGTCGTGGAGGAGCCCGGCACCTTCAGTCAACGGGGCGGGATCATCGACGTCTTTCCCCCTGACCACACCCGGCCGGTGCGCATCGAGCTTTTTGGCGACCAGATCGAATCTATGCGCCTGTTCGATCCCACCACCCAACGGTCCCAAGAGAAGGTTCCCTTTGTCAATGTGACGCCAGCCAGCGAGGCTCTACCTCGCTATGGCGAAAAAGCGGCTCGCCTGGTGGCCGGTTTGGACCTCTCCACCTGCCATACGGCGGCCAGGGAGGAGTTCGGCCGCGACCAGGAGGCCCTGGAGAACAACCAGCGTTTCAAAGGACTCGAGTTCTACATCCCCTACCTGTACGCCGAACCTTCTACGCTAATTGACTATCTGCCCCCCGACAGCCTGATCCTGATAGACGATTGGGGCGAACTGGAAGCTACGGTGGCCGACCTGGAGGAGCAGGCTCTAAACCTGCATCGTGAGCTGGTCGAGGCTGGCGAGTTGCCGGCCGATTTCGCCCCTCCCTATTTCACCTGGGACGAACTGCAACCGGCTCTCGAATTTCACCTGATGCTCGGTTATGGCGGTATGGCCGACGTTATGGCCGACGAAACCTCGTCGCTGGGGCGCATCTTTACCGCCAGCCCGCGCTACGGGGGACGGCTCAAGCACCTGCTGGAAGATTGCCAAACCTTCCAGCAAAGAGGGGAACGGGTAGTAATTGTCACCCGCCAGGCCCCGCGTCTGGGCGAAATTTTGACCGAGCGAGGGATAGCGGCTAAGCTGGCCGCCGAGGCCGCAGAGATTGAAACCCCTCCTCCAGCGCGCAGCCTGACCCTGATACAAGGTACCCTGGCCGAGGGCTGGACTTTATCGGCCACTCCAGCAGTGGCGGCCTGTCGTCTGCTCACCGATGCGGAGATATTCGGCTGGGTCAGACCCAAACCACGCCGCGCCCGACAGCCCAGAGGGATAGCCCCCGAATCGTTCTTCATCGATCTGAGGCCCGGCGATTACGCCGTGCACGTAGAGCATGGGATCGGTCTTTTCCAGGGGCTGGTCAAGCTGACCCTCGACGGGATGGAGCACGAATATCTTCAGGTCGATTATGCGGCGGGCGACAGGCTATACGTGCCCATCCACCAGGCGGACCGTCTCAGCCGCTACGTGGGAGCCAGCGACCGCCCGCCGACGATCAATCGCCTGGGGGCCACCGACTGGGCACGGGTGAAGGCCCAGGCCAAACGAGCGGTAGAAGACATCGCCCACGACCTGTTGGAGCTCTATTCCGCCCGCGAGGTGATAACTGGCTACGCCTTCCCCCCCGATACGCCCTGGCAGGCAGACCTGGAAGCCTCTTTCCCTTACATCGAGACCGAGGATCAATTGAAGGCCATCGAGGCAGTCAAAGCCGACATGGAGAAACCCAAGCCCATGGATCGGCTCATCTGCGGCGACGTGGGCTATGGCAAAACCGAGGTGGCCCTGAGAGCCGCGTTCAAGACGGTCATGGACGGCAAACAGGTGGCCGTTCTGGTGCCCACCACCGTGCTGGCCCAACAGCATTTCGGGACCTTCCAGGAACGGCTCACCCCCTTCCCGGTGGTGGTGGAAATGCTCTCCCGTTTCCGTTCTAAAACCAGGCAGCAGGACATCCTGGCCGGCCTGCGGGCCGGAACGGTCGATATCGTCATCGGCACCCATCGCCTGATTCAGAAAGACGTGGCTTTCAAAGACCTGGGGCTGTTGATCATCGACGAGGAGCAACGCTTTGGCGTGACCCACAAAGAACGGCTCAAGCAGATGCGCAAAGAGGTCGATGTCCTGACCCTGACGGCCACCCCCATACCCCGCACCCTGCACATGTCCCTGACCGGGGTGCGCGATATGAGCACCATCGACACCCCGCCCGAAGAGCGGTTGCCCATCAAAACCCACGTGGCCGAACACGACGAAACCCTGATCCGCCAGGCCATCCTGCGGGAACTGGATCGCGGGGGACAGGTCTACTTCGTGCACAACCGCGTCAGGAGCATCGGCTACATCGCCCGCCGCCTGGCCGAGATCGTGCCCGAAGCAACCCTGGCTATCGCCCACGGCCAGATGAAGGAGAGAGAACTGGAGCAGGTGATGCTGGACTTCGTGGACGGCCAGGTGGACGTCCTGGTCAGCACCTCCATCATCGAGAGCGGCCTGGACATCCCCAACGTCAACACCCTCATCGTCAACCGCGCCGACCGCTTTGGCCTGGCCCAACTCTATCAATTGCGCGGGCGGGTGGGACGCAGCGCCGTGCGCGCTTACGCCTATTTCCTGTACCCCAGGCACCACCGCCTGAGCGAAGTGGCCCGCAAGCGCCTGGAAACGATCCTGGAAGCCAGCGAACTGGGGGCCGGCTTCCGGGTAGCCATGCGCGACCTGGAGATTCGGGGGGCCGGAGAACTTCTGGGGGCGCGACAACACGGTCACATCGCCGCCGTAGGCTTCGACCTTTACTGTCGGCTACTGGCCCAGGCCGTTCAGGAGCTTAAAGGGGAGAAGCCGGCCGGGCTGACGGGCGAAGAGGCGGCCTATCTGCAACCGCTGGCCCCCACCCTCCAGATCAACCTGCCCCTGGCCGTCTATCTGCCGGAGGATTACGTGCCTCATTCCGGCCTGCGGCTGCAACTGTATCGCCGCCTGGCCGGGCTGACCACGGAGCAGGAGGTCACCGACATAGCCCGCGAGCTGCGGGATCGTTTCGGGCCGCTGCCCGGGCCGGCCGAAAACCTGATCTACCAGTTGCATCTGAAGGTGCTGGCCCTCCAGAGCGAGGTGCAGGGCATCTCCACCGAGGAAGGGCAGGCGGTGATCAAAGTCAAGGACCTGGATAGGGCGAACCAGGAACGGTTGCGGGCCAGGCTCAAGGCCAAAGTGGGAAACCGCGCCAGGGTGTTCCGCCGGGAAATCTGGCTGCCCCTGGATGGGAACTGGCAGGAGGATTTGACGGCGGTGTTGGAAGTGATAAAGAGTTTTGCTCCGAATTGACAATTTGCCAAACTGGCCGCCCGCGTTTACGGTCCCGCGCCGGAGGAAAACTGATCAGTCTCCATCAAAGGTCAGAAGCGCGCACGCGGATAGCCGCCTCCACGCTCGCCGGGCAGCGGTTTTCGCAGATGCCGCACCCGATGCACAAACGGCGCACGACGTGCGGCTGCTGCATCACTACCCTTTCCCCGTCGGGGTTCACCACCTCCGCTTCTTCCAGGCGGATGGCCTTTTCCGGCACGGGGCACATCTCCTCGCAGACGATACAGGGTATCCCTTCGGCCCAGGGCAGACAGCGGCTCTCATCGATGTAAGCCTTGCCGATGACCGCCTGGCGCTTTTCTTCCAGGCTGAGCGGGGGAATGGCTCCCGTGGGGCAGACCTGGCCGCAGGCGTGACAGGAATAGTCGCAATAGCCCAGGCGGGGGACGAACAGCGGCGTCCAGAAGCCTTCCCACCCGGCCTGTCCCAGAGCAGGGTGCAGGGCGAAGCTGGGACACACCTTCATGCACTCGCCGCAGCGGATGCAGCGGGAAAGCAAGTCATCTTCTTCAGCCCCCGGCGGGCGGAGCAGGTAGGGGTTTGTGCCCTGGGCCGCCGACTCCGTGTGCAGGACGGCCACCCCTGCTATCCCGCCCCCCAGCGCGGCCAGGAACTTGCGGCGCGAGAGGTCGTAGCTGTGCCAGCTTGCTATCCCCGGCTGCCAGCCAAAAGACGTTGCCCCCTGCGGGCAGGATTCCTGGCATTCAAAGCACATGATGCATTCCGCCGGGTCGCTGGCAAAGCCGTTGTCGGGGTCGATAGTGCCTGTGGGACATACCCGATCGCAGCGCTGACATTGATTGCAACTCTCCCCCACCCATCGCTTGATCAGGGCCGCTTTGGAAAAAAGCCCCAACAGCGCCCCCAACGGGCACAGATACCGGCACCAGAAGCGAGGCCGGAAGACGTTCAGGGCCAGAATCCCGACGAATAGCAGGCCCAACAGCACGTTGAGTTGATAAAAAGGCTGCTTGAAGGGCAGAAGGTTGCCGCGAAAAGTGGCCTCCACCCAGCCCAGAATCCCCCGCAAAAAGGCATGGCGGTACAGCCCCACCTCGGCGGCAGTGACCGCCCAGTTCAGGCCGGGCAGGACGACCACCGACACGGTGCGCACCATGATGGTGATGGGGTCCAGAATCATCAGGCTCAAATTCCCCAACAGGGCGGCCACGGCCATCGTGAGCAGGAGAAAATATTTGAGCCCTCGCCAGGGCGAACCAGGGTCCTCTGCCTGGCCCCTGGCCCGCCGGCCCCCGACCAGATCGAGCACCGTCCCCAGCGGGCAGAACCAGCCACACCACACCCGCCCCAAAACGAGCGTGAGAGCTACCGTTATGAGGCTCATGAGAACCTGGGGCAGCCAGGTCCGCCCGGCCATGGCCGCTCCCCAGGCAACCAGCGGGTCGAGGCGCAAAAAGAGGCTTACCGGCAGAGAAAAGCCCTGCCTGGTCGCGATTACCAGGTAAAGGAAAAACAGGAGGGCCAGGTATTGGATGGGACGGCGCCAGGTGGCCCACCTGCGCCAGCGGAGGCCCCCGCCAATGGTGGCCCTTTTCTCCGCTTTCACTTTCTCAGACATTGCTGTTTCCGCTCAGATTTCTTCGATTTTCACGGCGCTCAAGTCTACCTGCCCCAGCCCCATCTGGCTGGCGGCCTGGATGTAGGCGATGTCCGCGCTGGTCAGGCCGAAGAGAGTGGTGGCGTAGGAATCGGCGGCCACGATGTCCGCACTGGCGATGACGGTGTCCATCACCTTCACGTCGTCTAAATTGCCGCCCGTAGGGCCGTGGTCGAGCAGGATGCGCACGGCGTCCACCACCGTCAGGGTGGGACGCACGCGGCTGGTCAGATCGGCGATGCGCTGGCCCAGGTTGCGATGCATAGCCGAGCGGTCCCAGATGACGCCCATCAAATTCTTCATAGCCAGGGTGAGGCGCGTCGAGCCGTGGTGTTTGGCGATGGGTACGTCGATGAAAACGTCGGCTTTCAACACGTCGTCGTAAATGTCACACTCTTTGAGGTCGCGCCCCTCTGGAATCTCCGTCCTGACGAACTTCATGCGGCTCATGACTTCCATCTGGCCGCCGGCGGCCAGGACTGCTTCCTCGATGCCGCTGTTTTTATAGGCCTGCTGCGGGTCGCCCCCGAAGGGGTAATCCATGACCCGCACCTGCCTGGCACCCGCTTCCAGGCAGAGGGCCACCAGAGCGCCCACCACCTGCGGGTTGGTCGTGGCCGCGTATTCATAGGTGTGATAGGCCACGCAGATGTTGGGCTTGATGATGACCTCGTCGCCCTGGCTCACGAAACTCTCCATACCCCCCAGGGCGGCCACGGCGCGGCGGGTGATCTCCGCCGGGTCCGAGCCCCGCGCCACCACCAGATGGGACTCCCCGGCAGGCGCTACCGGGGTTTCGGAGGAGGCCAGAGACAGGCCACAACCAGAGAGCGCCTCCGCCCCCCAGACTCCGAGACCCAACAGGGCCATCCGGCGTACAAACTCACGACGGTCAATTTTGTTCACAATAATTACCTCCAAGTCAATTCTACTAATATTCTACCAGAAAAATATGAAATCAGCAAACTGGAGGAACACGAGAGGTTTGCCAGGCTTCCCCGTCGCCTCAGTTTCCGAGGAGAGGATGACCGATCACCCTGGGTGGAATATGCCCGGTTATTCAGCGCTGGACGATCACCCGCACCTCGTGGGGGGGCGGGAAGTTACCGGTCCTATCGACCACCACCAGGCGTACCTTGTAAACCCCATCTTCAATAAAGGTGGTGTCCCACACGTCGAGCAGTCCGCCAGCCACCGGCGAGTCATGGAGGGCAGTGACCACCGACCAGCCAATGGGGTTCTCGCCCACCCCAAACTCGACCTTGTAATACTGGAAATTGCCGATGCTGGCCGAACCCACAATCTGCACCGCCCCGCTGACGACCGCGTTAGGGGGCGGAGAGGTGATGCAGACCTGCGGATTGGGGCAGGCGGGGGCGGGCAGGGGGGTGTTCGTGGGCGGAGGAGGAGGGGGACCGGTGGGGGGTACATCTATTGGCTGGCTGGTAACGGCCGGTTCCCCTATGAGAGTAGGGGGCGCCATCTCGGTAGGTGGAGGCGGCAAGGGGGTGGCAGTAGGGATGAGGAAGACCATGGGGGTCTTTTCCGTGTCGGCCGGAGCCTCCAGACTGGGCGCTATCAGCGCCGTGTTGACGAAAACAAGCCCCATCAAAAGGGAAATACCAAGAGCTGCCACCAGGGCACGGTAGGTTTTACTGGTCGCGGTCTCTCTCTCCAGAGAGAAAACAGACCGCGCCCGTTCCCTGCGGGCCAGCAAAGCCATCCTGAGATACATCAGGATGCCTAAAACCCCGGCCAGGTACAGCCAGTGGGAATAGTTGGCGATCAGTTTTACCAGTACAGCCATAGTAGTCAAGTCGGTTCGCTGGAAAAGCGAACAACGAGCTCGTCTCCCGCTAGACTTCTGTAACGACACTCCTCAGCGATCTTCCAGCCGTCGTAAAACTCCTTTGAGCAAAGCGCTCAGTTTGGGCAAGATGAGCGCTCCAGCTTCCAACACTTCCTCGTGGCTGGGCTTGTGATCCGCATTCGGCTCGAAGATACATGCATTGCTGATCGCCGATAAACCCAGCACCCGCATCCCCCCATGCCGGGCCACTATGACCTCCACTACAGTGGACATACCCACCGCGTCGGCTCCGATAGAGCGCAGGAACCGCAGATCGGCCGGGGTCTCAAAGGTCGGACCGGTCAACATGATATATACTCCCTGTTGAAGTTTGAGCCCCTGTTCAGCGGCCACCTGCCGGGCCAAAACTTTCAACTCAGGGTCGTAGGGTTGACCCATCTCCGGGAAACGGGGGCCAAAGGTCGGATCGTTAGGGCCATACAGAGGATTGTGCCCAACCATGCCCACCAGGTTGATGTGATCCTCGATAAGCATCAGATCGCCAGCCCGAAAAGCCGGATTGAGCCCTCCGGTGGCGTTGGTCAAGATCAAGGTATCAATACCCATCACCTGCATGACCCGGATGGGCAAGGTAACCTGCTGCATCGAATAGCCCTCGTAGTAGTGAGCGCGGCCCTTCATGACCAAAATTGCTCGTCCGGCCAGCCTGCCCACCACCAACCTGCCCGGATGCCCTTCCACGGTGGGCACCGGGAAGTGGGGGATATCCTCATAAGGGATAACGTCAGCCTCTTGCACCTCATCGGCCAGAGCAACCATCCCTGACCCCAGAATTAAACCAACGGTCGGCCTGTAATCGGTGTGACTTTTGATATACTGGGCCGCCTCCTCAAACTCCTCACGGGTAAAAAATTTAGGCATCTTCATCCTTCGTTCAGATTTTTTTTCGTCCGACCTTCGAGCAGCGAAAGAGCAGCGCGGCGTGGAACAAAACCACAGCTAACCTGAATTCAGCAGACTCTTCCACCCGTCTTCCACAGCCATGATACGTCACTCCTGTTTTAAGCCAGATGGCGCTGGCCTTATGATAGCACAAACTGCCGATTTTATCAAGGTTGCGCAAAAAGGGGCCTGGCACTTTAATGAGGCTCGTTCCACAGTTGGCAAAAAAAGGGATCGGAGTTATAATGGGTGGCGAAAAAGGGATCCGGGTTCAGGGGTTTTATTGGGGGGTTTTAGATGAAGCTGGCCCTGATCACCATCGGTATCACCTCTATCGTCGGCCAGGTGCTCCTCACGCGCGAGTTAGCGGCCGTCTTCTACGGCAACGAGCTGTGCCTGGGGTTGATCCTGACGGCCTGGCTTTGGTGGGTAGCGGTCGGTTCCTGGGGCCTGGGCCGGCTGGCCGACCGTTATGGGAATGACCACCATCACGAGACCAGGGTCTTGGCCGCCGGCCTGGTGTTGTCCGCTTTTCTCCTCCCCGCCCAGATGGCCGTGACGCGAGCCCTGAGGCTCATCCTGAACGTCACGCCGGGGATTGTCATCGGGTTTGGGGCTATGGCCCGTTCCATTTTCTTCATCCTGGCTCCCCTGTGCCTGCTGTTAGGATTTCAGTTCACGTTGGGCAGCCGTCTGTTGGCCCGACGAGGCGGTACAGTGGGCCGGGCCTACGTCTACGAGGCCTGGGGAGCAGCCCTGGGCGGGGCACTTTTCAGCTTTGTGCTGGTCCGTTTCCTCGATCCTTTCCAGATAGCCCTGGGTCTGGGCGCGATAGGACTGGCGGCTGGAGGGTGGATACTATGGGCAGACCACGAATGGACGGATGGGGCGAAGGCCACGAAGTTCCTGCGCCCTGCCTTCTGGCTGGGCCCTTTGCTTCTCCTCGTCGTGGCCCTGCCTCTGGGCGCGAGCTGGCATCGGGCCACCCTGGCCTGGCAACTCCCGGACATCCTCTTTAGCCGTGATTCCATCTATGGTCGATTGACGGTCGTGGGGCGGGACGGCCAGCGGGTTTTCTACGAAAACGGGCTGTGGATGTTCGAGACCCAGAGCACCGCGCCTGAAGAGGTCGTCCACTTCCCTCTCCTGGAGCACCCGGCTCCCAGGAGCGTGCTCCTCATCGGCGGTGGGGTGGGAGGGGATCTGCGCGAAATCTTCAAATATCCTGTGGATCAGGTGCATTACGTTGAACTGGACCCCCTGGTCATCGAGGCGGCCAGACGCTACCTGCCCCCGGAGGATAAGGCCCTCCTCGACGAGCCCCGCCTGAGGACGGTCTACATGGATGGCCGCCTCTACGTCAAGGAGAGCGGTCAAGAGGGCGGGAGGCGCTTTGACGTGATCATTCTCGATCTGCCGGAACCTTCGACGGGGCAGTTAAATCGTTTCTACACCCGGGAGTTCTTTGAAGAGGTACAAGGTATCCTCAACGAGGGGGGTATTTTCTCCCTGGGGCTGCCTTCGGCCGAGAACTACCTCAACCCCGAAATCCGAGCGCGCAACGGGGCGGTCTATCGTACCTTGCTCTCCGTCTTCCCCTCGGTTCTCGTCCTGCCTGGAGATACCAATTTCTTTCTGGCCTCGGATGCCCCTTTGAGCGAAGAGCATACTGTTCTGGCCCGGCGTTTAGCCGAGCGCGGCCTCGACACTCGCCTGGTCAACGCCGCTTACCTCGAGTACATCTTCACGGCCGGTCGCTTCGAGCGCCTTCGCCAGGAACTGAGCGGAATGGACGAAGTGGATAAGCTGAACACGGACCTCTCGCCCATCTGTTATTACTACGATATGGTGCTGTGGCTTTCTCGTTTCTACTCTCAGGCTTGGAGCGGGTTTTTCTACGCGGCCTCTCTTCTGCGGCTGTGGTGGCTGCTCATTCCCCTGGGCCCGATAGTGCTCTTTCTGCGCTGGAAACGCGGCTACGTCGTGCCGGCCGTCATTGCTTTTACCGGCCTGGCCGAAATCTCGGTGGAAATCGCCCTGCTGCTGGCTTTTCAGGCTTTTCGGGGCTACGTCTACCACGCGGTGAGCCTTATCTATGCGGCCTTCATGCTGGGCACGGCCCTGGGCGGGGCCATCTCGAACAGGCTGGTGGCCCGTTCTCCTTTTCGTCTTCGTCCTCGCAGGCTGCTGATAGTGGTGCAGGCCGCTATCTTTTTGTACGCCGTGTTGCTGCCCACCGTCTTGAAGGGGGTGGGCGGTGGGCCTCTGCTGGATGTCATTTTCCTGGCCCTGATCTCTCTGGCCGGTCTGTTGGGAGGGATGGCTTTTCCCCTGGCCACCGAGGCGGTGACGGGCAGCACGGGCCGGGTGGCCGGTCTGATCTACGGGGCCGACCTGGTGGGCGCCTGTCTGGGGGCCATCCTGACCAGCATCTTTTTCGTGCCGGTGCTGGGCCTCCCTCAGACCTGCTACGCTATCGCCCTGGTGAGCGCGGCCGGGCTGGTGGCCCTGGTGTGAACCCTTGACTTAGATCTCGATGCACAGTATAATGATGTAGACCTATATTGCTGGCAGTAACGCGGGCAGAAAGAAATACTTGTTCCAGCCAGTAGGTGGGATCGAGACATCGGGAGGAGGAAGGCGGGTCGTTGCGGCCCCACCGACACAAGGCCAGGGGGCTTTACCTCTCCTGGTCTAGTATCCAAAACCCTCAACTGCTCTGGTTGGAGGCTTTTCTTTTTAATCCAGGTGATGACCGTGGTACAAGCGACAGAACTACCCCTTATTGGGCGAGAAAGAGAACAGGAACTTTTCAGAGCCCATTTGCAAAAAGTCGAGAACGGCCAGAACACCTTTCTCCTGCTGGTCGGCGAGGGAGGGAGTGGCAAATCCTATCTGCTACAACATCTCGCCGCCGAAGCCGGGCAAAGGCACTGGCAAACCCTGATCGGTCAGTGTGATGAAGGGGCCAGAGAGAACCCTTATCAGCCCTTCTTCGATACCCTGGGGCTTTGCTTTGACAAAAAAGGTCAGATCATCAACGACAGAAGTGTGACCAGCATCGTCGATCAAATCCCTATGGAAGACGTGATCTCGGCCATGACCAATATCCCGGCCCTGGGAGCGGTGGTGGCGTTGGGGATCATCGGCAAGAATATCTTCGAACAACGTCGTCGGCCGGCGCCGGCGGAGGAAATCCTTAACCGCAACTTCGAGTTCATCCGTCGGGTGTTGGAGGAAATCTATCGCAGGAATAAAACTCCCATTCTGCTGTCCCTCGACGATTTACAATACGCCAGCACCACCACCTATGCTCTGTTAGGGTACGTGCTGACCGAAGCTTCCGAGACGAGAATCTTTATGGCCGGTTCCTGGCGCACTGACTCCTCGCTTCGTGGAGTCTGGCAATCACCACGTAATACTCTCGGAGATGGAGAAGCCACCGCTTCGCTCCCTGCTGAGTTGCGTTCTTTGGGCACAGTGTTGCCCCTGAAGCCTCTCTCTATGGCTGAAACTCAGGAATTGGTCGGTCTTCTGTCCACTGACGAATCGATCCCTGACAGGTTAAGCCGCGACATCTATAAGTTAAGTCACGGCCTGCCGGGCCTCATCGTGGAGAGCGTGGAGCTTATTCAAGCGGGAGGCCCACTCGTCTTTGAGCCAGGGGCTCAGGCGGCTGGTGGGGACCTGGCGGACGGTCTTGCTTCCGGGCTCGACGTCCTGGCGGGGCGCTATCTTCGCTCCCTTTCGGCCGAGGCCCGTTCCATCCTGGAATGTGCCGCCGCCGTGGGCCAGCGTTTCCCGGCCACGCTCCTGGCCTCCTCTCCCATGCGGGATTACCTGGGGATGAACGAGCGGAAAATACTGAAAACCCTGGTGGAGCTGGCCGAGGCAGGGCAGGTGCTCTCCTTTGGTGACAGCGGTGATGGAGACACTTTGCAGTTTACCTCCTACTACCTGTACACTTATCTGGGCCGCAAGGTATCGCCCTTGTTGGCCGGGAGAGACCATCTGAGAATTGCCCAAAGCCTGGAAGAGGTCGAAGGAGCAGCCACGCCGAGGGCGCTGGCCCGCCACTTCTTCATGGGCGGCGACTATGAGAAGGCGCTGACCTACTCGTCGCGCTCGGCCGAGGCCCTGACCAGAGATTCAGCCTATCCCGAAGCCCTGGAAAGCTACAAACTGGCCTTACAAGCCCTGGACCACCTGCCTGAGTCAGAAGGGACCATGGAGTCCAGGATCGATATCCTGATAGCTATGAGCTTTATCCTGGAACAGACAGGCCAGTGGGAGGAAGCTATCACTTACCTGGAGGAAGCCCTAGCCCTCAGCCAGAACGAGATTATAGATGAAATCAGAGTGGCCGAAATCCAGGGCGGTCTCGGTTGGCTGCGCTTCAAAAGGGGCGAGATTCAGGCCGCTTTGAAACATCTGACCATAGGGGCCGAGATTTACGAGCGCCTGGGAGATGTTCGTGGTCAGGCTCAAATCGATTATTATCGGGGGGTGATTTACTCTCAACAGAAGGAGTGGCAGCAGGCTATCGCCTGTCTGGATGCCCACATCCAGACCAGCCTGGAGATAGGCTTTGAGGAAGGGCTGGCCCTGGTCTACCTGGAACTGGGAAACCTCTATCGCTTGCAGCGTTCCTGGGAACAGGCCGAGGAATATCTGAAAAAAGGGCTGCACAAGGCCGAAGAAGATAACGATCTGTACGCGTTGGGGCAGGGTTATCATTATCTGGGGGTGTGCTATGGCCGACAGGCTAAGGCTGAGGCCGTCGAGTTTCTGACCAAGGCGCTGGACATCGCCCGCGACAGGCTGAAGCAGCCCCATCAAGAAGCGATCATTAATAACACGCTGGCCGAAACCTACATCCGCTTTAACCGCTGGGAAGAGGCAGTGGAGGCTTTCAAGGCTTCGGAACAGCTCAAGCTCCAGTTGGGCGACCGGGCCGGGCTGGCTATGACCTACGGGGGGCTGGCGCGGCTCTATCATCGCCAATGGCGTTTCGAGTTGGCCGCCGAATACTATCAGAAAGACCTGGAGGTGATGGAGGAGGAAAGACAGGCTAACATCGCCTGGATCCAGCAGATCACCAACTCGCTGGGCGAGGTGCATCGTCTGGCCGGCCGTCTCGAACAGGCCGAAAGGAGCTTCCGCCAGGCCCTGACCCTGGCCGCATCTATCCCCGACGAAGGCGTGCGGGAACGCAGCCGGGGGTACAGTTTTCTGGGCCTGACCAGACTGGCCCTGGATCGGAATGACCTGAAAGCCGCCAGCGAGCATGGCCAGCGCGCCGAAAAATTGTTGGAGCACTCGTGGATGGCCCCTGAAATGAAGCGGGTGCGGAGCCGCCTGGAACGGCTCTCTCAGAACTGGGACGCGGCTCAGGCTTATCTGGCCGAGAGCCTGGAGGCTTTCGAGTGCAGCGGCGAGGACTACGACCGCATGCAAACCTACTATGAGATGGCTCTTCTTTGCCAGGCCCAGGGCGACTCCCTGGCCGCCCAGAGCTGGTTCGAGAAAACGTTGCAGGCTGCGGATAATCTGAAAAATATGGTGATGCGTGATATGGTTATGCGTAATATGTCGTAAGGAGGATATTTGCATTTATGGAAATTAAAGATGCTATTCGTTATCGTTATCCCTACCCCATTGCTCTGACCTATCACAACACGGGGAGCACCCGGGAGACCGTTGGTCTTCACGATCAGATCTTGAGACTGTTCGAGGTGATACTCAAGTATCTGGCCACCATAGCCATTTCGCAATATATTCAGGATGAGGTAAGGGATGAGCGGGTTAACCAGGTGTTGAGGGGGCTGGCCAGACCCTCCCTGGGTCAATGGAACGGCTTTCTGAGAGAGATCCTGCACTATTACGACCGTTCGGGGCGGAAAGAGCGCTTGCTGATCCCGGAAATGTATGACGCTTATTTCCAGAAGAGCAAGGATCGACCGGCGGTAAGCAGGGCTTACAACGTTATTCAGAACTTCCTGGAGGATAGAAGCGACAGTAAAAAGACCTCCCTGGCTATACGCGAATTCTGCGATAGGATGATAAACTATCGAAACAAAACCACCGGCCACGGGGCGGTCACTATCGAGCATTGTCGCCTCATGAACGAGCCGCTACTGGCGGCCCTGGAAGAGGTGCTGGTCACCCTGGACTTTTTGGAGGAGCACCGCCTGGTATACATAGAGGATGTAAGGCTCAGACGGGGCAAATACAGTCACGAGATGATGAGCTTCATGGGCTCTGTGCCTCCCTCACGCATGAGGTCGGCCTACGTGGCCGAAGGCCCAACCGACTACAAAGTCGAGGAGCAACTGTATCTGTGCGCCAGGGGAGAAGATACGCCGATTTTAAGCCTGCATCCCCTGATAATCGCCTATCAAGGCGACATCCTGTTCCTCAACGAGAGCGAACGGGAGAAGGACATCGAGTATCTGAGCTATCAGACGGGCCAGATCAAGCGGCCAGATCGTTTGCTGGAGGATTTCCGAGAGATCATGGGCCCGATCCTGGAGGGGGAAGCGGGCGAAATCACCTTCGGAAGGCCCGTCGAAGAGGTGGTGCTTGAAGCCCAAGCGGTGGAGATCAGTCCAGACCTGCCTCCCTATCAGGCCGGTTTGGTGGCCTACCAGGCCAGGGATTGGACGCAGGCTATCGATTTCTTTGGGCGGGTGGCGGAAGATGATCCCCAATACCAGGATGCCCAGACCAGGCTGGAGGTAGCGCGCCAGCGTAAAGAGAACGCCGATCTTTACACCCATATGAGGACTTGCATGGCCGAGCGGAAATGGGACGAGGCCCTGGCCGCGCTCCGCGCGCTGGAGGAGAAGACGGTCAAAGATGCCTCCATTTCGATTACCGCCGAAGCAGCCAGGCTAAGTAGCATGGAAGACCTGTACTTGCGCACTCAAAAGGCCCTGGAAAACCAGCAGTGGGAACGGGTTTTGGAGTTGTCCAGACGACTCTATGGCCTTAATCCCGATTACAGAGACGTAAGGGCCATTCTCAGGCGACAGGAGAGATTGGCCGAATGGTACACCCAGGCGGTGGAGGCCATGACCGAGCGCAGGTGGGCGGTCGCGCTTACCAATTTGAAACAGCTCGAAAGCGCGGAGCCGGGTTACAAAGACATGAAGGCCCTGGTAGCCAGAGCCCAGCAAGGGATCGATGAAGAAGCGAACCTGGCGGAGCTATATAGTCAGGCTAAAGCCCAGATCGCCCTGGGGAATTGGGCCGAAGCGTTGAAGAGCCTGGAGGAGATCGGGAGGCAAGAGCCAGACTATCGTGATATCAAGTCCTTGATAGCCGAGACAAGAGACAGGCTGGTTCAACCTTGCTGGCAGTGTGGTAATCCGGTCCCGCCGGGGCGCAGCTTTTGTGGCAGGTGTGGCGCTCCTCGCTCCAGGCCTGCCGGGGCCAGAGTAAAGAAACCAGCGCGGCCGAGACCAGCCAAAGCTGCCCCTCCACCCGGCCCTGAAGCGGGGTGGACCTGCTGGCGGTGTGGTCAACAGATGCCGGACGAGCGTAAGTTTTGCGGCAAGTGTGGCGCTCCTCAGCAGAAGCCAGAGACCCTGACCTGTCCCCGCTGTGGGCAGGAATACGTTCCCGGTCGGCAGTTTTGTGGCAGTTGCGGCCATAAGTTAACATAATCAGAGGAGGATAACCATGAAATGCCCTAAATGTGGCGCAGATGTACCAGCCGGAGAGAGTTTTTGTGGAGAGTGCGGGACCAGAGTGGCCGCTGAACGTACCTGCCCCAAGTGTGGAGCGGCGCTGGTAGAGGGTGAACGTTTCTGCGGCCAATGCGGTGAGGAGATTGTGGCCGCGCCGTCTCCTCCGCCCCCAAAAGCTGGTTTTCCTGTAGTGCCTGTGATTATTGTGGGCGGAGTAGTGCTTGTAGCCGTCTATCTGCTCCTCTCCTACGTTGCCGGGATCGTGCCCCCACCTGTGGCCTTAGCTACCGCTACCTCGACAGCTACGGCCACGCTCACCAACACGCCTACCCCCATACCCACCGATACCCCTACGGTCATCCCGACCGACACGCCCAACGTCGAGGCTACCATAACCACCATTGCTTTTGAGGTCCAGGCTACCATGACCTCCCAGGCCGCCACTATGACTGCCCGGGCTCCCACCCATACGCCTACGCCTACAGATACGCCTACCGCCACGCCCACCGATACTCCCACCGACACGCCGACGCCTAACGCCACCCCTACCGCTACGCCCACGCCTACCCATACCCCCACCGAAACCCCTACGCCAACCGATACCCCCACCCCGACGGACACGCCCACCGATACCCCCACCGACACCCCGACGTCTACCGATACCCCCACCGAGACACCCACCTCCACCCCTACCCCAAAACCAGTCACCCCCACGCCGCTGCCTGTGGGCCTCCTCTACGCCGACGATTTCAGCGATCCTCAAAGCGGTTGGCTTGTAGATGAGGACGAGGAAAAAGAGCGGCGCTATGAGGAGGGAGAATACCATATCCTGGTGAAGACAGACAAGCTTACCGTCTGGGACTACCAGAAGTGGTTTTCCGACTTCGCCCTGGAAGTGGAGGCCAGGAAAGTTTCGGGCCCCGACAACAGCAGCTACGGCCTGATCTTCAGACGCAAAGATGGGGACAACTTCTACGACTTCGAGGTGTACGGCAATGGCACCTTCTCCTTTTGGAAGCAGGTCGATGACGACTGGACTACCATATTGAATAGGGAAAAATCGCCCCATATCCAAACCGGCGACCAGGTCAACCGCTTGATGGTGATCTGCGATGGTCCCCGGATAAGCCTGTACATCAATGGCTACCTGCTTCTCGACCTGGAGGATGAGGCGTTCGCCGAGGGCGGGATAGGGCCTGTGGTCTCCACCTACGATGAACCCAACGTGCGCGTCGCCTTCGACAACATCAAGGTGTACAACCTCGATGCTCCGGAAGTGGTGGCCCTAATAGGAGGCGCTACCCCAGAGCCTACACCTACGCCCACCCTCACGCCCACGCCCACCTCTGCTCCCAGCGGCCTCCTCTATGCCGACGATTTCAGCGACCCGGCAAGCGATTGGCTTCAAGATGAAGACGAAGACTCAGCCTTGCGCTACGAGGATGGCGAATATCACGTCATCGTAAAGGCGGAGAACCTCGTCGTCTGGGATTACCAGAAGTGGTATTCGGATTTCGCCCTGGAAATAGAGGCCAGGAAAGTTTCGGGCCCCGACACCAATGGCTATGGCCTGGTCTTCAGACGGAAAGATGCTCAAAACTTCTACAGATTCCAGATATCAAGCGACGGCTATTACCAGATGTCGAAGATGGTGGACGGCGAGTGGGTTACTGTGCTGGATTGGGAAGAGTCGTCTTACCTCCGAACCGGCGACCAGGTCAACCGCTTGATGGTGATCTGCGATGGGCCCCAGATCAGCCTGTACGTTAACGGCTACCTGGTGGGCCAGACAGAAGACACCTCGCTCACCGCAGGAGCCATCGGCCCTATGGTGGGCACCTTCGATTTGCCCAACCTGCACATCGCCTTCGACAACCTCAAGGTGTACAGCCTCGACGCCCCAGAAGTAGCGGCTTTAATAAGCGTCACTCCAGAACCTACATCTACGCCCACGCCGATATCTGGCGGCCTCCTCTACGCCGACGATTTCAGCGATCCGGAAAGCGGTTGGCTTGAAACTGAGGATGAGAAAAAAGAGATGCGCTACGAGGAGGGCGAATATCATATCATCGTAAAGGCGGAGAACCTCGTCGTCTGGGATTACCAGAAGTGGTATTCCGATTTCGCCCTGGAAATAGAGGCCAGGAAAGTTTCGGGCCCCGACACCAATGGCTATGGCCTGGTCTTCAGACGGAAAGATGCTCAAAACTTCTACAGATTCCAGATATCAAGCGACGGCTATTACCAGATGTCGAAGATGGTGGACGGCGAATGGGCTACTGTGGTGGATTGGGAAAAGTCGTCTTACCTCCAAACCGGCGATCAGGTCAACCGCTTGATGGTGATCTGCGATGGTTCCCAGATCAGCCTGTACATTAACGGCCATCTGGTGGACCAGACGGAAGACACCTCGCTCACCGAAGGGACCATCGGCCCTATGGCGGGCACCTTCGATTCGCCCAACCTGCACATCGCCTTCGACAACATCAAGGTGTACAGCCTCGATGCCCCGGAGATAGAAGTGCTAACCAGCGGTGGTATGCCCGGTCAGACGCCTACCGCCATCGCCCTACCTGGTCAGACGCCCACCGCCATCGCCTTGCCCGGCAAGACGCCCACCGCCATCGGCCTACCTGGACGGACACCCACTGCTATCACCTTACCTGGCCTGACTCCCACCTCGCCGCCAGGCACGCCCACCTCTGCCGATGTCATCTTCTACGACGATTTCAGCGACAATAGCAACAACTGGCCTGCTGAGATGAAGCTATACATTTTGGCTGGGGAGTATCACATCTACGACTCCGATCCGGATTATAGCCATCATGCCCAGACCAAGGCCACAGAGCTCCTCACCGATTTCGTCTATGAGGCCGAGATCAGGAAGGTGGAGGGGCTGGATAATTACGGCTATGGGGTGGCCTTCCGCATCCAGGACGATGATAATTACTATGCCTTCGCCGTGACCGGAAACGGCTACTACAGATTCATGAAGCTGAAGGGCAACGCCTGGGAGTATCCCATCGACTGGACCTTAACCGAAGTGGTCAATGAAGGGGATGCCACCAACGTGCTGAGGGTGGAGGCCCAGGGCTCAAGTTTCGATTTATACATCAACGGTCAGTACATGACCACGGTGGAGGATTCTCTTTTCAGCGAGGGATACATAGGTCTGTGGACTAACGGAGGCGTCCACTCCGCCTGCGACTACGTGCAGGTTTCGGAGAAGTGAGCAGACACGGATTTTGGTCACGGATTTCGCGGATTAATGAAAATTGGACTTAGAATAATCCTCCCTATGTCTTTTCTGGCCCTGTGGTGGTCAGGAATGAGCGTATCAGGGGCCTGGCACTTTGGAAGCGCCAGGCCCCTGGATGCGGCGAACCCTTTCCTGCGAAAGCCTTTCAGCGGTGTCTACCCGATCACTTCATATTTCGATCACCACTTCCCCGATATGGATTGGGACGATCAGGTGATCATTAACACCGGCCTGCAAGCCAACGCTATCGACGGCTTTATCGACCGCAGCCCCATTTTTCAAGGTGGCTATTGGGCTCCTGAGCTCGGCGAACACGTCTACTACGATGGACACGACGCCTGGGACTACGGCACAGGGGCCGGCACCACTATCCTGGCCGCCGCCGATGGTAAGGTCATCTTCGCCGGAGAGATAGAGTCCGGCTGCGCTGCCCCGGCCAAAATGGTCCTCATAGAGCACGCCGCTGGCTATCAAACCCTTTACCTGCATCTGGACGCAATCGCCACCGATATGGGGCCGGTGTTCAAGGGAGAGCCCATTGGCATCAGCGGTTCTACGGGTTGTGTGACCGGCCCGCACCTTCATTTTGCCGTCCGGCACAACGGCTACGACACCGATCCCTATGGCTGGCAAGGGTCATACCCGGACCCTCTGCGGGCCTATTCCGGCGAACAGGCCATCTGGTTGTGGGAAGAAGAGGGGCCCGCCCCGCCGGATGGTCACCTCATCTCGCCGCTCCGGGCTTCTTCCATCAACGGGCCGGTGACGGTGGCCGTCGAAGCTGAGGACCCGGCCCAGAACATCGCCGGAGCCATCTTCTATGCCTGGTACGACCACGACTGGCACGAGATCGGAATGGACAGCGAGGGCCGCGACGGCTGGAACGTGCTCTGGGACCCGGACGAAGAGGATAATGAGGTGGAAGATCAGGACGATTTATTGTTTCACGCCTGGCTCTGCGACGACCAGGGCCGCTGTAATACCGGCTTAGGCATTGTAACCGGCGTGACCCTGGACCGGGTGCCGCCCAGCGGCCGGATCGTTTTCCCCTCGTCGGGGGCGACCGTCAACGACAGGGTGGTTATCTCCTTCGAAGGCGGCGATGACCGGAGCGGCACGGCTCACGTTGAGTTCTACGCCGGTTACGGGAACATCTGGCGTCAGATCGGAGTGGATAATACCAGGCAAAACGGCTGGAGCGCGGTCTGGGATGCCTCGGAGGTGCAGGAGCAGGAGGATATAGGTTTTATGGCCCGTGTCTGCGACCGGGCGGGCAATTGCAACTACCACGTCGAGGCGGTGACGGGCGTGACACTGGATAAGGATATGCCGGGCGGAGCCATCACCTGGCCCCCCGCAGGTTGGGCCACCGCCGACAACGTAATAACCGTTGCTCTGGAGAGCGAAGGTGATCCGGCCAGGGTGGCCTTTCTCGCCCACTACAACGGCGAGTGGCGCCAGATCGGGACCGACACAGAGGGCCAGAACGACGAACGTTCGCTGTGGAGCGTGGTCTGGGACGTGTCGGAGGTGCGCGACCAGAACGACATCCGGTTCTGCGCCCAGGTTTACGACCAGGATGGTGGTTACAACGATGCCCTGGAGGTGATCGGCGGCGTTATCCTGGACACCATGCCGCCCGGTGGGGCTATCGTTTCCCCAGGGTACGGGGACTTTGTGAACGAAGATTGGGTGGTCAGAGCGCAGGCCAGCGACCGGGGCAGTGGCGTGGACAGGGTGGTCTTCTACGCCGGTTACGACGGCGCCTGGCACGAGATTGGGACGGACACAGATGACCAGGACGGCTGGTCGGCGAACTGGGACATTTCTGGGATAAGGGATCAGGAGGACGTGTGGTTCAAGGCCGATATCTACGACCGCCTGGGACACTATGCCGGCACCGAGATCGTGTCTGACGTGACGCTGGACATCACTCCTCCCCAGGGGCGTTTTATCTCTCCCCAACCGAACGTCACCGTTCAAGGCCCTGTAACCCTCGTCCTGGAGGCCAGTGACAACCTGAGCGGCCTGGATCGAGTGATCTTCTACGCCGCTTACGGCGGACGCTGGCACGGCCTGGGAGCCGACGCCAAAGGAAGCGATGGGTGGAGTCTGGCCTGGGACTGGACAGCAGCCGCTCCCCAGGAAGAGGTGACTTTCACCGCCTGGGTCTACGACCGGGCCGGTAACCACACCCAGATCGAGCCGCTGAGCGGCGTGAGGCTGGGCCAGCCGACCTCAACGGCCTTTCCCCCGTCCTTTCCCCTATCCATGAAATTCGTGTCCCCTTTTTCTGACTACATCGATCACCAGGCTAAATCGGAGGAATAAAGATGATGAAAAATGTAAAGTTCCATCAAAGGGCCAGGCCCCTGGCGACGGCAGTTTTGATTTTGGTTACCGTGCTGGCCTCGGCTTGTGGGGTGCGGGCTACCGTCGAGCCTGGCCCTACGCCGCTCCCGCCGACGGCCACCGCAGAGCCTCCGACTCAGGTGCCTGGCACTTTGGAAGTGCCAGACACCTCGGAGCCCACCGCGCCCCCCTCCACCTTGATACAGGCCATCTCCGACCAGGCGTTGCTGGGGTACGTGAGGGATTTAACCGCCATCCAACCCTATTCCGGCTGGCGCAGTCCAGGCACCCAGGGCGAGCGTGAAGCTCTGGACTATGTGGACGGAGTTCTGGACTCCTTCGCCAATCTCAAAGCTATGGGGTTAACCATTGAGTGGGAGGAATTCAACATCCCTGTAGCCACCGAGATATGGGAAACGGCCCTGGATATCTCGGTGAAGGGAAAGACCTATCGTATCCCGGCTGACGGTTTGTTGGGCATGGTTCACGACCCCGAACTGGCCCAGAACTTCGACACCGACGGCCAGTGGGGCGATGCGGATCGCGATCCTCTGGCGGCCAGCGGCCCGGTTTTTGTGGTCGATAGCAGGGAGGAGCTCATTGCCCTGGGGCCGGAGATCCCGGCCATCCCCGATGGCGCGGCACCCCCGGCCATCCCGGAAACCCCGGAGCTCCCGGAGGCCCTGGAAGAGGTGAAAGGCAAGATCGTCTTCATCGATTACGCCTTCATCGACCCCTTTACCGTCGATGAGGCCGACGAGATGGAAAGCATCTTCAATGCCTGCCAAACGCTTGTAACTAACGGGGCCGCAGGGGTGGTGCTGGTTACCCACTTCTCAACGGAAATTGGGCAAAGCCACGGCGCTCTGGCCCAGAGTTACAGCCCTTTTCACTTCATCGAAGAAAGGTTCTCCGTTCCTATACTGTTGGTCCGTGCGGAGGATTTGGAGGAGGCGGGCCTGGATAACTGGGAGGACATGCAGAAAGTCGAAGAGGCGAAGATGAGCGTTGATGCTGACGTCCTGGTGCCTGCCCGTTCGGCCAACCTGGCGGCCTTCATCCCTGGCCGGGATGACACGAAAGCCCTCATCTTAGGAGCGCACATCGACAGCCTGGACAACCCAGGCGCTTTGAAAAATGCCAGTGGGGCGGCCATCTTGCTGGAAATAGGTCGTATTTTTGACCAGGCCAACTTTCGGCCAGGGGTGACCACCTGGCTTGTCTGGTTCGGCAGCAGGGAGCCCGGTTTTTACGGTTCTTACCAGTTCACCGCTACCCACCAGGAGCTCATGGACCGGACGCTGGCTATGATCCAGCTCGACAGTCTGACCAGGCCCCTCGATGGACTGCCGGCCCACATCGAGCTGCGCAGTCGCTCGTATCTTTACTTTAACGAAACCTCGTTGCCCCTGGCCGACTATCTGCTCAAGGTAGCGACCAGGAGGGATATCAAAGCCGGAACCTACGACGCTCAAGAAGCAATAGCCGATAACGCGGGCTTCACCGGCTACAACGTGCCCAACGTGCAAATGGTCTATCTGGACGTGGAAAAAGCCGAGGCGATGGCCTGGAACCGTGATTATGCCGGTAGTTACTATTCTCCCTACGACACCGTGGCCCTGGTAGAAGAGCAGATGGTGGCCTTCCACCAGATGGCCGAACTGACCCTGGCGGCGGTCCTGGAGCTGGGAGAGTCGCCCCGGGAGTTGCGCAGCTACATCCTGCCAGGCAAAAAGGCCGTTTTCGTGGGCAGCCAGACCGAGGACCCACACATGACGCCCGCCGGGTTCCCCTACCTGGGCCAGGCGCTGGCCCTGAAGGGTTTCGACGTGCACCTGATCCCCTATGGTACGCCCGTCAGAGATGAGGACCTGGCCGACGCGGACCTGGCTATCGCTCTCCCGGTGGTCGATTACACCTTTGGAGAAAGTAGCTACGATGCCGGCTGGTCAGAGGAGGAGATCGACGTCCTGGCGCGCTACGCCGAGCAGGGCGGTTTCCTGGTTCTGACCAACAGCGCCTATCGTATGATACACGAGAACACCACCCAGGAGGAGAACGAGGACTGGCCCGACGTGAACGCCCTGGCTGAACGGTTCGGGGTTCGCTATCAGGGGGTGGTCACGGCCGCGGCCTCCGACGAGATCGACACCGAGCAGCATCCCATCATGACCGGCCAAAGATACATGGAATTGGCCGTAGGCAACACCGTGTATTTCACCATGACGTTGGGCACGGTGCTAGCCAGGGCCAGAGGAGAACCCGCCGTCGGCCTGGTGCACTACGAACGTCAGGGTGGAGAGGTGTTGGTGCTGGGCGATGTGGGAATGCTTTCATCGGCGTCGTATCCTGCCAACGACGATTTCTGGCTCAGTCTGGCCGATTACGTGCGGCACAGAGGAGAGCAGTAAATCTCTCAGGTGCCTGGCACTTCCAAAGTGCCAGGCACCTTTCTCTTACTCTCGGTTGCGGAAGCTAAACCGCAGGGGGGTCCCCGGGAAGCTATATTTTGCCCGCAGGCGGTTTTCAATGTAGCGTTCGTAGGAGAAATGGACCAGGCGGGTGTCGTTCACGAAAAAAACGAAGGTAGGAGGGTCAACAGCGGCCTGAGTAGCGTAGTAAAACCTGAGACGTCTACCCCACTTAGAGGGGGGAGCGTGCCGGACCACTGCCTCGCGGACGAGGCGGTTTAGCTCCGCGGTGGGGATGCGCACCAGGCGCGCTTCCTGGACGCCCAGGGCGGTGGGAATGACCTTGTGCACCCGCTGGCGGGTCAGGGCCGAGATGAAGAGCACAGGCACGTAGTCCAGGAACTTGAGGTCGGCGCGGATGCGCCTGGTGTATTCGTCCATAGTATAGGCATCCTTTTCCACCAGGTCCCACTTGTTGACCACCACCACCACGCTTTTATGCTCTTCCAGTATGTAGCCGGCGATGTGGGCATCCTGGCCCGTGACCATCTCGGTGGCATCGATGAGCAGCAGGACGGCGTCGGCCCGGTTGATGGCCCGCAAAGCCCTGAGCACGCTGTACTTCTCCACCCCCGGGACGATGCGTCCCCGCCGCCGGATGCCAGCCGTGTCGATGAGCACCAGGGGCGTTCCATCCCACTGGAGAAAAGTGTCGATGGCATCGCGGGTGGTGCCCGGAATCTCGCTGACGATGGCCCGTTCCTCGCCCAGAAGGGCGTTGAGGAGAGAAGACTTGCCTACGTTGGGCCGCCCGACGATGGCTATCTTGATGGCCTCTACTTCCTCTTCTTCCTCCTCAGTCGGAAAGGAGGCTACCACTTCATCCAGCAGGTCGCCGGTGCCGGTGCCGTGCAGGGCAGAGATGGCGTAGGGATCGCCCAATCCCAGGGCATAAAACTCGACGGCCACCTCGCGGAGTTTCTGATTATCGGCCTTGTTGGCGGCCAGAAACACCGGCTTGCGTGAATGCCGCAGCACCTCAGCCACGTCCTCATCGCTGGCCGTCAGGCCGTCCTTGACGTCAACCATGAAGATGACGGCGTCGGCCTCAGCGATGGCTAGCTCCGCTTGCTCTAGCACCTGTTCCACGTACATGGCGGAAGACACCGCAAGGGGAGCAGGGGCCGCTCTCTTTTGCCTGGCCCTGCCCTCTCGACCCCTGAGCAGCGGTTTTTTCTTTCTGCTCCTGGCCTCGGAGTCTGTAATCTCCATTCCTCCCGTGTCCACCGGGATGAAAGGTATCCCGTTCCACTCGGCCTCGGCGTAGAGACGATCACGGGTGGTGCCGGGCACGTCTTCGACAATAGCCAGCGGACGACCTACCAGACGGTTGAAGAGAGTCGATTTGCCTACGTTGGGCCGTCCCACGATGGCTACGATGGGTCTGGCCATATTTCACCTTCCTGGCCTTAAGGTGCCTGGCACTTTGGAAGTGCCGGGCACCTGGGGGGTGCTCTTAGGGGCAGGAGTGGCAGTGGGCGGCGGTGTAGAGGTTGGGGTGTTTGCCGCAGCAGCCGCAGAGGTGGGCGTCTCGGTGGGCATGGCCGTAGGGGGCGGTGTAGAGGTAGGAATAGGAATTATGTGCACCTCGACGGTTTCGGGCAGGATGCTTTCTGCCCTGATCCCTTCTGGGGCCACCACCCTGGGGTTGACTTTATGGGTGCCAACGTCCAGGCCGGAAAGGTCCAGGATGACCTGCACGTCCCCTGGCTTGAGGGCATCTATCTGGGGCATAGGGCCGGCCAGGATGACGTCCACGGCCGTAGGCGAGGGAGTGGCTTTCAGACCCAGGGCCAGCCCCTCGATGGTCAACCTCCGTCTCATCGTCAGGCCGCTCTCCAAGGCGGTGACGCTGACGGTGACCGCCACGTTTTGCTGTTCGCCGAGCAAGGAGACCCCTTCGGGCAGGGCCAGGGGCACCCGGGCCACCACGTCGGCGCTGGCCCCGCTGACCTCGATGGGCGTGGTCGCCAGGTAGCCGGGGATGTTGGAGATATCCCACGGCCGGCCTACTACCGTTACAATGGAAGGATCAACCGAGACGTTGCTGATGCGATGACCTGAAGCTACCTGGCCTTTCAGGATGACCCTGACGGATACGTCCTTGTAACCCACCCTCTGTTCGATGGGCACCTGTACTTTAGCTTTGGGGGGATCGATCCCCACCGCATCGACGGTCTCGCCCTGGGCATTCCGCGCCACCAGGGTGATCATTTTTTCCACATTGGTCTTCGCCCCCCGCAGGTACACATCGGCCGCGACCGCCGTGACCTGATCGACCGCTGAAACGGGCCCACTGACCCTGGCTTTGCCCGGCACCACGGTGGGGGTCCTGTAGACGTGTCCCAGAGGAGGCTCGTCCATGATGTTAGGAACTATCTCCACCTCCTTCTCCTTCGCTGCCTCCAGACGGACGGTGATTTTGGCCGGTTGCCAATCCATAATCTTGACCGCTCTATCGGAGCATTTAACCTGCACCTTCACGTTGTAGATATCGGCCGACAAACCTTCCAAATCGATCCAGGCCTGGAAGCTGCTGGAGCTCAGGTTATTCCAACTGCTCTGGGGAGCCTGCAAGGTCAGCCGTACCCGGTCGGTGACGTTGCCCAGGACGATCATGCTTTCGGGTTTATTCAATATCTCGATGGGGATGGACTCCGGGAATCCCCGTTGCACGCTGGGGTTTTCCTCGTTGGTAGCCACCGCCCAGACGATAGTAGCTAAGGCCAGGGCCAGCACCATCGACCCCAGCCTGTTCGTAAAGTGATGCCACACGTTACACCGCCAGAATATAATTTATCATCTACCAACCTGGCCCGCCGCCACCATCACCGCCGCCATCGCCCCCTCCTTCATCCCAGTAAAACAAACGTGACTCGCTGGTCAACCCCAGGCTTCCCTCAAATACTTTCTGCTCGCCCTCATAATGGCCCCGGATGACCTCGACCCTCCAGACATAGGTGCCAGCCTTCCAGGTGGTCCATTTGGCTTTGGACAGTTCGTATTCGGTCGTCTTTGACCAGTCCACGAAGACCGACTCAGGCTGCCCTTCCGGCCTGATCTGGACGTCGAAGTATTGGTCAGGCCCCAGTGTCTCTGACCATTGCCACTTCAGGAGAAGGGAGCCCCCGCTGAAACGGTGACCATCTCCCGGCTCCAGCAATTGGGGATTTGGAGATGCCTGCGCAACTTCCTGTGGCGTGGGGGTAGGGGTGTCGGTATCAAGCGGCGGGGCCACAGGCTGCGGCGTATCAGTCGGAACCGGTATCGGGGTATCGGTCGGGGTGGCGGTGTCAGTCGGGGTGGGCGTCTCTGTGGGAGCCTGGGCAGTCATGGTGGCGTAGACCTGACGGGCAATAGCTGTCTGGGTGGCAGCAGTGTCAGGCGTATCGGTGGGCGTCGGCGTCTCGGTCGGGGTATCGGTGGGCGTCGGCGTCTCGGTGGGGGTGTCGGTGGGCGTGGTCGTATCGGTGGGGGGTTCGGTGGGGGTGTATCGGTGGGCGTCGGCGTCTCGGTTGGCGTGTCAGTGGGCGTCGGCGTCTCGGTTGGCGTGTCAGTGGGCGTCGGCGTCTCGGTGGGAGTGTCGGTGGACGTCGGCGTATCAGTCGGGGTGTCGGTGGGCGTCGGCGTATCGGTGGGCGTTGGCGTATCAGTTGGGGTGTCGGTGGGCGTCGGCGTATCGGTGGGGGTAGGGGCCTGAGCGGTCATAGTGGCGATAACGGCGTTTTTTATTTTCTCTTCTGCGGCCAAAGTAGCAGCGATAGCGGCTTCCTGAGTGGCTGCGGCATCAGGCGTTGGCGTTGGCGTCGGAGTAATTGTCGGTGTCGGCGTCCTGGTGGGGGTTGAGGTGGGCCGTTTGGTAAAGGTAGCGGTTGGGGAGGGCTCCAGATGGGTTGCCGCAGGTGTGACGGGCGTTTGCTCTGGTTTTGAGGTTGCTGTGGGCGAGGCAGCAACAGGCGGCGTATTGGCAGGTGTCTTGGTGGTTATGGCCACGGCAGTCACTTCGGCAGTAGTCGGAGAAAGGGTGGCCCCCGCTGTAGCTATCGCCGTTGGAGGAGTGACTATGACGGGGCTTACCAATATAGCCGCCGCCAGGATAATCAAGAGCAGGATGAGGCCTCCTGCGATGAAAAATGGCATCAAATTGGCTTTCGGGGCGGCAGGCCGTGCTTCTGCCAACGTGGGAGCCGCAACGAGCACTTCTTCAATGGTGTCGGATTTGGTCAGGATGGGCGCTGGTTCCGCAAGCGTTACCGCTCCGGCCTCCAGAGCGAGTCCGAGGGCTTCGGCCAATTCCCCGGCTGACCGGTATCGATCCTGGGGATTCTTGGCCAAGGCTTTCAGCACCACTCGCTCGACGCTACCTGGTACATTAGGGTTAATCTGGCTGGGCAGAGGTAAAGGATCGTTGATGTGTTGCAGGATGATGGCAAAAGGGGTGTCGGCATCATAAGGGACCCGACTGGTGATCAACTCGTAGAGGATTATGCCCAGGGCGTAAATGTCGCTTCGCTCGTCGCCGCCTTCTCCCTGACATTGCTCGGGCGACATGTAGGTAGGGGTGCCGGATACAGCCCCGGTCATGGTGTAACGGGCGGTACCCATGATCCGGACTAATCCGAAATCGGTCAGCACCACCTCGTCATCTTTGGTGAACATTACGTTGGCCGGTTTGATGTCACGGTGCACCATATCACGCTCATGAGCGTAGTCCAGCGCCGCGGCCAGGCCATCAATGACACGTTTTACCTCTGGGAGAGGCATCGTCTTTCCCTTGTCGGAAAGCTCCTTCAACCGCTCCTTGAGGGTTTGGCCTTCAATGTACTCCATGACCATGTAGTATATGTCATCCTCGATGTCGAATTCGTGCACCAGCACGATGTTGGGATGGCGTAATTTGGCCACTGCCTGGGCTTCCCGCCTGAAACGATTTATGAAATCTTCTCCATGCTCGACCAACCGGGTTTGGAGCACCTTGATAGCCACGTAACGGTCCAGACCAGCCTGATAGGCTTTATACACCTCCGCCATGCCGCCCCAGCCCAGGCGTTCCAGATTTTGATATTTTCCGAGCGTTCGTCCTTCTAGCTCTGGCAAAGTCCTTCTCCCCTATTCATCTCGATGTAAGGGTGACTTATTGAATGGTGACATCGTCGATGTAGGCCCAGGTAGCGTACCAGTCGTGCTGTCTGTTCCAGACTTCGAAACGCAAAGTGATGCTTTTACCCTTATAGGCGCTGAGGTCATACGAGTACTGTAGCCAGCCCGCATCGAAAATCGTATCACAGCCAACGTTGGGGTAGGGATTAATCTGGTCGATGGTTGTGCCTGCTACAATCACGTCCAGGGTATCTTTCAGCACCGGGGTGGTCCCACCCGGCGGAATGCTCTCCTTACGGTCTTGAGTCATGATCCGATACCAGAAACGCAGGGTGGGTGAACCGCTGTCGGGCACCAGGACACATTGCTCCGTAGCAGCATAGGCGTTGACCGGGATCCCTCCCTGACAGGGGGTGGCGTAGTTATAGGCCCCCAGCACAGCGGCTTTGCTGCCGCCGTGTGCATCTGTGCTGATCTGGTAATCCAGGCCGCTTGAGGAGAAACGCCAACCGCTCCCGTCGCTTTCAAAATCTCCGTTGCTGAGTGGTGAACATGGTATGGTAGTGGTGTAATTGCTCAGCACCGCAGGCAGAAACCGCCGATAAGTCCGCTCACCCGTGCCGACATCGAGAGAAAAAGTGGTGGCCGAGGTGGCCCCCTTGCTCCAGACCACCAGGGCGTGATAATCATCGCTGTCGGGAGCATATTGCAGAGTTTCCACGGCCCCGGCTCCACCGGCATCCGCCTGGGCGCTGTAAGCGATATCGGACCGCGACTGATAATCGCCCCTATTGGGTGATAAAATACCCATAGCCAGGTCGGCGTCGCCCACGGCGGGACGCACGGTGAAGCTGTAGGTCTGACCGACGGCAGGTTTAAATTGCCAGGTGCGCAACACCTGGTCAGGGCTCATGGTGTAGGGGCCGTAAGTCCTGCTGGTGCTGATGTCCTCTGTGGAGGGTGCAAACTCGATGTCGTAATTGCACCTGCCACTGTAGTGCCAGACCAGGGGATAGCGCACCTCCTGGGCCGCTTTTTTGTTGATAGCCACCAACTCGACCGAGCGGCTTATAAAGTTTGAATAAGCCAATATAGTGGCATCTGCATCGCCGGTATCGGCCCTGTCCCAGAGGTACAGGTCGTAATCGCACCCCTCTCCACCCCGCAGGCCAAAAGCTCGCCACTCCCAGGAAGAGGGCGCGGCGTGCGAGAAACGATCCGGCGAGGGCACGCGACGGCTCACGGGATCGTATGCCGCCAGGCTTATCGGCTCGGTAACCACGTCCATGAGCCCCAACCGAGGCCAGGTAGAGCTTCCGGCCTTATTGCGGTCAAACTCACGATAGATATCCGTCCCGCCGGATTCGACCGTGCCCTTGTAAATGACCCCGCTGTTCTCCGTGCCCGTTTCTCCCTCCCAATTCCACCAATCTGCCTGGTGCCACTCGGCCACCAGGTCGGTGATGCTGCCCATATTCTTGTATCCCGGGTAGGTGCTATCTACGGTGGTGGTTGCTTCCGCCGTAGCCACAAAATCTCCGCCGGGCGTGCCCCAACTGATCCCCGTCTGGGCCAGGTTCCAGGTGACCTGGTCGGCATTCCAGTTCGAAGTCACCCGGTTTGTGGTAATTTGGCAGTTAAGAGACGCCCCGGAACGGGCGTAAAGCTCAGTGCGAGCTGAGTTGATCATCCACATGTTGGGTATACCCCTGGCGTTCCAATAGGCCAAAGCCCGCCCTATTCCATTTACGGTATGATAGCCCACGAAAAACCTGGTGTCTGTGCTCCAGGTGCCGCCTCCCGAGTCTATACCGGCATCGGGCACACTGCCGGTCACGCTCTGGGGAATGACGACGGCGACCGGATAGGTGCGCTCCGGGGCAGTGAGCCAGCTTAGGGGAAGGCGTATCGCCAGCCGCCAGTTTTCACCCTCTGGCTGGACAGAACAGGCTCCACTTACCCCTTGCGAATCGTCGGCCTGTTCGTAAGCGTAGGTAGCGCCCAAAGAGGTCAGCGCGTTGCCGCTGGCATCCTGCACGACGATATCCGAAGAGGTGATAAATTCTCCTTTCTGCGCCCTGCCCCCGGCAGAAAGGGAATAGTCTGGGGGCAAGGTGAGATAACCCACGTATTCCAGGTAGATCTGGCCCGAAAGGTGGGCGGCCGGCGCCCTGGGCGGCGCTGAAAAAATGAGCCTGTGGCTGAACCCGCCGGGGAACACCTGAAATTCCTCGGTAGTGTGGGGAAAAGCGCCTGGATAGGCTATGACGTTGCCCACCACTACCCCCTCAGCCGGGGCCACTGAGGCGATGAAGTCTTCGTGCCCGGCCTGGTCGCGAAAACGCATCGCGGCTGGCCGCCAGGTCGTGAACAGCTCTTTTTTGATGAAGGTCGCAGGAGCCTGATTGACGGGGGCGGGGAGCCATTGTCCGGCTTTCACGACCATCTGTCTGCTCTCAGCGGGGCGGGTCCGGTCTTTGGCCGGGACCTGCACCTCGGCTTCGGCCCGGATGACCCGGGCGGTGTCCAGCCGGGCCGGGAAGTAGGTCTTCACGCTGTTGGTTTCTACGGCGTAACCGCCGGGCGCGGGCACGATGGTGGTATCGATGTCCTGCCACTGTCCGTTCTCATCCTGGTAGTGGATCGGTCCGGCACTGACGATAGCCATGTACCGTCCAGGGCCGGTGGGATAAAATTTGGCGTTAGCGGTACGCATCTCCACCACTTCGGTCGCCGGATCGGGGTGCTGGTTATCGCCCTCCTGATGGGGTGGTGTGGCTGAGGCGATAGAAACATAGAAGGCGCTCACCACTAGCAGACAAACCACTGTAATCAGAGATGTAGCCGGAAGCCAGCCTCTGGCCCTCATTTTCTATCCCCCTTTCACGATGGTGCTGCAATATTAAGTATAAAACTTTCAGCCTAAAAAGTCAAGGTTCAAGCCCTGGAGGGCACAGAACGAGATACGAGGTAGGAGTGGTGGAGCAGGTGGGGTCAGGGCCGTGTCATCTCAGGTGTATGATGTCCTCAGGGCGCGGTACACCTTCCAGCCCTCTTTTTTCCACGGACCGGGTAGCCACGTAGTTAGCAAAGCGGGCGGCCTCATAGGGGTCGCCCGTTTCTTCCAGCCTGACCAGGTAGGCGGCGGCGTAGATGTCTCCCGCCCCGGTGGGATCGATCTCGACCACCTGGTGAGTGGGGAAATACCTGGCCTGCCCACCGTGATAGACGGTCGAGCCTTTGTAGCCCTTTGTAACCACCACGATGTCGGTCAGTTCGGCGTAGGCGCTAATCAGGGCCATGTCGCCGGCCACGTCGTCTTCGCTGAAGATCAGGACCTTGATCGAGGACAGGACTTGCTCCGAAGGAGACCAGACTGTGGCCCGGACCCGTCCTGTCTCGTCCCACTGGCGCATCCAGCCCTGGGGAGTGACCCCCACCAGAGAGTGGGGAAAGAGGTGCACTATCTCCTCGTCCACCTCCTGGACGAGAGGGCCTATCTGGACAATGGGACAACGACGCCAGGCCGCAGGCACAGCCTCCGGCCCTATCTTACCGGCTAAGGAATTGACGAACTGTTGGCGTGTCTCTCCGTGATAGATGTTTTGAAAGCTGGTGGTGGCCGCCGAGGGGAGGCAGACCACCTGGGCGGCAGGCCGTAGATCACCTATATCGAAGTCGGCAGCGAAGCTGGTTATTATCCCTACCCGGCGGCCCAGGTTTCTGGCGGTCAGGCTGGAGTAGGCCGCCGTCCCGCCGATGGTGAAACCTTCCTCCAGCAGGTCTTTGACGATGTGACCGATAACGAGGAAATCTGGGGGCATGGGGCATCTCTTTCATTTCTACCATCACCAGTTATCAGGGGATTTGCGGCTTTCTTGCTCCCCCCGGACGAACGATTAGACCGCAGATAAGGAGCTAGCTTTTGGGGAGGATCATCACCTTACGGCTGGTACCTTCGCCCACACTCTTGGTCGTTACCGCTTCATTGTCACGCAGGGTAACGTGGACGATGCGCCGCTCGTAGGCTGGCATGGCCTCCAGGGTCACCGCTTTGCCACTGGCGGCCACTCTGTCGGCCATTCTCTGGGCCAACTGTCTGAGCGAACGTTCGCGGCGTACTTTGTACTCTTCCACGTCAACGATGATGTTAACCCAATACTTGGTTTGGCGGCTGACAATCAGGCGGGTGACGTATTGCAACGCGTTCAGGGTTTCACCTCGCCGTCCAATAAGGATGCCCAGGTCATCGCCAGTGATGTCCAGGATGACGGGGGGCATATCTCTATCCTCGGCCATGATACCCTTGGGGGGGCTGATGACCACCTGGGCTTTTATTCCCATGTGCTTTAGAAGCTCGGTCAGAACCTCTCGGGCTGACTGGGTGACACTTATCTCTGGGGGCGGAGGCCCTTCGGCTGGTTCCGGTTTTGGTGCAGGTTCTGGCTCAGGCTCAGGTGCTGGGGCTGGTGCTGGCGTCGGAGGCTCGATGAACACCATCCTGACCACCGCTTCTTCGGCCCCAATACCTAATACACCCCGGCTCCCAGGGTTTAGGATCTCGATCTCAACCTCTTCTCTGGTCTTATTCAATTGGGCCAGGCCCTTGGCGATAGCCTCGTCAACGCTCTTGGCTCTAACGTCTACGCTTTCTTTTTTTCTTTCTTGAGCCATCTCTCTTTCCTTTCTTAGCTTCTAGTACGTTTTGTGGCTCGGCTTGCTCTATCTTCTGCGGGGTCTTCAGCACGGGGGCTGCTTTTTGGAACGGCAGTTCACCCCAGTTGTTCAGGACGTATTGGATGGCGACCCCCACTACGGCGGAGATAATGAAGTAAAGCGACAGCCCCGAAGCGAATTGCAGACTGAAGAAGCCGAACATCAAAGGCATGGTATATTGCATGGTCTGGTTCATCGAAGATGTTTGGGGATCGCTACCCGGCGTGGTCATCAACTTCTGCTGGAGGTACATGGTGACGGCTACCAGGACAGGCAGCACGTAATACGGGTCGGGGTTGCCCAAAGTCATCCACAGGAAACGGTCTTCCAGAGGAACCAGACGCGATAAGTGGGGGAGAGTGGGGTAGATGTTCTTGGAGAGATGTAATAAGGGCAAAGGGCTGTTGGATAGAGCCTGAACGATCGATTGATATAGTCCGATCCAGATGGGGAACTGGATCAGCATCGGCAGGCAACCGGCCACAGGGTTCATGCCGTGTTGTCTGTAAAGCTCCATCTGCTTTTGAGTTAGCGTTTCTTTGTCATCTTTGTACTTTTTTTGTAGCTCGTCCAGTTCAGGCTTAAGCTCTTGCATCTTTTTGGCTGATCTCTGCTGGGGCAGGGTCAGGGGCAGGGTGATGAGCCGCACCAGCAAGGTGAAAATAGTGATGCTCAGGGCGAAGTTGTGGCCCAACAGGTCGTATAAATAGAGCAGGCCGTTGAGCATAGGCTGAAAAAAGAAAATGGTCCAGATTTCTGGGATTCCTGACACTAAAAAATTACCTCCTATTTCTGTTCGGCAGGGAAAAAGGTCCACCGTTCTTGGCCGGTGGTGGCGTCCAGGGCATAAACGTGTCCGCCGAGAGAGACGACGTAGAGTGTATCGCTGACCAGGACAGGACTGCTCAGCAAGGGCGAGGCTGCTTCAACGTCCTGGGGCGAGAAGGCCCACTTTTGTGTCCCGCTCTCTGCCTCCAGGGCGTACAACTGACCATCCTCCGAGCCGATGTACAGGGTACCATCAGTCATGATCGGACTGGCACGCACCGCTCCGGCAGTGGGAAACTCCCAGATTTTTTCTCCGCTCTGGGCTGCGAGAGCATAGACCTTCTTATCCAGGGAGCCGACGTAAAGGGTGTCACTGACCACCAGGGGAGTGCCCCACATCCAGCCTTCAGCCGAAAACTCCCATTGGACCTCGCCATTGTTGGCGTCCAAAGCGTACACCTTGCTATCGAAGGCCCCAAAATAGAGCATCTCGCCGGCCAGCGCCGGGGTATCGGCTATGGCCCCCCCGGCCTGGAACTCCCACTCCTTTTGACCATTCTCGGCCTTGAGGCGATAGACCTTGTGATCCATCGAACTAAGGTAGAGACTGTCACCAGCCATCAGGGGGGCGGCCCACACCCAATTGCCGGTCTCGAATTCCCATTGTTTGGTGCCCGAAGAGGCTTCCAGGGCATACAGCCGATAGTCGGTCGAACCGACGTAAACCGTATCTCCGGCTACCACCGGATTGGCCACAATGGGCCCCCCGGCGGCGAAGGACCACCGCTGTTTTCCCGTCTCAGTGTCCAGAGCATACAGGTTGTTGCCGTAAGAACCGACGAAAACCAGGCCCTCTCCTACGGCGGGAGCGGCGTGGAAGGGTTCTTTTATCTTATCCTCCTCGGTGGGAAATTCCCATCGTTTAGCGCCCGTATCGGCCCTGAGGGCGTAAACTTTTGCGCCGGTCAAAGTGGTGTAAACCGTACCGTCAACGACCGTCAGCCCCGGCCAGCTACCGGCCAGCGGCCCCCCACCACAGCCTGTCAACGCGATAGCCAGTAGTGGTAACAAGAGCAAGAAGGCAAACTTGCCTCCCGTCAAAATTTTTTTCAAAACCAGGATCCTCCACATCTTATTTTACGGGACGGGGTCGTACCCACCCGGATTGAAGGGGTGGCAGCGGGATAAACGTTTGAGCGCCATCCAGCCGCCCTTGAGCAGCCCATATTTTTCAATGGCCTGATAAGCGTATTCCGAACAGGTGGGCGTGAAACGACAGGCAGGAGGAAGAACACGAGATAAAGTCTTCTTATATACTCTAAGAGCCACCAAAGCGATAGCTTTCATCAGCCTGTATCAACTCCCTCAGCCTCGGAAGAGGGAGAGAAAGGAACCGGTTCGGAGATAGTGGTCTTCAGCAAACGAGCGCGTCTCAGCAATTGCTCGACGGCTCGATCTACCTGGTGGAAGCTGGCTCCCTGGACGGGAGGGCGGGCAATAAACACCAGGTCCCAGCCCCCGACTACGGTTTCCAGACGAGGCCTGACCGCCTCTCGGATAAGACGTTTGACCCGGTTACGTTGGACGGCCTTGCCGATCCGGCGGCTGACGGAGAAACCGAAGCGGCTATACTCCAGATCATTGGCCAGAGCGCCAAGCACCAAAAGCGGATGGGCCCAGGAGTGGCCCTCTTCCCGAACCTTCTGAAACTGCGCGTTCTTCGTTAAACGATATTCCCTCTTCAGACTCAGACCGTCAACCTCTTCCGCCCCTTGCGGCGACGGGCCTTGAGCACGTTCCGCCCGTCCTTAGTACGCATACGTGCCCGAAACCCATGCACCCGCTTGCGTCGTCTTTTCTTGGGTTGGTAGGTGCGTTTGGGCATAGTGCTTTATCCTCCTAAACTTGTGATAACTTATTATACCTCTTTTTCCCCGTAACTGCAAATAGCCAGCCCCGCGATAGGGTGTCCCGTTCGGTTGAAACTCATCGCCAACTCCAGGCTCAACGGCACACCGTCAATGGATTAATAACCGAGGTAATGCATGAATAGTGACCGTTTTGCTATTTGTTGACTCCTACCCTTTTTCTTGTTTGCCAAAATGATAATAACGTAAATGACAATAACATACCAAGAAAATCAAACCCAACATCTTTCAGGGTTGCTTTTCGGCCAGGGGTAAATTTTTGATGGAATTCGTCAGACATAGCGTACAAGAGACAAAAAGCGAAGGGTAAAAACCAATGGCTTTTTCCCTTAACAATCGGGTTGTTAACGGCCCGAAACACTAAAAAATAAAGCATCGCATACTCAAAAATGTGGGCTGTCTTTTGCATCACCAAATCCCAGAAAGGAGGGCGGGGCACTTTCGAGCCCGGCAGGGAAGAAAAATAAAAAATTATCCCGCCCCAAACGATCACAGGGCCCCACAACTTTACAAAATTCTTAAAACTCATAAGTAGCTTCCTCATATATAGGTTCTATGTTTACTCGACAGTCACCTCTCCCGGCAGGATTCTATTATCCCTGGTGTGCCCTGCTTCGTCGAGGACGGGCAGCCGCTCCCCCGTAGCCTCGTCGTACATCCCGATCTCCAGTTGATACTGGCCGGGTGGAGCCTGGGCCTCGACGACCAGCTCGTACTCGTCGGCGATGACCTCGCCTTCCACCCAGCCTGTGGTGGGCACTGTTCCGCGGCCGGGAACGCTGTCCTGCTGGCCCCAAATCTTGTTCTGTCCGTCGAGCAGGTGGGTGAAGACCTTGTAGCTCGTTTCCATCTCGGCCAGTGCCCGCCAGTAGAGGGTCAGGCGCAGCACGTGGCCGGCTTTGATGGTTGCGGCGTTTAAATCGTAGCCCAGGAATTCCACCCGGTGGCCCAGATTAGCCCGCTGCGGGTGCTGGATATCCGGCGGCACCTCGAAAACCCTGGCCCGACCCTCCACTCGCAGTGGGCCCAGATCGACCTCTCCGGCTGCGGCTTCCCCCTCGACCAGGCTCAACATCAGGTGATAATCGCCCGGCGGCCTGTCGGCGGCGATGGTCGGATCGTACCAATCGCGCAGCACCTCCCCTTTTTGCCAGGCGGTGGTGGGATAGGTGCCGGCCACAGGTCTGGTCTCCAACACGTTCCAGGTCTCTCCGGCCCCATCCCGCAGATACAGGCGTACCAGGTAATCCCCCTCCACGTCGGTCCGCGCCCGCCAATAGAGGGTTAAAGGCCACACCTCGCCGGATGCGACGATCCCCTCCCCCTCTCCTCGGTCGTAGCCCAAAAGCTCGATCTCCTCGTTCAAGGGAATAGAGAGGGGGTGCTGGATGTCCAGAGCCGCCACGTCGGGCGGGGTATGGGGCCGCACCACCTGCATCGTGCCCAGGACGGCTACCGTGCCCTGGGGAGCGCCGTTTTCGTCGAGCACGTCCAGTCGCTCCAGGGTGTCCGGCGAGTAAACGCTCGTCCCCAGGACGTATTCCCCCGGCGGCGTGCCCGGGGCGACGACCAGGGTGTAGACGTTGATGGCTACCTCGTCAGGCTGCCAGCCGAAGGTGCGCAGGTGCCTGTCGTTGAGCAGTATCCTGTCGGCCTGGCCCACCAGATGGCCTCGTCCATCTCGCAGATAGAGGGCCGCCTTATACCCCTCCTCGACCTCCCGTTGGACCTGCCACCCAAGAGCGACCCACATTTTACGGCCGGCGGGCGCGGAGTGTGGCCGCACCTCGTCCTCGGTGCTGGTCTCTCCCTGTCCCCGACCGCCAAAAGCCAGCCCCCCCAGGGCCAGCCGTCCCCCAAAATCAACCTGCACCGCCTCGAAGGCCGGGGCCAATGAAAAAGCCACCTCCTGCGGCAGACCATACCAGACCACGTCGTAGCCCCGGAAACCTCTATGTCCCAGGTATTGCCCGTATTTATCCAGCAGGAAGAGGACGGCCCCGCGGGGGTCGGTGTCCGATTGACGCCAGCGGACGAAGAAAAGCCGCTCCCGGCCCTGACACAGCCGGGTCAGGGTGTCGGCTACGGTGTGGATATCGACGAAGAGGTAGCTGGCCGGGGCCGGTCCCTGGTAGTAGTAATCGAGGGGATGGGGCACGTCGATGAAAACGACGTCGTTCTCGCTCGCTTCGGCCTCCAGGAAACGGGCCAGCCCCCGCGTGTCGTCCTTGAAGTGGTCGGGGTTGAAATAATAGGACCACCCGGCGACGGCGAAGGCGGCCAGGACGAAAAGCGTTCCCAGGCCGCCCAGCCAGGGTGCGGCCCAGATTTTTGGCAGGTGCCTGGCACTTTTGGAAGTGCCAGGCACCTTGCGTCCCATCTTCCACAAAACGTGGAGAGCATAAGCCAGCAGGAGGTAGAGGGCCGGGGTGACGAATATCAGGTACCGGGGGGCGAAGGAAGCCCGTCGCTGAAGCACCAGGTAATAGGCCAGCAGAGGCAGCACGAACCAGGCCCAGAGCAGCCAGAAGCTCAGGGCCTCCAGCCTGCCCTCCTTGCGCAAAAAATGCAGGGCCAGGCCGACCAGCAGGAGCAGGGCCAGGCCGACCATCAGGGGCAGCGCCCTGTCAAAGTCGATGGTCAGGCCCACCGTGAAGGATTGCCAGCACTGGAGGACGAAGGTCCTCAGAGTGGGAGGCGAGAGGTTGACGTTCTCGTAGGCCGTCACCTGGCGGGCAGCGATTTTCAACTGGAGGGCCAGCAGTGCCACGATCCCCACCTGGGCACCCACCCACTTGAGCAAGTCCAGGCGCCACTCTTTCCGTCGTCTCCAGACGGTGACGACCAGCCAGAAAACGTTCTGGAAGAAGATCAGGAACAGGACAAAATAGTGGGCGTACAGGCTGGCAGCGGTGGCGAAGACGTAGACCAGCCAGGAAGCTACATCGTCGTGCCGCATGACCCGGTACAAAGCGTAGGCAGAGAGCAGGCACAGGCAGGTGACCATGGCGTACATCCGCACTTCCTGGGCGTAGGCGAGGTGCAGGGGCGAGAGAGCGCCAATGGCCGCCGCCAGCAGACCCAGCGCCAAGTTACCCATATCCCTGCCAAAGCGGTAGAGCAGGGCCACGCTCGCCAGGCTGAACAGGAGAGAGAGAAAGCGCAGGGCAAACTCGCTCCGCCCGGCCCAATCCATCCAGAGGTGCAGGGTGTAGAAATAGAGCGGCGGATGCACGTCCATGCCCGGCAGGGTGGGGATGGCTGCCAGGCTGTGGCGGGCCATAGAGATGCTGTGCCCTTCGTCCCACCAGATGCTTTGGTAATCCAGGCGGTAGAGGCGCAGGGCAAAGGCCAAAAGCAAAATTGCAGCAGGCGCGCAAAGACGGAAAAGATGGCGAAAACGGCTCACGCTTGACACCTCGTCTGCCTCCAGGTTCATACTTCAAGCAGATTATAGCACACAAGCCCCGACCTGTAAACAGAGTGTCAACGGATTGGAGCGCGGAGAAAGGACGGCTCCGCTGGCCCGGATCGTTTTGGAGGCAGCTTTGTTAAAAGAAATATCTATAATAGTGTCTTATGTCTTTACTTTTTTCCAACTTGACAAAATCTGAACTTCATGATATATTTATTATACAGATAATGACAACGTAGCGGCAGTTACAACGTTGCCTCAACGTAATGCCGTTCCTTTCCTTTGGACAGGAAGAGGGCGGTTTTTACCAGCCTCTCCATCTATCTCTCTGCAAAAAGGAGGTCAAGAAATGAAACAAGAAAAAGTAATCTTGCGGCTGGGCCTGGCGCTGGTGTTGCTGCTGCTTTGCCTGGCTACGGCCTACGCCGACCCGCCGGGCACCGAACGGGCCAGCGTGGATACCACAGGCGACGACTCTGATGGCACGAGCGAGTACCCCTCCATCTCGGCCGAGGGGCGCTACGTGGCCTTCGAGTCCGCGGCCACCGACCTGGTGGTCGGCGACGGCAACGGTATGACGGACGTCTTCGTGCGTGACCGGCGAACGGACACTACGACTCGCGTCAGCGTGGACATCGCCGGCGGCGACCCTGATAACACCAGCGGAGACCCCTCCATCTCGGCCGAGGGGCGCTACGTGGCCTTCGAGTCCAATGCCACCGACCTGGTGGCCGGCGACGGCAACGGTACGCAGGACGTCTTCGTGCGTGACCGGCAGACCAACACCACCACCCGCGCCAGTGTGGATACCGCCGGCGGCGACTCTGATAGCTGGAGCGGGGACTCATCCATCTCGGCCGACGGGCGCTACGTGGCCTTCCGGTCCTTTGCCACCGATCTGGTGGCCGGCGACGGCAACGGGCTGGCGGACGTCTTCGTGCGTGACCTCCAGACCAACACCACCACCCGCGTCAGTGTGGATA